>JBBRAK010000001.1:0-153950 GCA_038206875.1 Saccharimonadales bacterium (SeqCode)
AGATAAGCGCTGAAAGCATATTAAGCGCGAAACTGACCCCAAGATTAGATTTCCCTATGAGGACACTGAAAGACGATCAGTTTGATAGGCGCAAGGTGGAAGTACGGCAACGTATGGAGCCGAAGCGTACTAATAGTCCCATTGACTTTTTACGACCAGAATATACGTACTACTCTGTAAAAAACTGGCAATAGCCAGTATTTGACAGAGCTTCTGGCACAGAGCGACGCTGGAGAGCTCCGGTACGCGAAAAGTAGTATTTTCATACAACTTTTCCGCGTTCCTCGCTCCGAATCGCCACTCTGCACTCAGATACGTGTGTTCTGGAAAGAAGTGCATTGACTAGTTATTGGTGGTTCCAAAGACCCTGAGTTAAATCGAAGGGCTAAACCACTACGCCTGCCTACCGGTAGGCAAGTTTACCTTATACGTTCGATTTTAGCGCATAGCGCCACTCAGTATAATCCTGAGCGAAGTCGAATGGATTAAAAATCTCAAAATCACGTGCAATATATCATGCATGATATCAGACAAATAAAGTCGTATATCATAAATGGTA
Organism: Saccharimonadales bacterium (SeqCode); assembly: GCA_038206875.1. Classification (GTDB taxonomy): domain Bacteria; phylum Patescibacteriota; class Saccharimonadia; order Saccharimonadales; family JBBQAJ01; genus JBBQAJ01. Next base: position 560 of record JBBRAK010000001.1, read on the forward strand.
TAAGCATGAGCATCAAACGAGCGCCTAAGGTGTAGAATGCCAAATTCTGCGCCGTCGAGACGCAGAATTTGGTGCCCATGGCGCGAGGGTAACACCTGTTCCCATGCCGAACACAGCAGTTAAGCCTCGCAGCGGTTACAATACTTGGGTTTTAACCCTGGGAAAATAGCACGGTGCCAAATTATACAAACTACCCTCCGAAAGGAGGGTTTTTGTTTAATTTGGCCCAAAAATACCATCTTCTATAAATTGCAAAAAGTTGCAAACCGATTGCGTTTTATTTTTTTGCACATTATAATCATGATTAAGAATTATCATGAGAAAAGCGCTAAGCCAGGGTAAGGCAATCAAGAGTTTAATTCATAGAAATCCCAAAATATGGGTTTTTGTAGCTGTTTTTGCGATCATAGGTACAGCAATGCTCATAATCAGCAAAGCCGCTACTCCAACACTAAGCTTTGAAGCAGAAGATGGCACTATAACCGGCTCAGCTAGTGTTATACCTACAACTGGCACCGACTCAACTCTAAGCGGTGGTAAGGCAATAATGTTTGCCTCTGCTTCAAATCCGTCTGGAAGCGATTTCCATACTTGTTATCCCGATGCCTTCTGTACACCTAGCAATCAGGTGGTCGTAATGAATGGTGCAAACATACGATATGTTGGCGAGAATACCAACGTAACTAGTCTAGCGCAAATGCAGAAACTGAAAACAACGGGTTTTAATTCGGTAAGATTGGTAATGGACTGGGAAGCTTTCCAGCCTTCATCGGGAACAGGAGGCTTTAGTACGACAGTTTTTAATAATCTTAAATCTGCAGTTGATAATGCTACATCGGCTGGTATTTATGTAATTTTAGATCCTATACACTTTGGCGGTACGGGTACTTCTTGCGGTAGTTCAGCGCTATGCATTCCATCATGGGCAAGGGTTAGCTCCAGTGGAACGTATCAGGGGGCTGCAAAAAGTGTCCAAGCTAATGCACGAGACTATATAGAAAAAGTAGCAGGCGACTACGCAAACAACCCAACGGTTGTTGCTATAGATCTTGTGAACGAACCAAAACCTGATCCATTCAATGGTGATGACAACTTGCTAATGTCTATGTACAGCACTCTCATAGGATGGGCTAGAGGTAAGGATCCGGATAAAATTTTAATTGTTGAGCCTGACAGCGGTGGTGGTTTGGCCCCATTGGCGGCGCTAAAGACACTCAGTAGGAAAGATAACATAGTGTTTTCGTTCCATCATTACTACGGAGGGGCTCATAACTCCAACGGAACACTTATTAGTGGCTGTAACCCTTCTGGATATAATAACTCCGGGGGTGATTGTGGTAATCATACATATGAAAATAATGCGGGGTACCCTGTAATTATACCAAGCGATCTTCGTGCTCAGTTCCAAGCCAATCTCGACGTACTTGCTGACCCAGCACTTAAACTTCCGCTTTGGGTGGGAGAATGGGGGATTATTGAGGGTGGTGCAAACTCAGTACAGTGGCGAAAAGACATGACAGCAATATTTAAGGATTTAAAAACCGGTCGCGCATATTGGCAATTTGCTAACTCTACAAATGATCCACCGACTCAAAACATGTCGATGACGGTTGAGGGGTCCAGTACTCCTGGTGCGTTCAAATCTTGGATTAATGATATTCTATAAAAAGGCTACTATCCAGAAAAGCTTAGGGCAGTGAACAGATTATTTATTGGACAATAATTTTTAAATAATAGTATTATACTTAAGAACAATGAAATATTTAAAGAATATTATTCACAGAAAACGAAACCTAGCGATATTTATTACGTTATTTGCTGTCATTGGGGCAGTTTCACTTATTATCAGTAGAGCCGCGACGCCAACATTAAGTATTGAACCAGAAACAGGGACAATACAACCTCCAGCTACGTCTATTGATGACACTTCTGCATCTGGTGGTAAGGCGGTTAAATTTAGCGTTGCGACTTCCGGAGGTGGTGTGTCCTCAGACACTCCATGTGTGGGAGCGTCGGCTCCAAGTCAGTGGAAGCACATTATCGTAGTTATGTTTGAGAATCACACGTGGTCAGAAGTTGTCGGTAGCTCATCCCCATATATAACCGGACTTATTAACAAATGTGGTGCAGCATATAGTGGTAGCAACGGGACTACCCAAAAAAATAACTGGCATGACGGAAACTTTAATGTGGACGGTACGACCAATGGCAATTACAATTCCAAGCCGAGCTATGCAACTTTGACGAACGGCCTATCTCCTACAGTACACGGACTAACAGATGACACATACTCTACGACAACAAGCGTCGATAATATCTACAAACAGTTGATTGCATCAGGAAAGAACGGCAAAGATTATTATAGTGGTTCGGCATCTAGTACACCCTGTTCGGGTTCAAACTTTAGTGGCGCTTATCACGATGCCATCAGGTACTACACCCCAACTATTGGTTCAGCATATTGCAATAGTCACGATGTGCCTATAAGCACATTCATGAATGATGTAAACGGGACTTTGCCAGAGTTTTCATTGATACTCCCAACTAATGGTGAAAACATGCACGATAATAGTGTCTCTAGCGGGGATACTTGGGCCAAAAACTTCTTAAATCCAATATTTGACAGTGCTAGATATAAGTCTGGCGACACTGCCGTGTTCTTTTTGTTCGACGAGGAAACACCAATACCTAACGCTCTAGTAGCGCCATCTATAAAGCCAGGCTCGAAAGTACCGTCTCCCTCTGGAAACCCAATTAGCCATTTTTCAGCAACACGAACCTGGACTGAGATGCTCGGCTTGCCTCCGTTGGGTGTGTCCGGCCAAGCCCCAAGCCTACTTTCTTTCTTCAACGGACAGTAGATTCAAGCTGATTTTAGGTAGACTTTTCTAGGGATAGAATTTTCGAACCTGGCAGTGAAGCCAATAGCTTGCCTGAAACTAGAAGTTTGGAGTTTCTAACTCCGCTACCAATTACCACGAGCTTTTTGTCTAGAACTGAGCCATCGACCAAAATAGGCCATCCAGCTGGTAATCCAACAGGTGTTATCGCACCATAGACCATTTTGGAATCGTTTACAGCTTTGTCCATAGAGGCAAATGATATTTTGCGAGCACCTAGCTCGCGCCGAACTATCCCATTGATGTCAGCGCGAATAGTAGCTGGCACCATACATGCGGCTAGCCAAGATTTGTCAGAGCGTTTAGCTTCTACAATCACACAATTCACACAATCGTCTGGATCTATCTGGTAGGCCTCGCAAAAGGTTGCGGTGTCTGAGTAATTGTCGTCGATCTCGGCCACTAATATACCTTCTAGTCCTAATTTTTCAATTGTTTGTTTGGCGACTTCGCTAATCAGCCCTAAGTTGTCTTCTACTGGTTTGAATTCTAAATTTCCAAGTTTCATCTTTACTCCTTACAAATTAAATTATACTGGCTTTGCCAGAGTTATAACGAATTGAGTATACGAGCTAGAATCCTTTGTAAGTTTTCATCTATTTATAATAACAAACCTGGGCTATCGGTGGGTGGCGATATAGTCCACTGCGTCTAGTAAGTCCGGGGCGGTGTGGGTAGCTTTACCGGATTTAACTTTGACGTTCCCTGTTTGCACAAGTATTGTTCTGGTTCCGGCGTTGACTCCGGTTTCTATATCTGTTGAGCGATCCCCAACCATCCAAGAACTTGCCAGGTCAATGTCGTAATTCTTGGCAGCGTCTACTAACATTTTGGGCTTTGGTTTGCGGCATTCACAGGTATCGCCTTCGCCGTGCGGACAAACATAGGTTTTGGTTATTTTTATCCCACTTTGAGCAATCATCTCGACTAACTTACCGTTAATTTCTTCAAAGTCAGACATTGATATGAGTCCTTCGGATATACCTGCTTGATTGGTGATAAAAAACACAGCGTAATCAAGGTTAGCCAGTTTCCTTAGAGCTTCAATTACGCCCGGCAATAGTTTAAGCTTATCGACACTATCTACACGCTCATAAACTGGTATTCCAACGTTTATGGTCCCGTCTCTATCTAAAAATACAGCTTTCATAGTTTTAGAATAACAAATTTGGGGGAGAGTTCGCTAGGGTTGCTTTAGATGCTTGTCTATTAGCTCAATATCTTTAAGGTCTTTTGGGCGTCCAGAGGCGAGCTTCCACTTTCTTACTTCGTCTAGAGAGGCAAAAGCGATGCCGTCGACTATGTCAGCTGTCAACAGCAAATGTTCCAAAGTGGGAGTATAAGAACTAAAGTTCCATCTGAAATGCGCTTCAAAATCACCATGAGTTAATGGATTGTCTTTGGGTCCTTTGTGGGCGAGCTTCCAGCCATTTTTCTGTAGTTGATAGAACAGCTCTTTGCTAACAAGCATATCTATATCTTGTGATTCCCTAATTCCTGCCAGTGCAAGAGGACAACTGCCAAAAACGACATAGGAATTTTTCGGTAGGTTCAAGCCTGCAACTTTACTAATAATTTCTTTTGACGTCATTTATGAAATTATACTCTAGCGGGTATGTAGAATCTGCTATAATTTGTTAAATAATCGTAAGAGATGAGACAAAAAAATGGTAGACAGGATTAATTTTGATATTTACGGAGAGGTCCTAACAAGGGCGTCAGCTCTAAGCTATGAGGCAGAGCGTGCTGGAATAGACCCTGATTCGGTTGCTATAAGGAACTCCATACTATCTGAAGTATCTGGGCGTTATGGCCCGAACAGTATGGTGGAAGCCGAATTAATAGTCGCCGCTCGTACCGCCGGTCGACTGGCAGTACTGGCAGACAAAGCAGAGGCAGAGGGTTTTGGCAGTGCAGTAGCTCGGCTAGAACTGTGGTTAGGTGTGCAAATGGGCGACCCACTTGCTATGCCAGCTATGGTGCCAGGCGGAATTGTTGACACAATTAGGGGGGTTGTTGGTATTGAGCCAATGCCCATATCATTGTTTGAACCGAGCGGGAAAGACATCCCTGAAATCGCAGACTTGCCGGTGGCTGGCGAGCTCAGATTGGCATAAAACCTTAACAATGATGGTATAATTAATATAATCGATCTCTCGATACTTCGAACAAAGAACTAGAAATAAAAAGTATGAAACTAAAATATAAAATCAGTTTAATCCTATCAATCGTAATGGTATTTTTCGGAGTACTTTCAGTTGATGTGTCTACCGCCGCGGGAACAGCTTCTTTCAGCCTAAGCCCTAGTAGCGGGAGCTACAATATAAACACTAACTTTACGGTGACAGTTTATGAAAATAGCGGTTCAGATGCGGTTAGTGCGGTAGAGGCAGATCTAGCATATGATCAAGCGAAACTGCAGTTTGTCAGCACTGATACCAGTACCAGCGCTTTTGATGTTTCGTCCGTTAGCTCTGGGGGAAGCGGCTATGTTAATTTCCAAAGAAGTAAAACTGGCACACTTACCGGAAATCAAATTGTCGGAAAAGTGACATTCAAAGCCTTACTTGGCTCGGGTACTACCTCCGTAACATTTGCCCCAAGCTCGGCAATAAGTACATCAGGCAACACTAACATTTGGGATGAATTAACGACTGGCGGAACGTATACTATGACAACGCCAGCACCGGTTAGTGACAGCAGTCCATCTGTTGGCACAACATCGAGTTCTAGCCCAAGTGCTGGTTCTGTCGCAAAAAGCAAACCGTCGTCAACAACTGCTGATAGTTCGTCTGGCGCAGAGGCCGAAAAAAATAACTCATCTGAATCAGTTGTAGCAAATAACGATTCGACTTCGACTAGCTACTTGGTTTCTGTAAAAATAGTAAATAGTAAGGGCAAACCTCAAGTAGGTATAGACGTGGCACTGGGCAGTAACTACGCCAAAACTGATTCTACAGGGGTTGCGAGCTTTAGCGGGATTACGCCTGGAAGCTACAAGGTGAACGTACAGGGAGGCAAGATAATGGGCGATTCGACAATCGTCGTAGACGGCACTAAGTCAACTAAACAAGTCCAACATTTTGAGCTCAAGCTGAAAGCAGTTCTGGGTTTGCCAATATTGTTAGAAGTTGGAGGAGGAATAGTTCTAGTGATAATAATTGGTTACTTATTACTTCATAAGACTTCGTTTAGGCAAATGTTGGGAAAGCTGTCGGGTAAAAGTTCTGTACCAGATAAACATCCAGCTCCAACGTCTACAGTGTTTAGTGGTTCTGTTATTCAGCCGACGGTTGTTAGCACTGAGGCGAACGTTAAGGAGTCCAAGTTACAGAGTTATTAGTTTCTACTACAAGCTTCAATCCTAATACGTTTTAGTCACGACTTGCCGGGTTTGGTGCGAGGTTAGCTTTTCAATCAAATCGTGAGGAAAGTTAGAGATGTATTCGTCAATATTTTTGTAAGAGTTCTTAGGCATCACCCAAGTACATACCAATGAAGATGCAGACTTTACGACTGTCATTGACAAATTAAGTGGTTTATGCTAGAATTATATCTGTTAAACAAAAATAAACATAAACATGTCAGAACAACAATCTACGCGTATACCCGATGTCGACCGTTCGCAGATGGGTCATCAAGTTCTTCAGGCTGTCGATGAGGGTTTTATAGCTATGAATCCTGAAACGGCTGATAGGTTTGTAGCGCCTTGGGTAAGTCGCTATCAGAGGTACGTCAGTAATCAGGAAATGGGTCTACCCCAGAAAATTTTAGACGATTCGAAAAAGTTAATGACGGCAGAGAAGCTATCTACCTTGCCCGCAGAATACTTAGAACAACCAGGGGTTGCGTATTCCTTTGACCGGCTAATTACTAACTATGCTTATGACAGTGGTCAACTAAAAGAATTGGTGAATGAGCTGGAAGTTAAGCCTATGGAAGAAGTCCCCGAGCGCAAGCTTCTTGATTTGATTCACGGTGAAAATCGAAAACCGAGCAAACCCTACATGTTCTCCAGAGTGTTTCTGGGGTTGGATGGCGATATAACTGATGACAAATTTCAGAAATTAATAAAGCTACACGCCGACGCGCTAAAGGTAGCCCAAGAACACCTGGATTCGCAACTTCCAAGACTAAAGAATGATTTTTATACAAAACTCGATGAACTAATTGGCACGGGGGTATTGCCCAAAAATATAACTTTTCCGGGTCAAGATGGCGACCCAGACTCTAACGGCGAAGCGAGGTTACGACAACTAGAAGTTATCGCAAGCGACCCTGTAATTAACAGATTAAGTGATAGAGGCGGGCATTATGATGCACAGGAAAATGCCGTGTATATTGATGCAGACCGGGTTTTAGGTAGTGGGCGCTCGCGAACTATGGAAGACACCTATACACACGAAATGGTTCATGCTCATTCCGGCCACACGGTAATACTGAACGGAAAATCAATGTTTGAGGCGGTTGCGGAAATCGATGGAGGTACGGATAATTACCGCGCAGAATCAGGGCAAAGTGAGGATGTCACGGAAGTTTATAGGAATGATCCAGATACTTTTGGCCCAATTCTGGGCGTCACTAGAGTAGGTTTGATGAAAAAGGTTAACATCATCAATGAGGCGTATACCGAATGGGCGACTATGTTGCTGAAAGACAGGCCGTATGATCAAACTACTCTGTGGTCTGATTACGAGAGACTGATAGACGACGGCACTAATCTAAACGTAGAAATTACTGGACAGGCCCATTTATATGAAGAATACGGGGATGTATATTTGCCAAACAGAATTATTATGGCCGGTTTGGTAGCCCACGGTATAGACCCAATAGTAATTGGTGAAGCCTACTTTGAATCTTACGAACCTAAGCTCAACAACCCTAATCGTGGAGCTGGCAGTACTGTACCGGCTAGGCGCGCTTTAGACGTTGCAATTTCCAAGATTACTCCCTATAAATCGCTCGAACAACTACAAAAAAGGCTTTGGGTGCAGGCCAGAAAGCGGTGGCCGAAAGTGCGCGATTATAATGACCTTGCTTGGGGTCAGGCATTAATTTTGAGTGAAATTTTGAGAACTGGTACAGAAGAGTTTGCTTCCCCCGGTTAAAACTCCTAGTGCTTGCAAGGGTCTGCCACAATATTCGGATCGTTTATCCACAGCTTTGAGCTGAGCTTATACGAAAAAGATTGCTATTAGCATTTTGCCAATCTATACTCAAGCCTAAGCAGTTAGGCAGTAGTATATATGAGCAAAAGAAAAGCTAGTATAAAAAGAACGAGGGAGTTAATGCAAAACAAGCGCAACGTATTTATATTCGTGGGAGTGTTTGCTTTAATCGGTGTTGCAACACTGCTTATAAGTAAAGTAGCTACACCAGCCTATAGTGTAGAGGCCGAAGATGGAACAAGAACGGGCTCAGCCAGCATAATTCCAGCATCAGGAACTGATTCAACGTTAAGTGGTGGTAGGGCAATTGCATTTGGAAGCGCCGTAACACCACCACCATCCACAGGCCAACCACCCACTGCAGTTACTGGCGGAGCGACATGGAATACACTGTGGGCCGATGAGTTTAACGGCTCCAGTATAGATACAAGTAAATGGAATGTTCTGAATAATAGTAACTACGGAACTGGAAACAACGAAGAAGAATGTTATATGACTGGTAATACTGTTGTCTCTGGAGGATCGTTAAGACTCATCGGAAAACAAGACTCAAATAACGGTTGTTCTGGTTACAAATATACTTCCGGATTTATAACTACCAGCAAACTTGGCGGTTCGCAAAAGTTTAAGTTCAAACAAGGTTATACCGAAATCAGGGCTAGGCTACCCAAGGGTGGTGGTTGGTGGCCAGCATTTTGGCTGGTAGGTGCCGACACCGCACCAGGTTGGCCTGCATATGGAGAGATAGATGTTATGGAAGCATACGGTACATACCCATGCTGTATTGAAGAAACCTTCCACTGGGATAACGGTGGGCACAAACAAGAAGGAGGTGCGTCTAGAGATGTAGGTAGTACAGATAATACCGATTGGCATACCTACGGAGTCAATTGGACTGCTAGCAAGCTTGATTTTTACATCGACGGCGTAAAGAAGCAAACTTTCACTCCTTCCGATTCTGGTGCGACAGCTGCGCTGGGATATGAGCATACAATTGATATAAACCTAGCTATAGGCGGTGATGGACCAAGAAAATATCATGGCTGGAATGGAACCTGGGCTAGCGGTGATCTTCCTGGAACATATGAAGTTGATTATGTAAGAGTATGGCAACCATGATAAAGGAGTTATGATAATGTATAAAATTATTAAATCATTAACTAGTAATGGCAGTCGAAACCTGCTACTTGCTATGGCGTTTTCTATTGCAGTGTTTGGGGTTGCTTTTGCGTCTCCTCAATCTGTTAGTGCAGCATGTACAGCGCCATCAGCTCCATATGGTTCTGTCAGCTATACGTCTAATGTAACTCAAGCAGGAACTTACCGAATTGCAGTTCGACTTAAGGCGCCTACAACTACAGATAACTTTTTGGCAATTGATGTTGGTAACAACTGTAATATCAAGTATCAATTGGCCGGGTCAGATAATGTAGCTAACACTTGGAAATGGATTAGTTACAAAGACGGCAACAGTGCTAGCGTTGTCAATCTTAACCTAACCGCTGGCAACAATGTTATCAACTTATACGGTACTGCACCTGGTGTTCAGGTTGACCGCGTATTACTTATGAGCGACACGGCTTGCCTACCAACCGGGACTGGTGACAACTGCTATACTCCGCCCGACACCACACCCCCAACAGTTAGCCTTACTGCTCCGCAGGCTGGTAGCACAGTTCAGGGAACAGCCGCCACAGTAAGTGCTAATGCAACGGATGCACAAGGGATTAGTAAAGTAGAGTTTTACTCAGGAACGACATTAATTGGTAGTGACACGACATCACCATACTCAGCTAGCTGGAATACTACAACAACGGTAGATGGGCCATATTCACTGACAGCCAAAGCATTCGACACTTCTAACAATTCTACGACTAGTTCAGCAATATCGGTTAAGGTTACAAATACACCACCGCCACCTACTCCAGATACGGAGCCACCAAGTACTCCTGCGAATTTGCAGGCGACACTTGCTACTGGAACAACTACTCCTCAAGCAAATTTGACCTGGACGGCAAGCACCGATAACGTGGGCGTCAAAAGTTACGACGTTTACAAAGGGACAACTCTCTTAAAAACTGTTACTACAAATGCAACAACAGATAGTGGTTTAACAATCGGACAAACATACTCTTATTATGTTATAGCTAAAGATGCGGTCGGTAACGCTTCTGCGAAGTCCAATACGGCCTCAATTAGTATTCCGGATTCTGTAATTCCTACGGTAAGTATTACAAGTCCATCCGCCGGCACAACTGTGAGCGGAACGGTGAATGTTGCTGCGACCGCGGGCGACAACATAGGTGTTGCCAAAGTTCAATTCTTGGTTGACGGAGTAGTACAATCACCAGCAGATACTAGTGCGCCATATGCCTTCAGCTGGAACACAACAGCGCTTGGAAATGGTGCTCACACTATTGCGGCGCAATCATACGACGCTGCAGGCAACAAATCATTGGTGGACAGCAAGTCCGTTACTGTTCAAAATGGTGACACAACGCCACCTTCTGCTCCCGGCAATTTCAAAGCAGTTGCTAGTGCGTACAACAAAGTTGTACTTACTTGGACCGCAGCAACAGATGCGAGTGGCATAAAAGATTACCTGTTGTCCAGAGATGGTGTATGGGTAGGTCTCATGGGCGCCAACACCACAACCTACACAGATACAAATGTTACAGCCACAACTAAGTACAGCTATGAGCTCATAGCCATAGATAATGCCGATAACCTTAATTCAGCCACAACTTCGGTTACTACTCCAGATGCACCCGATTCTCAAGCTCCATCAGCACCAGCTAATCTCACGGCAACAGCTGTAAGTACAACTCAAATAAACCTTTCATGGCAAGCAAGCACCGACAATATTGGGGTCAAAAACTACGAAGTTTACAGGGGTAGCACCAAAGTAGCTACTGTGACAACAACAAGCTTCGGTGACACTGGATTAAGCCCTGACACGAGCTACAGCTATACAGTAAAAGCTGTAGACGCTGCTGGAAACAGTAGTGCAGATTCAAATACTGCAACCGTCAAGACTCCAGCGCCACCTGTAACTTCTACAAATGTAGCACTGAACAAACCCGCAACAGTTTCATCTGTCGAGTCTACTAATTACTCAGCTTCACGTGCAGTAGATGGAGATGCTGGTACTCGATGGGCAAGTGCGCTCAAATCCGACGGTAGCGGTGGTAGCGATCCAGAGTGGATATATGTTGACCTTGGTTCTAGCTACGATGTTAGCGGAGTTAAGCTTAACTGGGAGGCGGCTTATGGCAAGGCATACCAGGTACAAGTATCAACCGACGCATCCAGCTGGCAGTCGATATACAACACAACTAGCGGAGATGGCGGTGTAGATGATTTGACTGGCCTAACTGGATCGGGTCGCTATGTTCGAATGTATGGTACTGCTAGGGGAACGAAATGGGGATATTCACTGTTGGAGATGGAAATCTACGGTAAGCCTAGCAACGTAACTCCACCGCCACCACCTCCTCCACCGATTCTGTTGAATGGGGATGTGTATGGTCAGGTTAGGGATTCGAGCACACAAAAAACTCTAGGTTCAGTCTACGTATCAATCTATTACAGTGGTAGTACTCACCGTGTGAAAACTAGCAGTACAGGTAACTATAGGATGACTGGTGTTCCTGCAGGTACATACTCGTTTAAGTATGTTAGAACCAATTACATTACACTTAATTCAGATGGAACAATCCCGTCGGGTTCGACTTTGACCAAGAACATAACGATGGTTCACAAATAAAAGGAGTGGGGAAATATAATGAATGAAATTCAAGACAGTGAAACGCAAATGGAGCAAAGCCAGCCGGCACCACAGCCTGTAACTGGTGGACAGAACTCAAAGAAAAAGTTTGTTGTTGTCACAATTTTAGTACTGATTATTGTAGGTGTTATTGTTGCTGGAGTATTTGTTAGGATGAAGAGCGATAATAAAAAGACTGCAGAGCCTGCTTCAACTACTAGTCCATCTGAAACGCGAGAAGTTGCAAAAGTCAGTATTACCCCAGGTGGATTCCTGCCAGCGACTATAAAGGTCAAAGTCGGAACCCAGGTAAACTGGACCAATGATGATAGCGCAAATCATCAAATTGCAGCTGATCCGTTCAAGACTCATGAAATGCTTCCAGAGCTGTACGACGAAGAGCCAATAGGACCGAATGATTCATTTGGATTTACTTTTGAAAAGGCAGGTACATACACATATCACGACGAACTAAACCCTGGCAAATTTTCTGGAACTGTTATAGTCGAATAGCACCGAGGGAGACTTGGGTTGAGTAAAAAATTCCAAAAAAAACGCAAAATAGTAGTGTTTGTTGTTCTTTTTGCGGTAATTGGGGCTACATTTCTAATCATAAGCAGAGCAGCCACGCCAACTTTTAGCATAGAGCCAGAAAACGGAACTAGAACCGGCTCTATAAGCGTTATTCCCGCCATTGGAACTGACTCTACGCTAAGTGGCGGAAAAGCCATAACTTTTGGTAGTGCTGTAGTTCCTCCTACTGGCTGTAACCCCACTTCACCTCCTGACGGTTCTGCTCCAAGCAACCCAACTCCCTGTAGATATGGCCAATCAAATGGTCCTAGCGGAACCTGGAATTTTAACTGGCAAGACGAATTTAGTGGTACTGCGTTAGATTTTACCAAATGGAGACCAAATTATCTGGGAGGAAGTGATTCAGACATAACGAAAGCAAGTAATAGCAGTATGCAGAACTGCGAAGATCCTGCACAAACAAAGGTAAACGGAGGAACTCTTAAACTTACGCTTGTGCAGAGGAGTTGCAAAGCAAACAATGGAACAACGTATCCCTATGCTTCAGGTTATGCCAGCACGCATGCAGATATAGTTATTACAAGTTCATTCTACATTGAGACAAAAATGTATATGCCTCCTGCAAATAGCACTACCGGTTGCGCAAACTGGCCTGGTATCTGGACCAATGGGGTGGCAAATGGAGTTAGCTGGCCGACTTTCCTAGAGAGCGATGTAATGGAGTGCTTGGGAGGGGAAGCGAAAGCTAACGTTCACGCTGGTCCAGGGGCTAACCAGGATGATTGGAAGAAAACAATTGGTGGAATAGGACAGAATAGTGGTTGGCATGTTTTTGCCGCAAGTTTAGTAAAGAGCGCTAAGAGTGGCTGTCCTTCGCAAGCTCCGGATTCTGCAATTTTGACTTATTACTACGATGGTGTGCAGATTGGGTCGCCCTATGAGACGTGTTACAAAAATACTGGCCAATTTATTATGCTCCAAAACGATATTCAGTCGGGTAGTTTAAAGAACACTCTGCCTAGTACTGTTGAGTTTGACTACGTTAGGGTTTGGGCCAGGTAATTTTTAAATAAATTATTGACATTAGCGCAACCAAGTGATACCATAAGCATAACTTCGTGAGAAGCGACATCAGAGAGGGTAGTGCCGAAAGGTACGCCCTCTCTTTTGTTTTCATCTTTTTTAAATTAAAGGTGGTGGGCAGGGAGTCATAACATGGCTGGAACTAAAGCTGGCGGCAAAGCTGCTGCATCAACAAACAAAAGTAAGTACGGTGCTGATTTTTACGCAAAAATCGGTGCTGCTGGTGGTAAAAAAGGCCGAACTGGCGGATTTTTTGCTAACCGTGAACTAGCACGTGTTGCGGGTGCCAAGGGTGGACGTATTAGTCGTCGCACCAAAAAGACAGTTTAATTTAAAAAAGCTTTCTTTATACAAACACCGTCTGATTAAGTTCTGGCGGTGTTTTTTTATGTCTGTCCTGCATGCGGTACGGCCTGCAGAAGCGCGATTTTGACACAGACCAGCGAGTGGAGCAGTTTAAGCATAAATACGTTGTCTGGTCTATCTGTAAGCTGTTCAGAGCACATTTGGGGCAGGTACTGCGGGCGTATAACCAGTCTCGATATGTGTTTAGGCAGTCTTGAATATGCTCTTCGTCTATGTTTAATTCCAGTTTTTGGCTCAAATCTTGAGCTGATTGCCAAGCTTCTACCTCTAGTTTAAGTAGGCCAGCGTCTGTTTTGTAGCTTTTGTGGTCAAGCACTGCATGCCCGGCTTCGTGCAAAAGTGACCATTTGCCAGTTTCTGTGTTCAGCACATCACCGTTGAAGTAAATTGTGCTTGTCTGCGGAGACCAGTAAAAAGTAGGCGAAGCTATAAACTTGATGTCCGGGAGGAGTTTTTGGAGGCTATTTAATAAGTTTTTCATGATGAAATTTCGCAAGCTGGAAGCATCCTTGTGCTACAGACATGCCTCCATATTTTGCCTTTTTAATCGGTGGAATTGAAAACATTGGATTTTCGTGACTTTTCAGGAAGTCTAATAGTTGTTTTTCGAACTTCTCTAAATGTTCACCAGCACCACCACCAATGATGACCAACTCAGGTGTTAGAATTGCCAGAATATGCAAAAGCCCAACCCCAATTCTCTGTGCAAACCACTCCCATGCGACATAATTATCAATTGGCATGTCGCTAACTCTCATGCCAAACTTTTCCTGAAATGAGCGTCCAGAGCCAAAATCTTCCCAATCTACGAAAACTCCATGATTATCAATCGGTATTTGACCAACTTCCATATCTTCGTAGTTAATATCAATTTTTCCATCTATTACCATTCCGCCATTTATGCCAGTGCTAACTGTTAAATAAAAGACTTTCCGATACTTGCCATCTATATTGTTTGCTTCTGCTAATGCTGCGAGCTTAGAGTCGTTTTCTATAATAATTGGAGCTTTGAATATAAATTCAATATCATGTTCAATAGGTACGTTTTTCCAGGGTCTATTTCCAAACGCCAGAGCAATACCGTTTTTTCTATCCAGCTTACCAGGGACTGCAACAACGATATTTTGAAAGTCACTTGTTGACAAATTTGCAACGACCTTTGCCAAATCCTTCTTAAATACTTCGTAATCTTTAGGTGTAGGGAACTTTACTTGTTCAATAATTTTGCCATGATTATCAAACACAGCAACCAACGTTTTAGTACCCCCAATGTCGACAGCTGCATACATAGCGACTAGTATACAGCTATCAGCAGACAGCTAACAGCTTTTGGTCGTTAACACTTTACTTATACCGATAGAACAGATATAATTCACAGTGAAATCTGAACGGGTCAATGTGTTAAGGCACACCGCAGAGTCAAGGAGGCATGATTATCATGTCAAAAACTAGTACATCAACTAGCGTTACAATGGACGAACTTTTAGAGTCCAGCGATATCGCACAACTTAAAACGGGAGACGTCGTAGAAGGCGTGGTTTCTTCCGTACACAAACACGAGGTCTGGATAGACTTGGGTGCCAACGGCGTGGGTGTAGTAATGCGTCGAGAGATTGGTCATGGCCAAAAACTAGAACCAGGTCAAGAGATTTTGACCAGTGTAGTTGATCCAGAAATGGACGAAGGATATGCGCTTCTAAGCATGCGGAGAGCAGTCAAAGACAGAGGCTGGGACGAACTACAAACGATGTTTGATAAGCAAGAAATCATTGAAATCTCACCATATGACGCAAACAGAGGTGGGTTACTTGTCGAGCTAGAAGGCATAAGAGGATTTTTGCCAGTTTCTCAGCTCGCAGCCGGACACTACCCACGTGTTTCTGGAGCCGACAAAGACGAAATTCTTCAAAAGCTAAATGAACTGACGAATAAAACAATTAGGGCTAGAATTTTGGACATCAGTCGCAAGGACAACAAGCTGATATTTTCCGAAAAAGAAGCAGTCAAGGACGACATGCAAGCTAGATTTTCTGAACTCAAAGTGGGCGATAGCATAAAAGGGGTGGTTACTGGGGTAATAGATTTCGGAGCTTTTGTAAATGTTGACGGCATAGAAGGTTTGATACACATATCTGAAATATCATGGGAGCGGGTTGAAGACCCTAGGGACTACGTAAAAACCGGCCAAAACGTAGAGGCCAAAATAATCGCTATCGATAAAGATCGTCTAAGTTTGAGCCTCAAACAAATGCAAGAGGATCCCTGGCTACAAGAAGTAAAGGCGTTCAAAAAAGGTTCAGTTGTAGAGGGCAAAGTTACTAGAATAACTCCGTTTGGAGCATTTGTTCAGTTAAGTTCTGCAGTTGAGGCATTGGTTCATGTTTCTGAAATGAGCGACGAAGAAGGAATAGACCCTGAAAAAATCTTCCAACTAAACGAATCCAAGAAGTTTAAGGTCTTGGAAATAGATACGGAAGGCCGAAAAATAGCACTTAGCCTAAAAGACGCAAAATAATTTGACCTATTATGTGATTAAGTAATTCAAGAAAGGAGCGCAACCATGAGTAGTAAAATCGAAATTGACAGTATGATTACCGTTGGCGCTCTAGCCGAAGAATTATCCATACCTGTGAGCAAACTAATTACCGAGCTCATGAAAAACGGAGTAATGGCAACAGTCAATGAGCGGATTGATTTTGATACTGCGGAAATTATCGTCGGTGAGCTTGATTTAGACATAGAACTTTCCAAAAAGGACAGTAGTGCTTCAGAAAAGCCAAGAGAAAAGCCCGTAGCTAGCAAATCGGCTGGTCAGCGCCCACCGGTGGTGGCGGTAATGGGGCATGTTGATCATGGAAAGACCAGCCTACTCGATGCTATTAGGGGTGCAAAAGTGGTTAATTCGGAAGCTGGAGGTATAACACAGCATATCTCCGCATATCAGATAAAACACGGAGACAGACAGATTACGTTTTTGGACACGCCAGGGCATGAAGCATTTGCAGCACTACGCGAACATGGTGCCGCTTTGACCGACGTTGTGGTGATTGTCGTTGCCGCAGATGACGGTATAAAACCTCAAACGATAGAAGCGATTCGGTTTGCAAAAAAAGCAGGTGTAAAAATAATCGTTGCCATAAACAAAATTGACAAAGAAGGCGCAGACATAAACCGCATAAAACAGCAGTTGTCAGAACAAGATTTACTTATTGAAGAATGGGGCGGTGACATTGTAGTTACCCCAGTATCTGCTAAAACATCTGAAGGGATTCCCCACTTACTCGATATGATATTACTGGTTGCAGACGTAGAAGATTTACGTGCTGATACGGACGTTCCTGCCCAAGGATTGATTATTGAAGCACACATGGAGAAAGGTCGAGGTCCAGTTGCGGAAGCGCTTGTAGAGGCTGGTATGCTTAAGCCCGGGCAGTTTGTCGTAGCAGGAAGTAGCTATGCGCGCGTTCGAAATTTGGAATCAACTAGCGGTGAAATTCTCGAGTTCGCTGGTCCATCCACCCCCATAGTTATGACAGGATTCAAAATACTTCCGGAGTTTGGAGATACATTCAAAGTGGTATCAGACGAAAAAACAGCAAGAGCTATGGCAGATAAGTCAGCGTCAGATCAAAAAAGTGGCGCAAGGATGGACATAAACAGCGGTGAGCTAATTCGTATGATAAATCGCAGCAATGATGTAAATGAGTTGAATGTAATCATCAAAGCCGATGTGCAAGGCTCACTAACATCAGTGATCGATAGTTTGAAAGCCTTAGACACTGAGGAAGTAGCCATAAGGGTTGTCGGCTCTGGAGTAGGTACTATTAATGAAAACGATGTGCATTTGGCTTCTACTACCAGTGCTATTTTGTACGGATTCCATGTACAAATGCCATCAAACGTTAAGCAACTTGCATCACGTGACAAAATCAAAATTCGACTATACAAAGTAATCTATGAGCTTATAGACGACGCTAAAGCTGAACTGCAACTATTATTGCCACCAAAGATTGTCGAAACTGTAATAGGGAGATTAGTTGTAAAAGGCGTATTTAAGACAACTAAAACAGAAGTAATCTGTGGTGGAGAAGTGACCAAAGGTAAACTTACAGTTCCTGCGTTAGTAAAAATAGTTAGAGATAAAGAAACTATCGCGGAAGTTTCGGCAACATTATTGAAGCGTGGTCCTCAAGAAGCTAAGGAAATAGTTGAAGGCGAACTGTGTGGCGTAAGTCTCTCCACAGCCGTCAAAACGGAAATTCTAGAAGGCGATCATTTGGAGTTTTTCATACGTGAAACTATTGCAAGAACTTTATAAAAACGTATAGTCGAATATGTTATGGAAGTAATTCCAAAAAGTGACATATATCAAGATAAATCTCATGACAACTTAGACCACCGGCGTATGTTACGACTCGGTCAAATACTTGACGACTACACTGTCAGAAGTCAAATCGACTTTGCTCCGAAAGTAGCTACTTATCAAGCAAATAAAAAAGCAAACGCATCAATAACCTCATCAGAGGTTTATAAAACAGCTCTACGATACGGAATTATTACAGGGATAATACTCGGATGTGTCATAGGTGGAATATTTTTGATTATAAGTAGATAAAGCACCGTGATAAAATAAACCTATGTTTAAACTCGATAATACGTTACTTGAAGAGCTTGGCTTAGGGGGATTACCTACCGAAGAAAAAAACAAGATGCTCGCACATATTTACGAAACTCTGGAAATGCGTGTAGGGATGAAGTTGGCAGAGCAAATGACCAATGAGCAATTGGATGAATTTGAAAGCTTTATAGACAAAAATGATGAACCTGGTGCGCTAAAATGGCTCGAAACAAACTTTCCAGAATACAAAAAAGTAGTAGCTGATGAACTAGAAAAACTTAAAGCTGAAATCAAAGAATCTGCTCCACAAATTGTAGCTGCTGCAGTCCAGCCACCGGTAACACCAGAACAATAATTCTTTCATATAGTATAAGGGAAGTCTATGTCTCCTTGTCCTAGTGAGCTAATACCGGGATGTCGAATATTGCCTCGTATAAATGCCTCTGCACTCATCTGTTTCTTGCCACTTGGCTGTAGGGCTTCTACTAGTAGTGATCCATTACCACATCCTATAACTAGATAATTCTTATCCCACGTAACTTTAATATCTCCCGGTAGATGTAACTTTTCAATCGCGCGAGCTTTGGTGATAATCACGTCCTTCTCTAAGAGTCTTGTGTGGCTTTTTGGCCAATTTATGTATGCTCTAATTTCGCGCTCAATCTGTATAGCCGGTTTTTGCCAATCTATGATTCCGTCACTTTTGGTGAGCTTGCGTGAGTAGGTGGCTCGTTCGGGGTGTGGTTGGTTGCGGGGCTTAACCGAGCCTATACTGTATGCAGGTAGGTATTCTCTAAGTAGTTGATCGCTTAAATCAACCAATTCGTTGGTGAGAGAAGTGGAATTTGCGTTGGATTTAATTTGCAAGCTTTTCTGAACGATAATTTTCCCGCTGTCCAAGCCTGCATCAAGTACCATTAAACTGACCCCTGTTTTTTTCTGACCGCTTAGAATGGAAAATGTAATGGGATCAGCTCCCCGCCATTCTGGTAAAAGTGAAAAATGACTGTTTACAATACCAAGTGGAAAATAGTTTATTGCATCTAATCCAACCAGTATTCCAAAATCTATCAATACCGCAAGCATGCTTTTAAACGGTTTGGTGGCAAGAAGTTGAGAGATTTCAGCTTTGCTAGATACCGTATGTATAGGAAAATTCATTTGTTTTGCAATTTCTAGGACAGGGAACGGAGCTTTGTGATGGAGGGGTTGAGGTTTTGTTACCACCGCCTCAATCAAAAAATTTTTTGACAATAGCTCCAATGACCTAGAAGCTACAGGTCCGCTACCTATAAAAACAATTGAAATTTTTTCTTTGTTGTTGAGCAAATTTGGCTTGACGTTAATTTCTGAGTTGCTCGTTTCCGGTGAAGCGGTAGATTTTTTATTGCTAAGTATAGATAATTTTTTCACGTTTCATATTCCAGATTATTGCCATAAATTGATATTTTTACGGATGTTATTTTCGTAATCTATCTCCGATAAGTGACCATCTTCTTGTAGTTGAAAAAATGCCTCTGAGTTATACCTAATGTGATCGACAAACACAATTCCGTTCGTGTGATCAATTTCGTGCTGAAAAATTCGAGCTAAAAATCCATCAGCTGTGATTCTAATTTGTTTACCACTCAAATTCATTGCCTTTACTTTGACGCGTTCATACCTAGGAACTTTTCCGTATACGTTAGATATACTCAAACAACCCTCGAAATCTTCAATCAAGCCACCTTCAAATTTAACTATCTCGGGGTTAATGAACACATTAAATGTTCGGTCATTTTTGTTGTCAAAATCATTACGTATTATGACAATCCTAAGTGGTAAATCCATCTGAATTGCGGCTAAAGCGACACCAACTTCATGCTCTCGACTATCTTCCCAGTCCAAAGTTGCATTAGACATATTGTCTACAACGTCACGAATGTTTTTATCTACTAAGCCAACTCGTTTGGAGCGCGTACGTAAACTGGGATTCGGTAGCATTATAATATCGTTTTTTGTCGAGTTCATTGAAGTCAAGTATACAGATTAGGGCAGGGTGAGTACAGTATGTCCTAAGAAGGTTTGTGATTGTAAATTATAATAAGTCCCTAGGGTCAATATCAAATGTGCAATTGTTCGGTAGGTTTTTGATAACTTCAATTAGCCTGTTTCTACTTTTGGATTTAATAACCAGATGCCACGAATATCGGCCAGCAATTTTTTCAATAAATCTAGGCGCTGGACCGTCAATTGTAAGATTGCTGTGTTGTGAGCGAAGTTTATCCGTTAAATTGCTACAGGCCGTGTAAGCACTTTTGCTACTGGAACGAGCACAACTAATTTTTAGCAAATATGCATAAGGGGGGAAATTATACAGTTTTCTCTGTTGAAGCTCGTGCTTATAAAAGCTAGCGAAGTCTTTGTTTAGGGACTGTTCCAGTAACCTACTCTCGGGTTCAAAAGTTTGCACAAACAACGATCCTTGTCGATGTCCACGATTTATTCTACCGCTAACCTGACTAATCAACTGGTATGTGAGCTCTGATGCTGTGTAATCAGGAATTTGCAAACTACTGTCTGCTTGGATAATTCCAACAACGCTCAGTTTCGGGAGGTCAAAACCTTTTACAATGCTTTGAGTACCAATCAAAATATCTATTTTTCCGCTTTGTAAATCTTGTCGTTGCTGATTCAAGCTTTGGAGTTTGGACGTATCTCCGTCGAATCGACTTATTGTAGCACCAGCAAACAATTTGGAGATTTCAATTTCTAGCGCTTTTGTACCGATGCTTCTAAATTTCAGCTCATTGCTAGCGCATGATGGACAAGCGGTCGGTACTCTGTCTTTAAAGTCACAGCTGTGACAACGCATGTTGTAAGTATCATGATGATACGTTAGTGAGATGTCGCAGTGGGGACACATAGCCTGCCAACCACAGTTATCGCACAGCACAAGACGAGCGCTACCTCTTCGATTTAAAAATAACAAGATTTGTTCTTTGCGCTTAAGTGCAGTCGAAATTGCATCAAGCAGTGTATTAGCAATCCAAGGAGATCTAGTGAAGTCAACTTTGTTCCGGAGGTCTATGATTTTTACCGAAGAGGTAGTTTCGCTACTGATTGCTAGCTTCGTCATGCGCTCGATTGGTAGATTTTTGTTCTGAAAAGTAAAATAGTCCGAAACGAGCGGAGTTGCAGTGCCCATCACAAACCTTGCATCGTGAATGGCCGCTATTTTTGCGGCAACTCTACTGGTTTGATAATAAGGAGATTTCTCTTGCTTGTAGGCACTGTCGTGGGCTTCATCCATGATTACTAGTCCGATATTTTTGAGTGGAGTAAAAAGAGCAGAACGGGGGCCAATAACAATCAATCCAGAGTTTGAACGACTAGCTCGGATCCAGGACAATCTACGTTCTTTTGGGGTCATGTCAGAATGAGTAACTAGTACTTTCTCTCCAAATGTTTTAGAAAAAATGTCTAGCAAAACTCCCGTGAGTCCAATCTCAGGAGTAAGAATGACCACAGACTTGCCTAGAGCCAATACTTTTTTGGACAACTCCAGGTAAACTCTAGTTTTCCCCGTTCCGGTATTGCCATGAAGTAGAACGCTATTTAATTTTGAAGATTCAATAGATTTTAAAACAACTTGTTGTTCGGTAGTTAGGTCTGGTAATTTCATGGTGTTAGAGGTGGAAGTCTCAGCTAATATTGGAGAAAGTTTTTTTGTTAAATTTGGAGGAGTGAATAGCCCAGTTAATGTGCCCAAAGGAGCCGGATAGTAGCTTTGTAGCCATTGCATTAAAGTAAACGATTTTTTGGGTAGATATAAATCCCACGAGTCTAAGATGCTTTTTGTAGTAAATTTGGGTTTGTTGGATGTACCTTCGACTATTCCCAGAACGGATTTTGACAAAAGAGGTACTTCAACGATTTGACCAATTTTTAGTTTTTTTTCATATTTGTAGGTCAGGCTTTCGTTTCCGTGGTAACGCTGGCTGGCGGCAAAAACTCGGTAGTACATAGACCCTATTATAGCTTTTAATAAAAAATGTATTGAATTGTTGCCCGAGCTTTCATATACTTAACGTTGTAGGAGTAACAATAAGAGCTTATGTTAGACGTATTTATCACTTCCAGAGTTAGACGAAAAATCATTGTCGTATATGCAAAGTACCCTGATTTTAAAACTCACGTACGTGGGCTGGCGAAACTTATCAAAGAAGACGCAGGCAACATACAAAGGGAATTAAAAAGGCTTGAAAAAATAGGTTTCCTCATTTCAGAAAGACAAGGGAATACAAAGATCTATCACACCAACAAGCAGTTTGCGATTTTTAAAGAGTTACAAAGTATAGTGTTGAAGTCACAACGACTAAGCCAAAAGAAGCAACAGATAAATCCGTAATGTTGCAATTCGCTATCTGTTAAGTTATAATCAATTGAATATATGATACAAGTTACACGAAAGGACTCTAAGGAGTCGGTAGAAAATTTGATTCGCCGTTTTACTCGCAAAGTACAGCAAGGCGGTGTTGTTGCTGTTGCTAAACAAGCAGAATTTTTTGAAAAACCTTTGAGTAAGCGTGACCGTAGGAAAAAAGCTATCATTCGTCGCGAGCGAAAAGCTATCAAAATGAAAAAAATTAAACTTGGATTAGCTCCGCCACAAAAAGAGCGTTAAGTCATAGCCTATTCAGGTGTCGGCTTCTCTGGTACAATTTGTGGGAAATAATTGAGACATTATGAAAATCAAGGCACAAATTGATGAAGATATAAAGCAAGCTATGTTGGCTGGCGAGAAGACCCTTGTAACAACGCTAAGGGGTCTCAAGAGTGAAATTCTTTATGAGGAAGTTGCAAAAGGTGTACGAGAAGAAGGATTGGGCGAGGATGCAGTCATTGATTTGTTGGTCAAAGAAGCTAAAAAAAGACAAGAGAGTGCGGATATGTATGATAGGGGCGGTAGTGCTGAAAGATCTCAGGCCGAATCCGAAGAGAAAAAAATTATTGAAAAATATTTACCTTCTCAGCTTAGCAATGAGGAACTTGATAAGTTAGTGTCTAGTGTAATTATTGAGCTTAAGGCTACTAATATGTCTGACATGGGAAAAGTTATTTCCTCTGTAAAAAGTCGTAGTCGTGGTTCCGCAGACGGGGCAACAATTTCAAAAATTGTAAAAGAAAAGTTGTCTGTATGATTTTACTAATGGGCATTGCTGGGTCTGGAAAAGGCACTCAGAGCAAACTACTTGCCGAAAGAGACGGTTTTGACTTGATTTCAACCGGAGAGTTACTGAGAAACTACGGATCAAAAGAGCAACACGAAAGAATGAATAACGGAGAAATTCTGGGCGACCAAGAAGTCACTAGATTGTTAGAAAATGCACTTGGAGAAACTCAAGATCAAAACAATATAATTCTTGATGGTTATCCCCGTAGGTTATCTCAAGCAGAGTGGTTATTAGGCCAGGCAAAAACTGGTAGATTTGAAGTAAGCTCAGTTATTCATCTAATTGCATCAAAACAAGCGGTAAAAGCTAGGTTACTTGAAAGAGCACGTAACGATGACCACGACGACGGAATTGAACAAAGATTTAATGATTTTGAGCAGGATACGGTCCCAATCCTAAAGTATCTAACAGAATCTGGCGTTAAACTCAAAGAAATAAATGCGGAAAAACCGGTAGAGGTTGTTCACGCGGAAATTGTAAATTGGCTCAAAGAGCACAGTAAGTAATGCAAATCAATATTAAGTCTGCCTCTGAAATAGATGTTATGCGTCAAGGTGGCAGAATGCTCGCGTCAGTTTTAACCGCCTTGTCGTCACAGGTTGAACCAGGGGTGAGTACAAAAGATCTGGCTGAAATTGCCAAAAAGGAACTAAAAAAACTGGGAGGACAACCAACTATTTTGGGCTATCATGGTTTTCCAGACGTACTTTGCGTTTCTGTTAACGACGAAGTAGTGCACGGCATTCCTAGGAAAAACCATATTATTAAAGATGGCGACATCGTAAGTTTAGATTTTTGTGTAACATACCAAGGAATGATTACTGACTCTGCTTTGTCGGTAGTGGTGGGTAATGCTAGCAATGACGTAAAAGATTTGCTAATTGCTACCGAAAGATCGCTCATGGCAGGAATAGGGGTTATAAAACCCGGTGCGCGCGTGGGTGACATTTCCTACGAAGTACAGAAAATATTAGAAAAGAATAAAAAGTATGGAATTGTACGAGATTTGGTGGGACATGGGGTAGGTTATGAAATGCACGAGGAACCAAACGTACCTAATTTTGGTAAAAAGGGTGTTGGTCCTGTGCTGGAACCTGGAATGACGTTGGCAATTGAACCCATGGCGACACTTGGAGGCTATGAGGTAAAGACCGACCAAGATAATTGGACTATTAGAACAGCGGATGGTTCTTGGGCGGCTCATTTTGAACACACGGTTCTAGTTACGGACGATGGCGCAGAGATATTAACTAGTCGATAGTTAGTATCAACATGTGTTGCGAAGAGAACAGGATAAGCGTTATACTTGCCTCATGCGGGACGGTTCACAACCCACACATTTTTTCGGTATAGATATCGGCACCTCAACTGTTAGGTGTGTTATTGGCATGTATAATTCTGAACACCCAACGGAACTATCAATTGTTGGTCATGGGTCTGCTCCAAACATTGGCATGCGAAAAGGCGTAGTCGTTCATCTTGAGGATGTTACCGAAGCAATAACGCACGCAGTTACTGAGGCTGAAAGAATAGCAGGCATACAAATCAAAAGTGCAACAGTCAACATAAATGGAACCCATGTAAGCGGACTAAACTCTAAAGGCGTGATTGCAATAAGTTCGGCAGACAGAGAAATCAGCACTGACGATAGGTATCGTGCAGAAGAAGCGGCCACTATAATGCAATTACCTCCAAACAGAGAAATCATACAAGTTTTTGCTAAAAATTACCGCGTTGATGGTCAGGACAATATTAAAGATCCTGTTGGTATGAGTGGTGTCAGGCTTGAAGTAGATACCCATATAGTAACTGCGTCATCTCCAACGCTAAAGAGCCTTACGAGCGTTATGGAGCGCTCACACGTGAATTTAAACCACATAACGGTTTCCAGCCTAGCCGCTGCTGAAGCAGTGCTCAACAGGCAACAGAAAGAGTCAGGCACCGTACTTCTGGATATTGGTGCAAGTACTACTAATTTAGTTGTCGTAGAAGACGGTGAGATTCAGCATGTAGCTATTTTGCCAATTGGAGGAATCAATATAACTAACGACCTAGCAATAGGCCTTAAGACAGATTTGGACGTAGCAGAATCAGTAAAGATTGGTTATGCAACACTAGATGCCCCTGATTACGACACAATAACTTTGAGCGTGGATGGCGTTGAGCATACATTTACTAAGAGCGAAGTTCATATGATAACAGAAGCAAGGGTAGACGAATTATTTGAGTTCGTAGACAAAGAGTTGAAAAAAATTGGTCGGTCAAAAAAACTACCTGGAGGGGCCGTATTGGTGGGGGGCACGGCAAAGTTACCCGGTTTAGCAAATCTTGCAAAAGAAAAACTTCAGCTTCCGGCGAGAATTGGTACTCTTCAACCGCTCCAGGGTTTAGTAGATGTTATAGATGACCCAGCATATTCGACAGCAATTGGGCTCATGCAACTTGACATGCTACTTACACCAGAACCCAACGAGCTTCGTGGATCACCAAATAAGAAGGCGTTAGGAATGATTGAAGGGTTATTAAAAAAGCTCCGCAAATCCTGACATTGAACAACTGGTTCGTATCAGGTATACTCCACCTTATACTAAATGAGGATGGTGAAAAATTATGCCACAGGTTAGCCCCGCAATTGAAACGTTCGCTAGAATTAAGGTAATTGGTGTAGGTGGTGCAGGTGGAGCTGCGATAAATAGGATGGTTGATGCAGGTGTAGAAGGCGTTGAGTTCATTGTTGTAAATACAGATGCGCAAGCACTTCATCACTCGAAAGCTCAAACTAAAATTCACATAGGCAAAGACGAAACTCGTGGTTTGGGTGCTGGCGCAGACCCTAGCGTTGGACAAAAAGCAGCTCAAGAGTCACTAGAAGATATCCGCAAAGCAGTAGAAGGTGCCGACATGGTGTTTGTGACTATTGGCGCAGGTGGTGGTACAGGTAGTGGTGCAGGACATATAGTGGCGGAGGTGGCCCAAGAACAAGGGGCATTGGTAGTTGGTTTTGCCACAAAACCGTTTGCGTTTGAAGGAGATAAGCGTCGAAGAAACGCTGATATCGCAATTGAAAATTTACGAAAATCTGTAGATACCTTAATAATCATTCCAAACGATCGTTTGTTACAGACAATTGATAGGCAGACTCCTTTACTCGAAGCTTTTAAGGTTGCCGATGATGTATTGCGTCAAGGAGTACAGGGAATTTCTGACCTAATAACAGTCCATGGTCTAATTAATCTTGATTTTGCAGATGTCAAAACTGTTATGAGTCACGCTGGATCAGCTTTGATGGGAATAGGACGTGCGTCCGGTGAAGATCGCGCGGTGAATGCCGCACAACAAGCAATAGAGTCTCCCCTACTTGAAGTTTCGATTGATGGTGCACGAGGCATTCTATTCAATGTAATAGGTGGCAGTGACATGTCAATGCATGAAATCAACCAAGCCGCCGAGACTATAACAGCGGCATCAGATCCAGACGCAAATATCATTTTTGGCGCAACAATAAGTCCAGAATTAGAGGGCGAAATCATCATTACGGTGGTTGCAACAGGTTTTGATGATGCCTATTATGCAAATCGCAAAAACCTAAAATCGGCATCTGAGTTACAGAGTAATCCCTTGCCAAAAACAACCGACAATCAGGATATGTCAGACATTGATATGGATTTGCATGATGACGACAAAGACAGTGAGCTCAACAAAGATACACCAATGCCAAATATTTGGACAATCAATGGTGACGCTGATGATTCTGAAGACCAAGACAGCAACGAGCGAAATAATAATTTTCTAGACACCAACCCAATTGTCAGCAAGGATGAAGAAGATGAGCTTGAAAAACCATCATTTTTGCGACGCCTAACCAAGCGAAAACAACAACAAGCAAAAAAAAATAGTCCCGATGAAGATTCTGACAAAAAAACAGATTAGTAACAGAGAAGAGTAAGTAAATAATACACCATTATATATATTGCCAAACCCTGCATGTGGGTCTATTATTGTCTGTATAGACGCTATATATGGTGACTATGAGTATAGTAATTGTACATTCAGAATGAACACATAATTTGTGCTAGGACTACATTTTTAAGTTCTAGTGAGCAAAAAGGAGGCAAATCATGAAATGCAGCCAATGCTCGTCAGTAGACACAAAAGTTATTGAGTCGCGTGATGTTAGTGATGGCGAGGCAATTCGTCGACGTCGGGCTTGTCCTGATTGCGAGTATCGTTTTACGACTTACGAACGGATAGAGCGACCACAGATAATCGTTATCAAAAATAACGGTATTCGTGAACTTTTTAACCGAGATAAACTACTGGCTGGACTGTATAGAGCTTGCGAAAAGACTCCAGTAACTAGTTTGCAACTAGAAAGGTTAGTTGCAGATATCGAACACTATGTCCACGCTAGTGGAGAACAAGAGATTGGTACTGCCCAGATAGGTGAACTAGTTATGGAACGACTCGCTCTGCTCAACGAAGTTGCTTATGTGCGCTTTGCGAGTGTTTATCGTCGCTTCAAAGATATTGCTGGGTTCGAACGTGAACTTTTGCAAATCCGCGAACGAAAAGTTAAACACATCTCAAAATAATAGTTGCCAGCTACGACCCTTCTATTCTGCCTTGCATTAGCAGAGGGGAAAAGAGCTGACAAAGGCTTATGAGAGCAAGCCACAACAACTCTAAACAAATAACAAACATAACAAGCGGATCTGAGCACAATGCTCAAATCTTTTAAGAAGTGATGAAAGGAGATCTCCTTTAGAGACCATGAAAGTGTTTCAAAAGGGGGTAAATATTATGGGACAAACAACAATCCTGGGGCACAGGCGATTCTTTACTAAAGCCAAAAGCAAAGCATATGATGAATTAAAGTGGGTCAAACGAGATTCAGTTATTATGAATCCGACAACCGGAAAACCAGTATTTGAACAAAAAGATTTGGAGTTTCCGGATGGCTGGTCGCTGAATTCAATCAATATTGTCGCCCAAAAATATTTCACGGGTACGCTTGGTACAGCCGAGCGGGAAGACTCGCTTAAAAAATTAATTGATCGTGTAGTCGATACAATCGCTAGGCAGGGCTTACAGGAGTCGTATTTTGAATCTGAGGCAGAAGTCGAAGATTTTAGAGAAGAACTAAAATATATTTTGGCAACGCAACGTGCAGCTTTTAATTCCCCGGTGTGGTTCAATATCGGAGCTCCAGCAAGAGCACAACAGGCAAGTGCTTGTTTTATCTTGGCCGTTGAAGACACGATGCCGTCAATATTAAATTGGTATAAAGAAGAAGGAATGATTTTTAAGGGAGGCTCTGGCTCAGGGATAAACCTGAGTGGCATTAGGTCATCCGTAGAACCGTTAGGTAAAAGCGCTGGAACGGCTTCCGGGCCACTGAGTTTTATGCGTGGTGCGGATGCATCGGCTGGAGCAATCAAAAGCGGTGGAAAAACACGTCGAGCTGCCAAAATGGTTATATTGAACTCAGATCATCCAGATATAGAAGAGTTTATTTGGTGTAAGGCTCGCGAAGAGCGCAAAGCTCGTGATTTACAAGCCGCCGGCTGGGACATGACACTTGATGGCAAAGATATTACGTCTGTTCAATACCAAAACGCTAATAATTCAATCCGGGTCACTGACGAATTTATGCAAGCCGTCGAAAATGACGAAGATTACGAACTACGAGCTGTGGCAACTGGCAAATCCGTAAAACGTGTAAAAGCTCGTGATTTATTTCGACAAATAGCAGAAGCGGCATGGGAGTGTGCCGATCCAGGGATGCAATTCGACACCACTATAAACAAGTGGCACACAACTCCTAATGCAGGACGAATAAATGGCAGTAACCCTTGCAGTGAGTACATGCACCTAGACAACTCTGCCTGTAACCTTGCGTCAATCAACCTGCTTAGGTATTTAAATCAAGACGGTAGTTTTGATGTCGAAGCATTTCGCCACACCGTAGAGCTAATTTTTACCGCTCAGGAGATTTTAGTCGGTTATAGTGAGTATCCTACAGAAAACATTACTAAAAATGCTCGCGCTTATCGACAGCTGGGTATTGGTTATGCAAACTTGGGTGCCATGTTAATGGCTCAAGGACTTCCCTACGATAGCGACGAAGGTAGGGCTCAAGCGGCTGCAATTACAGCGATAATGACTGGACATGCTTATGCAACAAGCGCGAGATTGGCGAATAGGGTTGGTCCGTTTGCGGGATTTCACAAAGACAGAGAGGCGATGCTAAATGTTCTCAAAATGCACAGAGCAGAGGTATCCAAAATTGATGCCAGTTTAGTTGCAGAAGATCTATTGAGTGCTGCTACGACAGCCTGGGACGACGCAGTTGAGCTGGGTGATTTGTACGGTGTTAGAAATGCTCAGGCTAGCGTACTTGCTCCGACGGGAACAATTGGGCTTATGATGGATTGTGATACAACTGGGATTGAACCTGATCTCGGTCTAGTCAAGTTTAAAAAACTTGTCGGTGGTGGCACTATGAATATTGTAAATCAGACAGTACCTCGTGCACTAAAAGTACTCGGATATACTAAAGCCCAAGTAGACGATATTGTTAACTATATTGATGTTGAAAAAACAATAACTGACGCTCCTCAACTCAAGAGTGAGCACTTTGATGTGTTTTCTTGCTCGATGGGGGACAACCCAATTCATTACATGGGCCACGTCAAGATGATGTCAGCGGTACAACCCTTTATTTCGGGTGCTATTAGTAAAACTGTAAATATGCCAGAAGAGGTAAAAGTTGAGGAAATAGAACAACTGCACATTGAAGCTTGGAAGCTAGGCCTAAAAGCAGTGGCAATATATCGTGATAACTGTAAAGTTGCGCAACCACTATCAATGACTAAAAAGGGTGCAGACAAAAACAACGACATGCCTTCATCTGGCGCAGAAACAATAACAGAAAAAGTGATAGTGAAAACCGTTGTACGTCGTGAAATGTCCAAGGTTCGACCTTCAAAAACATACTCCTTTACTGTTTCAGATTGTCATGGATATTTCACTGTTGGTGAGTACGAAGATGGAACCCCGGGAGAATTATTTGTCCGAGTGGCCAAAATGGGTTCGACACTTGCAGGACTTATGGACTCCTTCGCTAGATCAATAAGTTACAGTTTGCAATATGGAGTTCCACTGAAAGTATATGTTAAGGGAATGACAAGTATGTCGTTTGCGCCTGCTGGAATAACGGATGATCCGGAAATTCGAACAGCATCATCTCTGATAGACTACATATTTCGTAGGTTGGCGATGGATTACTTATCTTTTGATGATCGACTGGAACTAGGATTGGCTTCAATAGACGATATGCCAGACTCACAGACAAGTATGCTGGATATGGAAATCTTGCCAGAGACAACAAAACTCACAGAACAAAAGGTTGCCAAACAAGAAGTTATTTCGGATGAAAAGATAGAAAAAACTAAGGCTACACACAAAGATCAATCGGCACCAATGTGCTTCAACTGTGGAAATCAAACTCAAAAAGCTGGCAGTTGCTACGTGTGTTCATCTTGCGGTTCGACAACTGGCTGTTCGTAAATCACCGATTTGTAAACCATAATCGTTTTCCTGTAAACTACTACGCAGTGAAGGCAATAATTCTATATCATCCACAATCCGAGTTTGCTAGAAGCGTTGAAGAGTATGCGCACGACTTCGACCAACAAAAGGGAGTTGAAATTGATTTGATTAGTCTAGAAACCAAAGAAGGCGCGTATCGCGCTACCTTGTACGGTATTGTTAAATATCCGGCACTATTGGTATTACGCGACAACAACGACTTAATAAACAGCTGGGAGGGCGTGCCGTTGCCATTAATGAACGAAGTCGCCGGGTATCTAGGATAGTTGCGCATAACAGATAGGTGAGTTACAATTTAGGTAATCCGTAAAACAGCTATCAACTGTATGTCTCTGTAGGATTTTTCCGGACGGAGAGCGGAAAGGGAAGAACGTTTTGAGTAAGTCCTTCGACAGGCTCAGGATAAATAGAACCCTTCGGTGTGACCCGTAAGATCACAAAATTAAGTCCCAAATAGGATGGTACCGCCCCAATATAATGGAGCTCCTATGTGTAGGGATTTTTTAATTTCTCAAACTCACAAAAACCACCCCTGCAAAAGGTCGGACCTTTTACAGAGAGGGAGAATGTGATTTGAGCAAGCTAAGGAGTTGAGGTGTGAAGTTTAAGCAAGGAACTCGGCGAAAACCGATTGAATACGAAAAAGACCTCGTAGTTCAGTGGAAAAAAAATAAGACTTTTGAAAAATCTGTCGAAATGCGCCCCAAAGACAATGCTTACGTCTTCTATGATGGTCCTCCATTTATAACTGGGGTACCACATCATGGAACGTTGCTGTCTAGTATTGTTAAAGACGCAGTTCCTCGTTATCAGACTATGAAGGGTAATCGCGTTGAGCGTGTTTGGGGATGGGATACCCATGGTCTTCCTGCAGAGAATTTTGTCGAACAAAAACTTGGTATTATTGATAGACACGATATTGGTACAAAAATTAGTCTGGCGCAATACATCACTACAGCTCGGGAGAGCATGATACAGACGGGTGATTTGTGGGAAGATACTATTGATCGAATTGGTCGTTGGGTTGATTTCAAGGGCTCGTACAAGACGATGGACAAAGATTATATGGAGTCTGTTTGGTGGGCATTCAAACAGCTTTATGAGAAGGGCAAAATTTACGAGGGTGAGCGAGTGCTCATGTATGACACAAAGTGGGCAACACCCTTGTCAAAAGCCGAAGTTACTATGGATGCAGGTGCATATCAAACGGTTACAGATCCTTCTGTGTATGTAAAATTTAGGTTACACGACTATAATGCGTATCTGTTAGCGTGGACTACAACACCTTGGACCCTACCTGCAAATACAGCGGTAGCAATAAACCCAAAAATTGAATATGTTCAGGTTGAGTATAATAACGAGCAGTTTATATTAGCAAAAGAGCTTGTCGCAAAAGTCTTTGTAGACGACAAGCATAGCGCGCTGAGCTATAAGATTGTAAAACAGATTGACGGGGGTAACTTAATAGGTAAATCTTATGAACCTTTGTTCGAAAATCGAGGAAAGAGCGCTCATAGGGTTTGGGAGGCAGATTACGTGACAACTGACTCAGGTACAGGTGTGGTTCACCTTGCTCCTGCATATGGCGAAGAAGACTTCTTGCTGGCACAAGAGAAGGGCATTCCAGTTGTCCATGTGCTAGACGAGTACGGAACCTACACTGAGGGTGACTGGAAAGGTGAAAATGTCTGGGAGATAAACAAAACAATCGCAAAAATACTTCTAGAGCGTGGGGTTGTCTGGAAAATTGTTTATATTCAGCACGAATATCCTCATAACCTGCGTAATGGCAATCGCTTGATGTATCGTGCTCACCCCAGCTGGTTTATGGATATTGATGGACAAAGAACCCAGATGTTGGAGCAAAATAAAAACATCAACTGGTTTCCAGAATATATTAAGCACGGTCGGTTTGAGAACACCGTCAAATCTGCACCTGACTGGAATCTATCTCGTGACCGATTCTGGGCGACTGCAATGCCTGTCTGGAAGGGTACGGATAAAAAAGGCAACGAGCACATAAAAGTGGTCGGTAGTTATGCCGAGCTAAAAGAGCTCTCCGGAACGGAGCTAGAAGACTACCACCGACCCTGGATTGACGATGTAACTTTTACAATAGATTCCGTCAAGTATAAGAGGATAGATAAAGTCTTAGACTGTTGGTTTGAGTCCGGAAGCATGCCGTTCGCGCAATTTCATTATCCATTCGAAAACAAAGCAAAATTTGATGCTAATTTTCCAGGAGACTTTATTGTCGAATATGTAGGACAAGTACGGGCCTGGTTCTACTACCTACATGCCATCAATGTTGGTTTATTTGGTCGTAATGCTTTTGAAAATGTTATAACAACAGGGACGCTGGCGGGCAACGATGGGCGTAAAATGAGCAAATCTTTTGGAAATTATACTGATCCGAATGAGCTAATGGATAGATATTCTGCAGATAGCCTGAGGCTGTTGCTACTCAGTTCCCCGGTGCTCAACGGGGAAGATTTTGCTTTGCAGGACAAAGACGTCAGCGATGTGGCTCGCAAGCTGAGTATGGTTTGGAATATGTATGATTTTTTTACCCTATATGCGGATGTTGACGGCTGGGAGTGGAGTGGAGATATTTCTGATCCAACGGATGAGCTTACTAGTTCACTCGACCACTGGATTGTCTCAAGGGTGCACCAGCTTTCGTCTCATGTCGACAGGCATATGCAGGCTTATGACATCCCAAATGCGTTAGCTGAGGTATTGCCATTTATTGATGACGCCAGCAATTGGTACGTACGGAGAAGCCGTAAGCGTTTCTGGAAAAGTTCCAACGATCAGGATAAAAACGATGCTTACCGTACTTTGCACTACATTCTAGTCCAGCTAAGCATCATAATGGCGCCTTTTACACCATTCTTAGCTGAAGAGCTTTACCAAAAACTTACCGGTGGCGAGTCAGTGCACCTACTTGACTGGCCAGAGGTCGGACACACTAATGAGTTGGTAATAGAGCACATGGCGCATGTTAGGTGGATAGTGAATGAGGGTCTTTCCTTGCGAGCTAGTAACGGAATAAAGGTTAGGCAACCCCTGTTGGCTGTTAAAATTGAAAGTTCTTTTGAGCTGAGCAAAGAACTAACGGACATGGTCGCAGAAGAGTTAAATGTGAAAGAAGTAAAACTAATACTCAGGAGTGACGGCCATAAGACCATCCAGCTAAATACAAAAATAACTCCTGAACTGAAAAGAGAAGGTTTGATGAGAGAAGTTATACGTCATGTTCAAAATGCC
Source organism: Saccharimonadales bacterium (SeqCode) (assembly GCA_038206875.1). Lineage (GTDB taxonomy): Bacteria > Patescibacteriota > Saccharimonadia > Saccharimonadales > JBBQAJ01 > JBBQAJ01. The sequence continues at coordinate 35,092 of JBBRAK010000001.1, forward strand.
CGTAAAGAGGCTGGTTTACAGGTTGATGACCACATAAAATTGGTTCTTCAAACTAATAGTGAAGATATAAAACAAGCTGTCAGTGAGCACCAAAATACAATCAAGCAAGAAACACTGGCAAATCATCTTAATTCAGAAGGAAGTGGTTCGTTTGAGACAATGGTTCGCGTTGATAATGTGGATTTGCATGTAAAAATTCAGAAAGACGACTAACACCTTTGACACAGGTAGCTATATCTGTTAAACTCGTTTGGTAATCATGAAAAAAGCAGTTATTACCACCGGCTCTAAACAGTATTTGGTCTCACAGGGAGACACAGTGCTGGTTGAACTTTTGAATTCCAAAGATAAATCTGTCAACTTTGTCCCCCTACTTGTTATTGATGGTGAAAAAACTACCGTAGGAACCCCTGAGGTTAGCGGGTCAAAAGTAACCGCAGAGGTGATTTCGGAAGATGTTCAAGCTGACAAAGTTACCTCTATTCGCTACAAAGCCAAAAAGCGAGTTCACGTTGTTCGAGGCCATCGTCAACGTCACACACACCTGAAAATCACAAAAATCGCCTAAAATCATATTATTTTCCTCTTATCCGACACTTGTTTTACGGGGTTAAAGTCGTCATACTAAGGTAGAAGCATAAGTAATATTGGTGACAATGCGTAATAAACCAAGAGTTAATATAAAACTATTTATTTCTTTGATGGCGGGGTCATTGGCTTGTTTAATGGTACTTTTTTATGCACCAGTTTTCGCTATTGCAAGAGGTTATTTGAGTTCAGATTCTGGTTTGCAGACAGGTATGGTGGTTGCACTGGGCTTAGGAGAGGCGGGTGGTTCTAGTGTAGAGAGGGCGACGCAAGAAAGTAGTAGCAGAGTAGTGGGAATAGTTACCACCGTAGACAACAGCCTAGTAACGGTCAGTTCATTGCCTGCCAAGGTTTTGGTAGAGAGCGAAGGGCAGCCAGACGTTTATGTGAGCGATATAAACGGGCAGGTTAGCAAGGGTGATCTGTTGGTATTATCACCTCTTAAAGGTATTTTGATGAAAGCAAGTGATTCCCAGGGCGCGGTCATCGGAATTGCTGCGGACAGTGCAACTCAAACAGCTACCTATAGCTACCAAGACGGCAGTCATACAAAGGATACGAAAATAGCTAAAATAAAAATAAACCTCAATCACCAAGGTGGCGCATCTGGAACACGGTCCAACGACTCCACGCTAGCAAAAATTGGCAGAGCGATTGCCGGTAAAGAAGTAAGTGAAATACGTGTTTTAGTGGCACTAATTCTTTTTGTCCTTGTGCTAATAGCTGAGGGAGCGATTATATACGGTGCCGTCTCTAGTGCTATCGTTGCGTTAGGGCGTAACCCTTTAGGGCGCAAAATTATTAATGGAGAGCTTATAAAGGTGGTTGCTATTGCTTTGTTGGTTTTGCTTGTCGGGCTAGCTGCTGTGTATGGAGTACTCCGTGTTTAAGCCTACCAAAGATAATAACCTGTGTATAACCTGGCCAGATTCTATAAATTTTGTGTTCAAAAATATTTGCACAACGGAGTGACCTCTTGTACACTACTTGTGGGAAACTATAGCTAATAATAGCTAAAATGTACTTTTTACAGGGGTACAATTAAATAAAAAATTCCCAAATAAAAACAAATGACCGTAATACAGCCAGAGGCTGTCACATCTACCTCTCCGGACTCCTCAAGTTCGGGTAAGGGAAATACTACCGACACATCGGCGTCCGTGGTCCAGTATGGCCTACCCCAAAATAACTTCCCCCTAGAAGATCTAGAATTTCATGCAGAAGGTAACTCTCCCAGCGCACCTCAAGTTGCTACTGCAGACGGAGTGTCTCCTAAGCGTGGTACTCTAGCCTTTTCTGGCCGTAAGGCAATGATAGTATCAATTGCTGTAACGGTGCTGGTAACTCTACTTACCGGTGTGAGTATGTTGTTACTGGCTAAAAATAGCCCAAAGACTAAGCAGTCCGGTCAAACAAATGTACAAACTCAAGACGTAACTCTAAAAGATGCTGAGATTAGAGCCCTTCCCAACGAATTGCAGGGAGCAAACCAATCTCTACTGGTAAATGGTGATTTAGTAACCAGGGGTAATTTAAAGTTTTCAAACAGTAATTTTATATCTGTTCTTAAGGTCGAAAACTCTACGGCTAATCAGACATACGCATTACCAAACTCCAGCGGTACTATCTGTCTGGATAGTAATAATTGTAGCTATGTTACGTCGAATCAACTGCAAGTTCTTCAAACTCAGGTGGCAACAAACGCCGGCTCCCAAGGGAGTGGCGTAACGGCTTTAAATAACCAAGCCGGCAACATAACACTGCAAGGTAGCGGAGGTTTAACAATTAGCGGTTCTGGCGGAAGTTTAAATTTAAATTTGCCACAAGATTTAACAACATCTGCAAGTCCCCAGTTTGCCGGGCTTACGGTAGCCGGGACCGTAAACGCCAGCAGTATTACTAGTTCAGGCCAGATTACATTTTTTGCAAATGGTCAAAGCTATATACTACCAACAACTGGGGGTCCCGGGCAGACCATCTGTACGACTGGTATAACCTGTACGGCAGGTGGCGGAGAAGCCGTAGCTTTGGGTCCAAATGTGGCTGGGGTGTCGACCGCTCAACAAAACGCCTCGCCAATTAACTCATCGATATTTATAAATAACACTGGCGGTGCTAATTTATTGCAACTTCAATCAAGTGGTTCAGATGTGTTTTTAGTTGACAGTAGTGGAAATGTCACTGCAACGTCGTTCATCGGAACCGGCTCTGGACTTACTAGCCTAAATGCATCAAATATTAGTTTAGGGACATTGGCAGACAACAGACTTAGCGCAAATGTTGCGCTGTTGGATCGGCTTGGACAAACATTCACAGGAACTAATTTGTTCCAAAACACAAGCAACTCAGCGAATGCCGTACAAATAAAAACTTCCGCAGGAAGCGGTGGAGTCAGTTTGTTTAACGCGGATACAACTACTAACAGCGTATCTTTTGGTGGTTCAGCATTGTTCCAAAACGCTACTGATTCTACAACTGCCTTTCAAATAAAAAGATCTGCTAGCTCTGGTGGAGATGCTCTATTGAGCGTCAGTACGTCTTTTATACCATCAATTACAGTGGGTGGAACCGGTTCGGCAATCACGAATATACAGTCTGGAAATGGTGGAATCAGCGTTCAGCCTGCAGGCACAAGTGGCGGTGCAGTTACTATTCAGGCAGGAAACTACACGGGCAATACCGGCGGTAGTGTGTCAATTAATGCCGGAAGTGGTACTACCAACGGAAATATTAATATTGGAACTACCACAGCAAATAATATAAGCATCGGCTCAACATCGTTAGCAGGTACCCTGTCTTTAGAAACTGGGACAGGACCAATTAACATAGGCACGGCTACTGGCAGCCGGACCATACAAATAGGTAGCTCAAGTTCTAGCTCTGGGACTCAGACGATAAATATTGGGAACAACAACACCAGTGGAGGCACAACAAATATAACGTTAGGTTCTGGCTCCTCAGCTACTGGCGGTACAACAACATTACAATCTAAGGGTGGGCTTAACTTGGGAAACAGTATTAGCTCAAGTATAGCTATTCAGCCAGCTTCGGGGGGAACTGTGGGCATTGCAAATAATAATTCGGGTGCAACAATTAATATTGGCGCCACCGGTAGTAGTGCAACCACCACCACCGTTCATATAGCCGATTCGACAGGTAATGCTGCCCAAGCAGTCACAATTGGTGGAACTGGCAGTACTAGCACCACTACGCTACAGGCAGCCAATGCCACCGGCACTGGAGTTGCAATTACCGACAATAGCACAACTTCCGGTACTGCACTACAAGTTACCGCAAACGGACTAAACACAGGCAATGGTGTAAATATATCTACAACACGTTCATTTGCTAGTGCTGGAGAATTAATAAGTGGAAACGTGCTTAACGTCAACCGTACACTGACAACTGGATTCAATAACCCAACCTATACGACACCACAGTTTGATGCATCATGTGAGTCGAATGTTACTAGTGGAATCGCTACTACTACGGATTGTTTAAGTTCATTGCTTCTATCCAAAACGACATCTGGACACGGTGGTCGAATTCTCCTTGTATTTATAAGTACTATCAATAGCGCAGGCCCAACTTCTGTATCGTATCAACGTGACGGCGTTACTATTACGAACTTGTCCTTGTTGAGGGGTTCGTACGCGACTGGTTCTGGCGGTGGAGTTTCGACATTCTCGTTTGTATATTACAAACTCCTAGACAGTGGTCTACCAATATCTGATGCAAATATTTGCGCTAGTGGCGATGGACATTATTGTAGTATTCGTTCTACCGCCGCAAGTGGTACATGGCAGACCATGAACGCCGTTGCATACTACAATGTTGTCCAATCTGCACCGAATAGCAGTGGTACGGCTACTACAACATGTACAGGTGGAAACTCTTCCTGTGCCGCAACCACCACGATTACTCCCAGTAGCGTAAATGATTATGTGCTGGATTATGCCGGCACAGGAGACTCAAACAGTAATTACTATAATTTATATGACCCTTGGAATCACTATACACTTAGTAATCCATCGGGAACAACTACGTCGGAAGCGTGTTCAACTACAATTTTTTCGCCGTATTGCTATTCATCTGATCAAAATTTTGGAAATCGTAATGTCGAAGGTCATTTATGGTTAAATAAATGGTCCAGTGGTTCAAATTTTATAAATGCTAACACTTTCGGAATATCTATAAGTGGTTTCTATATTTCAAGTAACACTGGACTTAACGTCATGCAGGTAGCACTAACACCGATATCTGTTCCGCTAACTGTAACAGGAAGTTTGGCGACTCTTCAGAGTAGTTGTTCGACACCATCTGGCGGATGTGGTTCGGATAATTCCAACATTTTAACTCTTTCCCAGCTCGATACTGGGAATACAGGAGCGGTATTGAGCCTGCAAAATTCTGGTACGGGACTGGACATTCTTCTAGGAAGAGGAACAATAGATACAGGCACGACTTCAGGGAATAATATTAGTATTGGCACTCAAAGCTTCAGTCATAACGTTACTGTTGGCTCTCAAACCGGCACCAGCGCACTCACGCTAAACGCTGGCACAGGAACAATTAGCATCGGTACATCGGCTAGTGCACGCACAGTAAACATTGCTACAGGTGCAGCCGCTCAAACAGTCACAGTAGGCTCGACTAACACCACTAGTACTCTAACTTTACAAGCTGGCTCTGGTAATATATCAGTTAAATCACCAAAGATTACATTTGCTGAAGCCGCGGATCGAACACTAGACGTACAGACAAGAAGTACCAACGCTATTGGTAATAACTTGACCGTCAAAGCCGGCGACGCTGGGTCGGGTGCAAGTGCATTCGTGGGTGGTAATTTAGTTCTTCAAGCAGGAGATGCTGCTGGTACCGGAAACGCGGTTGGCGGTAGCGTCATTGTGCGGGTGGGTGCGAAAGTTGGCACCAGTACGGAAGGAGCATTTGATATTCAAGATAGTAGTGGCAGTCCTTTCTTTAGAGCGAGAACTTCAGGTGGTGTTGGAGGAGGCGCGGCTGTTACGTGCGGGCTGTTCTTGACCAATACATGTACCTATACCTCCGGCTTGGTTGGAACTAACAGCACCAGCACACATTTAAATATTGTGAGCCAAAACACAACTACAAATGGACTTGCCACAGGAAATATTAGTATAAACACAGGCAATGCGTCTGGAACCACGGCCAACTCGGGGACAATTACAATCGGAACAGGTACGGCAACCGGAACACCCGGGGGTGTAATTGTCAAAAATGGAACAAACTCAACCACTTCTTTCCAGATTCAAGACTCGGCAGGAACGTCAAATTTATTTGTAGCTGATACGTCCAATACTCGCATAGGAATCGGCACCAATACACCATCAGCATTACTAGACGTGAAATACGCAAACTTCCAGGAGACACTCATAAACGGTGGTTCTATAGATATAACTAGCACAAATGCTGTTGTGCCTATAATAAATGTTAGTCAAACAAATCTTGGCGGGTCGCCACTGCTAAGTTTCAATACAAATTCTGCAAACGTATTGCAAGTTGCGAATGATGGAGCTATATTATCGCAAAACTACGCTGATTCTACTGATGCGTTCAAAATATTGAGAAAAACTGGGAACCAAAGATTATTTAGCGTAGATACACTCAATAGTACACTATCTATTGGACAATTAGCTCCGGATCCAACAGTTAAGTTGTTGATAGATACAACTTTGATTGGCTTAAAAATTCATGTTTCTGCTGGTGCAAGCAAAGCATTAGTGATACAAGGGGACAAAGTCGGGGTTCCTACAGATATGTTTACAATATCTAACTCTGGGGCAGTATTGTCTAAAAATACAGCAGATTCAACGACCGCGTTTGAAATTCAAAACACTTTAGGGACAGCCCTCCTGAGTGCAGACACCTCAGGTATGATACTTACAGTTAAGACTCTAGTTGTAAATGGGACATTATCTGTAAATGGTCACGTTATTTCAGGGAATAGTAGCGGAACCACAACCATAGGTACTCCTGCAGGAGCAGCTTGTACTACGCCAACCCTAAATATCTCTGGCAACGACAGCTCAGGGAAAATATCAATAACAACAGGTACAGGGTGCGGTGCAACTGGTGTACTTGGAACGATTACATTTGCCAGTGCTTATGCATCGGCGCCACGAGTACTATTAACCCCTGCAAATGCTAGCGCAACCACAATCCAGTACTTCAATGGAGCCAGTAATACTACCACCTTCACGCTCAATACAAACACCGCGCCAGCAGACGCCACTCTGTACGAATACAACTACTGGGTAGTTCAATAGTTAATCTTTATCTCCTCAAGGTGTTTACGTAGGATTGCTTAAACAGCGACACAGGTGCCAATCACGGGAAGATATTTACCGTGCTTCTCAACATGGGGGTACGGCAGTAAAAGTACTAACCCCGTTAATTAATAATCTACATGTGGATTTCAGCCTTGTGTCAGATGCCAGGTTGGCTTGTGAATCACTACCATGTAATACGTCAGACTAGTAGCTTAGAAAGAATTATATATAATATTGTGCGACGTGCCGATTGTATAAAATTTCGAATACTGATCCACATTATGAAAGGGCAGGGTTTGTAAAATACATAAACCAAAACAAAAATACTAGTGCTTGTGAATATACCTCTTCAAGTATTACCGACTATACAGCCTCTCGATTCACTGCCACAAGGTAAGTAACACTACCGAAGAGGCTGAAAATATAAAACAGTTAGTATCAAAAGACCACGAGCAACCTGAAATTTTTTCAAGCGTAAATGCAGTAGAGTAAATTGTGCAAGAGGACCACAAGCCATAAAGAACTAGTACGATAAGGCTAGTACTGTAGGGACAGCTGACTTTATTGTTACGGATATGATGCTGAACGTCGATTGTAGACTCTGAGTGGCTATGACATCATACTTCTGCCAAAAAAGGTGGTCAGCGTAGCAAAATTTCCATGCTTGTAGGTGTCTCACTTCATTTACTCGAGGATGTTTTAGTGCTAGTCTAAGGGGTAACCACTAGAGGGAAATATCACCGAGATGACAAATATTATAGCTGTGCTGAACCAAAAAGGCGGAGTCGGTAAGACTACATCAACGATTAATTTAGCCGCATATTTAGTTAAATCCGGAAAATCTGTTTTGATTGTAGACTTTGACCCACAAGGTAACGCAACCAGCGGACTGGGGCTAGATGGCGGACCGGTTAAAACAAGTTACGAGGTCATGCTTGGACTCGACAAGGCTGAAAGTGCAATTTTGGTTTCGCCCGACAGTGGAATTTCATTGATTCCTGCAAATAATAACTTAGCAGCAGCAGAACTGGAGCTAAAAGATCAACCAAACAGGGAAAGCATGCTTAAAAACATGCTTGAAAATCTGAAGTATGACTATATCTTAATAGACTGCCCACCGGCGTTGAGTCTACTAACGATAAATGCACTTACGGCATCTAACTGGCTGTTGATACCAGTACAGGCGGAATTTTTTGCGATGGAAGGTATTGGTCAGCTAATGGAAGTATTTCAGCGTGTCAAACAAACTACAAATACAAATTTGAATTTGTTGGGGGTGCTTGTGACAATGTATGATGGTCGTACGTCTTTGGCGGAGCAAGTTGTAGATGAACTAAGTAAATATTTTGGCGATGTTGTTTTCAAGACGTACATTCCACGAAATGTGCGCTTGGCAGAAGCTCCAAGCTATGGAAAGCCAATTTCTGAGCATGACAAATGGTCAAAAGGCGCAAGGGCGTATAAGCAGTTTACCAAGGAGGTGATAAAACGTGTCGAAGGGTAGTTTACATTTAGGCAGAGGTCTTGAGAGCTTGTTGCCGTCTGATTTCGACAAAAGTTTGTTGAGTAATGATGAGCGGATAAAAAGCCTACCTTTATCGCAGATTGTACCTAATCCTAACCAGCCTCGTAAGCAGTTTGACGAAAAACTTATTTCTGAATTGGCAGACTCAATTCGCGAACACGGAGTACTACAGCCAATTATTGTTGCTACTATTGACAAAGGTTTTGAGATTGTTGCCGGTGAGCGTAGATGGCGAGCGTCCAAGCTGGCTGGGCTGAAGACAATACCAGCAATTGTACGGGACAAAGCAAAGCTACAACGACTGGAGATAGCACTCATAGAAAACGTCCAGCGAGTTGATTTATCACCAATTGAACAGGCGCTTTCAATCGAACACCTGCATGAACAGTTCAATCTGAGTTATACTCAGATTGCACAAAAACTTGGCAAAGCTTCTCCTACGGTGAACAACATTGTTAGGCTTTTACAGCTTCCAGGCAACGCACGCGATGCATTGCAGTCGGGGCATATTTCAGAAGGTCACGCTCGGTCTATTTTGGCGCTAAAAAATATACCAGAGCTACAATCAAAATTGTTGGAGCTGATTCAGTCGCAAGCGTGGTCTGTTCGTCAGGCAGAGCAATTTGTAACTGCTCACAAACAGGGAGTAAAAACTTCAAGCGTGATAAAAAAGCGAACAGTCAAAGAAACCCCAGAGACTGTAAAATTATCGAAAAACTTAGGAACAAAAGTTACAATTCACCATACCGCAAAGGGGGGTAAGTTAGAAATATATTTTAAAGACGAAAATGATTTAAAAGATCTGTATCAAAAACTCAGCTAAAAGAACGATTTAAAGCCGTTGATTGGGAATACCCTCAGGGCAAGTTTGCCTACTATATCGTTTGAAGATACTGTACCAAACGCCCTAGAGTCTAGAGAGTTTGTGCGGTTATCGCCGTTCACAAACACTTCCCCCTCGGGGACTTGTAAGTCAATATTCCCCGATGTGACAGAGGCAATATTTTGTGAATAATCATGGTTTATGTCCGGATTAAATCCATCTGGGAATTCTGCAGAATATATAGTGATGTGGTTGTCTTGGACGACAACTCTATCACCGGGTAACCCAACTACACGTTTAATTAGTTGTTTTTCGTGCGCACCTCCGTATTCGTCGAACAGACCCTTTTTAGCAAAAACAATAATATCTCCCCTTGCGGGTATGTAGTGCCTATTTGTTATGCGAGCCACGGTTTTTGGAAGTTTCCATACAATCAATCTGTCACGGTTTTGTAGGGTTGTTTCCATACTTGGACCGTCAACTTCGTAGGACTGAAATACAAATGCGGTAAGAGTAAGTGCGACTAATGGTGCGGCAATCAAAATTGCTATTGTAGACAACGCACCTATCCATTTGCTGGGAGGTTTCTGGGTGTTAAAAGTGGGCGTTCTATCACTTGCACCGGAAGATGTAACTGGTATACTGGGAGTCTGTTGCATTCAGGCAATCACTATAGCGCATTTTGCAGTACATTGACATAAGCATATGTTTTGAAAATGATACAGCACTTCCGATTTTTCACCATAACCGCTATAATCACAAGTCATATATATGGATAAATTTACAAGAAAACACCACAAACATCACCACTCATCGGTTGATGGCATGCTTAACTCAAACCCAATCCAAAAAACACCACATAATACAAATTTATTATCACAAAAAGGGGAGGTAGACACGTCGCTACCTACGCCTAGAAACAGACTTGATGATTTTAGCGGTTCGGAAGGATTTAGAGCTTCTCAGCAGAACATTATAAATGATAATGGGTCAATCCCCGGTGGCAGAAACCCCAGAAGAGGTCTTGATGGAGCTATTGACTTAAGTCTATCCCCAGCTCCAAAAAAATCACGCAAAAAACTTAGCTGGAAAAAACGTGGTTTCCGTGCACTAGCTGGCCTGACACTGCTTGTAGTCGTAGTTACTGGATTTTTGTTCGGAAAAGGTTACCTGAAGCTAAATAAAATATTTAAAGGTGGAGCAGAAGGCGCAACTGCCTTGCAAGACAATGTAGACCCTAGCAAGCTCAAGGGCGAAGGTGACGGTAGGGTGAATATACTTTTACTAGGACGCGGTGGTGAGGGAAATGCCGGTCCGGACCTTACGGATACGATATTAATTGCAAGTATTGACCCAATCAACAAAAAAGCTTCGCTTCTAAGTGTACCCAGAGATTTGTACTACCCAAAAACCAGTAATTACAGAGTAAACTCCGTTTTTGCAGAAGCAAAATATGCGGCTAAAGCAAGAAAAGCTAGTAACACAGACGCCGAGAATGCTGGATTTACTGCTATGGAAAAAGTCATACAAGACGACCTAGGCATACCAATTCATTATCATGTGATGATAGATTTTGCAGGTTTTGTTCAGGCTATAAATACAGTAGGTGGAGTCGACATAAATGTCGACAAAAACGGAACAGTATACGAAAAATTGTGGGATGGCTTGATTAAGAAAAATTACACGCTTGATGTTAAGGAAGGGCCTCAGCATTTTGATGGCCAAAGAGCACTATATTATGCACGTTCACGTAAAACCAGTTCCAGGGGTGACTTTGATAGGGCAGAGCGACAGCGAATGCTGATAATCGCACTTAAAGAGAGGGTATTGTCTATTGGCACCTTTGCAAACCCTTTAAAAATATCAGGTCTATTGGATGCATTTGGCAATCATGTTCAGTCAAATATGAGCATAGACGAAGTAACCCGGTTGTACGATTTAGGAAAACAAATTAACTCATCAAACATTTCTACGATTGGGCTTGTAGATCCCCCGAACAACTTTTTGCAAAGTGTAAACATAGCTGGACAGGCAATTCAACGGCCTCGTGCAGGTCTAAATGATTTTTCAGAAATTCAAAACTATGTCAGGAACACTTTGAAAGATGGCTATTTAGCTAATGAGAATGCCTCGGTTGTTGTATTAAACGGGTCGACAAGTTCAGGTCTGGCAACCAAAAAGGCAAATGAACTTCGAAGTTATGGCTATAATGTAGTCAAAGTAAGTGATGCGCCGACTAAAACGTATAAAAGTACTATACTGGTAGATATGAGAAACGGTGAGAAAAAATATACAAGAAGGTATCTGGAGATAAGGTTTGGCGTGAGTGCTGTCAATACTTTGCCGGATCCCAAAATCCAAAACCCGGAAAACGCGGATTTTATAATAATATTGGGGCAATGAAAAAATTAATAGCCGGTAAAATTAAGCCCACAAAAGGCTATGCTCATGTTTTGCACATAGTTCTTAGTGCAATAATGCCAGCCCTTGTATATGTACTTATAAGAATAGATTTTGTGCAGTTGGCAGTTTTGGTGATACTAATTACAAAATGGCGTATGTTTGCCGTAAGGCCACGGTTTTGGCCGGCAATATTCCGCGCAAATTCTGTAGATATAATAGTTGGACTGGCCACGATTGTACTTATGTCTCACACAGACAGTGCTTCACTTCAACTTTTCTGGGCAGTCCTATATATGTTGTGGCAAACTGTTCTAAAGCCAGGGCGAAGCGTAATAAGTATCGCCTCTCAAGCATTGGTCGGACAGACTTATGGTTTGATGGCGATATTTTTAGGATGGCCAGCTGCCCCGTTGGGTCTTCTAGTTTTTGCTGTTTGGGGCGTATGTTACCTTTCGGCAAGGCATTTTATAAGTAGTTTCGAAGAACCCTACACTTCATTGTACGCACATACATGGGGATATTTTGCGGCGGCAATAACATGGTTGTGTGTGCATTGGTTGCTTTTTTATAGCGTTATTGCACAGCCGACGCTTCTGATTACTGTTTTGGGGTTTGGATTGGGTGGTCTTTATTATTTGAGAGAAACAGATCGATTGTCAGTTTTACTTAGGCGACAAATTGTTTTTATTATGATAGCGATAATTGTCGTTGTGTTTGTTTTCTCAGACTGGGGTGATAAAGCCATATAGCTTTTGTTTGCCGGAATGTGTTACGTGCAATTAGTGATTATAGATTTTTCAAAGAACCGGTTTATAGCGCATGACCACAATCGCAATAACTGCCAGAAGAATTGCATCTGTAATTCCTCTACGGTAAAATCGATCTAAAAGCCAATATGAAATCCTCTGAATCTGCTAATTCGTATCCGGCTGAATCTGCAATTTGTTTTAATATTTGGTGTTGAGCTGGCATTGACTCGGTAAAGACATACTGTGGTTTTGGATGATTTTTCGAAAGAATATTCGAGCTGTTCGCTTTATATATTTGGTCAAAAAGCTTTCTATATAAGTCTAGACCATCTTCACCGCCAAAAATTGCGAGCTTAGGTTCTCGCTCAGCGTCTTGATTGATTGTATAGTTACTCGGAACATAGGGAAGATTTGCTAGGATAGCCGACTGGGGGGCAAGACCTACGGATAGGATGGGTTCTAACAAGTCTCCGCGAAGGTAAGTAATATGCGTGTTATGAAGTTCCGAGTTTTGTTTAGCAATCTTAAGGCATTCAGTGGAGATATCAGTAGCGAAAACAGTTAACTCAGGATGCTCTAGTTTTACATCAATTCCTATCACTCCAGAACCCGTACCAACATCTATAACATTCAAAATCACATTTTCCCTCTCTGTAAAAGGTCGGACCTTTTGCAGGGGTGATTTTTGTGAATTGTAGATTTTTGTGAACAGGTCTAGCATGGTTTCGGTTTCGGGGCGGGGTATTAGGGTATGTTTGTTTACTAAGAAATTACGACCATAAAATTCTGAGAAACCGCGAATATATGCTAGAGGTTCGTGCTTTAACCGCCGGTTGATTTGCTTATTGAGTACGGTTAAATTAGTTTGAGATATGTCTTCATCTGGGTGAGCTAGCACATAGGATTTATCTTTTTTTAGAATATCAGAGAGGAGTACAAGCGCATCAAGTCTGCTTGTCATAACGCCTGATTTATTCAAACGATTGCCTGCGGACGATAGCCAGTTATTAATTGTTGTCGAGCTGGCGTTCGTAATCATGTAGTTTTTCAATCAAATCATCTATATCACCCGTCAAAGCGGTGGGAATATTACTTCTGGAATATCCAATTCTATGATCTGTGATACGGTCTTGTGGAAAATTATAAGTACGAATTTTTTCGCTTCTGTCCCCAGTACCGATAAGTTTTTTTCGATCATCGCTAAGTTGTTGAGTTTCTTCGTCTATTTTCATCTGAAGCAGGCGACTTCTAAGTACGCTCATGGCTTTTAACTTATTTTTTATTTGAGATTTCTCGTCTTGATTAGTTACAACTAGACCTGAAGGAATATGAGTTATTCGTACTGCAGAATCTGTAGTATTTACCGACTGACCTCCATGACCACCAGATCGGAAAACGTCGACCTTAAGATCGTTTGGAGAAATATCAATATCTGATTCTTCGGCTTCGGGCATGACCGCAACCGTCACGGTGCTGGTGTGAATACGGCCTTGGCTTTCAGTCGCAGGTACTCTTTGAACTCTGTGAACACCGGCTTCGAATTTTAGCTTTTTGTATGCATCGAGCCCGCGTACTTCAAATATTATTTCTTTGAAACCACCGGCTTCTGATGGACTTTCGCTGATAAGTTCGGTTTTATAATCGTGGTTTTCGCTCCATCGTATGTACATTCGGTATAGTTCACCACCAAACAGACTTGCCTCGTCACCACCAGCGGCAGCGCGAATTTCAATGATTACGTTTTTTTCGTCGTTTGGATCTTTTGGAGTTGTCAGGGTAGAAAATTGGTTTTTGAGCGTTAAAAGCCTCGCATCTAGTTCAAGTACTTCTTGTTGAGCAAGCTCTGCCATGTCACCGTTCCCTAGAGATAATTTATGTGCCTCGATGCGCTGATTTTCAAGTTTTGAAATTTCACCGTGAAAATTTAAGATGTCTTGAATCTCTTTTTTACGGCGTGCGATTTTGGGGTATTGAGGTGTGCTGAAAATGCCTGGATTATCAAGTGTTGATTGCAAGCTAGTTAGTTCTTCTTTGTATAATTGAATTTTATCGGTCATATCTAGTCCTAGTATATAGAAAAGTACCCATATCTCTATGATACAAGTGACTGGGTAGTTAGTTAACGGGCAGTCGGTTTTAGGGAGCCGATTTTTTGAGACTCATCAGCTTTTGGTGATTTGATACGCGTTTTACTAGCAGATTTTTTCATGCTTTCAGCCCGAGCTTTGGCGGCTTCTTGGCGGGCTTTAAATTTATCAACGCGTCCTTCGATATCTATCATCTTTTCCTGCCCAGTGAAGAAAGGGTGAGATGCGCTAGAAATATGAACCTTAACTAGCGGATATTCACTGCCGTCCAGCTTTATTGTTTCTTCAGTAGTAACAGTAGATTTGGTTAAAAACGTGGTGTTATCGTTCAGATCTTGAAAAACAACTGAGCGATAGTTAGTTGGGTGAATTCCTTTTTTCATAACTTTGGGAAAGTATATAGATAAAATGCCTTGTTGTCAAAGGGTGACGTATCTGTTATTCTAAGTCGGTAATAAGTAAAGCAGTTTGGGGAAGAATTCTCCTGCATAACACCTTGAGCGGACTATGTAGGCACCCAAACAAAGGTTAAGAATTCGAGAAAGGTATACATATATGTCAGTAGTTGTAGACATCAAGAAATTACTAGAGGCGGGGGCTCATTTTGGACACAAAACGAGTCGATGGCATCCCAAAATGGCTCCTTATATTCACAGTAAGCGCAACGGAACTCACATAATTGACTTGACTAAAACAGTCGAGCAACTTGAACGAGCCCTAAACTTTCTAGAAGATACTTCAGCAGAAGGAAAACAAGTTTTGGTTGTTGGTACCAAAAGACAGGCCCACGACATTATCAAAAACCTAGCTAGTTCTACTAACATGCCCTATGTTATAGAGCGCTGGTTGGGAGGTATGTTAACTAACAAAAATACCATTGGGGGCAGAGTAAAACATCTAAAAGATCTTGAAGAAAAACTTGAAAACGGAACTCTGTCGGCAAAATATAGCAAACTTGAAGTACAAAGATTCCAAGAAGAAATTGACGAGATGAATCACATTTACGGTGGTATCAAAAACATTTCCGCAAAACTTGGTGCAATATATGTAACAGATGTGAATCACGACATAAATGCTGTGCGTGAAGCTCGTAAATTGGGCGTGCCAATAGTTGGGATTGTCGATACAAATGCAGATCCAACATTGGTTGATTATCCAATCCCTGCAAACGATGACGCCATCAAAACAATCAAACTAATAACCGACTATGTCCAACAGGCAATAGAGGCCGGACAAGTAAAGCATGTCAAAAAAGTCGAAAAATCCGCGGAATCTCCTAAAGCGGTAGAATCACCAGACAAAGAAACAGAAGAACCAAAAACAGCGACAAAGGCGGTACTAAGAAATGGCTGAAATTAGCATAGAAGACATTAAACGATTGAAAAACTTAAGTGGTGCAGGGTTGACGGACGCAAAAGCTGCTCTAGTTGATGCCGACGGAGACTTTGATGCAGCGCTTGCGGCGATGCGCAAGAAGGGACTTACAAAAGCTGACAAACGTGGTGAACGAGAAGCACGGAGCGGAACTGTGGGAACATATAATCACGACGGACGAATTGGTGTTTTGGTAGAAGTAAATTGTGAAACGGATTTTGTTGCCAAAACTGACGAGTTTAAACATTTGGTAAAAGATATTGCTATGCATGTGGCTGCTATGACGCCCGTTTACGTGAATATGGAGGAAATCCCCGCAGACGTCTTGAAAGCGAAAAAAACTGAATTTGCCGAAAAGGCCAAATCTGAAGGCAAGCCTGAAAAAATGCTGAATAGCATAGTAGACGGCATGTTGAAAAAGCATTTTTCTGAACAGTGTTTAATGAACCAGCCATTTGTAAAAAATTCTGATTTAACAGTTGCAGACTACGTAAAAGAGCATATTGCAAAACTTGGTGAAAACATAGTAATTCGTCGTTTCAGTCGTATGGCATTAGGTGAAATTTCGGAGTAATATCAGACAATGACACCACAACAAGTCGTTGATCAGGCTAAAGCGAAATTCGACAACGCTCTTAATCATTTTCGGGATGAGTTGAAAAAGATACGAACAGGACGTGCAAGTGCTGGAATGTTAGACGGTGTAATGGTGACGGCTTATGGTGTGGCTACTCCGTTAAATCAAGTTGCAAATATCACCGCGCCTGAAGTGCAACTGATTCAAATAACTCCATTTGACCCAACAAACATGGAAGCAATTTCTTCTGCTATTCGTGATAATCCAAATTTGGGTATGAACCCTATGGATGATGGTCGGGTTATAAGGATTCAAGTACCACCCCTAAATGAAGAGCGTAGACGCGAGATTGTAAAAGTTTTGGGCAACAAAGTAGAAGAGTGCATGATTAGTTTAAGGAACATTCGTCATGAGGCTATGAGCACGATTGATGACGCCAAAAAAGACAGAGATATTGGCGAAGACGACGCAAAAAGACTTGCCAAGCAAATTGATGATGCCATGAACCAGGCAAAAGCAGAGACCGAAGTTGCATCAAAGGCCAAAGAAGCAGAGATATTAACCATCTAAATTTTCTAGAAAAATCCAGGATATTGCGTAGCTTATGAAGAATAATAATCTAAAAATCCCCAAACATGTCGGAATAATTTTGGATGGAAATCGGCGCTGGGCACAGGATCACAATTTGCCCAAATTTGAAGGTCACAAAGCAGGGTACGAAAAACTGAAAGAGATTTCAGAATATGCTATCGACCTAGGCGTAGAATATGTGTCTGCATACATTTTTTCTACAGAGAACTGGAATAGAAACAAGGATGAAGTTAAGTATTTGTTAGATTTAGCACTTTGGGTTGCTACAAAAGAAGTAAAAAAAGTACATAAGCAGGGAATAAGAATACGTTTTTTAGGTAGTAAACTGGGTCTTGGTGACAAGCTGTTAAATGCTATTGAAAAAGCAGAAAAGCTAACAATGAAAAATAGCAGAGGCACTCTAGCACTGTGCTTTAACTACGGTGGTCAACAGGAGATTGTTGAATCTGTAAATAAACTTCTAAAACTGGGATCTGAGATTGTCACCCAAAAACAGTTTGAAAACGAGTTGTATGCCCCCGACATACCGCCTGTAGATTTGATTATAAGAACTTCTGGCGAACAGCGTTTGAGTAACTTTATGTTATGGCGAGCTTCGTATGCTGAACTATATTTTGTAAATCAGCATTGGCCAGCATTTTCTAAAGGAGATTTTGATATTGCCTTGGCAGAGTATGCTGACCGGCAGCGCAGGTTTGGTTCCTAGATACTACTAAACGTTCAAAAAGCTATCCTATGACTAGGATTATCTATATAATGAAGAAACATGTCAGTTTTATTACTAGTTGTGGGGTTGCTTTTGTTTGTCGGTCTTGTGGTTGTACACGAATTTGGTCACTTTATCATGGCTCGGCGTGGTGGTGTTGAGGTTGAGGAATTTGGTATCGGTTTCCCGCCGAGGGCAAAAGTAATTGCAATAAAAAACAAAACAGAATATACCCTGAACTGGCTTCCTCTTGGGGGGTTTGTGAAACTCAAAGGAGAAAATGATGCAGACAAATCCCCGGGTAGTTTTGGGGCAGCACCTCTGGGTACAAAAGTAAAAATCATGTTAGCAGGAGTTGCTATGAATCTAGTCACAGCATTTATATTGCTAACTTTTTTGGCACTTTTGGGTATGCCTTTGCTGGTCGAGAATCAATTTACAGTTAATTCAGATACAAAAACAATTAGGCAAGATGTATTAGTTGGCAAAATTGTGGAAAAGAGTCCGGCTGAAAAAAGCGGACTTCAAGCAAGGGATAAATTGCTAAGCATAACAGGTGGTGGTATCTCTCGTGAAATAACTTCAGCAGAAAAACTTCCTGATATTACTGAACAATTCCAAGGTCAAAACGTAGAATTATCTCTAAAAAGAGCAGGTCAAATTCAGAAAGTAAATATGACTCTCGAGACTAAGCAGGAAGTACAAGATAGTCAAAAAACCGACAATCCCCAAGGATATGTTGGCATTGTGCCATCGGAATACGTAATTCGACGCTCTACCTGGTCAGCTCCAATCGTGGCGCTTGGGTTTATGAAGCAAGTCACTCAACTGACGTTCAAGGGCATAGGAACGGCTCTTAGTAGTTTGTTTCGAGGTGATACTGCTAAGGCAAGTTCACAAGTGGCTGGACCGGTTGGAATATTTGTACTTTTGAGTGACGGCAGTAGTTTGGGGTACCAGTTTGTGCTTATGATAATTGCCATAATCTCACTTACGCTTGCCATAATGAACGTACTGCCAATACCTGCCCTAGATGGCGGTAGACTGTTTGTGACACTGCTGTTTAGGGCAATTCGCAAGCCACTAAAAGAAAGCACAGAGAATCTCATACATGGAACTGGTTTTGCTGCCTTAATGATACTTTTTGTGCTGATTACAGTTGTAGACGTAAAACGGTTTTTCTAAATGCAAGAAAATAATAGCCAGACCAAGAACTACAACCCTTTTGCGATCGTAGCTCTTACTATCTCAATATATTTTGCAGCACAAATCGTAGCTGCCTTAATTTTTTCTTTGGTCGCTAGGATCATATTCAAAAACGGGGATCATACTCTGTCTTGGGTTCAGGATAATGTTTGGATTACATTCGGATTTATACTTCTCGTAGAAGCAATCACGCTGTACTTATTATTCATTTTTATAAAACTCAAAAACCAAAATTTTAAAACTCTGGGAATAAACAGTTTAAAACTAAAATACATTGGATATGCCCTGGGTGGATTTGGGATGTATTTTTTGCTGTATCTAGCAGGCATTGCAGCAGCCAAAGTATTAGTTCCAGGATTGAATTTGGATCAAAAGCAAGAGATTGGATTTGAGACCACTACCAGGGGATTGTCTTTGGTTCCAGTGTTTTTTAGTTTGGTAGTTCTACCACCTATTACAGAAGAAATAGTGGCGCGCGGGTTTTTGTTTGGGGGACTGCGCACAAAACTACCATTTGTAGTGTCTGCCATAATCACAAGTATACTTTTTGCAGCCGCCCACTTAGGAGCAGCGTCGGACGGGCTATTATGGGTAGCGGCTATTGATACGTTCATACTATCTTTGGTACTTTGTTATTTACGAGAAAAAACCGGAAGTCTTTGGCCGTCCATAGGGGTCCATGCCCTAAAAAACTTCCTGGCTTTTATGATTTTGTTCGATATCGTACAATATTTTAGATAAAGTGATATAATATATTTATGAGTTTGACTAAAAAAGTTTTCATCAATATACCGCCAGCCCCTATATGTCACCGGAGGCTTCGCTAGGTTTAACTAAAGTAATTAGAGAATCAACGCAAGGCGGTCTCCGGGCCGTCTTTTTACTTGCGTTGGTTTGAGGAAATAATAATGACTGAAAAAAGACAATTACATGAAGCGATTTCTGAGACTGAGTGGCATGAAGCAGCCCAAGAAATGCAAGCGTTCGGGTGGGATATTACGGAACAGGCAGCCCACTACTCAGCTACTTTGGTGAGCCGTGTCTTAAGTGGAATTTGTTCAGTTGAAGAGCTCCGGGCTGGTACCAGTTGGGTTGGTACGCTCGATGCCGAAGCTGTTCAACTTGGTGTCGCCACAGATAGGCGGGATGATGACGGCGTGGAGGCACTAGGACGCCAAATTGCCCATCATGCAGGGCGTAAAGCGCTTAAGATCGTAGGCACTAGAGCAGGACAAGAGTTTGAACGGATTCGGCGCGCTTCTCTTTTGCACCGCCTAAAAGATCCTAGTAATGTAGGCCTTGGGCGTCTAGAACGTCGTGATCTAGATTTTTAGAAAAACAAAGAGACGACACAAAACATCTCTTTGTGGCTTTTTTTGTCGCCAAGAGACCACAAAAACGTTAGAATATGTAAACACTAGGAGAAAATCAATGAGACTATCAAAACTATTCGGGAAGACTTCTAAAACAGAAGGTTCGGATTACAAGATTGATTCGCATCGCTTGCTTATTCAGGCTGGTTTTATTCGTGAGTCAACTGCTGGACGTTACTACTTGCTGCCGCTCGGGCTCAAGGTGCACGAAAACATCACTAACATAGTGCGGAAGCACATGGACAAAGCTGGAGCCCAAGAACTTGTAATGCCAGTCTTACATCCTCTGGAACTATGGAAAGAAACAAATCGCACCAATACGGCCGGGTTTGAGTTAATGAAAATTAAGGATAGGCGCGATGCTGAATTTGCTCTAGGTGGTACTGCAGAAGAAATGGCAGTGGACTTAGTGCGAAAGTTTAACATTAGCTACAAAGATCTCCCGTTTAATATCTATCAGTTTAGTATGAAGTTTCGTGACGAAATGCGAGCTCGTGGTGGTTTATTAAGAGTTCGTGAATTTGTTATGAAAGACGCGTACAGTTTTAGCACCGAGGAGCAGTTCAAGATGATTTATCAGCAAATGTGGGATAGCTACAAAGCAATCTTTGACGAAATCGGTGTCAATACTGACGTGGTTGCTGCTGATAATGGATACATCGGCGGTGAGTATTGCCATGAATTCGTGGTGCCAAGCAAGATAGGCGAAAGTCGCTATTTTGTGACGCCAAACAGCAGTTATGTGGCCCATGAGGACATCGCGAAGTTTGTGAAATATGAGGAGCATAGCGACGAAGGGATGAAGCCTATAAAGGAAGTTGAAGGCAAAGAAATAATCGGTGTTCAAGAGCTAGCAGAGTATCTTAATATACCTGTTGAAAAAACAACTAAGACTATCCTGTTTGAAACAGTTACTGGCGAAGTAGTTGCGGCAGCGGTCGCGGGTATGTATGACATTAACGAAACCAAGCTTCGGCATATTTTGGGCGGTGTTGATTTTCAACTTGCAAGTGAAGATACGGTCAAGCGAGTAACGGGTGCAGAAGTGGGGTATGCTGGTTTTATTAATCTTCCCAAAGAAGTTAAAGTCATTTTAGACGAATCAGTTAAGGGCCGTAAGAACTTTGAGGTCGGAGCAAACCACACGCACTTTCACACAATTAACGTTAACTTTGGGCGTGATTTGCCTGAACCTAAACAGTTTTATGATATTGCAATGGCTCGTCCCGGTGACGAAGCTTTAGATGGAAAGGGAAAACTTGAAGAGCGACGCGGGATTGAAGTCGGTAACATTTTTCAACTAGGTAACCATTACACAAATCTGATGCATGGTGCTGTGTACGCGGATGAGCAAGGTGTGCGTCAGAAATATTATATGGGTTGCTATGGGATAGGCATTGGCCGAACAATGGCGGCCGTGGTAGAAGTCCACAATGATGAAAAAGGTATTATTTGGCCGGAGAACATTGCGCCTTACAGGGTATATTTAGCTCGTCTAGGAGAAAGCAAAGAAGTCGTAAAAGAAGCAGACGATGTTTATGAAAAACTGCAAAAAGCTGGAATTACGGTACTTTTTGATGACAGAGAGGTTCGTCCGGGCGAAAAGTTTGCGGATGCTGATTTGCTGGGAATTCCATATAGACTAGTTATCAGCGAAAAAACACTTACAAGTGGTGAATATGAGTTGAAAAAGCGCACTGAACAAACGCCTCAAATGATTGGTAAAGATGAACTTGTAAAAAGACTGGCGAACCAAGCCTAGGGCTGGTATAATCACCTGCGCACTAAGGGTTCGTTTACATTTATTTGCAATTTGTCGATTACAATCTTTGCACTGTAGACAGACAGGCCTGCCAGTCGGCAGGTAGATGTTAATGAATTCTCAGTAATGAAAATATAGTCGAGTTACTTAATTAAGAAGAGGTCAGGTTAGTCATGAACAAACAGTTTTTACTTACCAAAAGTGGTGTTGATGAGCTAGAAAAAGAACTAGCTAGTTTGGTTGCAGGTAGAAAACCAGTTGCAGATGCTATTAAAACTGCCAGAGAGTTTGGTGATTTAACCGAAAACGCCGAATATCAGTCTGCTAGGCAAGAGCAGGAAAAGTTCGAAGCACGTATTTCTGAAATAAATCACATATTGTTGAACGTAAAAATTATTTCGAAACCCAAAGGAGACAGTAAAGTTCAAATTGGTAGCACCGTGACACTGAAAAATGGAACGACCAAAAAGTTTCAGGTAGTCGGTACTGTAGAAGCTGACCCGTTAAATGGCAAAATTTCTGACGAATCGCCGATTGGCCAAGCGTTACTAGGCAAAAAACTTGGAGAAAAAGTAGAAATAGTTACTCCAGCAGAAACAGCCACCTACAAAATTGCCGAAATCGCCTAACTTATTCGGTTTGCAAAACTATCTGTTGTTATCACCTCTGCTAATAGGCTATTCATACGCTGTAGCGCGTTTTGGTGCGCGTCTTCAGGGCCGATATTGCCCATTGCTTGAGAGGCGCAGGCATCTTCAAGTAAGATAACTTTCCGATTGCTCATCATAAGACCATCTATGGTAGCTTGGACACAAATTGGCGTTGTTAGTCCGCAAACTACAACCGTGTCAATATCTTCCCGCTCTAGGGTATCACTTAAATCTGTGCCGATCAGAGCATTGAATCGAGTTTTATCCAATAACGTATCTCCGTCTTGGAAGACGTCCGGGTATAGTATTGCATCTGGAGAATCTGATCCAAGCACCTGATGGACGTTAGGAATAGAGTCCGCTAATCTACCCACTTCTGAGGGGTTCTTAAAAATATGGCGAGTGAGTACGACCTTACCCATGGGTCGCCAAAGATTAAGCGCGAATTTTGCATTTTCAAGTGCCTCTGAAGCCTTGGGCACAGGGATTATGCCTCCAAAAGCTAACTGCCAGTCAATGCCAAGCATTATAGTACGTTTAGGATTGATAGGATATTTCTCAGTCATAACAACTCCTTAGTTACAAATATTATCCAATGATATGAATTGCTATACAAGAGCAGAGTTTTTTAATTTAGCAAAGAAATGCTAAAATATTTTTACGGATAAGTTATGCTTAAAAACGAGACAATATATGATAAATTAGCAGAATTTGGTCTAAGTCCAGACGAATGTGACGTCTACTTATTGTTATTAACCGAAGGAAGTTTGACTGCCAAAGCTTTAGCATCTGGACTAGATGTAGTTGTAAACAGCATTTATCGTGTGGCTGACGCTTTGGTCGGACTTGGGTTAGTTATCGAATTAGATGTTCGACCCAAACAATTTCAAGCCGTGCAACCGAATTCGGCAATACAAAAACTATCAAGTAGTAAAGCCAGACATTTACAAAATATTGGTCAGGAGCTAATACAATTACTACCGGTCAAACAAAATCCGAATCGCCTAAACATGGAACTGCTAACAGGTCGCGCAGATCTATTTGAGAAGTTTGTAGAGTTAGCAAAAACAGCTAATGACGAAGTGCTTGTAATAAGTATTGGTGAGCCTGTGCCCGAATCTATCTGGTCAATTACACAGCGACTAATTGAAAAAGACGTGAAACCAAAATATCTTTTTCATAAGTATGACAAAGAAAACATTTTGCTTGTGAAGAGATGGCTGGCTATGGGTGTACCAATTCGTCACCTCCCGGGCGCGGGATATCATCTAAATATTTTTGATCATAGTTCGGTAATACTCTCAGCCAGTAACCCAAATCAGGGCAAAGAACGAAGCGGGGTAGTGATTTACAATGAAGCAATAATTGAGATGTTACGTACGTACTTTTTCCAGCAGTGGGCACTAGCGAAGAGACTGTAATCTGTAATCTGTTTACTGTATACTTTTCTTGATATGCAGTGGTTGAACAAAATTGTTGATGATGTGATTGAAAAACACCCAGAGAGTGAGATTTTGATAGAATCTGGTAGTTCACCGTCTGGAATTTATCATTTGGGTCATTTACGAGAACTGGTGACCTGCGACGCTATTTTGTTAGAGATTAGACGACGGGGCAGGCAAGCTAGGCATATACAATTTGTAGATGACTTTGACGCTTTTCGGAAAGTTCCAGTTAACTTACCTACAGATTATGAAAAATATTTAGGGGTTCCGTTATGTGACATACCTGCTCCTGATGGTTCAAAAAACTCTATGGGTGATTATTTTTTGCAGGGGCTGAAAGATGCTTGTGGGATTTTAGGGATAGAAGTTGAGTACCCAAAAGCTAGTGAAAAATATCGTTCTGGATGGTACGTACCAGCAATTGAACAAGCACTTGACCATGTCCCCAAAGCCCGACATGCGCTTGAAGCGGTGTCCGGGAGAGAGCTTGATGAAAGCTGGTCGCCAATACAGATTTTGGAAGAGTTGCGGTTAAAAAAACGCGCATACGTTAGGATAGATAAAACCAAAAAAACGCTTATATATATAGACGCGAAGGGCAATGAGCAAACAATAGGATATGGTGACGGCAACGTAAAACTGGATTGGCGTTTGGACTGGCCGGGACGCTGGTGGTTGCAGAAAGTGGCCGTAGAGCCATCTGGCAGGGACCACATGACAAAAGGCGGTAGCTATGACACGGGCGTTCAGATTGTGCGTGAAGTCTTCGATTCTGAACCTCCTTATCCAGTGGCGTATGACTTTATAAACATGGTGGGAGATACTAAGAAAATGAGTGCCAGCAAAGGCACGGGTCTGGATGCTGTAGAGGGGGCTAAACTGATGCCTCCAGAGGTTGTACGATATTTTATACTTGCGTCCCCGCCCAGCAAAAGACTGTATTTTGATCCCGTAAACGGTGTGGTGAAAATGATGGACGAATTTGCCGCATTTGCCGCAAAAACTGACAAAACCGAAGACGAAAAACAGCTTTGGTACGTATGCACTAGAGGTCAAGACACTGGTCGCATGGTTAGCAGAGTACCTTTTTCACACCTTGTTGCGAGCTACCAGGCGTCACTCAAAAATGCCGACAAGACCCTAGAAGTCATAAAACGCACAGAACACTCAGACCTTGCGGAACAAGATGCCGAAATTATCAAAAATGAATTAAAGTTTATTGACCAATGGTTAAACACGCGCGCTCCAGAAGAGGTTAAGTTTAGCTTGCTAGAAAAGATAGATGCAGGTGATTTTAGCCCAGTTCAAAAGCAAGTTCTGAGTTCACTAGCAGAAAAAATAGAGCATGCACCGGCAGATGCCGACGGCGAGTGGTTCCACAAAGCTATATATGACCTTAAAAATGAAACTAATCTGTCGCCAAAAGAGTTATTTCAGACACTCTATCAAGCCATTATAGGAAAAGATTCTGGTCCAAGAGCTGGCTGGTTTCTGAGTTTATTACCCAAGGATTGGTTGATTGAAAGACTTAAACTAAGAGACTAATTCATGTATACTACATTTTCATGATAGAGGTCAAAAATTTAACCAAAACTTATGGCAAAAAAGACAGTATTTTCACTGCGCTTGAAGACGTCAGTTTTTCTATTCCAAATGGTTCAAGGGTTGCTATCATTGGCAAAAGTGGGTCAGGCAAAAGTACGCTGATGCACATTATGAGCGGACTGGATCACCCTACCAGCGGGACTGTAACCATAGACACCAAAGTATTGGTAAAAATGAAGTCCAAAGCTGTAGATAGTTTTCGGGCCAGCAAAATGAGCTTTATTTTTCAGGCATTTTTTATAGAAGGAAATCAATCTGCTTACCAAAACGTCATGTTGCCACTCGAAATTGCAAAAGTTGGACGCAGACGCAGAAAAGACATGGTTTTACAGGCACTTGAAGCGGTTGAGTTAACTGATAAAAAAAATTCAAAGGCAAATAACCTGTCTGGTGGACAAAAACAGCGACTTGCTATAGCTCGAGCGATAGTAAACAAACCTAAGCTTATTTTTGCAGATGAGCCAACTGGTAATTTGGATAGCATAACTGGCGACAAAATTATTGATTTGCTTTTTGACTTGAACAAAACCATGGGGAGTACTCTGTTTATTGTTACTCACGACGATGAGCTGGCTGCAAAATGCCAAATACAAATTTCATTAAAAGATGGCAAAGTTCAAAATATCAAAAAATCTACCGCAAAACAGGCTACAAAGACAGTTAAAAGTCGGCGGAGGAGTACATAATGTACGTTTCTGATATATTTCGCAGAAGTGGACGGAATTTACGTCAAGCCAAAGCGCGAACAATTTTGACTGCTATGGCAATTGGCGTTGGAGCATTTGCACTTACTCTGACTTTGGCCGCAAGTAACGGCGCAAAAAGTTTTGTGAACAATATTATTCAAGAAAATTTTGACCCGTCAGAGCTTATTGTAGCTAGAGAGGAAAGTTTGTTCACCGGGTCAACCGATAATTCAAAGCCCCAAGAATACAATGAAAACTTTGGCGATGGTGTAAGTAACGCAGGAGCGCCGGTACAAATACAATATCTAAGCGCTGGTGACGTTGAAACGTTAAAGAAAATTGACGGAGTTGAAAGTGTCAGGCTGGGAGTGGCAGTTAATCTACAATACATAACCAGGCCTGATCAAAAAAAATATGTCGGTACAATTCAAGCACTAAGCCAGTATCAAAAAGTGGATATTGTTGCTGGATCTAGGCCGGAAAAACTGGACAACAAACAATTGCTTTTGCCAGAAGGGTTTGTAGGTCCTTTGGGGTTTGAAAGTGCCCAGAGTGCAGTTGGCCAGGAGATTACTGTTGCGGTTAGAAAATCTTTTAATCCTGATGAATTGCTCGCAAAATCTCGTGCAGGTGGGGACGTAACGGCTTTGATATCACAGGCTGAATCAGATGTGGTTAGGACTGAACAATTTACGGTTGTAGGCGTGACCAAAAAACAACCAACCTCACAGCCTGGTACGGAGTTATATTTGTATGGTGGCGAAACGGATGTGCAACAATTGCAAGAAATTAATACGGCAGGTACTAGCACATTCCAGAAATACCAAACGGTCTATGCGAGGATAAAGGATGGGACAGACGAAACCAAGTTGAAAGATGCTCAAAAGCGTATTAAAGACGCTGGATTTGCTTCTTTTAGCGTAAAAGACACTCAGCAGTTTTTGAACCAAGCCATAAATGTTTTGCAGGGAATCGTAGTGGCTTTTAGCCTGATTGCGGTGGTGGCGTCGTTGTTTGGAGTTATAAATACTATGTATATAAGTGTTTTGCAGAGAACTAGGGAAATTGGTCTCATGAAAGCTCTTGGCATGCGTCGGCGTGACGTGAGTAGGCTTTTCAGGTTTGAAGCGGCTTGGATTGGTTTTCTAGGCGGCACTCTCGGTGCGGGTTTGGCATATTTATTGGGTTTGGCTTTGAACCCCTGGATTACCAAGAAACTAGAACTTGGTGAAGGAAAAGCACTATTAGAATTTCAGTTCCCACAAATTGCTCTGCTTGTAGTGGCTTTAGTTCTAGTCGCTGTAGTAGCCGGTCTATTTCCAGCCAGAAAAGCCGCCAAACAAGACCCCATAGAAGCCCTCCGCACAGAGTAAAGACGCAAGCACGATTTGGGGGCTACAAGTATGTCTGTTTTGTATAACGATTATTTTGTAATAAATTGTCCAGCAATCTTGTCTTTTTGCACTTTGTCCGCCTCAAAATATTGCCCATTCATAGCGATATAAACCCCAGGTTTTAGCACCTGAACAAACGCAAGTGCGTTGCCAAGGTTGAACATTGCATCAGACTTAACCCCAAAGCTATATGGCACCATTGCGCCAGTTAGGACGATTACTTTATTGAGAATTCCAGCATTAAGTATGCTTTTTGCTGTTTCAACCATAGTGTCAGTACCATGGGTAATCACTATTTGGGATTCTTCGCTCGTTTTACAGACGTTTACGATTAAGTCACGATCACCTTGTGTTAAATCCAGACTATCTTTCAATAAAAGTTGCTTTACTTTTGCACTTCCGGTAAATCGACTAACATGAAGCATGTCATCTACGTGAGTGCTCTCAAAGCCCAGCTCAGCAGTTAATTCGTTGTACTCTTTATCAAAAGTTCCTCCCGTTAACAGTAGCAAGATATTCATATACTATATAATTGCTCATTTATAGAGTTGTTGTCAATTTTTGGATAGTTGATGTCCCGCCTTAGTGTGTTCTACGGTTTTAGTTTTTGGTTAAATTTTTGGCGGAGTTTTTGGATTTTGGGGTCAATTACTACTTGGCAGTAACCGGCACTGCGATTGTTGTTATAGAAGTTTTGGCTGTCTTCGTCGGCAGGCCAGAATTTTTCAAATTTTGTAAGCTCGGTTACAACAGGGTCTTTGTACAAAGTTGGAGCAAAGTTAACTATCATATCTTGGGCAATTTGTTGCTGGTCTGGGTCATGATAAAAGATAACGGACCGATATATATTACCTACGTCTGGACCCTGACGGTTGAGGGTAGTCGGATCGTGCATAGCAAAAAATATTTCTAAAATTTCTTTGTAACTAATAACCTTTGGGTCAAAAGAAACTTGCACCACTTCTGCATGACCAGTAGACATGGTGTAGACCTGCTGTGATGTTGGGTTTTTCACACTACCACCCGAGTACCCAGATACTACTGCGTCAACACCTATGACTCGCTGGTAAAAAGCTTCCAAGCACCAATAACATCCTCCACCAAGCGTCGCTACTTCTTTCATATGCTAAGTCTATCATGTATAGTATTTCGCATGGCTACAACAACTAAATCCAAGGCAAAGAAAAAAACTACCAAAAAACCTGCAAGTCAGGCAAGTGCGAAATCATCATCAACTAAAGCAGTAAAAGTTACCAAAGCAACTAAGTCTAAAACCACAGTCGTAAAATCAAATAGTAAATCAAACTCTAAACCAGTTACAGATATACTGAGGAACCTCAATCTACTTAGCGGTATTTTGGGTCTTGCTCTGGCGGTGGCTGCAGGATTTTTGATGAACCGTTCGTCTTATCAGATATTTTCAGGTCTGCTCAGCAAAGACGCGCTTGCTAGCAAAACCGAAACGGTTTTTGCTCCAGCAGTACATGCAGTATTTGATTTGCAACTACGGTGGGCGGTGGTCGGAATATTAGTTGTTTCGGCAATTGTTCCACTATTGGCGGCAACTAGAAAACGCAAGATGTACGAAGAGTCTCTCACTAAGAAAGTTATGTTGCCACGCTGGATAGAAATGGCAGTTGTGAGTGCGCTTATGGTAGAGGTAATAGCTCTTTTGAGCGGTGTCCAAGATGCAATGACGCTAAAACTAATCGGTGGGTTCATGGTAGTAACTACACTACTGGGTTACTTATGGGAAAAACAGTCCTTAAAATCAGATGGTTCAGCGAAAAACATATACAGACTAAGTATATTGACTGGAATTTTGCCATGGTTAGTTATTGCTAGTTATGCTGTAAATACAGTTGTATATGGCATGGTGCGTTACCCTTGGTATGTTTATGCGCTGTACGCTACTACTCTGGTTGCCTTTATGGGTTATGCCAGAAACCAAATGCGCTATGACAGAGCGAACATCAACTACGAAACAGCTGAAAATGGTTACTTGCGAATTGGTATTTTCGCCAAAGTTTCTTTTGCACTGATACTAATTGTTGGTCTATACAAATAATCTAGTTTGAAACCAGTAGAAATTGTCAAAATAGAAAAGATTGTCCATGGTGGACAAGGGCTTGGAGTGCTAGCTGATGGGCGAAAGGTGTTTGTTTGGAATGGGCTTGCAGGTGAAACTGTTCGGGTTGAAATAGCAAAACGTAAAAAAAGTTACGCCGAAGGAACAGCAGTAGAGATTATCAAGCCGAGTCCAGATAGGATTGGTCCAAAAGAGCACAACTATTTGGCAACTTCGCCTTGGCAAATCATGAATTTTGAAACAGAAAATGTATGGAAACAAAAAATAACCCAAGAATTGTTTACACAAGCGGGTGTAGATTTACCAAAATTTACAATCCAAACAGACAACAGGCAGTATAACTATAGAAACAAAATGGAATACTCTTTTTGGGGAGATGACGACGGTATTCACCTTGCACTATACAACCGCGGGAGTCACCAAAAGCAGATTGTTTCGGGCAGTGCATTGGCGCTTTTGACTATAGATTTGGCGGCAAATGCAATTGTAAACGAACTAAACAACGGTGATGTACGAGCAGGAGAATTGAAGACATTAGTTGTTCGCTCTGACCTGTCTGGACACACAGTAGCATCACTATGCGTTAAGCCAAAGTC
This sequence comes from Saccharimonadales bacterium (SeqCode), assembly GCA_038206875.1. Classification (GTDB taxonomy): domain Bacteria; phylum Patescibacteriota; class Saccharimonadia; order Saccharimonadales; family JBBQAJ01; genus JBBQAJ01. The sequence goes on from JBBRAK010000001.1 coordinate 65,632, forward strand.
GTTTGCAAAAATTAAATTACCCAGTGAACTGAAAGGTCTACGGGTGTATCACTCTAACCCAAAAAGTCCTGCAAGTGTCCGAACAGCACTTTTGTATCAGGTGGGAGACTGTAATTTAATAGATACAGTGCAGGGCGTCGCTTTTACATACGATGTAGATAGTTTCTTTCAGGTGAATGTACCGGTTTTTGAGATGGCTATAAAGTCTATGAAAGAATTTGTTGGTGATGGACAGGAGCTGGTAGACATGTACTCTGGCGTGGGTAGCATAGGTTTAAGCTTGGCTAAAAATTCTGTCAGTCTTATTGAAAGCGACATAGCAACCTCCAAAATGGCAAAAATTAACGCCAAAAATAGTAACCTAAACGCCAAAGTAATCCTGGCGCCGTCTGAGAAGTGTTTAGACTGTATAGTCGATAAAAATACAGTTATATTTGATCCGCCCAGAGCCGGGCTTCACGCTGATATTTTGAATAGGGTATTAGAAGTAAATCCTCCAAAAGTTATTTATTTGTCGTGTAACCCGGCCACTCAAGCTAGAGACATTGCAAAACTCAAAGGCGCTTATACGATAAAACATTTTGAACTTTATAATTTTTTCCCTAGAACTCCACACATAGAATCGTTATGTATACTTGAGCGTGTATGAAGCTACATAGATTTTATATTCCACTGGGAAGTAACTGGAGTCATGATTTTTGGTTGCATGATGAAAAGTTATTGCACCAGTGGAACAAAGTATTACGATTTAGAGCTAATCAAGAAGTTGTTCTTTTTGACGGTCAAAAAACAGACAGATTGTATAAAATTAACGAAATTACAGATAAAGAAGCTCATTTGATATTAGTTACAGAACTTAGCCCAAAAATACCGAAAAAAGACATATATTTGTTATGGTCGCTACTTAAAAAAGACAAAAACGATTGGGTCCTGCAAAAATGTACAGAACTGGGGGTAAGTCATTTTGTGCCGATACTTGCGGATAGGTCAGAAAAGACCGGGTTCAAGGTTGATAGGGCTAAAAAGATTGTTATTGAAGCGTCAGAACAATGTGGTAGAAGCGATATACCTAGTGTTAGAGAGCCAGTACATATATTAACTGTAGTCGATGAACTTAAAGTCAAAGTAGCTCTTTTTGTATGCGAACAAGCAGAAGAAGCTCACGACTTAAAACTCACAACTCAAAGCTCGTTAGGTGTTTTTGTAGGTCCAGAGGGCGGTTGGAGCGATTCCGAAAAACAACAATTTAAAAACCTTGAGTTGTCGTACTTTAATCTGCACGATTTCACTCTACGTGCCGAAACGGCCGCCGTTGCAGTAACTACGATGCTGTTACAATAGACTCCTATGGCAGGGAATAACTATTGGAGCAGTCGAAATAAGTCTTATAGCCCCGGGCAGGCTGAAGTTTTTAAAGTTTCTCGGAGTAAGATCGAACTTTTTACGCAGTGTCCCCGATGTTTTTGGCTGGATGCACGGCTCAAGATAAAACGACCAAATGGTCCGCCTTTTCGAATAAACTCTGCAATAGATGAGCTCTTTAAAAAAGAGTTTGACGTACACCGCGTAGCAGGAACAAAACATCCGCTACAAGAAAAGTTCAATGTAGACGCTATCCCGTATACGCATAAAGATTTGGATAAATGGCGGGCAAATTTTACAGGAGTATCAACAATACATGAACCCACGAACTTGCATGTTTTTGGAGCAGTTGATGACGTATGGATAAATCCAGCGGGCGAACTAATAGTTGTAGATTACAAAGCTACGGCCAAAAGCGACGAGATTACGGATTTAGGACCGGTTGGCGGATGGCAAGATAGCTACAGACGTCAAATGGAAGTTTATCAATGGTTACTACGGGCAAATGGTCACAAAGTGAGCGATACGGGGTATTTTGTGTACGCAAATGGTGATGTAAATGCCGATGGCTTTAATGATGTTATAAAATTCCGTACGAACGTATTCCCCCATATAGGCAGTGATAAATGGGTAACGAAAACTTTATTGAAAATGAAAGATTGTCTGGAGGGTGACATGCCCCCAGTAGGCACTGCTGCCATGGGCGGACCTTGCGACTACTGCGAATATGCCCGTTCACGCACAGAACTGACCCTTAAGGCCCTAAAAAAGTAGACTTTAACTGTAATCTGTCCACCGTAATCTGTATACTAATAGCATGTTAGATATTCAGTTTATACGGGACAACGCAGAGCTGGTGCAGGAAAAGTCAAAACAAAAAGGCCACAAAGTAGACATATATGCGCTGTTAAAACTGGATATAGAGCGACGCGAACTACTCGCCAAACTGGAAACATTGCGGGCCGAGCGAAATCAAATTTCAGATGCTTTAAAAGCCGGTAATCCGTCTGAGGAACAGATTAACAAGGGCAAAAGCATAAAAGAGCAGGTAGTCGAAACTGAAGTGCTCTTAGGGCCGATATCTGATGCATTTTTAAGCTTATTAAAAAAGGTTCCAAATATTTACATGGATGGAGTCCCGGTAGGCAAAAGTGAAGATGAGAATGTTGTCGTTCGTGTAGAAGGCGAGCCACACAATTTTGATTACGAAATAAAACCGCACTGGGAGCTTTTGAAAGCTAGCGACATGATGGATAAAGAACGCGCAGTAAAAATTTCTGGAAGTAGATTTGTTTATCTCAAGGGCGAATTAGTAAGAATGCAATTTGCTTTGATTCAATTCGTAATGGATGTTCTGACAAATCAAGAAATACTGAGTAAAATAATAAAAGATAATGGTTTAGATATCAGCTCGAAGCCTTTTGTGCCAGTTTTGCCACCAGCGTTGCTTAGAACGGAGCCCTATATTGCGTCTGCAAGACTAGATGCAGAGGAGGTTACCTATAGACTTGCTGACGATGATTTATGGTTGAACGCAAGTGCTGAGCATACTCTTTGTACAATGTATATGGATGAAGTACTACCAGAGGACCAACTACCTATTCGATATATCGGATATAGTACTAGCTTTAGAAGAGAAGCGGGCACATATGGGAAAGATACAGAAGGAATAATTCGTTTACATCAGTTCGACAAGCTAGAAATGGAAGTTTTTAGCACGCGCGAGACTGGGCCGGATGAACACAAATTTTTGGTTGCGATTCAAGAATACCTTTTAAAGCAATTGAAAATTTCATACCAATACATTCAAAAATGTACCGCAGACATTGGCAAACCAAACGCAACAGGGATAGATTTAAATTGTTGGTTCCCTGGCCAAAACAAATACATAGAAACTCACACAGCTGACTATATGACTGACTACCAAGCAAGGGACATGGCAACGAAAGTAAAACGCAAAGATGGAAAAATGGAACTAGTTCACACAAACGATGGTACAGCTTTTGCTATGAGCAGAATTCTGGCAGCAATTGTAGAAAATTATCAAGACAAAGACGGTTCTATTTGGGTGCCAGAAGTGTTAAAACAATACATGGGGGGCAGGGACAAAATATGAAAGCAGACATCAAGTTAGAATTTACTTCCTATTCCGAGCATTTTAGAGTGGACACAAAATCAATTTTACTCGACAATAGATTTCCTCTCAAAACTAATTTTTCACACACGCTAAAAAGCTCTCATAACGAAAGGAAATTCTAAAATGATCTCCAAGCTTGAAATAAATGGTGTTCACTATGAGGTTACGCCAAAACTCAAAACGTACATTCGTAAAAAACTAGGGAAAATAGACAAATACATACTCAGGCATGCCCGCGAGTCTGCCCATATGGAAGTTTTTCTAAAAGAAATCAAAATAAAAACTAAAAAAGTATGTGAATGCGAAGTTGTGCTTCGTTTGCCAAAAGAGACACTTACTGTAAAAGAATCAACTATAAATATGTTTGCGGCAGTCGATATTGTAGAAGCCAAACTAAAGATACAAGTAAAAAAATATAAATCTAAACATGGTAGTCCGCAGTTGCACCATAGGCTAATTGGGAAACTAAGACGCAGGAAGCACCAGGTTTAAGTATATTGTTGGGAAAATTACCTGGATTTATCTACCCCTGATAGGTTACAATAACTAACATTGCCGAAAGACCATTTATCAGAGGAGTTTTAGTTAGATATGAATAAAATGTTCAAAAAAGTTCTTGGTGACCCACAGGTCAAAACTTTGCGTCGAATGCGCAGAAGAGTTAAAGATGTAAATGCTCTAGAGCCAAAGTACAAAAAGCTAACGGACAAGCAGTTAAAAGAGCAAACCAAGATACTGAAAAACCGCCTAGAAAAAGACTCAATAGACAAAATCTTGCCAGATGCATTCGCGGTCGTTCGGGAAGGGGCACGTCGAACACTGGGTCAGAGACATTTTGACGTTCAGTTGATTGGTGGGATGGTACTTCACGAAGGCAAAGTTGCGGAAATGAAAACCGGAGAGGGTAAAACCCTTGTTGCTACTCTCGCAGTGTACCTAAATGGACTTACTGGAAAAGGTGTTCATGTAGTGACAGTAAATGATTATTTGGCTAGGCGTGATGCTGGATGGATGGGTGAGGTATATGACTTTTTGGGACTCTCCACAGGGGTTATTATTGCTGATGAATCGTATATATATGATGCAAATTTTGAAGACAAAAGCCATGACGACAAACGACTTTGGCACATGAAACCATGCACCAGGCAGGAAGCATATAATGCGGATATCACGTATGGTACGAACAATGAATTTGGGTTTGATTATCTGCGCGACAATATGGTTCGCGAAACCGATCAACTACGTCAAAGAGAACTACACCATGCAATTGTTGACGAAGTAGACTCTATATTGATAGATGAAGCTCGGACTCCGCTTATCATATCTGCTCCTAGCGTGACTAGTGGTACTGCCTACGCCCAGTTTGCCAAAGTTACTCGTCAACTTAAAAAAGACGAAGATTACGAAACAGATGAAAAACGTAAATCGGTTGTTCTGACCAATGAAGGCGTTGAGCATGTAGAGAAAATTTTGGGTATAACAAATTTATACGGCACGGATAACATTCGCACCATTTATCACCTAGAGCAAGCACTAAAAGCTCAAGCTATGTTTAACCGAGACAAAGACTACGTAGTAACTCAGGACGGCGAAGTAGTTATTGTAGATGATTTTACGGGACGACTTTTGAAAGGTCGTCGATATAACGAAGGTCTTCACCAAGCAATCGAAGCAAAAGAGGGCGTAGAAGTACAAGAAGAATCCATGACGCTTGCTACGATTTCGTTTCAAAACTATTTTCGTTTGTACGACAAACTGTCTGGTATGACGGGTACTGCCGAAACCGAAAGTGAAGAATTTCACCAAGTGTATAAACTTGAAGTTGTACAGGTTCCCTCAAATAAACAGTTGGTTCGTGATGACCGTACAGATCGTATATATCGTACTGAAGCGGGCAAGTTCAAGGCAATTGTAAGAGAAATTGCAGCTTTGCATCATAAAGGACAGCCAGTTTTGCTGGGAACCGTATCAATAGAAAAGAATGAAATCTTAAGTGGACTACTGAAAAAAGCGAAAATCCCACATCAGATGTTAAACGCAAAAAATAACGAACGGGAAGCCAGCATTGTTTCTAAGGCAGGCCAAAAAGGTGCCGTGACTTTGGCAACCAACATTGCTGGTCGAGGAACAGATATTGTTTTGGATGAAGACGTAAAAGAACTTGGCGGATTGTTTGTACTTGGGAGTGAAAGACATGAATCTCGGAGAATTGACAACCAGTTGAGGGGACGTGCCGGTAGGCAGGGAGACCCAGGTGTGACTCAGTTTTTTGTAAGCACCGAAGACGATTTGATGAGAATTTTTGGCGGAGAACGTATAGGTTCTATCATGGATCGCCTGGGGGTAGATGACGAAACACCTATTGAGAACAGAGTTATTAGCAAGAGTTTAGAAGGCGCACAAAAGAAAGTTGAAGGATTCAATTTTGATACACGAAAAAACGTCGTACAGTATGACGACGTCATGAACAGACACCGAAAAGCAACATATACTATGCGACGCGAAATTCTTATGCAGGCTGATATCAAAAAACGAATTTTGGCGTTTTTGGAAGACGAGGCTAGAACTTTAGCCGAAAGTCCACTTTTGCTTTCTGATAAATATGAATCAATCGTAAAAGAAAGTTTTCCATTTGATGACGAAACGCTTGATAAGCTGTTTGATTCAGAATCATCGCAGTTTGGAAAAGTATTAAAATCTAAAGTCCATGAAATTTATGAAGCAAGAGAAAGTGCATTTTCGCCAGATATCATGCGAAAAGTTGAGCGTGATATATATTTGCAAATTTTGGACAATTTATGGATGCAACACCTAGAAAACATGGATCATATGAGGGAAGGTATTCACTGGATAAGTGTTGGTCAAAGAGATCCTCTGGTCGAATATCGCAGGCAAGGACAACATATGTTTGAAGAAATGCAAAAAACACTACGTCACGAAGTGGTGCAAGCAATGTTTAGTGCTGAGCCAGTAGATGCCGAAAGGGCGGTTGAGACTGAACTAACTCGCGCAGCTCGGCATTCTGTAGATAATGCAGATAAAATACTCGAAGCGGACGAATTTGAAGAAACAGATTTTGTGCCACTCAAAAATGCCGTAGCCGCCAAGAAACAGAGTAAAGACAAAATCAAAAAAGCTCGCAAACAAGAACGCCAACGCAAAAACAAAGCAAAACGGAAAAAGAACTAAATATGTTTTTTGACTTATCATTTACCAGTTCACATTTTCCAATTATTTATCATTTAACAATTGCCAAACAAAACCGCAACGAAAAATTCGAAATGGTAACTAATTCGGCTAATGATAAATGTAAATTGGTAAATTTCTAGTGCGTCACACGGCTAGCGAAGTTATACTGAAAAACGGTTCTAAAGGACTATTTATTCACGTGCCAGGCGCAACAGTTATGAGTTTAGAGATTAATTTTCGGGCTGGAGATTTTTTGTGTCCAGCTGATAAATGGGAAACGGCACATTTGATGGAACATCTACTGCTCGGGGCTAACGAACAGATTCCGCGGTCTAGAGCATTTCAGGCAGAATTTGAAAAAAACGGTGCATATTGCAACGCCAGCACTGGCAGTTACGATATAACATACGAAGCAGAATGTGCGGATTTTGAATGGCAGCGAATATCCAATCTACTGTTGGTTGCAATTAGCAAACCATTGTTTTTAGATGATGAATTCAAAGCTGAATATGGAAACGTTAGAGAAGAAATGATGGGGCGCTCGAATAATCATTTTCGACACCTTAGTTTGGCGCTTAGGCAACAGTATGGCTACAAAGTATTGACCGACCAAGAGCGTGTAAAACAAATGAAAAACGTCACGGTAGAGGATATTCGGGCACATTATGTCAAAACGCATTTTACTAGAAATATGCGGTTTGTTGTGGCGGGTAAATTGACCGCAGTTCGTCAGCAAGCAATCACAGAGTTGCTGGAAAACATCGCTTTGCCAACGGGTCGAGCCAGAATTTCGCTTCCCACAGAACACCCCAAAGGTCTCAAGGAGCCACTATATATTGCAAATAGAACGGTTGAGAATATGCATTTCTACCTAGATACATTTATGAGCAGACGATTGAGCGAAGAAGAGGCAGATGCTTTGGGCTTAGTGAACACTATGCTGACAGAGACATTGCACTCCAGAATATTGGGTGAAGCGCGGGAAAAAGGTCTCGTTTACAGTATGAGTTCAAATTATCTCCAGACCAAATCTGCCACAAACTGGTGGTTTGGTACGCAAGTAACAGCACAAAATGCACCAGCATTGTTTACAATAATCGCGAAAGAACTTATTGCGGTTTGCAAAGGCGAAGTTACCCAAGCCGATATATCAGCAGCTCAGCAGTACATGCTAGGAAGATTTCAAAGAAGCGGTCAGACCGTGTCAGGAACAGCATCAGGTTACAGCGGAAGATATTTTTTCGACGACTTTATAGAAGATTATTATTTGGTGCCAGAGCGAATAAAAGCAATAACAAAAGAACAAATAGTTGACATAACAAATGAATTTTTCGCCAAACCTCACTGGGGAGCTGGATTTTTGGGGACTGCAAACAAAGAAATGAGAGAGCAGTTAATCAACATACTTATGCCTCTTTGGACGAAGTAACCTATAATTAGTGTCATATGGAAAAACTCGCTAAACAGTCAGCCGATTTAGCAGATGCAATAATAAGTGCTATTAGCAAACTGAAAATTGCCGATTTGGAAAAGTCCTTAGTTGAATTACAGAAAAAAATTGCCGATTCAAAATTTTGGGACAAACAGTCTAATGCTCAAAAAGTCATGAAAGAGCAATCAAGTTTGGAAAGTCGCATACAGCCCTGGCGTAAACTAGAAAAATCAGTCACAGAAATTCAAGAATTATTGGATATAGGGGATTCTTCTATTGAGAAAGAGCTGACCGCTCAACTCGCATCTGCACAAAAAAACTTTGACCAAATGAAATCTCAGTTACTTTTCAATGGAAAATATGACTCAAAAGCTGTGATTTTGAGCATATATGCCGGTGCAGGTGGTACAGACGCGCAGGATTGGGCACAGATGCTTCTTAGAATGTACACACGTTGGGCAGAGGCAGAGAAATATTCAGTTGTTACTATTGACCAATCAGATGGTGATGAAGCAGGGATAAAAAGCATCACACTAGAAATTGATGGTAATTTTGCTTTTGGAAGACTTCAAGGCGAACATGGCGTGCACCGGCTGGTACGGTTGAGCCCGTTTAACAGTGACAATTTGCGACAAACTAGTTTTGCCAAAGTTGAAATTATTCCAAAAATTGATAGCCCAGAAGAAGTAGAAATAGATGAAAAAGATTTGAAAATAGATGTATATAGAAGTGGGGGAAAGGGAGGGCAGTCGGTAAACACAACGGATTCTGCAGTTAGGGTGACCCATATTCCAACGGGGATAGTTGTAGCAATTCAAAACGAACGTTCACAGTTACAAAACAAAGAAACGGCGATGACCATACTGCGCTCAAGACTTGCACAGTTGCAGATAGAGCAACATGCTGAAAGTTTGCGTGAGTTAAAGGGCCCCAACGAACAAGCAGCGTGGGGTAACCAAATTCGAAGCTACGTTCTGCACCCATATAAACAAGTAAAAGATCTTAGAACACTGTTCATATCTACTGATACAGACGCTGTTTTGGGTGGAGAAATAAATGATTTTATTACTGCTTACCTTGAATATAAATTTGGGCAATAGTGTTCCTGCTGTTCGCAGGGTGCTAGCAGTATGACATATGAATCTCACAGCGACATGCCAAGACATCACTTTAAATATTGTTTGTAGTTTGACAAGCCATAAACGGGTTGATAACATATGTTTAGTTAGTAATCTAAGATAAAAAGGAAATTATATGGACCCACAAACTCCACAAACACCTCAAGAACCAGTTAGCGTACCGCCAAGTATGCCAACTGAGCCAGTTGATCCGGCAACACAACCGTCAATGCCAGATCCAACCCCAGCAGAAGAACCAACAACTCTGCCTCCTTCGGAACCTGTATCACCAGCTCCTGAAGAGCCAGCCGGTATGCCTCCAGAACAAGGTACTGATGGAGAAGTAGTTACACCTAGCGATCCAGTCTCTGGCGCACTTTAGATTTAACAAACTTTGCAAAATGTCCTTTAAGCTTAAGCAGCAAGAAGGACATTTTGTTATAATAGGCAGTAAATGATATTACTTGATAGAGTTACAAAAGTATACAACCGAAACTCAACGGCCTTAGATCGCATATCTCTACATGTTGAAGCCAAAGAGTTTGTGATTATTGTTGGTGCAAGTGGTGCTGGAAAAAGCACGCTATTGAAACTCCTTACCAGAGAAGAACGACAGAGTAGCGGCAAAATCGTGATTGGTGGGATTGATTATGACAAACTTAAAGACAAAAATATCCCACTTCTCAGGCGCAAGATTGGAGTAGTTTTTCAGGACTTCAAACTACTTCAGAACAAAAACGTATTTGAAAACGTTGCATTTGCATTGGAAATCGTGGGATACGGCAACAACGAAATTAAACACACCGTACCAAGAGTTCTTGAAATTGTAGGACTGAAAGGCAAAGAGAAACGAATGCCTCCTGAACTTTCTGGAGGTGAACGCCAAAGAGTGGCTATAGCACGGGCGATTGTCAGACAACCAAAGATACTAATTGCTGACGAACCTACGGGTAACCTCGACCCGAAATACGCTTGGGATATAATCAAAATTTTAGAAAAAATTAACAAATACGGCACTACGGTCATCTTGACCACGCACAACCAAGAAATTGTAAACAAGCTCAAACGTCGTGTCGTGACAATAAACGACGGTAGAATTGTCAGCGACCGTGCAAATGGAAATTACACCGTTAAAGAGGATTCAAAATAATGAGGAATCTACAGTGAAGCACAAAATAATTACATTTTGGCGAATTATCAAATCCGGTGCACAAAACTTTATAAGAAATGCCACGCTTGCGATTGCTGCTATAGCAGTTATGGTGATTACTCTCACAATAATATTATTGTCGGTCATAGCAAATGCGACTTTCGGGAATACTATTGCGCAAATTACAGATAGGATAGACATATCAGTATATCTAAAAGACTCCACAACAAGTGAGCAAAAAGATAAATTACTTAATGACCTGAAGCAAATAAAAAATGTTAAGGACGTTAACTATTTGTCAAAAAATGATGTCTTGGATGCATACAAGGAACAAAATCGTGACAACATAGATTTGTTATTGGCAATTTCGCAAACAGACAATCCATTGCCCGCTACAATCAAAATAAAGCCTGTTGATCCACTAAAAATACCTGAAATCCAAGACTATTTAGAAAAACCAGAAAATGTTGCTCTTCAGTCTGATAAAACAAGCTATTCTGGTGATCGTAAAACAGCATTAGAAAAAATTACAAAAGCCGCAGATTTTATGACCAAGGCGGGCCTTGCGGGGGTAGTGATGTTTGCGCTGGTGTCTATGTTAATTATATTTAACACTATCAGGATGGCCATATTTAACCGTCGAGACGAATTGCAAATCATGAGATTACTGGGGGCAACTACTGGGTATATCCGCGGTCCTTTTGTGGTTGAAACAGTTATGTATGGAATTATTTCGGCGATAATATCGGTCGCGCTCTGTAACACTTTGTTTGTGCTTTCGTCGTCAGCTTTTGATGCTACAAATTTGGGGGTTTTGGACATAAAATTTGCTAACGATTATTTTGCCAGGAACTTTTGGTTAATCCTTGCGACTCAGCTTGGAATCGGTATACTTATAGGAGCCGCTTCTTCCACAATTGCTACCAGGCGGTATCTCAAATTCAAATCAAGTAAATAAAAATAATAACGACTTAATAAGTATGCTCTAAAAAAGAAGGGTGGGGTTTTTGGCCTCAAGAAAATTGATTATCAGGAAAATTTTTGTTACTCCCGCAAAGCAGGGATTTGAAGTATTGCATTTTGTCGGGGGTCGTGGTATTATGCTTACGGTAAAAAACCAAACAAAAATGTTAAACAAAATAAAATCAGTTAAGTCCAATTTTTTGACGCTCGTTGTTGCAGTGCTATTGATTGGTGGGGTTGTTATTTCACCAATGGTACGGGCAGATGTATTTGATGAACAGATAAAACAAATCCAAACCGAAAACAAAAATAACAAAGCAAACGTAGCGCAGTTACAGATCCAGGCAGACTCATATCAGGGCGAAATAAACAGACTACAAAGCCAAATAGATGCCATAAGAACACAGATTCGTGATACAGAAACCAAAAGAGACGATTTGGAAAAGCAGATTGTGGATGCTCAGTTAGAGCTCGACAAACAAAAAGCGCTTCTTGGAATCAACATAAAAGCAATGTACGTAGAAGGCGACATAAGTACGCTCGAAATGCTCGCTTCCAGCAAAAACTTAAGTGAATTTTTGGACAAACAGCAATATAGAACAAGTGTTCAGGAAAAGATCAAAACTACTTTAGACAAAATAACAGAGCTAAAAGCCCAACTTCGAGAACAGAAAACTCAAGTAGAAAAACTTTTGGTCGACCAACAGACTATGAACAATCAACTTGGTGCAACTCAAGCGCAACAGGCGGGTCTACTTGCATATACCCAAGATCAAAAAAACCAATATAGCGCACAGATTAAAGCCAACAACGCAAACATTAATGAACTCCGTAGACAACAGTTGATTGCGAACGCACGATTTTTGGGTGGTTCACCTGGCTCAGGTCCAGCATGTGGTGGTGGTTACCCTGGAAGTGCGCCTGGTCCTGGCGGTGTATGGGGCTGTAACTATCCGCTTGACTACAGCATAGACACTTGGGGCATGTACAACCGAGAATGCGTAAGTTACACCGCCTTTAAAGTAGCGGCATCTGGCAGATACATGCCATATTGGGGTGGTCATGGTAATGCAAACCAGTGGGATGACAACGCCCGAGCAGCGGGAATTCCAGTAGATGGCAACCCTAGAGAAGGTGATATTGCACAAACAAACGCTGGCGGACTCGGTCATGTAATGTATGTAGAACATGTGTATGGCGATGGAACCATATATATAAGTCAGTACAATGCCGGCCTAGATGGTAGATATAGCGAAAAGCGAATTTCAGCATCTGGCCTAAACTTCATCCACTTCCCATAAGTATAAATTTCCAAGAAATGCGGTTGACTTTGGGAGAGTAATGTGATAGACTAGGGCTACAATACAAAAATATAAATATTGTTAAACAAGGAATAAATCATGACAGAACAACCTACGTCGGAACCAGACAAAAAACCTAAAGTCTCAAAAGGCAAAGCTTTTGGAGCGGGCATAGCTGCAACAGCCTTAGCATTAGCTGCGGGTATTGGGATTCACTATGGCGCTGATAAACCTATCACAAGTGAGCGCGTCGAATCAGCTGGGGCACCAAGTCCTGATCGAAAACCGGTCGAGACTGCAACACCTGTGGAACCAGCGTTACAAACAGCTGCCGACCAGGCTACATTACAAGCAGAAGCGGAGAAACAGGCAGCTACAGTTGCAGCTGAACAAGCGGCTGAACAAACCGCAGAAGCAACAGCACAAGCTGGTTTACCAGTTGAAACTCTCCAGTAGCTAATCACTACACCAGTCCGGCAGGGGGCGATGCACAAGATGGTCCTGCTTCCACATACGTTGCAAGTGAAGATTCACAAACTTACAATGAAGTAGACCCAGTAACAGGCGATGTAGTCGGTGGTCCGTTCCCTAATCCAAATGCACCAAAACCGCCCGAAGCACCTTAGTTATAAGACGAGATTAGAAAGCACAACCAGCCACTATTAGTTGAAATAGGAGTAGATTACTCATGTATAATGAGCTGGTCTGATTTCTATCATCAATAAATGGGGGGCTTTTGTGCAATTGCCGAAAACTACACACAGTAAACCAAGGCGAAAAAGCCAAATAGTAAAAACACTAGGGTATTCAGTAACTGCTGGTCTGATATTTTTGGGTGGTTTCGGGATTGGCAATGGCACAATTGTTATCAACAAAGACCAATTGTTGCGCAGGAGTATACAGAAAAATTCGCCAAATAACCTAGACTACAGTTCTGTAGAAAAAGTTTACGACACTCTTAGAAAAGAATACGACGGACAGCTAGACACAGAAAAATTGCTTGATGGAATCAAATCCGGCTTAGCCTCAGCCGCCGGTGATCCATACACTGAGTATCTAAATTCTAAGGCAACTTCTGAGTTTAACGAACAGTTAAACGGTACATTTAGTGGAATTGGTGCCGAGCTCGGAAAAGATGACAAGGGAAATATAGTTGTCATTGCACCTATTTCTGGATTTCCAGCTGAAAAAGCAGGCCTTAGGCCGAGGGATGTTGTGATTGAAATCAATGGTGAATCTGCCCAGGGGATATCAATAACGGACGCTGTGAGCAAAATACGAGGTGAAAAGGGCACAACAGTAAAACTCAAAATTGTTCGTAATAAAACAGAGCAAATTGACCTAGATATAATCAGAGATACCATAACTATTCCTAGTGTAGAGAGTAAGATTTTGGATGGAAACATTGGATATATGAAGATTTCACGGTTTGGTGACGACACCAGTGAGCTTGCCAATAAAGTGGCTAGAGAGTTCAAGGACAAAGGCGTTAAGGGGGTAGTCTTGGACGTTCGAGGCAATCCCGGTGGGCTTTTGGACTCTTCGGTTTCGGTAAGTAGCTTGTGGCTTGCTCCGGGCAAAACAGTTCTAGATGAAAAACGAGATGGTTTAGTGACGAGAACATTCAAATCTCAAGACACTCCTGTCCTGGCAGGTATACCGACAGTTGTTTTGATAGACGAAGGTAGTGCAAGTGCAAGTGAGATTACGGCAGGCGCACTGCACGACAACGGTGTGGCAAAATTATTTGGTGAAAAAAGTTTTGGAAAAGGAAGCGTCCAACAACTTGAACAGCTTGGAGATGGTAGCGTACTAAAAGTAACTATCGCCAAATGGTTTACACCGAATGGCGTAAACATCAACAAAGATGGCATAAAACCTGACACCGAGGTTAAGTATGACGATGCAAAGTTCAAGTCCGGCATAGACAACCAGCTAGAGTCCGCCAAAGCATCTTTAATGACCAACTAGTACGGTAGTTAATATTCCGGTAAGTCTAAGGGGATTTATAGATTTGAATTTGGACTTTACTACTAGGGGTCTAATCTGTTAGTATCAACAATGTAAATTATAGAGGGAAGTGAGTCGTGGCAAAAGGTCAGACTAGATATATATTTGTTACTGGTGGTGTGCTTTCCGGACTTGGAAAGGGTATAACAGCCGCTTCGATTGGCAACCTCTTAAAATCTCGTGGATTTAAAGTAAACTTGCAAAAGTGCGATCCGTATTTAAATGTTGATGCGGGGTTATTGAACCCACGTGAACATGGTGAATGTTTTGTGACTCGTGATGGTGCTGAAACAGACCTGGACTTGGGTCATTATGAACGATTTGTAGATGAAGAAATGACTGGTGCAAGTAGTCTGATGAGCGGTCGAGTGCTGTTGAAGCTAATCCAAGACGAAAGAGCTGGAAAGTTTGATGGTGATGACGTGCAAATAGTTCCTCATCTGACGGGGGCAATTCAGGATTGGATTGTAAATGCGGGAGCTAATTACGACGTACACATTGTGGAAATTGGAGGTACGGTTGGTGACTTTGAGTCAGTGTCTTTTATAGAGGCAATTAGAGAGTTGGGATTAAAAGTTGGGCTGGAAAACTGTACATACGTACACGTTGTATACTTGCCATATTTATTGGCCAGCAACGAACTAAAAACCAAACCAGCACAAAATTCTGTCAGAGAACTGCGAGGTTTGGGGATTGCTCCAGATATATTGGTGGCACGTAGTCAGTCTTCGGCTAACAAATCAGTGATAGAAAAATTGAGCTTGTTTAGTGGTGTTCCGGATGATTCAATTGTTTCTTTGCCGGACGCCAATAGTATATACGAAGTGCCACTTACGCTGGAAGATTCTGGGATTGCTGATGTGATTGTTGCAAGTTTGGGTCTGAAAGCGAAGAGGCCAGACCTAAAGGATTGGCGCTCGGTGGTTAAAATGGCAACAGCAAACCATAAACAAACGGTAAAAATCGGATTCGTGGCTAAATACATGGACAACACAGATACATATATGTCTGTTTTTGAGGCCTTGAAGTCTGCTGGATGGAATAACGGCGCAAAAATCGATATTAAATGGATTGATGCATCGAAATTTGACCATGAAGGCGCAGATATAGTGTCATCTCTTGAGGTGTTTGATGGAGTCGTTGTTCCGGGTGGCTTTGGTGTGAGGGGCCTAGAGGGCAAAATCAAGGCTGCTCAATATGCATTGAAATCTAAGACTCCGTATTTGGGACTTTGCTTAGGGCTTCAAATGGGAGTTATTGCTGCTGCTAGAAATGCCGGGATTGTAGACGCTACTACATTTGAACTAAACCCAGACGGAAAAGATTTGTTGATAACCACCATGGCAGACCAAAAAGGCAAACTAAACACCGGTGGGACTATGCGTCTAGGAAACTATAACTGCGAACTTGAAAAAGAAAGTTTAGTGGCCAAGATTTACGGGACTACAAAGATTGTGGAACGACATCGACATAGGGGAGAGTGTAACAACAGCTATGTTGACCAATATCAATCATGGGGTATTCGTGCGACGGGCGTAAACCCAGAGAACAATTTGGTAGAGATTATTGAGGGAACGGAACATCCGTTTTTCTTGGCAAGTCAATTTCATCCAGAGTTCAAATCTCGTCCTAACAGACCGCATCCTATGTTTGACGGTTTTGTGCGAGCGATTATTGGCAAGTAATTATACTGGACATACCCAAACCTCCCCCATCCCCAGGTCAAATAATCTCAGCTGGTAGCAGTCTGTCTTCTCTCTATGTACCAACAGGTACCTATCCTGCAGACAAATCACTTCCAACTCGAGCTGATTTGACCTTGGAATGAGCGATTTCGCGTAAGTTCAGTCTCTTTCACCATTGAAAATTGAACAAGGCTAATGTAACATTAGCTCCATGGACGAACAAACATCACAACCAGCCCCAGAACCAGTTGCAGACAATAACTCAGTACCAACAACGGATGAAACACAACAAGCAGATGAATCACAAGCAACGACTACAACAGCTCATCCTAAAAAGATTTTACTAGTCGAGGATGACGATGCTCTGGCTAGCGTATATCAGGTTCGATTGCAGGCAGAGGGCTTTGACTTACGCCGTGTACCAAACGGTGAAGAAGCTCTAGCGGCTGCGATTGAATACAAACCTGATCTGATTTTGCTTGACGTCATGATGCCAAAAGTTAGTGGATTTGATGTGCTGGACATACTGCGCAACACCCCACAAACGCTAAATGTAAAAGTCATCATGCTGACGGCGCTGAGCCAGGACAGCGACAAAGAACGTGCCATGTCTCTGGGAGTTGATGATTATTTAGTAAAGTCTCAAGTAGTTATTGCTGACGTAGTAGACAAAATCAAAAACCACCTGGGCGTATAGTCCAAAAAACAGTCAAAGCAGCCAAAAACAGCTACTTTACTATATCTGTAAAATGTAATTGACTATTCAACCCGTTTATGCTATTATTATCTCTGTTAAGCAAAAACAAAAATGACAGAAATAAAGCTTCAAGCAGAAATCACCGCAACAGAGCAACAACAAGCCCTTCCATTGGGTGAAAATTTAGGACATCAACATCTTGATTCAATGAACATGATAAATGGGCTGGCGGAGTCTGGCATCCCGATTGAAGATAAGGTGGGAGTGGCACAATCTCTTGATGTACTCCGAGATGAATTTGGCATTGATGATGACGTATTTGAACAACCTAAACCTAAGTTAGTGTTGACGGCAATTGCCGACAAACTTAATCGAGTGAATAAATCCGAGACAACACACGTAAAAAAAGCAGGTGAACTAGAGTATGTGGCAGATTTGGTAATGCTAGCTGTCGGCCCACAGACTACTTATGCGGAACAATATATTTCCTCAATGGAAACGTTAGGTGTGTCAGATGAAAAAGCTAAGGCAGTACATGACAAGTTCACGCAACCTGAAGTGACCAAGGATATGGATAAGTTTTTACGTGGGGAAGCTTTCGATCCGTTGAGAGCACGCCTAGGAATTACTGACGAAATGCCGTATGAAGTAAAAGTTTTAAGCATAGATTCTGAAGGTGGAGTACAGTCTTATGGCTTGATACCATATGTTGATTTTGGTGAGGAACAGCTATCACATGAAGAATTTAGTTCTAGAGTTAGCGAAAACAATTTTAGAGGTGAGTATGTGAAAGGCCTCAAAGCAAACGGTAAGGCATTTAATGCTGGTTTGGGACGAGAGGGCACTTTTGCTCCAGCATGGGTTTCCACGTTTAGTGATGGTTCAGTATTTCTCTGCTTAGCGTTACCAACAGCCGAGAAAGTACTGTACACAGATGAAGAAAGATCGAGTTATTTTAGCGAAGATGATAGGTTGCGTGATTTAGCTATGGTAGAGCATGAATTTACGCATACTCAGAAGTCACTATTGCTCGACGAACATATTGGGTTGGGGATTGCATTAGAAGAGCTACGAGCAGAACATTTTTCAGGAAATAAACACGGCTACTTAGAAATAAAAAAGTTATTTAGGGGCATAGGAGTCATGCATGACTTTAATGTAGAATCAAACTTTGAAAAGGGAGACAAACCCTATGATGAAGAACGTTTTCTAACAGAAATTTCAATAAACATGGGTTTGGATGGGCTGTTAGATGTACTGACGGTTATCCCGAGTAACTATGCAACTGATGAAAACGCTTCACCCTATCTTAAGGCTATTGTTGATCATAATGGGGGGTCTTTAAGTGCTCATTTTCAAAAATTATATCAAAAGGCAAAATTAAAACATGGCTCAGATAAAGTTGAGGCAAGGTTTGATGAGTACGTTGATAAAATCAGGGATACACTGAAAGACAACGATGGCCTTTCCGTCGAATCCTTTTTACACTATGGTAGTCCAGAGGCATTAGCTAAAATAGGAAGTGAAAATTTTAGACGACGATATCCCGACGAATCCGATAATTATGATTATGACAATCATAGAATGTTTGAAAAATAACACAAATCTAATTATAAATGAATATTGGGAAGCTATTCTACGGTGACTTCGGTTCGGTAGGTGGTTCGGCCGGTGAAGTGGCGGACTCGACGTTGAGAAAATTTAACTATGCCGTCTTTGGCTGCATGGATGGTAAAGTTTCGAGATAGGAAAGTACCGTTACCAGCTCTTTTTGTGCTACCTGTTTGACGGATGATAACTTGGCCAGTTTTTACTGCTTGACCACCAAAAAGTTTGACACCAAGTCGTTGACCAGGTGAGTCATGGTTGTTTTTGCTAGTTCCGCCTGCTTTTACGTGTGACATTCGATTCTCCTTCGCGGCACACTGCCGCGTTAGAACTTCCGCTACTCATTCACCGTACCTATAGTACGGCTCACTCCGTTGCTCTGTTCTGCCTTGCATTGCACTCGCGAAAGAGAATCTTTCGCAAATATATGCAACTATTTTCTTGTTAAAACGACTAGCTCACGGGCTACGATTTGCTCTGGTCTGTGATAGATCAGGTTCGCACTGTCCACATGAGTAAATACCGCACGAGTATACCCCAATTCTGACAGATTATCAAGGACTTTAAGGTGTGAAAATCCAAATTTTGTTTTCCAGGCGGGGACTGCAATGCACATTCGAAATCCAGGTTTTGTTTGCCGGGCAATGTTTTGTAGGAACTTTTTATGTATTGTGTCTACGTCAGACATGACTTCGCGGAGGATTTCTGGTTTGGGCAGTGCGGAAAACGGTCTGCCGAGGTATGTTTCACATGCTACAAAATCAATTCCTTCCCATGCGTAGTTTGTGGCATCTGCTGTTTTAATTTGAAACTTGCTACCCGTCATACGAAATTTAGAAACGAGCCACTGCAGGTTTGTTTGGCTATATTCTGTCATACGGGGCTCTAAATCTGTTCCTAGGGCGTTATAGCCCATCAGTAGAGCTTCTTGGAGTACGACGCCCGTGCCACAGAATGGATCCAAGATTGTTTGGTCAAGTTGCGGGCGGGGAATCGTGTCTCCAGCAGGAATTTCGCAAATAGAAGTTAATTTTTCTTCTGGTAGCTTGCCGACAGCTAGATTTATAATTATTTGGGCAAGTTTGGGCGGAAGCATACCGATTTTGGCATCTCGTTTGGGGCGCATTTGGTCGCGCGCGGCGTACGCTTCTATGTCTTGAATTTTTATGGTCTGGGCTATGTATGTTTGCTGCCCACTACGAATAAAATATAACTCCCATCCTGTAGGTCCTGTCAGGTGGTTATGTAGTACTTGGGCAGTGTTTAGCTCCAAGGATTTGTTTGGTATTAGACGAACCGAGCGACCAGTCTGACGAATGGCTTTTTTGAGATTTAGGCCAGTTATTTGCATTTGTTTTAGGGTAACGTTTAGGCCTATTGCGCTTAAGCCTAACTGCATTTTGCCTTCTGGCATGCGACTAGAATGTTCTGGCGAAACTTTTACTAAGAACTTTTCGATTTCTTTCCAATCGGTAGTGTCCAAAACAGTCAGCAACTTCCCAAATTTTACCGAACCACCAAGCCGATCAAATGCTAATAAGCAAGGATCAACATCAATTATTGTGGCTTGTGAGCCGATAGGATTAATTACGTCAGCACCGTATAGACTTTCAAGTTCGGCAAGCCCTAACGCAGGCTGTCTGCCTAGAATTGCAACAGATTGTGTCATGCATATCAGTATATAGGACTTTCGTTCATCACCGCAGTAACAGACCACAGATAGCTAGCTACAAACTATCTATCTCATCTCAGTGTAGCTACAGCTACCCTTCCATAAGCTAGACAGTTTTCGCTTCAACTATATGCACCCTGTTCTCTACGTAAATGTACGAAAGTCCTATGTACCTTGATATAATAAATATCAATGAGTGAAAAGGAGCGGCAAAGACGCTGGAAATTGGCGTTAACAATTGTAACCATTTTGGCATTGGGTCTTCTGGCATATGCCGTGCGACAGCAATTAGCTGATACATTGGAAAATCTTGGCAGTGTAAATACTTTTTTAGTGCTTTTGGTAATTCCACTGGAGCTATTAAATCATCTGGCGCAAGGAAAACTATACCAGGGGCTTTTCAGAGTTATGGGGGAGCGTTTTCGTACTCGGTCAATGATGCGCCTAAGTCTGGAGTTGAATCTAGTAAATAGCGTGTTTCCCAGTGGGGGCGTAAGCGGGTTTTCTTATCTAAGCATCAGATTAAAGAGCGAAAAGATTTCTACCGCCCAAGCTACATTGGTGCAATTGATGAGATTTATTTTGATATTCGTGGCATTTCAAATATTGCTATTTTTAGGACTGCTTTCGTTAGCAATTGGCGGTCAGGCAAATGATTTGATTCTCCTTGTGGCGGGTTCATTGGCGACTTTACTATTAATGGGCACTTTTGTTTTGGCGTTTATTGTAGGTAGCAAAACCCGGATTGATAAATTTTTTACTAGCATCACAAGATTGTTAAACCGTCTTATACATATATTCAGACGGAAAAATCCAGAAACATTCAACATAGAAATAGCGCGCAATACTTTTCACGAATTGCATGAAAACTATATGCATATCAGGCGCAATCTCCAAGTGCTCCGCAAGCCGTTACTGTATGCGCTTTTTGCCAGTATTACCGAAATCGCTGCTATATTTGTGGTATATTTGGCGTTTGGTAAAGTAGTGAACCCTGGAGCAATAATTTTGGCTTATGCTGTAGCAAATTTTGCCGGACTTGTATCTATTCTGCCAGGCGGAATTGGAATATATGAAGCTCTAATGACTGCTGTTTTGGCGGCTGGTGGTGTTCCGGCTGCTCTTAGTTTGCCGGTAACTATTATGTATCGCGTGGTCAACATGTCGGCACAATTGCCACCAGGATATTATTTTTACCACAGGAATTTGCATGCTGACACATCTGCCGAAGAGATAAAAGAATCCATAAAACTAGAACCAAAAACGAAATCACAAAAATAACACTTCAAAAGGTCCGACCTTTTACAGAGGGGGGAAATGTGAATTGGCTGAAATGGGGGGAATTGATAGAGTGGATGACATGCAGGAGATAGTATTTTCGCCGAGTGATTTTGTAGCGGTTTTGAACCAGACATTGGATTTTGCGTACCCAATCGTTACTATCGAAGGCGAGCTGGCAAATTTGCGAGTCAGTCGTGGCAAATGGGTGTATTTTGACGTAAAAGACGACCAGGCTAGTGTGAAATGTTTCGGCACTGTATATATGCTTCCAGGACCACTCGAAGAAGGCATGATAGTGCGGATTGCGGCAAATCCGCGCATGCACCCTCTATATAACTTTAGCCTAAATTTGCAGTCAGTATTACCGGTGGGCGAAGGCAGTATAAAGCGCGCTTCTGATTTGCTTTTTAAAAAACTGGACAAAGAAGGTTTGTTTGATGATTCGCGCAAACGTCCAATACCATACTCTCCACAAGCGATTGGCCTAATCGCTTCCCAAGAATCTGCAGCCTATGCTGATTTTGTAAAAATCCTTGGTGCTCGTTGGGGAGGGGTAAAAATAAGCCACTATGACGTTCAGGTGCAGGGAGAGCCGGCAATTGAAAGTATAGTCCAGGCGATCAACCACATTAATCAAATGCCCTTGTTGCCTGAAGTTTTGGTAATCACACGCGGAGGGGGAAGTGCTGATGATTTGGCGGTTTTTAGTAGTGAACAAATAGTTCGGGCAATAGCCGGAAGCCGTATTCCAACTGTTGTAGCGATCGGTCACGAAATAGACACTAGTTTGGCTGAGCTTGTAGCTGATTTGCGTGCTAGTACGCCGTCAAATGCTGCCGAGCTGTTGGTGCCAGACAAAAAGCATATGCTGACATTGCTCAAACAATCCAATGCACAACTATCAACTGCTCTGAAAAGTCTTTTCAAATCACAGCTAGAATATTTCCGAAAAGTGACTTTGGACATGGTAAACAGAGTGGATACTGTGTATATAAATAGCGTTGAGATGTTACAAAAAAAGTCCCAGATACTTGATATCCTAAACCCACAATCGGCTTTGAGCCGAGGCTATGCAATAGTTAGAATGAACGGCGTCGCAGTAAAAACAATAAAAAAACTGCGCGTGGGTGATGATGTTTCTCTTGAAGTTGGTGATGGCAATGCTCAAGCAACGATAAATAAGGTAAGCTATAAGGCATGACAACTATAAAATCTTATACGCAAATGCAGACAGAGCTCGACGATGTTCTGGAACAACTGCAATCTGATGGTTTGGACATAGACAAAGCTTTGGATTTGTACAAAAAGGGCCAAAAGCTGGTCGAACAACTGGAAAACTACCTAAAAACAGCCAAAAACAAAATAGAACACATCAAACAATGACCTGGCTGATTTTGCTTGGAGTGTTTTTTGTTTTGATATTTAGTTTTGTAATTGCTTTTGGGGCGCCTTTTTTGCCGACTTTGAAAGCCCGTACACCAGATATTTTCAACTTATTAGACATGAAACCAGGTCAATCATTGTTGGAACTGGGAAGTGGGGATGGGCGAATATTGCGTGCTGCAGCTGAGCGCAAAATATACGCCATCGGCTATGAGCTGAACCCTGTCTTGGTAGTTTGGAGCATGCTTATAAACTGGAAATATCGCAAATATATCAAAGTTCATTGGGGAAATTATTGGAGAGTGAAGCTGCCTGTAACAGATGCAATTTACGTATTTCTACTGAATCCTTATATGAAAAAGTTGGATACAAAAATTACGCTGGAGATGAAATCTAGGAAGACTGTTTCTCTAAAGGTTTGTAGTTTTGCTTTTCAGATTCCGGGCAAAAAACCTGTCAAGGAATTGAACGGACTATACCTGTATAAGTATAATTAATCCCAAAACACGTTGAATTCTAACGCTAACTCCGTTAACATTAGCGGTATGCCACCGCAACAGCATAATCAACCATTTCAACCATACCCGGTATCACCCGAGCCAATAGAGGCGCACTCTATGAAGGCTAAAAAGTCTAAAAAATCTCTGATTTTGTTGATATCGCTTATTTTGTGCGTGCTTTTGCTACTTGGGGCTTTGGGATTTGGTTATTGGGCGTATAGCTCTCAGCAAGACTATAAAAACAATTCAGACAAAAAATCTGATGCAGCCGTAACGATTGCAGTAGAAAAAGAATCAACCAGAAAAGACAACGAATTTACTGAAAAAGAAAAAAATCCGCTGAAAACCTACCTTGGTCCAGCGGCATTCGGCAGTATTGAAATTCAATATCCAAAAACCTGGAGTGCGTTCGTGACCGAAACTGACAAAGGTGCAAGACCAATAAATGGGTTTTTTCACCCTAGTTTTGTTCCAGATACACAGGGACAAACGGCATTTGCGCTACGACTGGAGGTGACAAATCAATCATTTGAACAGGAAATGAAACAGTACGACTCCAAGGTAAAGGCAGGAAAAGTCACAGTTACGCCATATAGTGCAAAAAACGTACCGGGCACCCCAGGCGCGAGAGTGACTGGAGAACTAAGCCAAGACAAGCAAGGAGTCATGGTTGTACTACCAAGCAGGGATAAAACCATAAAAATATATACAGAATCACAACAGTTTGTAGGTGATTTTGACAATATAATATTAGCCAACCTGAAGTTTGTTCCGTAGAAGTTTGTTGTTCAATGATGGTATAATTTCTGGTATGTAAG
This sequence comes from Saccharimonadales bacterium (SeqCode), assembly GCA_038206875.1. Lineage (GTDB taxonomy): Bacteria > Patescibacteriota > Saccharimonadia > Saccharimonadales > JBBQAJ01 > JBBQAJ01. The sequence continues at coordinate 89,938 of JBBRAK010000001.1, forward strand.
GCGAGGGAAGTGCCTTGGTATATGGGAGCCCAGAAGATCAATTATTTACGGCACTAGCAGAACAGCTAAAAGTGCCGTTACTTCAAATTGCACGACTGAGTGAACTAGCAGGGGAGTCACAACTTCCTAGGATTTCGGCAGTCAGCGAGCATGCTCTGCGACTAGTAGATGCATATTCTCAGGCCCACTCCCAGAATCAAGTCAAACTACTACTAGAGCCAGTTACCTCTAGTGCTATTTTGTATGATGTAGCAGTAGCTTTGCAGCCGTTTGCCAAACAGTGGGACTACACTTTAGAAATTGATCAACAGGGCAGAGGCGTGCCAATAATGGCACATAGAGACAGCCTACGGACCATGTTGACCCTGCTTGGCGCGAGCTTGATTGAAGCCAGCGCAGATGACTTGGACATACCACGACATCTAGTCCTTGGAACACACAGTAGCTCCCGCGGAATTGTGGTTGGGGCGTTTAGTAGTCATTTGGGTCTTTCACAGCGCGCACTGCAACTCACTAGAGAGCTTCACGGTAGGGCAACTCAAGTTGTTCCGTCACTGGGGCTTACGGGAGGTGCTGGGCTAGCGATAGCAGATAAATTGAGCGAACAGATACACGCACCGCTTAGAGCATATCGTCACCGCACGCTTTCAGGCATAGGCAGTTTGTTACCGCCCAGTCATCAACTACAATTATTAGAACTCGTCCAAGCATAGCTTTACTGCCATAAACTGGCAGATTCTTGACTGCAAATCCAGCATCACTCGTCAACATAACTATGGTTATGCTTCCTTGCGCTACTGTATTTTCGTCCAAGAATTGCTCGGTTTCTGACCAGTAAATTATGCTAAGATGAGTTCTGAAGTGAAAATTTTGCTTGTGGAACCAGACCAAATTTTGGGAGGCGCAGTTCAGTCCGCACTACAGGACACTAATTATGATGTGGTTTGGAAGCGCACTGCTCAAACAGCGCTCGACGAACTGGATGAATCCTCTTCTGGTGGTCTACCGGATTTGATAATTCTGGAACTACAGTTGGGCGTGCATAACGGAATTGAGTTTTTGTACGAAATCGCGTCATACCCAGAATGGCAACACATACCGGTCATTGTGCATACTATAAACGCTAAAGCACAGGATGAAATATTTGGTGCGTCATTTGAGCAACTCAAAGTAAAAGCTGTGTTATACAAACCAAAAACTAGCACAATGCAGTTGGTTCAGGCTGTAAATCAATTTGCGTTGGTGTCGTGAAACAAACTATTACCAGAGCTGTAGTGTTGACCAGAACTAATTATCAAGAAGCTGACAGGATATTGACTTTACTCACGCCAGAACATGGAAAAGTAAGTGTTCTTGCCAAAGGCGTACGTAAAAGTAAATCCAAAATGGCAGGGGGAATTGAACTATTTAGCGTCTCGGAAATCGGTTACATCCAGGGCAAAGGAACGCTCTGCACACTAACTACTTCTAGATTGATAAAATATTATGAAAACATTGCCCAAGACATAGACAGGACTATGCTGGGCTACGAACTGATTAAACTTTTGCACAAAGTTACCGAAGACCAACCAGAGCAAGAATATTTTGAACTTTTAATTGAAGCGTATGAGGCTCTAAATAACTCCAAAATTGATAAAAACCTAGTCAAATTATGGTTTTACTCTCAATTGCTACGAATAGCTGGTCACACGCCTAGCTTGCGCAGTGACTCGGCCGGAAAGCCACTTAATAAAGACGATAAATATGTGTTTTCGTATGATGATATGGCATTTAGTCCTAGCCGGGAAGGAGTTTATCAGGCAGAGCACATAAAATTTCTACGACTAGTCTTTAGCGGTAACAAACCAGAAATTCTACAAAAAGTAACGGGGGTTGAAAAACTAATTAAGCCCGTCCAAGCTCTAATTCAAACGATACTCCCAAATCATGTGAGAACTTAGGGGTACGGCACTATTGACATACGTATTGTAATGTGATAGTATGTAAATTGTGAAAAGCAAATACAACAAGGAAACAAAATGTTAAGTCCTAAAAGTTATGACAGAATAAACGGTAAAGCGGCGGTTGATGATTTAATCGAAGCTCGTCTTGCACAGCATGAACTTGGAGAGGCGCGTAAAAAAACAAAAGCTGATATACTCGGAAAAGTGGCTTCAGACGCTAATATTGTGACAGTTGATGGTGCACATCAAGCGACAGTAGAAACCCAAGCCATTACTGGGGAGCACCCTGCGGTTGCCAGACTCGAAGCAATCACTAGCGAGATTCCGGTTATCACACCCCAAGACAATACTGGCGAACACCCAGCATAGGCACTATACGTACAGATAGGTTTCAGATATAATCACTCGTAATATGAGTGAAGTAAAGCTAGAAGATATTGTTTCGCTATGCAAACGCAGGGGATTTATTTTTCCTGGGTCAGATGTGTATGGTGGTTTGAGTGGTACCTGGGACTACGGTCCGTTGGGGCTCGCTCTCAAGAAAAACATTATGAACTTGTGGTGGAAGATGTTTGTAGATGACCGCGACGACATGTACGGAGTAGATGCAGCGATACTTATGAATCAAAAAGTCTGGCAAGCCAGCGGTCACGTAGATACATTTACCGACCCGCTAGTGGAATGTAGTAACTGCAAAGCACGCCTCAGAGCCGATCATATAGAAGGCGATGCATGTCCAGTTTGCGGTAAAGACAAAACACTTAGTAAACCACGCGATTTTAATATGATGTTTGAAACCGTTGCAGGTCCAACGGGGCAAATAATGTCGTATGAAGGTGGCGAATCAATGAGCTTTGCGGATGGAAGTCCCATGGCCTATGCGGAATCCGGAAAGGCAAATCTCATTTACCTGCGTCCAGAAACGGCACAGGGGATATTTACTAACTACAAAAATGTTGTAGATGCGTTCTACCCAGACGTGCCATTTGGCATTGCTCAGCAGGGAAAAGCGTTTCGAAATGAGATATCTCCACGTGACTTTGTGTTTCGTAGCAGGGAGTTTGAACAGATGGAGATAGAGTATTTTGTACATCCTGACAATTGGGAAAAAGAATTTGATAATTGGGTAAAAAACGTATACAAGTTTCTAGACGCAATTGGTGTGCCAAAAGACAAAATTCATGAAACTGAAGTACCAGAAGCCGACCGCGCACACTACAGCAAACGTACAATTGACTTTGAATTTGACTTTCCGCACCGCAAAGATGAGTTACTTGGGCTGGCTTATCGCACGGATTTTGACCTGCAAAACATCCAAAAAGCTTCAGGCAAAAATATGGAATACCGACCAAAAGACGGTAGTAATGCATACGTACCACATGTGATTGAACCAAGCTTTGGAGTGGAACGGGCAATTATGGCAGTACTGGTTTCTGCATATGCTGAGGATGAGCAAAACGGAGAAAAGCGTACGTATTTGAAGCTGCCAGCCAACATCGCTCCTGTAAAAGTTGCCGTAAGCCCACTGCTAAAAAACAAACCAGAACTAGTAGCCAAGGCTAGGGAAGTCTACGAAATGCTCAAAAAAGAGCTTGGAAACGTCATGTATGACGACAACGGCAACATAGGCAAAAGATACCGCAGGCAAGACGAAATAGGCACCCCCTACTGCGTAGTAGTAGACTTCGATACCCTAGAGGACGACACTGTAACAGTCCGCAACCGCGACACCACCAAACAAGACCGCATCAAAATCAAAGACCTTATATTTACAATTGAACCAAGATGAAAAAGTTTGTTTTTGTAAGACATGGGCAGAGCACTGCCAATGCCAACAAAACCATAGCAGTGGATGATACGCCCCTAACTGACTTGGGCATTGAACAAGCAAAAATTACGGCTATGGAAATCGCCAAACTAAATATTAAAACTATAGTCTGTTCGCCATTGCGAAGAGCCAGACAAACGGCGGAAACAATTGCAACTGCTCTAGGTATAAATCAAGGCGAAATAAAAATCATTGATGAATTAAGAGAAAGAGGTTTGGGCGATTTAAAAGGTAGAAAAAAGCAGCATGATTCAAACTATTACTATGTCGTAAATAATGAGCATAACGTGGAAGCGCATGATATAACTACTGCGAGAGTGAAAACAGCTCTTAAAAAAATTGAAACAGTAGCGCGCGTAGACTCGGTCCTTGTAGTTGGACATGCAATATCGGGCTATTTTTTGCTTGAGGTTGCTAGCGGCAGAAAAGATTATTCAGAGTTTGAACCCCCTGAGGAAATTATGAACGCCAATTTTATCATTGTAGACTTAGACAGGCACAATTTAAAAACGATTGAAGAATAAACAACTGGTACAATTGAATCAAGATGACGGATAGTATTTTTAGACATTTTGTGTTGATTGCATTTGTTATATATTGGTCTGTTGTGTTGATTATGATTCGTAAATGGTGGGGAGGTAGACACTTAACGATTAGTTTGCATGCTTCTACAAACGCTACGACTCGAAAGTTGTTTGCTGTGTTGGTTATTTTGGAGACTATTCTGTATCTGTTGTTTTTATTTAAGTGGTTTATACCATACTATGGGATGCCCTATGTGTTTGGAGTTTTGGTCATACTTACTTTGGGAGGGCACTTCGTAGCCGGAATAATTCCGGAGACTAGGGGACTAAGTAAAACAATTCATAGGTGGGCATCGTATTGGTCGGTGGCTTTGTTTGTACCAGAATTGATAATAATCGGCATGACACCTAGTATCTCGCCAATTGTCAGAACGATTGCACTAGTTTTTTCTGTTGTTTTGATTTGGGCATGGTATATGTTTTTGTTTAAGTACAACAGACGTGAAGACATACTCAACCAAGCACTCTACATCAGCTCTTTGCCAGTTGTTTTGATTTTGTCTGCTTACGTTCGTTGATTGATGCGATAAGCAAATTTGTTCATATGGAAGTTTATACTGCTTTTGTTTAGAGCGTTTGCAGAGAGTATGATTCTATAAGAAATTGAATTTTTATGGGAAACGATACAAGGGAAAAACACGCAGATTTAGAAGTATTGTCGGTGTTCGCAAATGCGGTTTTTGAAGAATGCCCTGACAATGGACTTACTTGGTGGGAGTTTTCTCATTCTTCGGCACTTGATGACTATGATGGCCCCGATGTATCTACTGTATACGGTCTGCTCGAAGAGGCTAAATTGCTAGAAGCAGTTCCCGTGACATCAACTCAGCACGAAGTCAATGCAAAAAACTCTGGTGAGCGTTTGCACCCAGGCGTAAAAGTGGTAAGAATTACAGAAAAGGGAATGAAATATTTTGGAAATCTGATTTCAAAAGAGCTCCAAGACAGCAAATAAACCTCAGTGCTACATCGAACCAATACGAAATGCTATTGCTTGCATAAAATTTGAAACAAACTAAGGTAGTAGGATGGCCTTTTTGGAAACAGGAGTATTTTGTAGCGCTGCAGAATATAATCGAAACACACCAACACGAGCAAACGAACAGAGTATGGGTGCAGATGATATATATAATCTTGCTGTATTGTTAGAAAGCGAATCAAGACCTGCTGCAAAGCTAGCAGTTCAAACGCAAGGGATTTCACATGGGGCGGGTTTTGTGGCCGTGCGTTTTGCATTTCTAGACGGAAATTTAAAACCAACAATTCAAACGGAACAAGTACTGAGCAACGGCTTTATCGATACATTCAGCGGAATTAACATAATAGCTTCTGGCACAACAGAGAGTTACAATATTGCCCAAGCATATTTCAAAGATTTTTTTGACGACCAATTAATCGAAGCACTGGCTCAAAGTACCGAGCTTGAAACTGCGGGCGTGTAAAACGGGTAGAATAAGAACCACGAAAAGCAACTAACATTGTACTGACGAATAGGACTCACTATCAACAACTACTCCTGCTGAATCCAATACACCGCTAATCACTCTAACCTCGCCGAGATTGCCGTCGGGATGAGAAATATTAGCAACAAGTCCAAAGGTTTCTTCTGGTGTATTTTCACGCCCAAACTCTGGGTGTGATATATCTGCGATTGGACCTAATAATCTTCGACGTTGCTTAACATAATCTGCATTATCTGGGTCTATGGGTGAAACTTCAGGTTGATCACCAAGCTCATCTAATAATTCTCTGCGTGCATCGCTAGACATAACTATCTCTATTATAACATACTAAAACACTAAGTATTACAAATGAGCCAAGTATTTTATTGTCTAAGTTGCTTTTCGTGGAATCATAAGACAGAATATCCTTGACAATAATGGAATAAACTGCTAGTATATATTCGTTAGTTAAAAATAAAAAGTATAAATATGTCACAACCTGAAAATATGCCTCAAGCAGTAGAAGCCCCAGTACAAAACGGAAGTCAAGAAGGCTTGTCCAGGAACAGATTAGTTGCTATAGGAACAACCGTAGCAATTGCAGCTGGAATAGGTGGCATGGAGTCCATACAGCCCACGGAAGCGACTCATGATGGTGCTCCAGCTTCTGAGATAACCGTAAATATGCCAGTCACATCTCCTGAAGATGTTTTATCACAGATTAGTTCAGACGTTGAGATTAATCCGCAGGTTAAAATAGCAATCAGAGGGAACGCTCAAAACACCTATGAAGAAGATTTCCAAACTGAGCAAACAGATGCCCAGGACACGAATAGCGAAGTCCAAGCTTTTGTAGAACAAAACAAAGGCCTGCTAAGTCATCCAGAGAAAATTGATGCTATTTCGATAGTTGGGTTGGCTTCTGCGGAAGATGAACAACTCAGCGACGAACAACTTATAACCCCTAGTGCAGAAAACCTAGAGTTGGCCGGACAACGAGGCGAGTTGGCCAGAACTGCATTGGTTAAAGAAATCAAAGCTCAAACTGGCGTTGATGTGTCAGATAAAATCACCATGGGCGCACGCGAGGACATGCTAAACCAAGAAGAATATCAGCAAGTGACAGAAATGGTTGGCAGGTTTGGATATGATTCTGTTGAAACCATGGTAGATGCGTATAATAGGGGCGGTACTGTGCCTCCTGAGGTTGGCGAATTACTAGACAGCGTGTTAGCCAGTGAACGTGGCGCGGAAATAACAATAGAACTACATGATGGAACAAAACTTGATGTCAAAGCACCAAAGCCAAGACCCCAAGAAGCAAATCACGGCGACAACAACGTAGTTGCTGACAGATACGAAGGGTACATACCTAAAGACGAAGCGCCGGCTGTTATGACAGAAGCGACTTTGCTTCCAGAACGTCCAGGTGAGCATTTTGCTCGTGTAAAAAACGGGAGTCGTTTCCAGACCCGAACTGACCCGATTGGCAAGAGAGTCAAACAACCCCGAGCGGGCAACACCAATGTTAGAAGCAGAGTAATGAGCGAAGGCAAAAGAAAATCTGGTCGCAAGGGCGGTCAGAGTAAACATTCTAGCCGAGGCCACCGAGGCTAGCATACAAAGTTAGAATACAAAGTACTCATGCTTGCTAGTCGACTGGTTTTTCAGGTATTGTTGATGCAAATGAGTGCGGACATGAATTGTTTTGAAGCTGTTAGAGAACTTGACGCTGCTATGGCAGACGTTATTCCTACTGGCATGAACTATATAGTGCTAGGCGGTATTGTCAGTTCTGCGATACGCCATCCAGACACGATCTTTGATTCACAAGAAAATGGAGGAATGTTGCTTGCTCCAAATTCAGCTGCCGACCCAGTTATAAGAGAAAATGGTACCAAACGGGATGTAGATATTTTGATCACTGGAGTGCTTGATCGCGAAACTTGCCACAACGTAAAACAAACGGTGCATGAGGCAACGGGGGGAGAGTTGGTTGTTTCTGTTTTTGATTTTGAGGCACATGACCCTAATCCTTCATGGCTAAGCAAAGTGAAAGCAGGCGTAAGCCATAGGACTATTGATGAAAATGGAGTATTGCGATATGAGATGTATCCGCTGCTTAAAGAAGTTAAACCAGAAACTTATGAACCTTGGTATCTAACGATAGACAATGGTCAGACCAAGATAAATGTATTAAATCCAGCTGGACATATATTGGCATATCGGATGCGTTCAATTTCTGGGATTCGTCCAAAAGATGTTGGTAAGGTTGCTGAAATGACAAGATGTGTCATGGCAGTGCCTGAGCTTGAAGATGCAATACGTGAAGGAGATTTTGCAGATTGGTTGGATTTTGCGGAAGCACTGCAAAGCATTCTACGCGCAGAAATAGAGCCAGGGGATGGTTTGCTTTTTCCCGAGGCTGGGAGAGCGTCGCTTGTTGCATTTCGTTGGAAAGGCAAACTTTTGCATGCACTAGAAAGCAATGAATCACTAGTACGACTTGCCCAAGATGAAAAAGGAGTTGTTGAAAAAGCCTTGAATTTCTTTGTCCGGGCAAAGTAGCGCTGGTTAAGTGATATGATTGAGAGAATATGAAAACAGCATTTTTGTTGCATGGAACGGGTGGAAATAGTGATGATTATTTCTGGTTTGCTGACACTAAGAGGTTTTTGGAAAAGCACGGTTACAATGTCTGGATGCCTCAACTACCAAACTCAAATGCTCCTAAGTTCCAGGAATCGTTAGAATTTGTTGAGGATAATATGCCAGTAATTGACCACGACACAATCGTTATTGGGCATTCTTCTAGCTGTCCATTGATATTGAGTTGGTTGCAATACGTTAAAATTCCAATTAAACAAGCTGTGCTGGTGGCGGGATATTACGAACCAAAACCCGACCAGTCTACTTCTTTGTTGCAAAAAACAGAGTTTGACTGGGAAGCAATTAAAGGTGCGTGCAAAAACATAGTCATGATAAATTCAGACAATGACCCTTGGGGCTGTGACGACAAACAGGCACGTCCAACCGCAAAAAAATTAGGTGCAAAGTTTGTCTTGGCCAAAAATCAAGGTCATATGGGCTCAAATGCTTACAATCAACCGTATAGAGAACATGAATTGGTCAAAGAAGAGCTAAATGTGTAATGTTATCATAGGCGTAGTATGCTAGATGTTGAAGAGGCTATTAGAGATTATTTGCCAAATATAATTCACATGTCTTTGGCGACTTGTGTTGGAAATAAGCCTTGGGTTTGTGAAGTTCATTTTGCGTATGACAAAGAGTTAAATTTATACTTTCGTTCTACACTTTCACGGCGTCACAGCCAAGAAATTGAGCAGAACCCAACTGTAGCAGGGAACATAATTTCGCAACACCAGCTGAGCGACAAGCCCAGAGGTGTGTATTTTGAAGGCACGGCAAAATTATTAGAAAATGTAGATGAAGACCACGTAGCCTATAAAATGATTTCTAGCAGATTTAATCTAGGTAATGAAATATTGGAAGATGCCAAATTAGTCGATGGACACAAATTTTACGAAATCAAGGTAGGTAATTTTTATGTATTTGATGCTCGTGAAACAGACCCATCAAAAAAATACCATCTACATTGGATAAAGTAGCTCAACCAGCGTCAGATTTTATTATTTCAAGCATTTCCTGATAAGTTACACTTGGATAGCTCAACGCGTGTAGTTTTCTAATGGAGAGTGAGTTGTTATCTGGCCAGCCGGCTTCATTGCCGTCAGGCTTTACCAAGGAGCCATTTATACCTAAACGCTCTGCGACGTCGTGCATAAATTGATAATACGTCACCGGTGTATCAATACCTAAATTTAGAATGATTTGTTTGGCTGAATCTTTAATAATGTAATTTACCAAGATATCGCAGACATTGTTTATCAGTACTGGAGTGAAAAGCTTTTTGGAATCAAAAGAAACGTATTTGCCATCCAACAGTGAACGCAAAGCATCTGGAAAATGTTTGGGTGAAGCAAAATTATTACTAATTCCAACATGCCTATGCCCCCGCGTAATCAGGTAAGGAAGCTTCGATTTCATAAGTAATTTTTCGCAAATTACTTTAGATTCTCCGTACGGACTGCGAGGTTGTGGGTTGTCTGTTTCTGCGTAATTGCCATTTTCTTTACCACCGTAAACGGCCTCGGTGCTCGTAAAAAGAAACGGTGTTTTTTTCGGTAAAGCCAAGTCGATAAGGTTCTGCGTAATCGCTGGATTTGAGGTTATGATTTCAGAGCTTGTGGTTATGTCGCGTCCGGTATCAGCAGCCAAATGAACAATAAAATCTGGTTTGAAATCTTCAAATATCTGTTTAACTTTTTCGGTGTTATGCAAGTCGACAGGATTTCTAACGTCGTTCCTAGAAACAGTTAATATATTGAAAGTAGAACCATATAGTTCGACAAACTTAGTACCTATGTACCCGCTCGAGCCAGTGAGAAAAATTTTCTTTGACATACTATAATTATAAAACAAATATGCTTAACGGTGATATGATTATCCAATGATTGTTTATTATACGGACGGGAGTTGTGAGCCGAACCCTGGGACGGGTGGATTCGCGGTCATACGAGAAATGAAACCACAAGTACTCGGTGGAGAGCACGAAACTACCAATATCCGGATGGAAGGTTTTGCTATAATTGCGGCACTCAAAGATTCTGCTGGTGAAAAATGTGAAATATATACAGACAGTGAATTTTGGATAAAAGTTATAACCGTTTGGTCAATTGGATGGGAAGCTAACGGGTGGAAGAAAAAGGGCGGAGTGATAAAAAACCTAGATATAGTCCAGCGGATCTGTCCGCTATATAAAAAGTCGCATGCAAAGCTAGTATGGGTTAGGGGGCATAATGATGACCCTGGGAATGAGATGGCGGATGAGTGGGCAAATAAGGCACGATTACAGCAATTTAATAGCAAATAAAAATCAGCGTACGCTATGCTTACTGCCAATATTACTTTTTTGGTCAGCAAAAAAGTAACCAAAAAAGCTGACAGACACTTCCAGTTCTTGATGACTCCATTGTCAAACACAACAATGCTCGTCGCTATTGCTAAAGCAGTAGCTCCTCTCTCTAATTGTTGCTTTGACGACTCCATCATCAGGAACTTCCAGAGTCTGAAAAAATGTCATGAACTTATGTTCGAAATTGGCGCACGTTCTACTTGTGACGGGGAGTATAATGTAAATAGTTAATTTAAGGAGGTTTATATGTTGTCAGATAGCAATATTAGTGCGGTTTTGGCAGTTAAAGATATGGAAAAGGCCAAAGAATTTTATGAAGGAAAGCTAGGGTTAAAGCCAGATGGAACTGATCCGGACGGGATATATTACAAAAGTGGGAACACACAGGTGCTTGTGTACGTGTCTCAGTTTGCTGGAACAAATCAAGCCACATCAGCCGGTTGGAAAGTAGATGACATTGAGGCAACTGTTGCGGAGTTGTCGGAGAAGGGTGTTAAGTTTGAACACTATGATTTTCCTGGTTCAAAACGAGAAGGTGACGTGCACGTGCTGGAAGGCGTAAAAGCCGCCTGGTTCAAGGATCCTGATGGAAATATTTTGGCAATTGATCAAGTTTAGGGATGTTCAAATAAAAAACATTAAAACTTTTTTGCTGGTATGATTAGTTTATGAATCAAAAAGCAAATTTTGCGTTTATTGATAGTCAGAATTTGAATGTTGGCGTTCAGAAGTATGGTTGGAAGATGGACTGGATTAAATTTCGTAAGTTTTTGGCTGAGAAATTTAACATTTCAGATGCATATATGTTTATTGGCTATGTGCCAGAGTTTGAAGAAATGTACAAACAGCTTCACGAGGCAGGTTACATGGTCGTCCTGAAACCGACTTATGACATGACTCGTCCAAGGCCTGAGGAAAAGGAGCCGGTGGTAAGGATAAATGAGCAGGGCAAAAAAGAGGAAGAAGAAAAACGGCCAGTAAAAGGCAATGTGGACGCTGATTTAGTGTTGTGGGTTATGAAAGAACTGCATAATTACAATAAAGCTGTGATAGTTTCGGGAGATGGAGATTTTTATAGTTTGGTTGAGTATCTGGACACGCAGAACAAGCTTCTGAAGATATTGGCTCCAAATGCCCAGTATTCAGGTTTGTTTAACAAATATGAGTCATATATAGAGCGTTTAGATAATTCGCGTAAAGTATTAGCTTACTACGATCGTAAAAGAAAAAAATAACTCACGTTTTATGAAGAAGGATATCGAATCACGCCTGGCCGCAGTAGAAGTTAGAAATATACGTGTCGAAAACGATAAGGAATGGGAGGTGAGTTGGGCTCGTAGATTTTCGATTGTGGCACTTACATATTTTACCGTCTTAGCGTATTTGATAATCATAAAAAATAACAAACCGTTTTTGAACGCAAGCGTTCCGGCGATAGGGTTTTTACTTTCAACTTTAATTTTGAAAAGAGTAAAAAATATATGGCAAAACCTAAACAAAAAATAGTACTTGCCAGAACTGAGTTTGGCAATCCTATTCTTCGAAATAGGGCAGATAAACTTTCTGTGTTTGAAATCAAGTCATCTAAAACACAGCACCTAATATCTGCTATGAAATCTACGCTTATGGAAACCAAGCTAGGTGTGGGTTTGGCAGCACCCCAAGTGGGAGAGGGAGTTGCACTATCCGTTATATTGGTTCAGCCAACTAAGCATCGTCCTGAGGTCAAGCCGTTTGAACTTGTGATAATAAATCCAGAAATTATTCAGACATTTGGTAGAAAATATCAGTTGTGGGAGGGTTGCATAAGCTCGGGGCAGGGCAAAGCCGGTCTTTTTGCCAAAGTACCAAGATATAACAAGGTAAAATTGAAGTTTACGGACGAAAATGGAACAGGCCATAGCAAAATATTTTCAGGTTTGCCGGCACAAGTGATTCAACATGAAGTCGACCATTTGAACGGAATACTTTTTGTTGACAGAGTGAAAGACACAAAAACGTATGTAACTTATCGAGAGTACATGAGATACGTTGGCCAGAAAACGTAGAAACCTTAGCAGTGTTTGATATACTTATTGTTACTGCATGAAATTTGTAAAACCTACTAAAGCAATTATCCCGGTGGCAGGGTACGGTACCCGCCGTTTGCCGGTGGGAAAATCTATTGAAAAGTGCATGATGCCTATACTTAACCGTCCAATTATCGATTATATTGTTGAAGATTGTATAAAGGCAGGTATTACTGATATATATTTTGTTATTACGAACGGTGCACCTCAATTGAAGAGTTATTACAAAACCAATTCAGTTCTAGAAGAATATTTGGCTAAAAAAGGTGCAACCGAACAGCTAGAGGCTATAAAGCCACCTAAAAATGTCAATTTTCACTATGTTCAACAAACTCAGCCAAACGGTGAATATGGGACTACTGTTCCGGTCTGGTCTTGTCGGGATATTGTCGAACCAAGCGAAAACGTAGTAATAATAATGGGCGACCAAACTTTGTTCCGTTTGGATGGCGGTTCGGACTTGGCAGACATGATAGCATCTGTGGAATCAAAACAAACAAATGCTGGTATGGTGGCAGTGGCCGTGCCTGAAGACCAGCTGCAATATTACGGAATAATTGCTATGGATAAGTCGGGACATTTTAGTCACATCGTCGAAAAACCTCCACGTAAAGATGCTCCGTCGAACCTAAATAATGCCAGCATGTATCTAGTTCCTGGCAGTTTTTGGCAATACGTACAAAAAGACATGGATGCGCCGCACACTCGTGAGTACTATTTAACTGACGTTTTAAACGACTTTGTTGCCGATAATCACACAATAAATGTGTTTGAGGCAAAAGGAAGATACCTGGATTGTGGCAATCTAGAAGGCTGGGTCGAAGCAAATAACTATCTTCTAGAATTTACTCTGGAAAATAAAGTATAAACGCTAATGCAAAAAGAACTTAATCTCAATACGGGAGCCAAAATACCATCCGTTGGTTTTGGTACATGGCAGATATTTCCAAATGGTAGAGCTAAAAAAGCTGTAGCTAGTGCGCTAGAAATTGGGTACAGACATATCGATACTGCTAGAGCATATGGTAATGAAAAGGGAGTTGGAGAAGCTATTTCGGAAAGTAAAATTTCTCGAAAAGACATATTTGTGACCACCAAACTTTGGAGTCAAAGTTTGGGTTATGACAATGCACAGAGAGCTATTGATAATTCCCTGAAACGTTTAAAAATGGAATACGTGGATTTGTATTTGATACATTTTCCTCGTAATGAAAAGCGCTTAGAGAGTTGGCGTGCGTTTGAGGAAATATATACTTCGGGCAAAGCAAAATCTGTGGGTGTGTCCAATTTTACGGTCAGGCATTTGCAAGAACTTATGGACAAATTTAGGGTAGTTCCTGCCATAAACCAAGTTGAGTTCCATCCGTTTCTATACAAAGACCAAATTGAACTTTTGAAATTTTGTAAAAAGCACAAGATTGTCATTGAAGCATATAGTCCGCTTGCACATGGTAAAAAAACAGATGATTTGGTACTCCCGCCGATTGCCAAAAAACATGGGAAAAGTGTATCTCAAATTATATTACGCTGGTGTTTGCAGCACGGAACTTTGCCACTACCAAAATCTACTAATCCTGAACATATGAAAGAAAATTTGGACATATATGATTTTGAACTTTCTGAGTCTGAGATGGATTCTATCAACGAATTGAGTGATGGGACCAGAACTTGCTGGGATCCTACAGACGTAAAATAAATTTTTCACTCTTCGGGTAGGGTATAATCTACCATAAGCATGAATGAAAGTAGCAATGATGAGATATTTCCAAAACACTTTTTTTGGGGTGCCAGTACTGCAAGTCATCAAGTTGAGGGTGGAACCCTAAATCAGTGGACAGTATGGGAGCTTTCACGTGCTAAAGAAGCAGCCCAAACAGCACACCAGAGGTTAAATTGGTTACCAAACTGGAAAGATATTAAAGACCAAGCGGAAGAACCCGAAAATTATGTATCTGGTAGAGGCGTGGAGCATTACAAACGCTACAAAGAAGACTTTGATTTGGTAGAAAAACTGAATTTAAATGCCTTTAGGTTTGGCATAGAATGGTCAAGAATTGAGCCAGAAGAAGGTAAGTGGAACGAAGATGCAATTGCCCATTACAAAAAATATATTGCTGAACTTCGCTCACGTCACATCGAACCATTTCTAAACATATGGCATTGGACTTCGCCAATTTGGTTCACTGACAAAGGTGGGTTTGAGCACAAACAAAACATAAAATATTTTGAACGCTTTGTGAAAAAAGTGGCTGCTGAATTTACTGAAGATTTGAACTACATAATAACCATAAATGAACCAAATGTAGAGGCAAGTTTTGGGTACTTGCTAGGTTTGCATCCACCAAATCAAAAAAACTTGTGGTTGTTTGGAAAAGTTTACTGGAATTTAGTTAAGTGTCACCGATCTTCGTACAAGATACTAAAAGCTAAAAAACCGAGCTTACAAATCGGGATTGCTCAACAGCTTTCCAACATACAGGCCAAAAGACCTCATAGTATTTTTGATACACTATCTACAAAATGGATGCGGTATTTTTGGAATTGGTGGTTTTTGCGTAGAATAAGTGGACATCAAGATTTTGTTGGAATCAATTATTATTTTTCTGACTATTACACCGGGATGTTGAAACGCAAAAACCCGTCAGTACCACTAAACGATATGGGTTGGTACATGGAGCCAGAAGGCCTGTATCCGCTCATGCTAAGGGCTTGGCAAAGATTTAAAAAACCAATATTTATTACTGAAAATGGATTGGCAGATGCGCAAGATAAACATCGTCGCTGGTGGATTGAAGAGACAATTGTAGCAATGGAGCGTGCAATAAGTGAAGGTGTCGACCTGCGGGGGTATTTCCATTGGAGTTTGCTGGATAATTTTGAGTGGCAGGATGGTTGGTGGCCCAAATTTGGCCTAATAGAAGTTGATAGAGAAAATGACATGAAGCGCTCTATACGACCCAGCGCCAAATGGTATTCCAAGCGGGTAAAAGACATCAGGAATTCTTAAGTAGAGACGATATGTGATATGCCGTTCCCATTTTTCCAACAGTTACACAAGTTGTCCTAGTGTTTGAAAAATAATCTAGACACCATATGTTGTGGATAAAGTTTAAATTTGTAAAAACTGTGGATAACTGTCCCTATTTGTGACAGTTTTTTAGTATAAAGTGCTTGATTGTGGGGAATAGTGGGGAGTAGACTGTTGTTAGTGGGTTTTCGTAGGTAGAACATCGATTGCACTTCAGCCAAGCCAAAATAGTTTGTAACAGAGGTGTAAGCGAAACTTACGAAGCAAAATAAAAACCACTGTATATTAATCACTAAAGGTGTACCAATGGACTACTTCGAACGAAAGCTCGACGAAAAGCGGAGACTTACACTTCCGCCCGAGCTTCGAGATAAGTTTGCAAGCGGGGCCGTTGTTACACGTGGCTTTGGTCAATACCTACATTTATATCCCAAAGATGTTTGGGAAAATCTGGTAGAGCCGCGGCTAGAAGGCGACCTGTTGGACGAGCGCATAGCTGATTTGAACATCCAGTTTAGGATGGGAAAAACAGATATGAAGCCCGACGTTAGACAGGGACGCATAACTCTAGAGCAGCATCTGTTGGACTATGCAGGTATAGATCGCGATATTTCTGCCGTAAGTGTAGGTAAGCGATATTGGCGAATTATGGCTAAATAACCACATTTGGTGAGCTTACGTTCTTTAACAACAAAATTCAAACAGATAGAAAAACAGAGCAAGCTTTCATCCCGAAGTAAGGGAAATGAGCTGCCCGCCAAAATGTATTTCATTTTGCCGGCGCGATGAGAAAAACCGCAGGCCTGCCTGACGGCAGACAGGTTTGTCTCATTACCCGAGGTTAGCTATCTGGCAGACAACACGTGGACATGGGGTAACCACGCTAAAAACCCTCGTACTTTCCATTAAAACACCTCCCAAAACTCCACCTCACACATAAGTCTCTCAAAATAGTTGTATAAGCAGTAAGGTCTTCGTAGGTTTTTTAAACCCACAAAAATAGACTCTACAAATTGCTAATATGACAAAAAAACAAAAACACCAAAAAACAAAAAGTTGGCTGCTGGATAGGTGACCTTGTAATAAAAAAGCAAGAAATAAACACCAAAATCAAAAACCAAAATAAACATAGGATTTCTTCAAAATGAAGAACCAAACTCACATTCCAGTGCTTCTTACGCAAGTCATGAAGTATCTAGACCCGAAAAAAGGGGATAAATATCTCGATTTGACGGCAGGATACGGTGGACATGCACAGAAAATATTGGAACGCACCTTAAATAGCAAGCAGGCAACTCTTGTTGATCGCGATCAAAAAGCGATTGACGAGCTGAAAAGCCAAAAGGAGTTACATGGTGCAGAAATAATCCACGAGGATTTTTTGTCTGCAAGTGTAAAACTTTTGGAACAAGGCCGTCAATTCAATGTTATTTTGGCTGATTTGGGCGTTTCGTCACCGCACCTTGATAATGCGGATCGTGGGTTTAGTATAAGGGCCAACGGGCCACTAGACATGCGCATGGACAGCCGTCAAGAACTTACTGCCAAAACCATAGTAAATACATATGATGAGGCAGATATAGTGAAGCTGCTACTAGACTATGGTGAAGAGCCAAAAGCTCGAACGATAGCGCGCAAGCTGGTTGCAAGTAGACCTATTACTACAACCCACGAGCTCGCAAAAATAATTGCGAGTAGCTCGCATAGTCGCAGTAAGGTTCATCCGGCAACCAAGAGTTTTCAAGCTCTCAGGATTGCAGTAAACGATGAGCTAGGATTGCTACAGAATGCTTTGCCATTATGGCTTAAGCTACTTGATCCAGGAGGGCGAATAGTGATCATCAGTTTCCATAGTCTGGAAGATCGACTTACGAAAAATTTTTTTCGAGAGCATGCTGGTGACCGCTACGATGCTCCCTTAAAACTGCTCACCAAAAAGCCGGTGACGGCAGAGGAGCATGAATTAGTTTCCAATCCGCGTGCCCGTAGTGCCAAACTACGAGCCGCAGTAAAAATAAACACATTCTCTACGGTTCGAAAGACCAAAGAGAACTAAAAAAGGAAGGGGCAGAAAATGCCAATACAGGTCAAAAACCTCTCCCGAGCGTACAAGGTTCGTGTCAAAGTGATGTAAACCTTTGCGAAAAATCTTCTCACCTGTCTTAGGGCAGGTGAGAGGGCAAAAAAATAAAAATAAAATAAAATACAGGAAAAAACTAATCTATGACTTATTCAAGTTCACTGGCGATGGGTAGACAACGTTTTGCGACAGGTCAGCAAAACACCACTCGTCACAATACAAGCGAGCGGACGCTCGGACCAATTAGTAATACAATTATGCTAATTGTCATGGCGTGCTTGTTGGGGTTGCTATATCTTGCTCAAGTAACAAAGACAAATACTTTGAGTTACCAAATAAACGACCTAAAAACTAAGCAAACTCATTTAAAAAATGAAAACGATGATTTGGCAGTTAGTTCGGCGCGTTTGCAATCCCTTGAAAGAATCAAAAACAGCGAAGTTGCAAATAATTTGGTATCTCTGGCATCGTCTGCGACAGTACAAAACTAACTGATTAAAAGATTTATTGTGCGTCCAACTCGACTTAATCAAACAGTTCCAAAAACTATAACACGCGTTAAATTCTGGTACGCGTGTTTGTTGATTATTGCAGGAGTTTTTCTAATTAGACTTTTCTATCTGCAAGTAATAAGGCATGATTTTTATCAACAGGCAGCGTTGAGGGGACAGCTAAAGCAATATGAAATACAACCCGAGCGAGGAAAGATTGTTGCTCACAACGGCATAGAGACTACGCCAATAGTCCTAAACCAAACCCTGTATACCCTATATACTGACCCCAAGTTTGTTAAGGACGCATCAAACACAGCTTTGGCATTACAGAAGGTAATAGGAGGTGATGCCGGAGAATATCAAACAAAAATGACCGCCAATAGTCGTTATGAAATATTAGGCAAAAAACTAACTAAGGAAAAAAGTGATGCTATACGAGAACTAAAACTTAAAGGTGTTGGAACTCAGCCAACCAATTTTAGAACCTATCCACAAGGACAATTAGCATCGCAAATACTAGGGTTTGTAAATGATGAGGGTGATGGACAATATGGTTTAGAGCAGGCGTTAAATAATGAGTTAAAAGGCAAGGCGGGCCAGCTGAAGGCAATTACTGATGCCCAGGGAGTGCCACTAGCAGCAAATAAGGAAAATATAATAGTAAACCCGGTAGCGGGTAGACAAATTCTACTGACAGTTGACCTTGGCATGCAACAACAGTTGGAGGACGTTATCAAGCAACAGGTTGACGACACAAAGGCATCTCTAGGGTCTGCGTTAATAATGGACGCAAATACCGGTGCAATTAAGGCTATGGCCAACTACCCAACATATAATCCTGGTGAGTTCACCAAGGTAGAGGACCAGTCCGTATTTAAAAATGCGGTTGTTTCTGACGCTTTTGAGGTTGGTTCAATAATGAAAACATTAACAGCTGCAGCCGCGCTAGACCAGGGTGTGATAAACAAAAATTCTAGCTACTATGACCCAGCGCAATTTACTGTCGACGGTTTTAAAATAACTAATATTGAAGAAGATGGTGGACCTGGCACTAAAACCATAGCTGATATATTGCAATTGTCGTTAAATACGGGAGCAACTTGGATGTTAATGCAGATGGGAGGTGGTCAAGTTAATCAAAAAGCACGTGAAGCATGGCATGACTATATGACTAATCATTATCAATTTGGTAGGCCTACTGGTATCGAGCAAAGCAATGAAGGTTCTGGTGTAGTACCAGATCCAAACGACGGGTTTGGCTTAAACATCCAGTATGCCAATACGGCATTTGGTCAGGGCCAAACAGAAACAATTTTGCAGATGGGTGCAGCGATTGCGTCCATAGTAAATGGTGGAACATATTATAAACCCCACCTTGTCGATGCGTATTTTGAGCAAGATGGTAGTATTAGGAAAAATGAACCAACAATAGTTAAAAAGGATGTCGTTAATAAACAGGTTAGTCAAGATTTGCGGGAGTTTATGGAGTATACATTACAGAAAAATAAAATCAATTATGGCACCAGAACTCTTCGTGATGAATATGCATATGGAGGAAAAACCGGGACTGCACAGATTCCAAATTCCACAGGGGGGTATTTCGACAATCAGTTTGAAGGAACATTTTTGGGTTACGTTGGCGGTGATATGCCAGAGTATGTAATTGTTGTCCGGGTAAGTCGGGCTAGGAATATCTCTGGATATGCTGGAGCTAAAGCTGCGGCACCAATATATTTTAAGCTTGCAGATATGTTGATAAATAATTATGGTGTAAGGCCCAAATCTAGGTAATTTAAGGTATAATTAGAAAATATTTCATGGAACAATCATTAGACATATCAGTTCAAGTTAACACAGTGCTGAGAATACTGCTTCTAGGAGGGTTTAGCTTTGTATTAAGTATGGTTCTGACTCCTTTGTACACACACATGGCGTACAAGGGACATTGGTGGAAAAAACCTAGAGAAAAAACAGTAACGGGTGAAATCGCTAAAGTTTTTACAAAGTTACATGCTTCAAAACATAAAAGACTCATTCCAACTATGGCTGGTGTGATTTTTGTGCTGTCTGCTGGGTTGACGACTTTGCTCTTTAATCTGAGCCGTTCGGAAACATGGCTTCCGCTGGCTGCTTTTGTGGGGGCTGGTGCTGTCGGGCTTTTGGACGATATAATAAATATTCGGGGTAGTGGCAAGGGTGTAGCGGGGCTTCCTTCCAGGTTTAAGCTGATTTTAATGACACTTATTGCCCTCGTAGGTGGCTGGTTCTTTTACTTTCGTCTTGAAGTCACAAGCATACACTTACCCTGGCTAGGTCAACTGGGGATTGGATGGTTGATTATCCCGCTGTTTGTTTTGGTAGTTGTTGCTACGGCAAACGCCGTAAACATAAGTGACGGCTTGGACGGTTTAGCTGGTGGTTTGGTGGCAATTGCGTTTGGAGTATATTCAGTAATAGCATTTGTGGATCATAGGTACGGTATTGCTGGGTTCTGTATGAGTATAGTCGGTGCGCTTCTAAGCTATACATGGTTTAATATATTTCCAGCAC
The DNA here is from genome assembly GCA_038206875.1 of Saccharimonadales bacterium (SeqCode). Classification (GTDB taxonomy): domain Bacteria; phylum Patescibacteriota; class Saccharimonadia; order Saccharimonadales; family JBBQAJ01; genus JBBQAJ01. The sequence continues at coordinate 110,952 of JBBRAK010000001.1, forward strand.
GATTTTTTATGGGCGATATAGGTTCATTTGCCCTCGGCACTGCTCTGGGAGTGGTTGCAATGCTTACTGACACCGTTGTCATTTTGCCAATAATTGGGATTGTTTTTGTGGCTGAGGCAGGTTCAGTGATACTTCAAATTTCATCTAAGAAACTGCGAAATGGCAAAAAAATATTTTTAATATCTCCCATACATCATCATTTTGAGGCACTTGGTTGGCCTGAAGCAAAAGTCACAATGAGATTTTGGGTGATAGGACAAGTAGCGGGAATTTTGGGGTTAGTCATGTTTTTGATTGGTAGGAATTTCTAAGTGATCTTTGCTTTGAAAGTTACATCCCGGCTTCTATGCGATAGAAAGGCAAGTTAATGCGTCCAATAGGAGCGAGACGGCCAGCTTTTTTAGACCGGTCTGGGCAAAGGCGACATAAACCAGACTATGTATTGTTAATTATTTCAGTTGTTCTTTTAGTTGTAGGTTTGATTGTAGTTATTGCCATAAGTCCTGGCTTGGCTGCACAAAAAAATCTAACAGAAAATTTTATCGTAACCAAGCAAATAGTTACTACCATACTTGCGATTTTGACGTTCACAATAGTGTCTAGAGTACCTATGTCGACTTGGAAAAAGTTGAGTAAACCCCTTATTTTACTGGCAGGTGGTGCAACTATTTTGGCATTGGTATTGCCAGTTAGCCCTGATTACCCGGCTCACAGATGGATTAGAATCGGTGGACAATCACTTCAGTCAGTTGAGTTTATTAAACTTGCAATAGTTATCAGTTTATCAATATTCTTAGCAGATAAGATTAGAAGGGGAGTAATAACTGAGTCAAAACGAACCTTGAACCCAATTCTGATTATAATCGGTGTATTGGGAGTTGTTGTGGCCGGTGCCCAGCAAGACTTGGGTTCTACGGGTGTTCTGGTTGTAATGGTAGCAGCAATGGCATATGTTGCAGGGCTGCCACTTAAGCGCATTGCGCAAATTGGAGCAATTATTTCAATCGGTACCTTGATTGCAATTTCAACATCTGCGTATCGCCGTGAAAGGGTTTTGACTTATTTAAACCCTGAAAAAGACTGCCAAAATGCGGGTTATCAGGCATGCCAGGCATTGATTGCTGTCGGGTCTGGAGGAATATCTGGCAAAGGATTAGGGTATGGCGCACAAGCGTATGGTTATTTGCCCGAGGCGTCAAACGACTCGATATTTGCTATTTTTGCGGAAAAATTTGGATTTATTGGTACCGCTGGAATTTTAGCGTTGTATGTAGGTCTTTTTAGTAGAGTCAAGAACATTTTGGAAAGAGCAGCAGACAATTATACAAGACTTGTAGTAGCAGGAGTTTTTGCATGGCTAAGTACGCAGACTTTAATAAATGTCGGAGCCATGATAGGTTTATTGCCGTTAAAAGGCATCACTTTGCCATTTATTAGTGCGGGCGGGACTAGCGTGCTTTTTGTTAGCGCAGCTGTCGGTATAGTATTCCAAATATCGCATTATACGACTTTTGGAGTAAGTGATAGTTCTGAAAACGTACCTGAGCTGGCTACAAGAAGTTCCGGCGGTGATTGGCGAAGGGATAGGCGTAGAAGATGAAATATTTGTTGAGTGGTGGGGGTACAGGAGGGCATATTAACCCTATTCTAGCGCTTGCTGAAGAACTAAAATACTTAGAACCAAATAGTGCAGTTGTGTATGTCGGTGAAAGACACAGCAAATTCAAATCTCTGACCGAAGGTAGTAGATTAATTGATGAGAAATTTACAGTGTACTCAGGCAAATTTCGACGTTATCATGGTGAATCCGTGTTGAATCGAATATTTGATATAGTGACAATTGCTAAAAATTTTCGTGATGTAGTGTTTGTGGTGATTGGTTTTGTACAAAGCTACAAAATATTAGTAAAAACTAAACCGGATGTAGTCTTTTTAAAAGGTGGGTATGTTGGTGTTCCGGTTGGTTTGGCTTCGTCGTTGCTGCATATCCCAATTGTTACACATGATTCAGATGCCATACCCGGACTTGCAAATAAAATAGTGAGCAGGTGGACAAGTATTCATGCCACGGCGCTAGAAGCTGATTACTACAAGTATCCTAGAAATAAAATAAAAACCGTTGGGGTTCTAGTAGAAAAAAATTACCAACCAGTTAACGATGAAATCCAACGTGATTACAAAAAGCAATTAGGTCTACCAGAAAACGAACAACTTGTGCTAATTACAGGTGGTAGTTCTGGCGCTGAACGGTTGAACCGGGTAGTGGTGAAAATAATATCGGAGTTGCTTGATAAACACAGAGAGCTACGAGTTGTTCACCAAGTTGGGAAGGAGAAGCAGAAGGTGTATGGGGAGTTTCAACACGATAGACTACAGATATTAGAATTTATGTCGCCAATGTATGTTTATACAGGAGCAGCTGACCTAATAGTTACTAGAGCTGGTGCAAATGCATTAGCGGAGTTTGGGATACAAGGTAAGGCATGTATTGTCGTCCCCAACCCTGAACTAACGGGAGGGCATCAGACTAAAAACGCTCAAATTTTGGAAGGGGAGGGTGCTGTGGTGGTAGTAGAAGAGGATAAATTAACAGATGAAAAAGAGGGTCTTCTGACTAAAATAGCATCATTGATTAGTGATGACCCAAAAAGACGTCATTTGGCAGAAAACTTACAGAAATATACTATTCCAAATGCAGCCAATTCATTAGCTCAGATTTTGATTAATGTACCAAAAGACACTAGTAAGTAGCAATAAATGCGTTTATTTGAAAGAAAAAATAAGCTTCAACCACGTAGGCGTGAAAGACCGCCAAACAATCACCCAGCTACTTTTTCATATTACGCTAGAGGTGCAGTGTCTGATGACAAAAATGGTGCTCAACGAAATATTTCAAAATCTGACATATCTCGCAAGTATCGGTTTAAGTTTAGTCATATTCCAAGCTATATTGCACTGGTAGTTATTGCTGTTGCACTTGGGTATTCATGTCTACTTCAACCAAACCCTAAAATCATAATTGTTGGTGCTCCAGATACGGTACATCGCGACACCAAAGAGTATAAGGATGTTGTAAATTCAATTTGGAGTAAATCGGTCTTCAGTAGAACGAAGCTGACAATTTCTACAAACGAAATTGAAAGAGAAATTGCAAAAAGGTTTCCGGAAGTCGCCGATATCCACATAGAACTACCCCTAATGGGCAGACGGGCTACGGTGACGCTGACTCCTGTAAAGCCATCATTGCAAATAGTTAGTGTAAACGGTTCGTTCTATGTTGATTCAAGTGGCAAAGTTCTGGCCAAAACTTTGGATTTGCAGCAAAACGATATAAAAGAACTTCCACTTATTAGAGACGAGTCAGGCATTTCGGCAGATCCAGGCAAAGACATTATTCCTGGACCCGACGCAAAATTTTTGCAAAATTTGTATGTTCAACTTCGTGCACAAGGCGTAACGGTGGAGTCAATAACTTTGCCGAAAGGTGTCGCGATTCAGGCAGATGTAAAAGTCACTGAACAGCGTTATTATGTAAAGTTTTCTCTGGATAGCGATCCCCGGCAAGCAGTAGGGACCTACATGGCAGCAAAAGCAAAACTAGACAGCGAACGGGTTGTACCTGCTGAGTATCTAGATGTCAGAGTACCGGAGAAAGTTTTCTATAAATAACTAGTTAAGTCGGTTTACGGAAATTGCAAGTCCCACTACTGCTACTCTGCTTCAGTTCGCAAAATGTTCATGTTTATTTGAGCCGTAAACTTTGAGAAAAAGTATATAACACATCTAAAACAGGCAATTGTCAAAAAAACTATGTACATCAGAAAAGCAGGGTATTGCAAATTTTAAAACAATAGCATGAAAAAGCAAATGTTTTCACGACGTAACTGTGGATAAGTCAAATAGTGTCAATCGTCACAACAGCAATCAACGAGCTGGGCATACGCAAAGACTTCAAGGATAGTTTGGAGTAGTACAGTCCAGTCTGAGTTTATTTTGATGCAATGGCAAAATAGTTCCCTACAGGGGATGTACTAGCAATCAAGAAACCACACCATTATAGAGTCGTAAAATATACATTGTGCGACGTGAGGTATGTGTGTTATTGGACTACTCTGCTTACGTTCCATCCGCCCACTATTCTCTAAATATTTTTTCTAATTACTTTACACGCTGACTGCTCTGTCAAGCACAGTTCAGTTCCGTTTAGCTGTTTTGAATTATCCGATGTTTGGTACATAAAAACGTTCGCAAAATGTTCGTATTAATTTAAGCTATAAGTAAATCTCTGTGGCATTCTTGAACCCAAGGCTGGTATCCATCGTGAACTCTTGGCGCCCCATTCTAGGCTCAATATCAACATACCAGAACTTGGGAGGTTCTTGTGGTGCGGTGACTTTTACGCCAAAGACTACCTGTTCTAAATTGATGTCTCCATATTCATCATCCAGGTTGTGAGCGACTTCAGAAAAGAATTGATCAGCTCCAGCAGTAAAAGCCTCGATAGATTCTGGCGGTATGGGCTCGGTAATCGGAATGATGGTTTCCACTTCTGATACTAGCAAGAAGCCATCAGGCACTATATTTTCTATTAGCCTGCGGTCTGTTTCAATCTTTGGAGTATCTTCGCATAATACCCAAGTGTATTCTACAACTCCGACTGCACATAATTCACCAATATGCTCAAAAACTTGATCTGCTCTCTGAAGTCGAGTTTTTAATGATTCTTTTCGACCCGAAGTTCTAACTACGCGAACAAAATTGGGTTTTTCGCCGGCGCTTGCTACCTCTTCGTATTGTGCTTTTTTGTATAGAACATCATCAGATGGGTACACCGGCAAATCTAAGCCGTGGTGTCTTACATAAATCATAGTCGTAGACTTATTCGGCTATTCAGCTAAGGCGTAGGTGGCTTTGGCTACTCGTTTGAACTGTTGCTTGCCTTGTAGGTTCAGCAAAATTGTGGTTTCTTTTACGTAGCGGCTTTTTAGAACTAATTTAACAATTTCGTCTCTGTGAAGAGGCTGGTTGGCTTTTTTAAGTACCTCGGTGATTATGTCAGCGACTGTTCCCTTGCTGTATCCCCATTCTTTTAGGGCGTATATTCCCCGCCCTATCAGGACAAATCTTTTGTCTTTGATAAGCTCGTTGTGAATTGCCTGAGTTGTCACATCTTTTCGTTTGAAATCACTTCCTTTGATAGCTTCGCCAATCTCATTGAAGTGCATATGTTTGCCGTACTCTTTCAAAATAACGTATATTTTATCTCTGATGTTCTTGGGGTTGACCATTGGCCACTTGATAAGTCCCCATCGGCCATTTAGGGTTGCAAGTGACTTTGATATGCTTGCAAGAGCTGCGACATGTTTGATGTTGTTTATGCCAGCTTCTTTAGCTATGTTTTCAATAACATCGGGTTCGCCAATCTTTTTGACAGCAGCTACTACTTGTTCCACCATTTTTTTAACTTTCTTTTCGTCATGGACAGTTTTGTATGCAACAGCAAGAAAATAGTTGTCGTTGTCGTCAATCACTACAAGTTTGGGGCTTAACTGAGCTAGAAATGAAACTCGAGATTGATCAACTCGGGTATTTTCTTTGTTCAATTTTGCACTTAGGTCTGAAACTCTAGCTACATCACCCATGTTTCCAAGTAGTTCTATAAAGGCATCTTGAATCATTGCAATATGTGGTAACTGTCCGCTATCAGCGTTGGCTTTTAGCTTGGTTACAACGGCTTTTTCAAGTTGTCTAACGCGTTCCCTGGTGATGCCCAGTAATTCCCCAATTTGTTCCAGCGTTTCTTTGCGATCAAACAAACCAAAGCGTCTAGAGATAATTTCTCTTTCGCGTTCACGTTCGATTGTACCAAGTACATCTGTAACGATTTTTTCGATTTGTAGTTTTGCTGCTTCTGGCATGGTGATTTTCTCTCGTATATTACAGTTTATATGTAACTATAGTATTATTCTAAAACACAAAGTCCTAAAAGTCAATACCTTTCCAACTAAGTATAATTATAGCATGAAATAGACTATGTTACTTTAAAAATGGTGTAGAATTATCATTACAAAACAACTTGCCAAGATACAAAATTGTGGATAAACACTACTTCTTTGTGCGTCGGATGAAGCGTTTCTTTTTGGCCGGGGCTTTGGCTATCATTTCTTTGGCTTGGTCTTCTGTTATTTTAGTTGCGTCTATATCCTTAGCAATTCGGGCATTCTTTTTGCCATCTGTAACATATGGGCCGTACGGCCCGTTTACGATGTTAATTCCGTTTTTGAATTGAGCAATGTATTTGTTGGCTTCTTTTTCTAGTTTTTCGTCATAAAGTACTCGGGCCTCTTCTTCGGTGATTTTGAACGGATCGTGTGGTTTTATAGAAACAAACAACTTTTCGACTACTATATATGGTCCAAACCGACCAATATTTGATTTGATTTCTTTACCATCTACGGTATTGCCAACAAGTCTTGGTAGTTTGAACATCTCAAGCGCTTGCTCGAAAGTCACATCTTCTAGTGCTACGCCCTCGGGCATGGGTGCGAAGTCTGGTTTTTCTTCGCTCTCGGTTTCTCCTCTTTGTAGCATGGCGCCGTAACGACCGTATCTTGCGATTATTGGTTTGCCTGATTTGGGGTCATCGCCTAATTTTCTTGCCTGGCTTGTTTCTTCTCTGCTTACGTCGGCAGATTTTTCTACAAGTGGGTGAAATTCTTTGTAAAAATTTGTCAACATCTGTTCCCAAGACTCTTTGCCTTCGGCTATGTCATCAAATTCTTGCTCCACCTTTGCTGTGAAATCATAGTCCAAAACTGTGCCGAAGTGTTTGACTAAAAAGTCTGTTGTAACGCTTGCAACAGATGTTGGGAGAAGTTTGTTTTTGTCTGCACCCACTGTCACAATTGAATCAACTGTCTGGACGTTTGAGCCCTTGAGCTCCAATACTTTTATAGTACGCTCTACTCCCTCTAAGTCGGCCTTTTCTATGTATCCACGGGTTTGGATTGTACCTATCGTAGGAGCGTAGGTGCTTGGGCGACCTATGCCGAGTTCCTCTAATTTTTTGACGAGGCTGGCTTCGCTATACCGGGCTGGTGGGCGGTTGAAGGTTTCTGTTGCTGTGATGGTTTTTCTGTCAACAGATTGGCTGTCTTTTAACGGTGGTAAAATAACATCATCCTTGCCTCCACCATAAACTTTGAAAAACCCGTCAAATTTCAATATTTCGCCTTTGGCAACAAATAATTCTGGACGATTGCTGATTGATATGTTGACTTCAGTTCGGTCAACTTCCGCTTGTGCCATTTGACTGGCCAGTGCCCTGCGCCAAATAAGACCGTAAAGTTTCTTTTGCTGTTCGTCAGAGCCTGCACTTAGCTTACTAAAGTTTGTGGGTCTAATTGCCTCGTGGGCTTCTTGGGCACTAGAGTTTTTGGTTTTGTACTGACGTACTTGCCAGTATTTGTCCCCGTATTCTTTTTTGATGAATTCTTCGGCAGATTTGATTGCTTGTCCAGAAAGGATCGTACTGTCGGTACGCATATAAGTGATGTCGCCGTTTTCATATAAGCGTTGTGCCAAGGTCATTGTTTGGCGTACGCCAAAACCCAATTTGCGGGCAGCTTCCTGCTGAAGTGTGCTAGTGGTAAAAGGCGCAGAAGGACTGCGACTACCTGGTTTCTTGTCTATGCTGGTAATTTTATATGTGGCGGTTATAACATCGTTCAGGAATTTTTCAGCCGTTAGAATGCTGACTAAGCGATTGTTGAGTTCAGCTTCAAACTCATAGTCACTTGATGTAAATTTGCCAATTGCTTTGTAGTTACTCTCTGCCTCAAATTGTTTGATTTCACGTTCACGTTCAACGATCAGACGTACTGCGACAGATTGCACACGACCAGCTGATAGCCCTGTGCGAATTTTTTTCCAAAGTACGGGGCTTAGCTCGTATCCAACTAAGCGGTCTAAAATTCTTCTTGCTTGCTGAGCCTCGACGAGCTTTATATCAACCGTTCGGGGGTTTTTGACTGCTGCTTCGATGGCAGATTTGGTGATTTCATGAAAAACAATTCGTTTTGTCTCGGATGGGTTTAGTCCCAGTGCTTCACATAAATGCCAAGCGATTGCTTCGCCCTCGCGGTCTTCATCACTTGCCAGCCAAACTGTTGCACCCTTAGATGCTGTTTTGAGTTCTCTGACAACTTTTGCTTTGTCGTCTGGCACCGCATAAGTTGGTGCAAATTTGTTGGAAATATCAATGTTAAGGCCCTTTTTTGGCAAATCACGTATGTGACCAAAGCTACTTTTTACGCTATAGTCTTTGCCCAGAAATTTCTCAATAGTTTTAGCTTTTGCTGGGGACTCAACTATAACTAAATTTTTTGCCATATCGCTTAAGTATACCTTTATTCTTATATATACAAATGGTAAGACTAAAGCATTATTCCCTCAAAAGCAAATTCACAAAATCCACACTTCAAAAGGTCCGACCTTTTACAGAGAGGGAAAATGTGATTTATAGATTTGAGATTTTGTAGCCGGCGTAGATACCTGCGAAAGAACCTACGGTTCCAAGGAAAAATGTCCAAAAACCTAGTCCATTACCGTGATCCACTGCTGAGCCAATCAGGCCGCCGACGGTTGAACCCACAAAAATACCTAGGTATATCATGCGTTTTGTTTCCATGATTTTAGCTTACATCAGATAGAGTCTTGTTGACAGCTTTTGGTTATTTTATGGCCCACTGCGCAGAGCCAAGTGGGCGGATTTTCCCCGTGATTTCTAGCATGGTCATAGTTTGGCTGAACTGTTCTGGAGGAAGTTCGCTAGATTTTTGAAGTTCATTTATGTCTGTTATCCCACGCTTCATAAGTTCTAAAATTATAGCTTCTTCTGCATTGGCTCCCATAACAGATACATTTGTCGTCCCAGATTCAAGATTTAGTGCGGATAAGATGTCATTTACGTCTGTAACGGGTACCGCGCCGGTTTTGATTAGGTTGTTGGTCCCTGCGCTGTTACCGCTAGTAATGTTGCCAGGAACAGCCATGACTACCTTTCCCTGTTCTAGAGCAAAGTTGGCAGTATGTAGTGAACCACTACGTTCGGTTGCTTCAGTGATGAGCAGTCCGTCACTGAGACCTGAAACCAGCCTGTTGCGTGCCACGAAATTTTGCTTGAGTCCCGGAGTTCCTTCTGGATATTCACTTATGATTGCTCCACCGAGCTCTAATATCTTTAGTGCTAAACTGCGATTCGAGGACGGCTGGATTGTGTCCAAGCCGTTAGCAAGTACTGCGATTGTATATCCACCTTGCTGAGTTGCAGCACGGTGAGCCAATGCGTCTACTCCAAGGGCTAATCCGCTAACAATCGCGATTCCACGCCTAGTAAGTTCCTCCGCAAGTCGTGTGGTAGTTTGCTGACCGTACGGAGTAACTGCCCTACTGCCGACTATTCCAACGACTTTGGTGTGTTTTAGGGGTTTTAAATCGCCAAGTACATAAAGCAATTTCGGTGAACTGGGGATGTTTTTTAGGGCCGTTGGAAATAATTTGTCATTTTGGGTAACTTTATTGATTTTCACACAAGTTCCTATTCAGGTATTGACATAATGTAATGTATTTGCTAAAATAGCAATTCTAAGTCCCGATTCGTCGGAATTTATGCACCTTATACCCTATTCTAACACTCCCGTTAATTCGGGATAAATTGTTAGATTGTTTTAGAGTCTTAGATACAAAGTTGTTACCCTCCACTTTTCGTCTTTGTTCACTCTCGGGTGAGCAGGCTCTAAAACAAACTAACCCCTTTAAACTACCAATTCATTAGCGAGTCCGCAAGATTTCTGCCCCGGCAGAAAGCACGTGTCCGTAGGCACTCTCGTAGACATCGATGCTTCGCGGGTGGGTTTGAAGGGTGTAATTGGGAGATGATGTATTCGTCTCCAAAAATGAACCACCAGCGGTGCCCACCCCCTCTGGTGGTTCTTTTTATTGAGATGTGCCCACCAACCCATAATTTTCTGCTGAAAATTTGGCCTGGCCCGCCTCAGCGCCGACGCGCTTCCGGCCACGCAGACTGCCGCCAGGGCAGTCCTCATCCTCTGTAGGCTCTTTTTTATACTAGGAAATTTCGAGTTTCGGGGTTGAGGGTTCCGCTGTGGATATACTCAGTTATGATTGAAGATGATTCTTGGAGTAGATTTTTTAGCTGTTTTTGTTCGTTGTCGTTAAATTTGGCTAACACAAAGTCTGCGCTATCCATGGTAGAGGGTTTTTTGGGTCCGACACCTACGCGGACTCTGCCAAAACCTTCGCCAATGTGTTGCACGAGTGATTTGATGCCATTGTGACCGGCATCAGAGCCACCCACACGGGTGCGGATTTGGCCAAAATCTATGTCTAGTTCGTCGTGAATGACTATTATATTGGAGGGTTTGATTTTGTAAAAATGAGCCACGGCTTGGACTGCTTCGCCACTGTTGTTCATAAAAGTGGTTGGTTTGCACAAAATAACCCTGGAGTCGCCTACATTGCCCGTTGTTTCGACAATTTTTAAATCTTTCTTGTTGGCCCAATTGTCAATTCCCTGACTTACCGCTAAGGCGTCTATGCAATCAAACCCTATGTTATGTCGAGTCCCGGTATACTTTTTCCCAACATTTCCTAGTCCCACAACCAAGATAGATTTATTTAAGCCCAAACTGTAAATGGGTATATTACTTCCCCCAGCGTCCGGTTTTCTTTGAAACAATGCCATGCGGTTAGTCTAGCAGACAAACTTGTGTTCTGGTATTTCAGAGGAGTATACTATGCCCCTATTTAGGAGATGATGAGATGTCGACGCTTGAAGTTGGGAAGTTTGAGATTGTTACACCCATATTGACAGTTTTGGGTGACGAGGAACTTCGGATGCCTGAGCCAGGTGAGGTTCTTTTGGCGCATGGCATAACAATTGGTGAAGATCGAGAAACTAAGATGGGTAAACTTGTGCTATCCCCGAAACCCGTAATGATTGAAGGACCTTTTACTTCATGGCATTATGATATGATTCACACCCAGGCCCATCTTACGGAAGAGGGCGAGCTTGAAATAAAGCTCGCAGGAATTAAGGGTGAACTGCTTACGCCTAAACAAGTTGGAGAGTTGTCCGAGGCACTTGATTCGGTAGCACTAAAAGTTGATATTTTTGCCACTGATTTGTTAGTGTTTAACGGTTTTAGAGCTGGAATGCCGATTGCTCACAGTGTACTCACAAAATCTGCTTCAAGACGTTCACATTTCTTCCCTATACAAATATCGTAATCGGATTACTCTTTGTCAGGTTTAGTGCCGTGTTTGTGAGTTTCGTGTTTTTCGAAAAACCAGAATTTTAGTGGGGTTCCAGAAAAACCGAACTTTTCACGGATGGTTCTGTCCATATAGCGTTTATAGCTCCAGTGCAAAAATTTGGTGCTGGCGCCGTAGACTTTGAAGTTGGTGGGATTTTCTTTTTCCTGAACCATGTAGTTTAGTTTTGGGGTTCGGTTTTTGAGTCCTGCTGGGGGGTGTTTATCTGTGATTTCGCGTAGCCATCGGTTGAGCTCGGTTGTTTTGACCAATGTTTCTCGAGCATGAGCAATCTCTAGAACCAAATCAAACAGCTTGGTGACGTTTTGTCCTGTAACGCTACTGGTCAAAATGAGTGGTGCCCAGGGCACAAAATCATAATTATGTTTTATCTGGGGGGCTATGGCATCGCGGGTGAAGGCATCTTTGTCTAATAAACTGTCCCATTTGCTGATTACTAACACCAGTCCCTTACCAGATTCTTTTATCATGCCGGCGATTTTTTGGTCGAGAGACACGTTTAGTTCATTGGCATCCATGAGCATGAGGCATACGTCTGATTGTTCTATGGCTGAAAGACTGCGGATAACGCTAAATCGTTCGATTCCCTTTTCTATCTTGCCACTGCGTCTGATGCCGGCGGTGTCCATGATTTCAATCGTACGGCCTTGATATTTAACAGTTGCGCGGTTGATGTCACGTGTTGTCCCTGCCCTATCTGACACGATTGATTGCTGTTTTTTGGCTAAAGTATTAAATAAGGCTGATTTTCCGACATTTGGTCTACCCAGAATAGACACGTGAATAGCATCTATGTCGTCTGTTAATGTAGCACGAGGTATATGAATCACTAGTTCGTCTAGCAATTCTTCTATACCAGTACGTTGGGTACTGCTAGTCAGTAGGATTTGTTTTACACCTAGCCTTTCATAGTCTTTTGCTACGGCTTTTGGGGCTGTGTCGGCTTTGTTCACAACTAGGAATACTGGTTTTTTGGATTTCAGGGCCATTTTGGCTACTCGGCGATCCTCTTCGGTAATTATTACGCCTGCTTCAATAACAACCCAGATTACGTCGGCACTGTCACTTGCCTGCTGAATTTGTTCCTGGATGGTAAATTCAAAATCATCTTCGGCTTCCTTGATGCCGGCGGTGTCCACAATCCAAAAATTTTGACCACGGTAATCGGCTTTGGCCATGATACTGTCTCGGGTCGTGCCGGCTTCGCGTGCAACAATCGCCTCTCGCCTTTCCAAAACTGCGTTGAACAGACTAGATTTGCCTACATTGGCACGCCCAACAATTGCGACTATAGGAAGCTTCTTCATTTCATACAGTTTAACAGAGATAGGTGGTATTGACAATAGTGATATAATTATGCTAGAATATACCTCTATGTCAGAAATTGTAGAAAAATTTGGCGGTACCACCATGGCTCAACCCGAAGTACCTGCTGGCGTCGTAGAGGCAGGTCCTGAAAACCAAATTATTGTGGTTTCTGCTCCAGGCGCAGGCCCAAAGACGTCAAACAGAGTTACCGAGCAACTACAAACATATGCTGATACGGTAAAAACGGGTAACGAGCGTGCTATTCGTGCAGAGCGTGATGATATGGTAAGTTTGTTTGATACGCTTTATGATGGATTGTGCGAATCAGATAGGAGTGAGTTGCGTAATATGGTGGCTACACAACTTACGCCTGGGCATCGTGATACCAAAGCATATTTTGAAAGCCGAGGCGAAGCGTCTAGTGCTGCCTATTTTGCTCGCTATATTGGTGCAGAATGTCTGCAGCCAGAAGTATATTTTCACGGAGACGGAACCGTTAATTATCCAAAAACCAAATCCGCTATTCGTGAGCAAACGACTGGCCGTCGGGGGAAAATCGTGATTGGGGGATACTTTGGGCTGGATGAATTTGGCCGTACCTGGTTGCTTGGACCTGGTGGATCTGACCGCACAGGCGCGTTGTACGGCGGTGCGCTTGGTGTGCCCTATCATAACTTCACAGATGTTCACGGTATTTATACTGCTCCTCCAAAATATGTTCAAGCAGCCTATAGCGTCGGAGAACTGACGCGTCGCGAAGTACGCGAAGGTGCAAACGCTGGCAGCCAGGTGTTACAGGGCGATACCATAGTGGATTTGGATGAGTTCGACACAAACGGAGTAGTGATTAGTGTTAAAAAAGCTTCTGATCCACACGGACCACATACGCTAGTAGTGCCAGATTCATCATATTTTGAACGGCGAAATGTTGCAGATGAGATTGCTCGTCAAAAGCCAGTTGTTGCTCTTTCCGCACGGGATGACCTAACAGTAATCAACATTGATGATTTAGGTATGGCAGAAGCTGTGGGTTATCTCTCGCCTATTCTTGATAAGATGCGGAAATTAGGTTTATCTTTGGCGAACCTTCCGTCTGCCGAAGATTTTGCAAGTATTACGTTGCATAGGACTGAACAAAATGGTGAAGCAATAGCAGACCTGGTTGATTTCACTCGAGGTCGTCTACTTCGCAAATCTGGAGCCGTAACTGTAGAAGATATGGGAGTAGTGACACTTATAGGTGAGGGCTTGCGCGATCGCCGAATGAACGCAGAGGTCATTGCGCGTACGCTTGGTAGTGCATCCATGCACAATATTTCAGCCACCCCGCTTCCCGGTTTGAATAGTCCCAGCGCGTCATTTTTGGTAACACATCCGAACATAAATGGTGAGTGGAGCCCGTACGAGATGCCTTCAGATTCCTCGCCAACTCGTAATCTGCTAAAAATTATCCATAAACTCGAGCTAGAGCCTGTAGTTGACTAAAACAACTGTTGATGGGATTTGATGTCATGGACGCGGAGGTATTTTGCGCCGGAGGCTATGGCTCGCTTGCCTGCCTCTAGGTTGGGTTCTATGTCCATTCGGTTTTCTCCTAGGAATCGTTTTCGGGAGTAGCCTATCATGACTGGTTTGCCGGGGAGCTCTCGGGCAAACTCTACCAGCTGGGCATTTAACTCCATGGTTTTTCCAAAGCCAATGCCGGGGTCTAAGATAATGTTTTTCTGTTTTACTCCAGCGCTGATAAGTTCTGCTTCCCTGACTAGAAGTTCGCTTTTGACTTCATCTACGGTTGTTAATAGGTCTTTGCTGGTGTGAGCAGTAGCGATGTCTGTGCCAAATTTGGCTGGCAAATTGCTGACAATCACTGGCAGTTGTAACTGTGTGGCAGTCTTTATCATTTTCGGGTTATTAAACCCTGTGACGTCGTTGATAATATATGGACCCAGCTGAGCTGCTTTTTTTAGTGTTTCTGGATGATGACTGTCTAGAGATATTTTGCCAGGATATTTTGGTATCAAAATTTCAAGGATGTCTTTGATTCTACTCCATTCTCGGTCTGCCGAAATGGCAGTAGAGCGTGGGTTCGTTGATTCTCCGCCGACATCAACTATAGCTGCGCCTTCCGCAAAAAGTTCGTCTGCTTGCTTCAATGCTTCTTGCGTACCAGCAAATTTACCGCCATCACTAAAACTATCTGGGGTAACATTCAAGACTCCTACAAGTTGTACCATGGTTCAATTATATCAGCTGACTTTTATAAATTTGCCAAGGGCCAGATTATTTAGCTTATGTTCACCGAAGTGGGTACGGTGGAGTTTTACTACATTGTAGCCAAAATATTCAAAAGTTCGCCTGATTTGGCGGTTTCTGCCCTCTGCCATTGTTACTTTCCAATTTACGTCGTCGGAGTCATTTATGTGCTCTAAATGAAGAATGCTGGGTCCATCGTTTAGCATTGCTCCTTTATCGATGATTTCTTTGTAGTCTTGTGGTGTGAGCGGTTTGTTTAGTGCGATTTTGTATATTTTGGTTTTTTGAAACTTGGGGTGGGTTAGTGCGTGGGCCAGGTCGCCATTATCCGTCAAAAGTAAAAGTCCAGAAGAGTTTTTGTCTAGTCTGCCAACAGATTTAAGGTCTTGATACTGATTGGGGAGTAGCTCGTATATGGTTTTGCTGCCCTGCCCGTCTCTGGAGCATACGTAGTCAACTGGTTTGTTGAGCATGATGGTTGTATGGCGATTGTAGTTTGTATTGAGTGGCGATTTGTCCAAGGTGACAATGTCGTTCTCAGATATTTGCATGCCAACTGTAGGGGTTTCGCTGTTTACGAGTACTCGACCGGCAGAGATTGCTTGATCTGCAGATCGGCGACTGAGCCCAGTGGCTTGAGCGATGAATTTGTTTAGACGCATTTAGATAGCTTATAGTAGTTGTCTGTCGTGGGCTAGTATGCCAATTGTTTATAGTGCAACGTCAGCTGGTGAACCGGCATTGGTGGCGGAGGGGCCATTTGGCAAAATAAGATTTTCCGAACTGCCTGGCTCTGTAACTTCAACGTTTTTTGGCTCTGATAATTTTGTGGCTCCACCTGGCTGAATTACTGCTTCGGATGGCGGATTGCCGTCCTGTGACACTATAGGAGATAGAGCTTCTTTTTGGTTTTCTTTTGCTTCTAGCTCACTCAAGTCTGGTATTTTCTGAGTCATGTCATTGAGGGGCTCAATAACCTTTTTGTTAGCAATTGGGACATTGTTTTCGGTATCATTTCTGTCGCTTCCAGCAGTCGGCTTTGATTCATCGGAATCTGAGGGTGCTGGAGGGGCATCTTTTACGCTAATTTGTACCGGCCCTGAAGGTTTATTTGAAGATTCTGTGTCTTCAGCTATTGGTATGTTTTCAGTTTTGGGCGGTTCTTCTGTCTTTTTTTCTGGTGTATCTCCTGGAGTGGCGGGTGGAATTGGTTCGAGTTGAGCAGAGTCTTTTACTCGGTCTTCGACTATAGCTTCTTCGTCTGCTAATGTGGCCGCCAATGCTGGGTCAACTTGCGTAGATGGCGGGTCAACCGGAACCGGTGCTACTGAAGGTGGAGAAGTAGTCGTGGCGTCACTAATCGGAGATGGCGGAGTGGTTGATGTACCGTCGGTTGGGGCTTGTGGGGGGTCTGTTGTTGCTACAGGTGCTTTGGGAGTGTCTTCCCCGCTCAGGACTTCGCGGGCTACTTTGGCTACGTCTTCTAGAGTAACTTGGGATTTGACCAGATACCTATCTGCGCCAAGTTTGGTGGCTCGTGCTTTATCCTCACTCTGAGAGAGTGCGGTCATCATGATGACTTTTGTATTTTTTGTCTCTGGGGTGCTACGCAGGATGTCCAGCATGTCAAAACCACTTATTTTGGGCATCATAACGTCTGAAATAATCAAATCTGGTTTTTCTTTGACTGCCATGGCCAATGCTTCTTCCCCGTCTTTGGCACTCACAATCTCATAACCTTCTGCTAACAATCTGGCTTCGTATATTTCCCGTAAGTTGTTGTCGTCTTCGACGAGCATGATTTTTGGCATAGATTACCTTCCGAAGTTATGTGCTAATGCTTTTATGGAGTTAGTGTAGCATATTGGCTTAAAACAATGAACTAACGTTTTGCGTTTTTTGTGAGCTTTACAATACATTTTGGTTTTCTTTCGCCTTCTCTGTTGCTGCTTTTTGAGCGCTTAATCTGGGTAAGTTTATGTAAAAGGTACTGCCTTTTCTTTGTTCGCTCTCAACCCAAATTCGACCACCATATAGCTCTACAATTTTTCGGCAGATAAACAGTCCTAGTCCGGTACCACCTATAGTTCTCGTACTAGAATTGTCTACCCGATAGAACTTCTGAAACAGATGTGGAATGTCTTCGGCTGGTATGCCGTTTCCGGTATCTTGTATGTAAAACTGAATCAATTCATCATTTCCTGTTAGCCCAACGGATATTTTACCCACATCGCTGTATTTGACGGCATTGTCAAACAGATTAGTAATGACTTCACCCATCCTGTCGGGGTCAACAGATGCGTAGTAAAGGGGCTTAATTACTTTCCCTCCGGCTGAAACACCCGGTTTTTCTGTAGAACTATTGCCAATAGTAAAATCCATAAGTAGACCTTTTTTTTCTGCTGTAAAGCGCAAACCATCTACTATTTGCTCCAGAAACTCTCCCATTTCTGTGACCACTGGATGGTTTACTAGTCTTCCATCTTCTGCTTTGGCGCTTATGAGCAAATCTTGAAACAGCTTGCCGAGGCGTTGTGTGCTTTCGTGTGCTTTTACCAAAAAATCGCGGGCCTTGGTGTCGATTTTTGAAACTTTTTCGTTGAGTGCTAAGGCCAAATACCCTTCAATTGCTGCTACGGGTGTGCGCATTTCATGGCTTGCAGTGCTTATAAAGTCTGCGCTCCGGTGTTCTTCGTTGCGTGCTTTGCTAACATCACGCAGAACAGCAACAGAACCGATGACCTGTGATGATTTGGGTTGGATAACGGGAGAATTGACGAAGGAAACAATTGTATTGGTTTTTCCATCACGTCCATTTACCTGTAATGTGCCTTCGAATTGTTTGCCGTTAGAAAGCACAGATTTAAATGGATGTATACTTTCGGATAGTTCTTTGCCGTCTTCTTGGCTAAATTTTGCCACCAATTCTACATCAACACCAACTGCTTCATTTACTGCCCAACCGGTCATTTTTGCCGCAGCGGGATTTAACAGGGTTATTTTGCTTTCTAGGTCAACTACTATGACTGCATCAGAGATTGCCTGAATTAATACTTCTGACTGTTGTTGGTTGCCTTTTAGTTGGCCCGAAAGCTGGTTTACTTTTTGACTCTCAGAATTAACATAAAATCTTTTCCACAGTAGAAAACTGATCAATCCAAAAAAGTAACTAGCAACCACCATGCCAATTGCAAAAGGAGATATGATAACTGCTCTTTCATATCCGGTCAGGGCTATAACATAGTAAAAAGATATAACAAAGCCAGTCCCTACAGTTACAAAGTGGCCGAACATACCGCTCAACAGCACCTGCACAAACCACGCAATCATAAACCATGAATTAAGTTGTCCAGAATTATGTATAAGCGAAATTACAATCAAACTGGCAACACTGGCAGAAAACAAAGTGGCCGACCAGATATTGTTTCTAGCTTGGCGTTTGTACAAAACAAAGCTGTATCCAGCTTGAATCGTGGCCAAAATGCCGACAATTGGCCTAAAGCCTTGGGATTGTAAATTTTCAAAAAACGGTAATGACCATGACAGCGCGACCAAAACAATTATCAAACCGTCCAAAGCCGTAATTACTCGGTTGTACCATATATAATATTTGTCTTCGACTAGTTGCATGTCCCGAGTTTGCCCACCTATACAATATGCTTACGGTTTACTGCTAAGTATACAAGCTGTTCCCTGTTTTGACGAGGATATTTCAATATCTGTGCCCTGGTAATATTACCCCTGTTATGCTACTATTTGGCGGTTCTGACATGGCCCCGTCGTCTAGTGGTTAGGATATCTGGTTCTCATCCAGAAGATCGCGGGTTCGAATCCCGCCGGGGTCACCATGCAAAATGCTCACCATCTGGTGGGCTTTTTGCATGGTTATTCTTGCAGAATGGAATTCGCGAAGCGGGTGCGGTGGAGCGAGGACACGCACAGAAGCTTGCTTCGAGCATGCCACAGTGGAAAAGGATGAAGTCCGCTATCGCGCCGGGGTCAACATAGTTGAATTAAGAGACTCTTCGGAGTCTTTTTGTTTGTCTTTCAATTGGCATAAAGTAGTACACTATTAAACCTATCGTCTTCGCATCGCACGACGTGTAGCTCTATTTAAGCCATCACCTGCGCTACCTAGAAGAAAGTGACTCTCTAGGTCTTCTAAACTATCCCCTTGGTTGCCTTTAAGAGCAACGACTTGCCGGTTTTTATTTATTCCAAATAAGAATGGTGTTGAGTTGTATATCCCTCCGAATATTGTTCTTTGACTCCTGTGCTCATCTGTGATCATGAGGTCGGCACCAACCTGTATAGAAGTAGGCGGCACAGATAGAACATGGCCTTCTTGGATTTCGATTCCATTCAAAGATTTGCGTCGTTGGTAAGACAGCATATCTGCACCATTACTCGCCAGATGCGCAGATAAAGACCCTAATAACGCCTCACCGATTGACCATAGTAGAAATGTCATAGCGTCTGCGTTTGCTACTGGGTAGATACGTAGGTCTTCGAGCCAACGGACGGGTTCATCGTCGATATGTGAGCCGTATTGATTTCGTGACTTAGCGATAACCTGCTTCCATGTGAGCGATGAAGAGCTCGACCAAACTGAGTTATCATGAAAGATTGCTTCTTGGTTGAGTACATCATCTAATGGCTGTGGAGTGGAGGCATCCGAATTTACTGCTCGGATAGCTAGTATAACTGGTTGGCTGTTCCTTGATCGATTGATTTGTGGTTGCTGGTGAGCGGCCATTGATAGTTGTGGTAGTCCCTGTTCATCAAATGCTTTGTTTATTAGATCATGACCCTCGCCGTCATGTAGGAGTATTTGAAGTACCGACGCTAAGTCATCTCTCGCTACCAATGAACCACTGAATATTGCATCAAGATGAGCTTCTAGGCGTTCAAGGTTCACAATCAGTTCATCAAGTTTGCTCATGTTCATAATTATAGCTTAATTTATGGCGGGCAACTGATAGTATAGTCCCAGTACCATGCTGGATGTCTTACGTCAGAGACAAACCCCACATAAGGTGATGGAGGCGGCCGAAATCCATAAGGATGTCGTTCCAAATTCGACACAATCAGGGTCACCAAGGCACTTATGCTTGCTTTAGCGTTTCAATATCGAGATACTTGATTGGATAGGAGATAACATGGCAGGTGAAAGATTAATTCTTACAGGGTTTATGGGGGTTGGTAAATCAACGGTTGGACCGAAGGTCGCAGATACGCTGGGTGTAAAATATTTTGATACTGATTCATGGATGGAAACAGAGTCTGGTGTTGATGTGCCGAATTTAGTGAGTAACGACATGCCTGCCTTTCGTAAACTTGAGGCGGAGGCACTTGTAGATATACTCGGGCTAGAGCCGGGAGTAGTGTCGACGGGTGGCGGAATAGTAAGCACAGAAGTCGGCCGAAATGTTTTGTTGGCATCTGAAGTACCCGTAGTTTATTTGCTGGCTAGTTTCGGTTGGTCAGCCGAGCGAGTTGCGAATGACAAGACTGGACGCGCGAGGCCGTTATTTGATGACGTAGTGAAGGCGCGCGGTCTATATGATGAACGTGTGGAGTGGTATGAAGAGACGGCAAGTCACTATGTTGATGCCGAACAACCAATAAAGTTAGTCGCTGGTGAAATAGTAAATATCCTTAGAGCATAATAGTTTAGCTATGAGTTCTACTAAGTGACTGTCGATGCTTCTTAGCCTATCCACTCACGGGCGTTTTGGAACATTTTGAACCAGGGGGATTCTTTTTCCCAGTCTTTTGGATGCCAGGAAAGTTGTTGGGTTAGAAAAGCGCGTTCTGGGTGAGGCATCATTACTGTGGTTCGCCCGTCTGGTGTGGTTAGTGCTGTAATGCCGTCAGGAGAACCATTCGGGTTCATCGGATAGCGCTGGGTTGGTTTGCCGTGGTTGTCTACGAAAATTCCGGCTATTAGTTCTGTTGAAACTGTTTGTTCGGCCCTGCCTTCACCATGCGCTACTGGTATGGGCAAAATTGAACCTTCCATGTCTTTGAAAAATATTGATGGGCTGGGTTGGATTTTTACTTGCGACAGTCTGGCTTCAAACTGTTCCGACTCGTTGCGTAGAAACCTAGGCCAGCTTTCTGCTCCTGGTATAAGTTCTTTTAGAGCTGACAGCATCTGGCAACCGTTACAAACACCTAACGAAAAGGTGTCTTTGCGCTCAAAAAACTCTTTGAATTGTTTGCGTAGCATGGGACTGAATAAAATAGATTTTGCCCAGCCCTCGCCTGCTCCAAGCACGTCACCATAAGAAAAACCACCGCAAGCCACCAACCCTGAAAAATCTTTGAGGTTGAGCGTTTTATTTATTATATCTGTGAGTGTTACGTCCACGCTGGTAAACCCAGCTCGGTCAAAAGCCGCCGCCATCTCCGTTTGACCATTTACGCCCTGCACCCTAAAAATAGCTACTTTTGGTCTCTGCGTTTTGAGTTTTGTGTCCTGCGTTGTTTGTTTGAAGTTTATTTTTGGTGAAATGCCGGGGTCTTCGTCGCTACGAATATTTTCAAACTCTTGGTCTGCGCAGATTGTATTGTCTCTTATTGCCTGGATACGATAGCTTGTTTCGCTCCACCATGACTGCAGATTTGCACGAGTGTTTTCGTACACAAGTTTGTCTGACTGAGATATAGAGATTTTTTGAACTTTTTGCGGTGAGCCAATAATTGTTGTGGAGCCCGGCATAACGGCATTGAGTTGAACGGATATATTTTTGGCGTCTTTCTGATGTACTTGAATTACGGCCCCCAACTCTTCGTTAAAAAGTTGGTCGAGAGCTTTCGAATCTTTCGATAAGTTTATTTTTAGCCCACATCGACTGGCAAATGACATTTCGCAGAGTGTGGTCAACAAACCGCCGTCTGAACGGTCGTGGTAGGCTAGTATTTTGCCATCTGTGTTAAGTTTCTGAATGGACGTAAAGAATAATTTTAGTAGTTCAGGATCGGCATCTGGTGGTTCATTGCCCGTTTGGCTGTATGCCTGAGCCAAAGATGAACCCGAAAGTCGATTTTTGCCTTGCCCAAGATCAATCAGAATTAAAGACGTGTCGCCTGTTTGAAGGAATGGTGTCAAAGTTTTTGAAGTATCTGAAACTGGCGCAAAAGAACTGATGATAACAGACATTGGAGAGGTGACGCTTTTGCTTTTGCCGTTTTCGTCCCAGACTGTGCGCATGCTCAAGGAATCTTTTCCCACGGGGATGGTGAGCCCTACTGCGGGGCAAAATTCTTCTCCCAGAGCATGCACTGCTTCGTACAACGCTTGGTCTTCCGTGTCTGTGCCAATGGCTGACATCCAGTTTGCCGAAAGTTTAACGTCGGATAACTTTTCTACGTTTGCTGCCGCAATGTTGGTTATTGCTTCTCCCACTGCCATACGAGCAGATGCGCTACTGTCTATGACTGCCAAAGGAGTACGTTCTCCCATGGTCATGGCTTCACCTTTTTCAGAGTCAAATCCACTTGCAGCAACTGCTACATCGCTGACGGGAACTTGCCACGGACCAATCATTTGATCTCTGGTAAGTAGACCCCCTACATTCCTGTCACCAATTGTTATTAGAAATTGCTTGCTACCCACTGCTGGAATTTGCAGAACTCGCTTAACCGCGTCCGCTATTTCGATATTTGTTGTGTCTAGCTTTGGAAGTTTTGTTGTTTTGGATGTAAACGAGCGTTCCATTTTGGGTGGCTTGCCAAAAAGTGTAGACATGGGTAGGTCCACGGCGTTTTGGCCGAATCTTTTGTCGGTTACGGTTAAGTGTCGTTTTTTTACGGTTTTTCCAACTACTGCGTATAGGCATTTTTCACGCTCACATATTGATTTAAATAAATCGAGGTCTTTTGAATTAATGCTTAAAACGTAGCGTTCTTGGGCTTCGTTGCACCATATTTCTTTTGGGGACATGCCTGGTTCGGCGTTAGGGATATCTCGGAGTTCAATAATTCCACCAAGCCCCGAATCGTTGATAAGCTCTGGAAAGCCGTTGCTTAATCCACCCGCACCGATGTCATGTATGCTAACGATGGGGTTTTGATCACCCATGGCCCAACAGTGATCAATTACTTCCTGAACTCGGCGTTGCATTTCGGCGTTTGCTCTTTGGACACTAGCATAATCCAGTTCGGCACCGCTTTGACCAGACTGCAAGCTAGAAGATGTATTGCCACCCAAGCCAATTAACATAGACGGGCCACCCAATATTATCAGTGGAGCACCAACTGATAAATTTTGTTTGTCGACATGTCTGCCCTGAATGTTTCCAAGCCCACCGGCTACCATGATTGGTTTATGGTAGCCTCGCACGGTTCCTTCAACTTTTTGCTCGTATGTACGAAAATATCCGCCTAGGTTTGGTCGACCAAACTCATTGTTGAATGCCGCCGCTCCTAATGGTCCATCAATCATAATGTCCAGTGGTGATGCCGTGTGTTCGGGTTTGCCATAATTAGTCTCCCAAGGCTGTTTCAGGCCAGGTATTTGAAGATTTGAAACCGTATAACCTGCCAATCCCATTTTTGGTTTGCCTCCACGTCCGGTTGCTCCTTCGTCACGGATTTCTCCACCTGACCCTGTTGCGGCACCTTGAAATGGGGCAATTGCAGTTGGATGATTATGTGTCTCTACTTTTATGACGCTGTGAATTGGTTCTTTACTGTAGCGATAGGTCCCAGTTGTGGCATCTGGGTAAAATCGTCCAGCTTCTGGTCCCTTTATGACCGCGGCGTTGTCCGTGTATGCCGACAGTACGTCTTTGCTGGATTTTTCGTATGTATTTTTAATCATTTTTAATAATGATTTTGGGTGCTTATTGCCGTCAATAGTCCAGTTGGAGTTAAATACTTTGTGGCGACAATGTTCACTGTTGATTGACGCAAACATCATCAGTTCTGCGTCTGTAGGGTTTCGCTGTAGCGCAGAGTATTCTTTAAATAAATAAGAAATTTCATTTTTTGATAAGGCTAAGCCTTGCTCGGTGTTGGTCTTTCCGAGCTCCTTGATGCCACGACCCAAAATGTCAATAATTATAAGTGGACTAGGTTGGTGAGCTTCAAAAAGGATATTTGCCTCTTCAAAACTAGTAAATATTGCTTCAGTCATACGATCATGGAGTAGGTTTTGGATTTTTTGAACATCGATAGGATTTTTAGAAACTATGTAAAAAGCTTTGGCTCGTTCTATGCGATTTATGTGTGCAAGTCCGCAGTTTATGGCTATATCAGTGGCTTTGGATGACCAGGGCGAAATTGTACCGAGTCGCGGGGTTACAAGGACTAGATTGTCGGTGCGAACGTTTTCATAGGGGGTGTCGTATGTGAGTAGTTTCTCCAGTCGGTCGTCTTCGCCAATTGCTGAAGCTCTGTTTGTCGATACAAAATGTATATATTCTGCACTAACATCTTGAATTTCTGGCTGGATGGCTTGGAGTTGCTTGAGGAGTTTAGTTCGTCGAAATTCTGATAGTGCGCTTATGCCTTTGTAAATTTCCATTTAAATTGACGCTCCCGTAGGTCTTGCTCCAATATCGGTTCGATAATGCATACCCTCAAATTTGATTTTGCTAACTGCCGTGTATGCCTTGTCTCGCGCTTCGGAAGTATCTTTTCCAATAGCAGTTACATATAGCACGCGTCCGCCATTTGTGACTAATTGCCCATTTGTTGTCGTAGTCCCAGCTTGCAAAACGACCACATCATCGACTGCTTCGGCATCATGTATCCCAGTTATTGGTAAACCTTTCGTGTAACTGCCTGGGTAGCCTCCAGATGCTATAGCAACGGATATGGCGGTTTTTGGGAGCCATTTGATTTTGCTGGTGTCTAAGTTTCCATTTGCACATGAGAGTAATATTTCGTACAAATCACCGTCCAGTAGTCTTAAGTAAGTTTCTGCTTCTGGGTCCCCAAACCGAGCATTGAACTCCAGCACTTTTACTTCAGAACCATCTATCATTAGTCCGGGATAAAGACATCCAGTGAAAGGCGAATTGTCAGATTTGAGTCCTTCTAGCGCTGGTTTTACAACTTTGCTCATGGCAAAATCCAAATGTTCCTGGGTTACCCAAGGAACTGGAGCTATCACGCCCATACCACCAGTATTTGGACCTTTGTCACCATCAAAAATCTGTTTGTGGTCTTGTGAGGCTGGAAAGAGTAGAGCGTTCGTGCCGTCGCTTAGAGCGTGAATCGATACTTCTTGACCACGAAGGAAATCTTCTATGACGATTGTATTGCCCGAATCTTTGAATACTTTTTTGACCATCATGTCGTTGATTGCACTTTCGGCCTGATCGAAATTCTCGGCTATTACTACGCCTTTGCCTTCTGCGAGGCCACTAGCTTTAATCACTTGGGGGTATTTTCTATTTTCTACATATTTGATTGCCTTTTTGGGATCGCTAAACGTCTCAAACTCAGCTGTTGGTATGTCACGGCTTTGCATTAATTCTTTGGAGTATGCTTTGGATGACTCTATTCGTGTGGCAGATTTGGTCGGACCAAAAATCGCTAGCTCGGCTGAGCGAAACGCGTCGACGACACCGGCGTCGCTCGCAGCTTCTTGGCCGATGACGGTTAGGTCAATTTGGTTTTCCTGCGCAAATTTTAGCAGGCTCTCAACATCTGTAAAGCCAATATTTACGTTTTTGGCGATAGTTGCGGTTCCACCATTGCCCGGCGCAACAAATATTTGCTCCACCTGTGGGGATTGCGCAATTTTCCATGCCAAAGCGTGCTCACGTCCACCTCCACCAATAACCAAAACTTTTGCGCCCATTATTTTGCCTCCTTACCTTTTAGATAATTCTGACGATTTTTTATGAAATTGTCGACATCTTTTGGCAAAAATTGTTTTTCAATGGTCCTGATTCTGTCAAATAAACTCTCAGCCGTATCGCTGGATAGTACGTCTAGTTTATGTTCAGCTACGATTGGGCCGTCGTCGTATTTTTCGGCAACAACATTAAGTGTTTGCCCTGCGACCTTTATTTTTTTGTCTATTACATACTGCTGAATGTGTCTGCCATATAGTCCCTTGGTTTCTGGTAGTAAGCCTGGGTGTGTGTTTAGCATCATGGCTTGGTATGAGCTTGTGTACACATTTTTCCACCCAAACTGTTTTACCAAATTTGGGCTTATATGTTTCAGATATCCCATGAGGACTACCAAATCGAAATTTCCCGCTAAAAGCATAGATACAATTGCTTTTTCTTCGGCCAGAGTTTGATGGCCAATAGCTGTTTTTTCATTTGAGTTTGCAGGGTGTGTTTTGCTGTTTATAAGCTCGGTTTTTATTTCCAAACCAAATTGTTTGTTTAATTTAGTTACACGGTCAAAAATACCGGCACCAGGGTTGTTGCATATTACCAATCCCGCTTGAGTATTGATGAGTTTTTTTGCACCTGCGATAATAAACGCTTCCGCGGTCGTCCCATCTCCGGAGGCGAAAATGGCGATTTTATTCATGCGCGCTAAGCTAGTGCCTTAATGGATTCTTTTTTAGTTATGCTTTTATTTTGAGTTTTGGGATTTAAGGAAATGCTTTTTACTTTGCTGGCAGCATTCCCAATATCTATTGGATAAACGCCGTTGAAACATGAAGTAGAAAATACGCTTTCTGATAAATTGGTTGCTCGAATCATGCCGGAGTAAGACAAAAAGTACAAAGAATCTGCCTCAATGTATTTACAAATTTCGTCTACATTTAGGCGTGCGGATATCAGGTCATCTTGATCGGGAGTATTTATACCGTAAAAATCGGGATACTTAACGGGGGGACAGCTAATGACTACATGGATTTCTTTGGCACCGGCTTCACGAATCATGTGTACCACCTGGCGCATGGTTGTGCCACGAACTATTGAGTCGTCTACCAGCACGACACGCTTGCCTGCTATGCTTTCGTTTACGGGGTTGAGTTTCATTTTTACGTCGCGCTTGCGCATTGCTGCGGTTGGTTGGATGAACGTCCTGTGAATATAGCGGTTTTTTACCAGTCCCATATCAAACGGTGTTCCAGTGGCTTCGGCATAACCGATTGCTGCGGGTATCGATGAATCTGGTACAGGAATTACTACATCGGCTTCTACGGAATATTCTTTTGCTATTTCTGCACCAAATCTTTGGCGCACACTGTTGACGCGCTGTCCAAGCAGAACGCTATCTGGACGTGCAAAGTATACGAATTCGAAAATATCTAGTTTTAAATTGCTTGGTACAATTTGTTCAGATTTAATCCCATTTTTGTCTATGATTACCATTTCGCCTGGCAATACGTCTCGAACGTATTTGGCTCCAATAGTTTCAAAAGCACATGTTTCTGAAGAAACAACATAGGCATCACCCATTTTACCAATTGAGAGTGGTCTTACCCCGCAATGGTCTCTAAATGCAATTAGCTTGTCCTTGTCCATTGCGACGGCAGAAAAAACCCCTTGGAACAAGGGGTATGCGCTTTTGATTGCTTGCTCAAGAGGCTGGCCCTTGGCAATAAAAATGTCGATTGCCACGGCCATCATATGAGAATCGTTGAGGTGTGATGTTTTGACGCCGTTTTTTTGCAGAAAGTCTACTAACGAAGTTGTGTCGGGCAAATTACCGTTATGGGCAAATGCAAATGATTTATCCAGGTTTATAATCGGCTGATTATAATTTTCACGAGCGTCACCTGATGTTGCGTAGCGGTTATGTCCAATTGCAACATTCCCAGGGAGTTTGTCTAAATCTTCTTCTCTATATACATTGGCGACTAATCCGTTTGAAGCGTGTCGATAGATATTCTTGCCGTCGGAGCTTGCTATACCAGAACTTTCTTGACCCCTGTGTTGGAGTGCCCATAATCCATAATACGTTACACGTGCTGCTTCGTCATGTGGACCATATATGCCAAATACAGCGCACTTTTCTGTTAGGGCGTGATTACCTGCCATATTTTTCTGGAGAATAGGTAATAACGGTTTCGTGCGTCCCATCTGTACATATCATACCATTTACGCTTTTTTAATCAACTAAATTCCTCTGTTTTTTATGTGTTTTTATAGCTTTTGTGCTGAACGCACGGTTTGTTGCAAGAGAAGCGCAGTTGTAACTGGACCTACGCCACCTGGCACTGGAGAATAAGCACCGGCTTTTTCTTGGATGGATTGCCTGTCCACGTCACCTACTAAACTACCATCGTCTAATGCATTTGTTCCCACGTCTATTACAACTGCACCTTCTTTTACATATTCTTCCGTAATCATCTGGGGTTTGCCAATGGCTATAACTAAAATGTCGGCCAGCTTGGTTATGTCACTCAGATTGCGGGTTTTGGAATGGCAAATGGTGACTGTAGCGTCTTTTGCCAGCAAAAGTTGTGCCAGTGGCTTGCCCACAACCATGCTTCTGCCCACAATAACTGTGTGGGTGCTCGCAATCGAAAGGTCGTAATGTTTCAATAGCTCCATGACGGCTACGGCAGTCGTGGGCGCAAATGCTTCCACGCCACTGACAATCCGGCCAGCACTCAAGGGGTTTGCGCCATCAACGTCTTTTTCTGGTGGGATGAGTGCTCGTAGTTTGTTGTCGTCTACGTCCGGTGGCAGAGGGGTTTGCAGAATTATTCCATGAACATTGTTGTCCCTTGCCAAGAGTGTAAGTTCCTCCGCTATAGTATCGTAATTTGCGTCTGACGCTAGACGAACTAGTTGCACTTTTATGCCAGTTTTTTCTCCTGCACTTGATATGTGACGAACGTAATAGTCAGTACTTTCGTCATCGGTTGCAACTACGACTGCCAATGTTGGGTGTATGCCTTTTGCCGTAAGCGCCTTTACGTCTTCCGCGACACTTTGACGTATTTCGTCTGCTAGATTTTTGCCACTCAAAACTTCCGTGCTCATGAGTTGCCAATCTTTTCGCGCACAGTTTCTATTGCACCATCGGCGTCTTGTATGGAATCTGTGGCGTCTTCGACGTCGGAAATTAGCTTTTTCTTTAACGAAGCATCTTTTATTGAATGCATGTTTATTTCTATATTTACGATTGCAGATTCCAGTGAGGCTTTGGCCAGCGACGCCCCAACAGCAACGTCAGAAATAACATTTGGGTTTCCTGATTCGGCTAGTTCAATTGCAAAACCAACTAGTTTCATAGCTAGATGTGAAGTTGCAATTGGAGGCTTTGTGGCTAGTTCGAGTGCTGACTGGATGGAGGTTTGGCGGATAGTTTTTTCAGTATCAGTTTCTTTGGGCAGTTTGTATGCACTTCCGACTGCACTAAATGCCATAGCGTCATCATTAATTAGTTCTAGAGCCTGAGCACGAATTTTAGATAGTTCAACGCTAATTACACTCATTCGTGTTTCTACTTCTTGCCATTTTGGCCCCGTTGTATACTCTGCAACCATGCCGAGTTGGGCAGCAGAAATCGCTGCAGATAGTGCCGCTACCGCTCCTCCACCTGGAGCTGGGCTTTTGCCGGCCAGCTCTTCTAGCCAATCAGATATTTTTACGTCTTGCATTTATGAGCTACCTTTTGTCTGTAAATCGGTGTCGATTTTTATAACATCATCGTGCATTTTTTTGCGATACTCGGCGTATTTTTGAGCTAATTCGCTGTCTAGTAAGCTCAAAATTTCTACAGCCATAAGCCCAGCATTTTTTGCTCCGTTTTCGGGCATTACGGCTAGTGGTACTCCGGGTGGCATTTTGATACTAGACCATAAGGCTTCATGATCTTCCGGGTTTCGCTTTATGGGCACTGAAAGTACTGGTAGTAGTGTTTCCGAAGCTGTCATGCCCGGCAAGTGTGCTGAGCCACCGGCTCCGGCGATAATAACTTTTAGCCCGCGAGAATACGCCTCTTGAGCATAGGCAGTCATTACGTCTGGGGTGCGATGCGCAGAAACAACTCGTAATTCATGTTCCACGCCAAATTCATCTAAAATTTTTCCAGCTTCTGTCATGACATCCATGTCTGAATCTGAGCCCATTATTATGCCTACCAATGGATTTGCCATCTATATCTCCTTTATGATATTTATTATGTCACGTAGTTTGTGAATAAGCACATCCGGTTTGCTATCTTTAAGTCTACTAGTGGTGCAAAATCCACCAGTAATTGCAACAGTTTTTAGACCGAGTTCTTTTCCAATGTTCACTTCCTCTGGACTATCTCCAACAATCATTACTTCATTGGGCATATATTTCTGCTTTTTTAGGTATGTTTCAAGTAGATGTTTTTTCCCACTACTGTGTGAGGTGAAAATATCTTCATTTGCTAAAATTGTATTAAAGAAATTTGTAATTTTTAATCTGCTTAGTTGAATGTTAATGCCTTTTACAGTGTGATTGCTGAATATTAGTTTATCTATCTTTCGACTATCAAGATACCTTAAAACTTCTCGAGTACCCCTGCGTGTCTTAGCTTTTAGTGCTCTAGTTTCGTATGCATCGTGAAATGCTTTTGAAAGTTCGGTGTGGTGAGTTTGTAGTAGTTTTGGATCAATGCCAAGGTTTATATAAGTATTAACCGCAGGGATTTCAAATGCTTCACGGTACTGCTTAGATGTTATTTCAGGCTTATTTAAGTATTTCATTCTAGCATTTGCTCCAAACACAGCTGCTTCAACATCAGAAAGTAGCGTGCCGTTCCAGTCAAAAACTATAAGTTTAATCATATTTCTATTGAAGCTCTAGCTTTTAGTGCTTTTGTCCTAGCTTCTTTGATGGTTTTGCCGGTGGCGGTTATGTGGCCCATTTTGCGGTCAATTTTGGTGGGAGATTTGCCGTATAGATGTATATGAACATTTGGCGACTGTTCCAAGTCTTGGGCGCTATTTACTAGTGTTTCGCCGTCTCGCTCCCCAAGTATATTTATCATAACTGCGGCGGGTACTTTCATTTCTGTTGAACCAAGTTTCATGCCGGTAATGGCTCGTATGTGTTGTTCGAACTGTGAAGTTTTGCAAGCTTCTATGGTGTAGTGACCGGAGTTGTGGACTCGGGGAGCTACTTCATTTACTAATACGCTGTCATCAGAAGTGAGAAACATTTCTATACCAAAAGTGCCTGGGCTTTTTAGTTTTGACACAACTTTTATGGCTAAATCTTCTGCAATTTTAGCAATATCTTTTGTTACATTGGCTGGCGTGTGGGTCTCTATACAGATGTTGCGTTCGTGGAAAGTTTCAGTTACGGGGTATGTTTTTACTTCTCCTTTAGTATTTCGGGCAACCATAATCGCAAGTTCCTTGGCAAATGGAATGTATGCTTCGGCATATAGCTCCCGGTCCTCGAATAGCGTCAAAGCGTCATCTAGCTCTTTTTCATTTGAAACAAGCGCATTGCCCCTGCCATCATATGCGCCGTGCTTGGCTTTAAGTAGCATTTTGCCACCATATTTTTTTAGAGCTTTTTCGGCATCTGCTTTTGATTTTATCTCCAATGAGTCCGCTGTGGGAATACTGTTCTTCTGGAGGAAAAGTTTTTGTTGGTATTTGTCTTGTATCAGTTTTACTACTTGTGCGCTGGGGTAAACATGTTTGTTTTTGGAAATGACATGTAGCGCATCTGCATTTAAATGCTCAATTTCAATTGTGACCACGTCTGAAACTTTTGCTAGTTGGCGTAATGCTTCTGGGTCATATAAATCACCTACAATTTCCTCTGCCCCAACTTGAGAAGCTGGTGAATTTGCCGATGGATTCACGACTACAACTTGGAACCCCAAGGCTACTGCCGACTGTGTAAGCATACGACCCAATTGTCCGCCACCTACAATCCCAATTGTCCTATCAGACTTCATAGCATATATCTTAACTTAAAGAGATGGTAAAATGTAGACCAAGATGCAAACGATTGACAAAACTGATTTCATGTTTCCGGGACATAAGGAAGTTCACCATGGGAAAGTTCGTGATTTATATGACCTTGGAGACAAGATAGTTTTTGTAACATCTGATAGATATTCAGCGTTTGACAGAATTTTAGCGAAAGTCCCAAATAAAGGTGAGCTTTTGACAGCAATTACTCTGTGGTGGTTTGAGCAAACAAAACATATTGTCAAAAACCACGTTATTTCTAGCCCAGACCCAAACGCAATGATTGTAAAAAAATATAAAGTGGTACCAATTGAAATGGTCGTACGTGGGTATATTACGGGAGTGACGAACACGTCCTTATGGCATAACTATAGCCAGGGGCAAAGAAACTTCGGGGATTTTACACTACCCGATGGCCTGCAAAAAAACCACAAATTACCAGAACCGGTATTTACTCCTACTACCAAGTTTGAAGAACACGACAGGCCGCTTACTCCACAAGAAGCAGTTCAAGAAGGCTTAGTGAGCCAGGAAATTTGGGACGCATTGCAAAAAACCGCACTTGAACTTTTTACATATGGCCAGAAGCTGTCAGAAGAAAAAGGATTAATTTTGGTAGACACGAAATACGAATTTGGGCAGGATGATGCCGGAAACATTGTTTTGATTGACGAAATTCACACACCGGATTCTTCTAGATTTTGGTCGTCAGATAGTTATAAACAAAGCATAAGCGAAGGCGCAGAGCCAGAAAACTACGACAAAGAGTTTTTACGTTTATGGTTCAAAGAAAGATTCGACCCGTACATGGACAACGAAGCACCTGAGCCTTACCCCGAAATTATTACGGAGCTTTCTAATAGATACATATATGTTTACGAGTGTTTGACAGGAAAGAAGTTTGTGCCAAAGAATGATGCGGATGGTGTACTCAAACGAATAGAAACCAACGTACTTAAAGAGTTAGAGAGGATGAAAAAGTGAAGCCAATTACCCTACCAGAGCCACCAAAAGAGCAAAATTATTATGCGATAGATCCGCTAGACGGCAGGTATTATGACGTAGAAATCGCCCGATATTTGTCCGAAAGTAGCCGGATTGCCTACCAGGCATACATGGAATCCGCTCTTGCAATGACACTTTGGGAGGTAGGAATTTGCAGTAAAGAAATTGCTGATGAAATAGTAAATTCTGCAGAGAAAATAATGGCAGAAGATGTTGCAAATGAAGAGCAAACTACCAAGCATGACGTTAAAGCTTTGGTGAATTGCATCAAAGCTGGGGTAAGTGATAGTGCGAAACCATTTGTACATTTTGGCGCAACATCATACGACATTGTCGCAAGTGCTTCGGCCCTACAGCTAAGAGATGTTTCGCAAAAAGTAGTTATTCCCCGCTTGAAGGATCTCGTACAGACCCTAGTAAAAATAGCTGAAGAGCACGCGGAAACTGTGCAGATTGGCAGAACTCATGGTCAGCACGCCGTGCCAATCACTTTTGGGTTTGCTATCGCTGAATATGTACAAAGACTTGGAGCGAGTGCCAGGTCAATGGAAGTTTTGAGTGGTAAATTGGTTGGAAAGTTTTCAGGTGCAGTTGGTGCATACAACGCACTGAGTATATTTGTTGATGACCCAGTAGCGTTTGAAAAATCAGTTCTAGGTAAAGTTGGACTTGAGCCAGCGGAGTATTCCACGCAGATAGTACCTGCTGACGTTACAGTTCGGCTCATGGCCGAGCTAACCGTTTCCGCCGGTATTATGGCAAATTTAGCTCACGACATGCGACATCTCCAGCGGACTGAAATTGCCGAAACGCGCGAAAAGTTTGAAACGGGTCAAACGGGCAGTTCCACAATGGCTCACAAAAGAAACCCCTGGAATTTTGAAAACGTAGTGAGTATGAGCAAACAAGTTCTAGCCCAAAGTGTAAATGCCAATCAAAACTTATCAAGTGAACATCAGCGCGATCTTACGGATTCTGCATCTGCCAGGTTCTACCCTGTTGCATTTGCCTCCGTAGCGTCAATGGCTAAAAGGCTGAATGGAATCATGGGTAAAATTGAAGTTGATGCTGAAGCAATGCAAAGAAATCTAAAATTAAGTGGTGGGGCTATTGCAGCTGAGCCTCTCTATCTATTGTTTGAAAAGTACGGACACACGCAGGCACACGAAAAGGCAAAAGCCCTTTCTCATAAATCTCTAGAGCTAAATACTTCACTAGTTGAAGTAATCACTTCAGACCCTGAAGCAAATGAATACTGGCAAAAATTTACAGACAAAGAAAAACAAATAATAGAGTCTCCAGAACTTCACTATACGGGCTTAGCATCTCAAAAAACTCGAAATATAATTGCTAAATGGAAATCTAGTTAGTTTTAAAAGTTAGCAACGGCTCGCTGGCTTTGTTCAGAGCTTGATTTGCAATTTTTATTCCGGGTTCTTTGACGATTTCACCTATTATTTTCGCCTTAATACCGTGGGACTCAGCGATTTTTACAGTCTTTTCTGGCTCGGGTGTGATTATGGCCATTCCCTGGCCCATGTTCCATGTGCGGTAGGCCTCGTCGTCTGAAATATTGCCAATCTTTTGGCAGAATTTCATTAATGGCGACGGCTCGAACGGACTAGAAATTTCTGCTCCCAATCCGGATGGCTTCAAAACTCTACTCAGTTTGCCCGGTAAACCACTGCCTGTAATGTGTGCTACAGCGTGAAGTTCAACTTTTGGTAAAACCAATGGGTCGGCTCCCCCGAACATCTCTACAACTGATGCACAGTAGATTATTGACGGCTGAAGTGCCATATCAATGAGTTTTGTGCCATCCAGCTCTTCGTTTATCCAGTTATCCCCAAATTTGTCCTGCAGAACTTTCCTAAGAAGCGAAAAACCATTTGACCGGAAACCTGGCTCGCTGAAGCCAACTATATGATCGCCAACTGATACCTTGTGTCCAGTAATCATTTTGTCTTTGTGGGCAAACCATAGCAGAGCTGAACCCCAGTTGAATCCAAAATTTTCTCCACCGCCTACTAAATTGCCCAGTTGTGCTATTTCCCCATTTATGATTGCAACGTTGGCTTTGTTGGCGGCTTTTACATAACCATCTGCTAGTTGTTGCACAGTGCTCAGGCGAGACTTATCCTGTCCAAGCGAGTTAGTGTCCAGTATGGACCCAAGTAGGACTGGTTCCGCGCCCCTTACTACTGCATCGTCGCAAACCATTGCTACTAGGTCATAGGCAAGCGTATCGTATTTGCCTACCAGCAGGGCTAACTCGGCCTTTGTACCGACACCATCAAACCCAATGTTGAGCATCGTACCGTCCGGTAAACCACCTACCTCAATGGCTCTTATACCCGAGTAGTCATCAAATGGCACAATCACTTCGCCTAATGTACCTTTTCGGTTTGACCATGTCTGTTTGGCCGCTTCGTACATGATTTTGGCTGCAAGTTCTTCTATATCTACGTCAACTCCAGAATCTGAATAAGTAGTCATTGTATATGAGTATATATGTTTTTAGGCGTCTCAAGAAGTGCAAAAAACTTTAATGGCCAAAAAAGCCACGCCCGATTTTGTCGGGAACCAAAATCAGGCTGACCCCAGCCTCCGTTAGGGCTGGGATGACAATCTTGTCATTGATAGACCCACTGGAGGTCAATATGGCTTTTATGCCCGCATCAGCGAGTATCATTGGACCATCCGGGAATGGGAAAAAGCTGTCGCTATAAGCAACTGCTCCGGAAAGTTTGGCTTTGTCTAGTTTGATTTTCATTAGAATATTTTTGCTGGTAGTTTCCATGTCTGGAAGTTCAATTGTTGTGCGTTGTAGGGCCAGTTGAGCTGCGCCGATGCGGTCCTGCTGGCCGACTCCGTTTCCTATGACCATACCGTTTTTTGCCAAAGTAATTGTGTTGCTATTGCTCGTAGCGCCGACGCCCCATGCCAATATAAAGTCATGTTTTTGCTGACTAGTGATTTTGCCATATGTGTCCATATATTCGGCGGATAAATCCATGACGAACGTATAGTTATCTTGTTCTACAACTCCACCTCGAACATAACGAAACCTTCTACGTGAATCTAAAGAATCTTTACCCAGGTTTGTAAGGGCGGGGTTGGTGACGACTCGCATTTTTTTACGGCTAAGCATTTCTAACGCTTCTTCCGTGACATCTGCTCCAACTACCCCGTCTAGGGTACGTTTGTAGTTGTGTTCCATGAGGTAGTTCATTAGCGCTTCTGCAACGTCAGCGTCTATGACGCCGTTTATCATGACCACTCCGCCAAAAATTGCCCTAGAGTCTCCCTGTAGCATTTTCCTGACTGCCTCAGCATGAGTTTTTGCTACACCTGCACCACAGACATTGCCATGCTTAACCCCTGCTGCAAGTGGTGGAACTTCTCCGAAGTTTAGGTCAAAACCAGCTGCGATGTGGGTTGTTGTTTGCAGTAATCTGTCAATGTCGGTTTCATTTATATAGCTTTTTTCCCAACCTTTGACATGTTTGAATTGATCTATCCCAAGTGGGTCTATGTCTACCCGGTTATCGGCGTATACACCAGCGGTTGTGTGTTGTGGGCTTTCGCCGTATTTGGTTCTAGAATGTAGTCGAGCAATGTGACCGCTCGTACCAGTTTTGTCTAAGTTTTTGGCAATTTGCATGTAGTAGCGGGTTGTTTCATAAAAAGCTATGGCAGCAAGTTTTTCTCGAAATTCTGTTTCATCCGGCTTGCCACCCTGGAGCCACTTGAGAACCGTAGGCCGTTGATCGGCTCTGGATAAAACAATGCGACCAGATTTGGCCGCGCCGTTCAACATTGTTGGTCCGCCAATGTCGATTTTTTCTATGATTGAAGATTGTGTAGCTTTTGGGTCGGCAATTTCTTCTTCAAGAGGATACAAATCTACGCATACTAGCTCGAACAAGGGTATCTCTTTGTCTTTTAAATCTTTCAGGTGATCGGGTTTTGACGTGTCTGCCAGAATTCCACCGTGCACTTTGGGGTGCAGTGTTACAACCCGGTGGTCCAGCATAGCGCCCCACCCAGTCAGATCGGCCACGTCGTGGACTGGGATCTTTGCATCGTTTAACCTCTTGAACGTGCCTGTGGTTGAATATAATGTCCAGCCCTGGTCAATCAATCCTCTGGCAAATTCCTCAATGTCGGTTTTGTCGTAGACTGATATTAACGCATTTTGCACACCAAAAACCTGAGCCACTAACTCGTCTCCCGTTTAATATCTATTGTTATAGTAACCGTCACAGTCTTTGCAAGCAAGCGATTGTTTTTTAGATATCTCTAACGCTCCCAAATGGTACGCGCTTGATTATGGTGTCTTGCATGTTGGCCATTTGGGCGGGTATAAGGGTGAATT
Organism: Saccharimonadales bacterium (SeqCode); assembly: GCA_038206875.1. Lineage (GTDB taxonomy): Bacteria > Patescibacteriota > Saccharimonadia > Saccharimonadales > JBBQAJ01 > JBBQAJ01. The sequence continues at coordinate 148,091 of JBBRAK010000001.1, forward strand.
CGCCGTAACGGTCGTTGATTTTGTCGGAAGCATAAGCTAGCGAGCGCGTGTCTAGTCGGGTACCGTCAAATAAGCCTATCTGTACTGGCGTGGCGGGCATTACGTCAAAAACAGCTATGTTTATATGTACCAAGCGGGCTGGTATTTCTGCCAAGCGAAACAGGCGCATGATGGCTAGGTAGATGTCCTGTGTGGAATATAGTGGGCTTTTGGATCGCTGGCTTTTGCCCCACCAGGTGCGGTTTTCGAACCCCATGCCCAAGAATACCCCTTGAGCTTGGTAGTCGTGTTTGCGTAGTCTGCGACCGGTTTTTTCGCATAGTTTCATGAGTAGCCGGGAAATTTTTTCTGGGTCAGAAGTTTTGTCACCTACGGCGTAGTCATTGCCAAAACTACGTGTTTTGAATTTGGCAGAATCTACTTCGTAGCCCCGCAATCGCAAATACCAGTAGTAGCCGACGATGCTTTTGAAAACTTCTTTTTTGAGTTTGGGCATGGTGGCTTCCAGAAAATCCAGTGGTGTGAATATTTGAGCAAGGTTTAGGCGGGCTTTGTAGCGGTGATTGATGCCTGGTAAATCCAGTAAATCCAGCTGACCGTACAGGTTCCATATGTCCTCTGCCCGTATCACGTCTAACCCGTCTGGTTTGTCCATGCCAGCGGCTACTTTGGCCAGGAAGCGGTTGGGGGCGATGCCGATGTTTACTGTTACGTATTCGCCTAGAGATGTTTTTATATCCTTCTTCATCTGGTAGCCTACGCCTACTAGGCTTTTACCTTTTTGCAGGGCGTTACTGCCAGTGAAATCGACCACAAATTCGTCTACTGATTTGGGCGTTACTTCGCTGGTGTAGTGTAGTAGAACTTCTTTGAACCGCCGGTGAGCGTCAAAATATTTTTCTGGATCTGGCGTTAGGATAATTATATCGGGACAGATTTCCCTGGCCTCTCTTATGCGCATTAGGGTAACGCCCATCCTTTTTGCCTCATAGGACGAAGCAATAATGAAGCCTCCGGGCGAATCGTAAGCCGCCACGCCAACTGGTTTGTGACGAATTAGCGGGTTTGCCTGCTGTTCAATAATTGCGTAGCAACTATTGAGGTCGATGTGCATTGTTGTCGGTTCGCTGTCGTTAAGAGCTAAGTCCGTCATGGACAGCCTCCAGGGTCCAGTGTAGGTTGCTACTGTCTAGCCGTAGCCGGAAATGCATCGAACTGTTGCGGTCTAATAGCTCGTAGATGTGCTGTTTATCGCGACCCTCCATGTAGTTGTGGTAATAGCTGACTTTACCTAGAGCGTAATCTTTGTTTTGCCAGTTTAGGAGATGTGGCACGGCTAGTTTTTGTTTGGAGCTGTAGTACATAACTACACTCACTTCTTGGTTAATTTTCTCTCTCATTACAAAATTCGACTGCTGAGCAGTTTCCAGGTACGGTTGCCCGGCTCAAAGCTCAGACGGTATAGCCTGTGTCCGTCGCTCATATTAAATATTTGTATGAATTCCTGGCCCTTTTGCACCAAACAGCGCAAACCTGTTTCGAGAAAACTAAGGCTTTCGCCTTCCATTTCGATTTGCCGTGGGAATACTCGACTATTCCTAAAATAGAATGAGGTGACGCTAACTTCCCGATTTAAATAAGACATATACAACTCCAAAATTTATAATTATCAAGAGACAGCTGATGCTAAAAATTCAGCCGGAACGGGTTAGAAACAGTGACCTGCTAAGCTCGGTAAACCGTTCATTACGGTGCCATTACAGGAAACCAAAAGTTGTTTCGTAGGATAAGCAGTGACCGAAGTGTGCCATCCAGATAGTTGATAAAGTCTGGGGGTGGAAGTCTAGCTAGTTGCCAAAAGTACCCACATGACTACTTATAGTATACGCCTGCTCAACTAGTACCCTGCAACCCTTTGCTACAAAAACGCAAATCACAAAATTAACACTTCAAAAGGTTCGACCTTTTACAGAGAGGGAAAATGTGATTTGGGGTATGGGTGTTATGGGGTGTTTCGTTTTTGTAAGATCTTTCTGGCTCTGGTGACGTGTAGCTGTCCTGGGGCAACGGGAGTGTCTGTGACATATACGTAAGTTGCGAGCGTGGGAATTTCTAGGCGTTTTTCGGGGTGATGTTCATCCATGGGCACCATAATTAAATTTTCGTTGGGGTGATTATCGGCAAACTTTTTTTGCCTATCATGGTCAGCTTGTGAAGTAGCCTTTAGTCCAAATTTAATTATTAAATCTTCTGCTGGCAACTTAGCAGATGCAAGTTTTTCTTCTAATTCTTCATTTGGTGGTGTTCCGTCAAAATCATGAAATGAAATTATCCCATCCTTTCCGAGCCTTTTTAAGATAGGCGTAACTTTACTTACTATTTTAGAGCTGCCTTCAATGTCTACCGCGTCGACGGATGGGGCAATTTCTTCAATCAGTTCTAACTTTTCATCATCACCATCTTCTATGCTCCATTTTCCGCCTTCTGCTTCATCTCGAACTGTAAATATTACTGGCAACGACCCAAATCTCCGGCATTGTTCTGTCAAATAATTTACATCCCGACTTGGGTACAAATCTGCCCTGACTTCAACAGCGTCTAAATCGGGCAATAAAAATTCGATTTGAGTGTCGGATAACGGTTCGGCAAAAGTTCCGATGAGTGCTATATCAGGTAGTTCTCGAAATATTTCTAAAAGGCGCATCGCAGTCATCAGTATGAATTGAAGTACCTACGGTCACAAGCATATACGCAATCCCAAGAAGTAAATCCACAAATCACAAAATTAACACTTCAAAAGGTCGGACCTTTTACAGAGAGGGAGAATGTGATTTAACTATTTAGGTTGAGTTGTTCTAGGTATGATACTAATTCTTTGGGGGTGACTTCGGCTTTCACTAGATAGCCGTCGGCTTGAGATTCTATTGTTGTTCGTAACTCTTCGTCCATCTCTAAATTGGTTGTGATGATGATTTTTGCAGTAAAATTTGGAGATTCTTGTTTGTCACGCAGTTTTTTGAGTATTTCCGTTCCGGTTAGATTAGGTAACATAATATCCAATAAAACTATGTCGTAGGCGTTTGTCTGGGCTATGGCCAGCGCTTCTAGCCCATCACCTACTACTTTTACTTCATAACCCGCTCCAGTGAGGGATTGAACGTATAGTTCGCTTATAAATTGTTCGTCTTCTACGATTAATACTTTATTTTTGGTTGTCTGAGGCGTTTGTGTTTGTGTTTGTGGGTCCATGGATTTATTGTAACAGTTATTTAGTAACTTCTATAAAGTGATTTGTTTTTGGTTCAGGTGCGCAGAACGGACCGTTTTGTTATTGCCAACGTGATTGTAGTGATGAGTGTTTACTGTAACTCAAACATTACGGTCGGTAGCCCACGTTTGTTGCAATCCCAGTCATTGTAATCCAGGTTTGTCCTGGGTTTAACTTTATGGGAGCGCCACTAGCATCTCCGAATACAATTTGATCTTTGTCGCCGGCTTTGGACCAAGTGCCATCAATTACATCACCATCTTGGAAAATATATGCCTTGCCACTTCCGATTGTTTGATAGCTAGTATGAATGTGGTCAGGGTCTATCCCCTGCGAAATAACTAGAGCAATCACGACCTTTGGTGCTAAACGCTGACCGCTGCGTTCGTCGATATGCGGTTGCCCGCCCATGCTTCTCAAGTAACTATTGGTAGCCGAGTCATAGTCATAGTGTACGTTATACAGTGGACTAGAAATTTTTATATCTATAGCTTTGGCAATTGCAGGAACAAGTGGTTTTTCTGCCTTTCTCGGGAAGCCGGTGAAGTTGCTTTCGCCGAAACCTCTAGATTTTTCAGCCTCCAATAACTTTGCCCTAGAAGTATACAGATTGTGGGGTGCATATCTGTTACTTACTCTTTGAAATGCGCCGCCATTTGCACCATGATCTAGGTCTTTTATGCCGTCGCTTTGAATTTTTGCAAGTGCAACTGGGCTGCCACCGGCATGTGCTACTGCAGCATCAAATGCATGTAACCAAGAAAGATAATATGGCCTTACTGAACGAACTGGACCTATGTAGTCTGGTTGTGATTCATGGAAAAGTGTCAAAAATCTAGTTATTCCTCCTTCGGCGATAGCTTCAAATACTACTCCAGCGTCATTTAGGCCTGCTTGTGGACGTGCATCTGGGCTGTTTTCAATCATAATGCCCGTAACGGAGAGTTTGTTTAACTCAATTGGGATTTCAACACCAGTTAGTTTGGAAGGTTCGGTTGTGGGAGGTGGTGCTGGTGCTACTTCGGCTTTTTGAGTTGCTTGAGGTGGGGCTTTGTAAGTTAGTTTTTTGTAAAGTTTGAATCCTCCAAAACCCAGCAATCCCAGCATGACAGCAGCAATTAAAATTATAAGAATTTTTTGTTTTTTACTGCGGTCTTTCCACCATAATTTGATATCAATTAGGGTGTTTTTGATTTTGGATTGTTTTTTGATGTTTGACGGAACGGTACCAGCTTTCTTAGGCATGACTACGACGGCGTTCTCATCTGTGATTTGTTCTGGGGGGACAAAATCAGGTTCGCTTATATCTTCTTTTATATTTTCTGTGTCAGCGGATTCGCCCCTGTTGGGGATTTTTATGTCGTTAACCATAAGCTATATTGTATCAGAAGCGGTTTGAAAATATTTAATCTGTTTTGTGATTCTTTCAGTGCAGGTTTCTTTGCCTAATAAAGCCAGTGTTTCAGCTAGTGGTGGGCTGGCAGGAGCTTGAGTTGTAGCAATTCTGATGAGGCTGAAAAGAATGACTGGTTTTTGAGAAGTAGTTTCTAGCAAAGTATTGAGCCTTTGGATTAGGTCTTCAGCCGTAAAGTCGCTTTTTTCGAGCGCTGACTTGGAATGTTCTAGCAAAGATACGGTCTCTGATATTTCAAGTTTTTTTAGATGTTTGTTTTCGCTAATAAGGCTTGGCTTTATTGGCAAGTTTGTGAAGAAAAATCTTGTTAGATTGGGCAGCTCTTTGAAAAACTTTAGTCTTTCTTGTGTTAGTTTCAGAACCTGAATTTTATATTCATCACTGGCAGTTTTAGCTTCTTGGGGCCAGTAGTCAGTAACTTTGTTAAATAAATCGTCTAAACTCAAGCCGCGTATGTGAGCACCGTTGAGCCACAATAGTCTTTTTTCGTCAAAATGTGCGCCACCGCGCCCTACTCTGTTTAGATTAAACTTCGCCATTAATTCTTTGATTGTAAATATTTCCTGTTCGGTCCCATCGTTCCAGCCAAGGCTAGCAATAAAATTTATCATTGCTTCAGGTAAGTAACCATCTTTTATGTAGTCTAGTACGTCTTTTGCTCCATCTCGTTTGCTGAGTTTTTTGTTGCCTGCTTCATTTAAAATATGTGGCATGGTGGCTAAAATTGGTTGCTGTAATTCCAGCGCTTCGTACAAATTTAGATAGTTGGGAGTACTTGCCAAAAATTCTTGTCCGCGTATGACATGGGATATTTTCATTTCGGCGTCGTCAACTATATGGGCGAAGTTGTAAGTCGGGAATCCATCGCTTTTCACGAGTACAAAATCATCTATAACTTCAGGTCCGGTTGAAAGCTCCCCCATGACCACATCTGACCATTTGTAGGCTTTTGGGTCAGACTTGAATCTTAGAGGTGTGGTGCCATCCCATTTTGGTAGGTTGTCTGGCCGATGATTCCTATATAAAAACGGTGTTTTTGATTTCTGAGCTTGTTTTCTGAATTTTTGAACTTCTTCTGAGGTGTAAGGGTCTGCGTATGCCCGACCGTTGTCTACGAGCTTTTGAGCCCATTTTTGATATATTTCAAGTCGTTCACTTTGTCGGTAAGGGCCGTATGC
>JBBRAK010000002.1:0-95885 GCA_038206875.1 Saccharimonadales bacterium (SeqCode)
TTAGCTATTTCTTTGTTTGTATACTGTTCTTGGAGTAGGGTTTCAATCCTGCCCCGATCCGCAGCCGTTAGATGACTCATTGTTAACCTCCTTAAAGTTACAATGTTAGTTTAACGGTTGCGTTTGATGTTAGAACTTGGAATGGATATATTTGAAATACAATAGTGTATAATTTATAGCCTATGAGTGAAGATGAATTTACAAAATTGTTTAAATACGTAAATCGTATCGAAAAAAAACTTGATACATTGGTCGAAAACGTAGCTACAAAAGACGAGCTTAATCTTCTCACGAATGCGGTAGATGCATATGCTAAACAGACAGAAACATATATGCAAGAAATGCTAGCATTGGGCCACAAAGTTGACAGACTTGAACAATGGATTCTCAAAGTTGCCGAAGCAACAGGTGTTAAATTGACAGCTTGATAATTTTTGAATTATTTGAAAACAGGGTGGAAATAAGAAGAAAGCTCATAAAAGACCAGAAAGCTCATTCTATTATATCAAGTTTTTCATGACAGTTTTCAGGGCATTCATACCTACGGTGTATTTATTAAACACGAAAATCAATAGCAATACCACTGGCATCATCATGTAGCGTATAGCGCGGGTATTTTATAAGTTTTGGATCGCTTGTTTCCATTTCGCGAACAGTCTTATAAATTTTATTCAGGCCACCCTTGCGGTATAGTTTGGCGTAGAGATCCCACTCATCTGTCAATCCTGGATCAAGTTTTGGTATGTACATTCCATCAGTTAATAGTAGAATGCTTGCTACGCCATGCAGGCTAATAGATGTAGTATTTAGAAAGGTTTTAAATTTTTTATCGCCGTTTAGCAAGCCAAATTCTGAGTTTGCCGACTCACGCAATTTGATGACATCAGACGCAAGCACACCCAGAATACCCGCAGTTCCTTTAGTTGCCAGGTTATGCCATTTGCGCAGCAAGTCTATATCGTGGTTATGATAGCCCAGAGGTACTTCTGCACGACCGTTCATATGAATCACAAGAATGATACTGTCACCTATCTGCAAAAGTTCGGCGTCGTCATCCACTATCTTTACAACTGCAACCGTAGTTCCAAAGCGATTTACACTTTGCCTGGTATCTATGCCAGCTAGCCTATGAGCTTTCTCGATATTGTCATTAGCCACTAAGGCCACTGTATCTAGGTCTTTATATGTTTGCGCGAAAGTACTTGCAGCAATGCTGGCGGCTATAAATGCCCCGGTTTTTCCTTCAGGTGATAAGTATTTATCAAGCGATACGGCACCATCAAAAACACCAAACACCTTACGAAACTCGTTCACTAAAACCATATCCTCGCTGGGCAGACGCATGCCTGCATGGCTAAGTTGTGAAATATTGCTGATTTGGATCACGGTTTAACTATACATGAATAGCATGCCTATCCGCGCCAGATTAACAGGCGCTATTGCGCATATTACTACAAGGTATACAATGTATTCCAGCTCATGACAAATAAACTCCCATATTCCGATTCATTTGAAAGTTTTGTCGAAGATATTGCTCACATATTAAGTGATGATTCTACTGTATTAGAAACAGTTGACTACGACCCGTCAGACTCCCAGGCAGTAGCTTTTGATAATATTACTTCAGAGGCAAAGGACAGGCTAAAATTAACCGGGTTTGTAGTTGTTGAAGGTATATCGCTAGATCACGGTGGTGATACAGCATGTAAAGAAGTAGCTGAGAAACTCGGGCTCAATTCATCAAGAGCCATAGTCCCAAGCCAATATAAGGGTCAAGAAAGAGATGGTATGTATGGCCAAAAAGTATCCAATGAAATATCGCCACTCGCAGATCCTATTCATACTACATTCGACAGTACAAAACCAATAGGCGTTCATATCGACGGCACCCATGATCCTATGGGGAGTATTCCCTATCAAATCCTTGTCTGCGAAAGACAGGCTTCATCAGGTGGCGCAAACTGTGTGTACAATGTAGTAAATGCATTCGCAGAACTTGTAGACAAGGATCCTAAAAAGGCAGCATTGTTGGTGGTAACGGGTGGTTTTGGAAGATACAGTCCAGCTGATTCAGAGGTAACCTATGGGCCGGTTTTTGCATGGGACCTAAACAGGCAGCTAATCAGCAGATATAGCGAAACATATGTAGCATTCAGAGAAATGGATCCCGAGCTCATCGGAGCTCTAGCCATAATCGGTACGAATATTCGTAATGCGCACAATAAAGTTTCCATAAGACTCAGTGGGGGGCAAGCATTGGTCACGCGGAATGATCGTGTAGCGCATGATAGGGAGGGGTTTCCAATAGATGAAATCCCAAGAAAATTCCATAGATTACTCATTGGCCCCAAAAAAGACTAACATCTTTTATTAACGTCCGAGCTAGCGTTTAATATCGAGTATTCGGCGTGGTAAATTGTAGCTAGCTTCTTGAAGTCCTAAATCTATTGTATAGTGTTCATAATCGAATAAGAATATATGGGACACAAGAAACTTTCATTAACTGACAGAAGTAAATTTTATCCAGATTTTTTAAAAAAACTGAAGCCTTCAAGTACTTTACGTCTGGTTGCGGACGCGCCCGTTGTCATAAAGGAAAATTTGCAAACGATGTACCCAAAATAAAACATCAAAACCCAGATATGATAGTGAGTAGCTTGCCAGAATTATTGCCAATCCTCGACAGCTACGTACTTTAGGTAGCTTCTAATATTGTATAAAATCTATTTTTTCAACCCAACAGTGTATTTTTAGATATTTTATTGGGACAAGGGCTTATTTTTCTATGGGGGGCCATTAGATATTATTGGCTCAACTTTTGATTATTGCTCAGGTACCAACTTGGTATGGGTAGAGTCAGCAAGCTGACCAATCCAGCCGTTGTGGCGGTTAAGTTGGCTATTTGCTGCCGCACGTTCGGCGTCGTCGGTATCAATACGTTTGGCAAGACCATCTATACTATTTTGTAGTCGACTAACCTGTTCACGATCAGCTTTGTTGTCCAGCTTCTGTTCTACCGTATCAATGCGCAGATGAAGCTTTCCAAAAAAACCAGCCAATTCCTTGTTCAGTGCCACGCGTAATTCATCCTCTTTCATAGGACTTTATTGTACGCTTTTAAACTTCACCAATGCAATATAAAATCTATTATTTGAGGTTTTTCATGACAGTTTTTAGGGCATCCATACCTGCTACTAGGGTTTTCATGTCTGCTCCATACGAAATCCTTACAAACCCATGTAGTCTAGAAAATGCTCTACCAGGTACCAAAATCAAATTGTGCTGAGAAGCCAAATCAACAAACTCTAGATCGGTCATATCGTTTGGAGCTTTGAAAAACACGTAAAAAGCACCTTGAGCACCATAAACTTCCAATCCCATTTCTGTAAGTTCTTTGACTAAATAGTCTCTTTTGGCTCGGTATTTACCATTTATGTGTGGTCGATCTTTCATGGCTGCAACTGCTGCATGTTGTGCTATCGAGCTTGAAGACATAATTGTGTATTGTTGGAGTTCGTTTATGGCGTCGACTATGTCTTTTGGCCCGGCTATGTAGCCTATGCGCCAACCGGTCATGGCGAACTCTTTGGAAAATCCGTTCAAAGTTAGTGTGTTTGGATAAATGCTTCCAATGCTAAAGTGTTTGCCTTCATGCACAAAGTGTTCGTATATTTCGTCAGATATAACCAACAAATTATGTTCTTCGGCTATAGATGCAATTTTGCGCAGGGTAGTTTCTGGATATACGGCACCAGTAGGGTTATTTGGCGAATTCACGACTATTAGTTTAGTGCGGTTGGTTATGCTGATTTCCAAAGAATGCAAATCGGGTTGAAAATCGGGCAAACTCTGTACATAAACAACATGTCCACCAACCATACTGGCAAGATGTGGGTACGGCGGGTAGTAGGGATCAAAAACAATTACTTCGTCACCGGGGTCCAAAGTAGCCAAATAAACTAGCATCTGGCCTGTAGTTAGCCCTGGGACAATGGTTACGTGGTTGGCAATCGGGAGTATATGATTTTCGTCTGAGAGCTTTTTTTGAATTATTTCACGAAGTTCAGGCAGGCCGTTTGCAGGCGTGTAAACAGTATGGTTGTCTTGAATTGCTTTGATACCTGCCGCTTTCACGTGTTCGGCTGTCAACTCTTCAGGCACGCCAATACTCAAATCGATTGGATCTTTTAGCTCAAGTTGCTTTTTGATCGCGTCTTGGAAATCGCTGCTATCAAAATACTGTAATCTGTTTGCTATAAATGACATTTTTATATTTTAATTGATTTACCCCAATAGTAAACCATAACAACAAATAAATTGCAACATATTTTTATCTTTAATCTGTTACAATGTAAAAAAGGCAAAATTATATGACAAATATATCCAAGGAATCTGAACTTTTACCACCTGAATTTTATAAATACACGGAGCTTATAAATCTTCAAAATCAGCATCCAGAGCTATTCTTAGATGACACAATTGATTTTGCGATAGACGAATTATTCGATATTGAATATCCAGCAAAAAAAGATTCAAAATCTAAAACAGATGTAGATAAGTTTAAAATCGAAATAACAAATGGTAAATCCAATAATTGGGGTACCTGGGTTTACTATCCATGGCTTAATAGGGTTGTTCATTTTCCACCTGTTACAGAACTACGAGCACTCAGAACTTCTAGAAATAGAAATCTAATTACATCAGACGAACAATTAATTTTGTATAAATCTACAATCGCTGTTATTGGAATGAGTGTAGGAAGTAACGTTGTAGAAGCGTTAGTTTCGCAGGGAATTGGTGGGAAATTAATTTTGGTAGATTTGGACATAATAGAACCAAGTAATCTAAACAGAATTCGTGCACCGTATCACAATGTTGGATTGCATAAAGTAGAAGCAATAAGCAGAAAGATTTGGGAAATTGACCCTTATTTAGAGATTATTCCATTCTTTAATGGAATAACGCATGAAAATTTAGAAGAAATAATTAATAACTATTCACCAAATATTATCGTGGACGAAATGGATGATTTACGTATGAAGATTTTGCTCCGTGAATCCTCTAAAAAAAGTAAAATTCCTGTAATAATGGCTGCTGACGATGGTGATAACTCATTAATTGACATTGATCGATATGATATTGAAGAAATTGAAATTTTCAATAGTCAAATCCCAGATGATATTTTAGACAAACTTAAAAATGATAAATTAACTCGTCCCGAGATTGGTATGGCAATTGGTAAGTATTTTGTAGGCTTGGACAATACTCCATTGAGAATGTTTGAGTCATTGGCACAAGTCGGTAAAACACTTCCTAGCTGGCCACAGTTGGGTGGAGCAGCGGCTCTTTCGGGAGTAGTTTTGGCAATGGTTAGCAGAAAAATCCTTCTAGGTGAAAAAATTCAAAGTGGCCGTACGCTTGTCGAAATTGATAGTAATATTGACCTCGAGCACACTCAACCTGACCACATTAAAAAACTAGAGCAAATAAAAAATCATTTGAGGGAGATGGATCGTGGATAAGGTACCAAGAAAACTAAAAAATGTTCCCAAACTGCAACAAGAATTGAAAAATAGGCCAGAGGCCTACTGGAATGCACGTGGAAGAAAGATGGCCTTAAAATTATTTCATGAAGCAGCCGAAAGAGTTCCAGCCTATAAAGACTTTCTTAAAAAAAACAATATCGACCCAATGCAGATTAAAACTATGAAGGATTTCAAGACAGTGCCCCTAACCGACAAAGACAACTATTTGCGAAAATATTCTAGAAAAGACCTTTGCTGGGATGGAGAATTTTCTGAAAAACAGTGGGTTATAAGTACAACATCAGGTTCATCCGGTGAGCCATTTTACTTTCCAAGAACTGATTTGCAAGATGAATACTACGCTATAGCCGCAGAACTATATTTGCGTGAAAACTTTGATATACAAAACAAAACCACTCTTTACATCGATGCTTTTGCAATGGGGGCATGGATAGGCGGATTGTTTACATACGAAGCTATTAAGCATGTGGCCGAAAAGAATTTCTCCTTGAGCATAATTACGCCAGGCATTCATAAACAAGAAGTAATCAACTGTATAATAAATCTCGGAGACGACTTTGACCAAGTGATTATTGGATGCTATCCACCAATGATGAAAGATATTCTGGACCAGGGCGTCGAACAGGGAATTGAATGGTCAAAATATAATCTTGGACTTGTACTTTCTGCTGAAGGTTTTGGCGAATTATTCAGAGAGCACATTCATAATCTAGCAGGGATTAAAAATATTTATACGGGAAGTCTAAATCATTATGGCACCGTCGATCAAGGAACGTTGGGTCACGAAACACCTACAACTATTGTAGTCAGAAAAACTGCCATTGACGATAAACGACTCTTCCATGATTTATTTGGTAACGGTCGCAAATTGCCCACATTAGTACAATTTATACCAGAGCTGTTCTATTTCGAAAGTATTAATAACATTCTGATTTGTAGTAACTATAGTGGCCTACCACTTGTTAGATACAACACCAAAGATAGCGGCGGGCTTTTATCAAATAAACAAATTGAAAAAAACTTCGAAAAGAACAATAAAAATCTAAAGGATGCATTGATTAAAAATAACATATCACAGATGAGGTGGAATTTGCCTTTTTTGTATCTTACAGAGAGAGATGATTTTTCAGTGAAACTCGCTGGAGGAATGATTTATCCTGAAGAAATTAGGACCGCACTTTTAGATACCAAAATATCTAAACGAGTTACGGGCAGATTTAGCATGGAATCAATCTTAGATAAAAATATGAATCCAAAATTAGTGGTTCATATTGAATTAAATAAAAACCCTATTGCAGATAAAAATTTATCAAAAACAATACAGAAAATCATAGTCAAGACGCTATTGATAGATAATTCAGAGTATGTAAGCAATTATAAATACTTTGGTAGTAAACTGTGGCCAAGAATAGTTCTATGGTCCTATGAGCATCCGTTACATTTTAGCGGTAATGGCAAGCAAAAATGGGTAAAAAATTGATCAAAAATTTAAATAAGTACTTTTTCTAGGGGCCATCTGGGTGTTTTTTTTGAATTTTTATTTGTATAACCTAGTCTAATTATAGCTATTGGTTTGCCGGGTAAGGCATATTTTTTAACAATATTCGAAGTTGTTTCTGGGTCAATGATTGCTGTGCCTATACCTGCGGTTGCCACCTTGAATTTCTGAGCATTCACGCAAACGGTCGAATAAAAGCTACCCGCATCTAGTAGTGCGTTATTTGTATTTTCTTTGACACCCATAATTAGTAAGCATGGAGTATTTTTCAATCGCTTAAAATCTTTTTTTGACTGATCTTTCGACACATCAATCCTCTTGATAATATGTTTGGCCAGCAACGATGGAGGTGTTGGTATACCTTGAACGAATCCAGGCATACCATCGTACTGTCTTGTCGCATTATTTCTAACCCACTTGCTTAATTCAAGTCGAAATTTAGCATCACCCATAATTGTTTTAGTGGCATCCACGGTCTGAATAGCTATAAAATCAATGTCGTCGTGAGCGCTTAATACTTTAAAATATACTCTCTCGGGCTTGGCGGCGGTTATGTTTTTGATTACAGATTCTGGTACTTCCTTATTTTCATAAAAATTTCTATTTGATACCCGGTGAATTATCGCTTCCAGCAATTCGTCGGATCGTCTTGTTTTGCCAATAACCTCAACTCTCGCAATTTTATCTTTTGAATTAGTGTAGTTTACGGAAATTTCATAGCCCATCCCTTTTGCGGCTAGTTTTAATACTCCCAGAAATGAGCCAAGACTTACAAGTGGTTCGTTTGCTTTTAGGCCCGAGTAGGGTAGGTGCCTACTAGTATTTGCGTAGAGTAAAAGTGTGTTGTCCTCGATGTGTATTTTCCATGGCTGAGTATTGTGCCCGGATGGTGCAAGAATTGCGTATTTTGCAAGTAATTTAAGTATATCTTCAGGCTTGTCGGAGTTGAGACTTAGCTGACCTTTTATATTCCATGCAGTATAGTTTGATTTTGCCATATTCCTAGTCCATTAGTTGAGGGTATTGTACTATATTAAATAGCTTATGTTTGCACCAATTATTATATTTTCAGCTGTTGTTCAGGGACTTGTTGCACTTTTCGTGCTACTAAAAAACCCTAAGTATTTGACAAACATATTATTTTTCTTGCTTTCAATGGCGCTTGTTGGGTGGGCAGTGTTAAATTACTTGCTTACTAATGCGACTATTTCAAGTGGTCAAATATATTTATTTAGAAGTTTAATGTCCGCTGTTGTAGTTCAGAATATTTTATTTATTTTGTTCTCTTATTCATACCCAAACGACAAACTAAACATAAATCATAAGAAACTAATTTTGTATATTTGCCTAAGCGTTATCGCTTTTTCAGTAACTTTGTCACCAATAATGTTTGTCAAGCTAGAATATAGTTCGGGTGCTCCAAGGCCAGTATCAGGTCCGGGAATGCTGATATTTATTATTCATGCAGGAGTAAGTGTATTTTTTGGATTGCGTATTTTGATCAGCAAAATAAAGAAGTCACAGGGTTTTAAAAAGCACCAACTTAAACTGATATTTGCTGGGTCAATAATATTATGGGGCGTAGTGCCAATAACAAATTTTGTTTTTTCTATCGCCACAAAAACCCTTTTTTTTGCAAAGATAAGTCCAATATACACACTGGCGTTTTCGTCCATAATTGCATACGCGATCATTACTCAAAAGTTGTTTGATATTCGGGCAGCAGTCGCTAGATCCGTGGCTTATATCTTGTCACTAGGATTTATTGGGTTTATTTATGGCTCTGTTATTTATCTTATTTCAACAGTATTTAACTTTGACGAGCTGTCTAATAATGCTCAGCGAGTTATCTATGTATTTTTGGCCATAGTAACAGCCGTCTTTTATCCGACGGTTAAGAAGTTTTTTGCTCGGATTACGACTCGTATTTTTTACCAGGATGCTTATGATCCGCAGGTCTTTTTAGACAGCTTAAACAAGATTCTTGTTTCTAGGGTCGACATTGAGCCACTGTTGAAAGATATTTCAGATGTAATAGAAGAAAACATCAAAGCAGAGTACTGCGTATTTACTCTTAGGGAGTCGGCGTACTACCCGGCTCGAACCATCGGTACCAAAAACAAACAGTTCAGTGATGAAGATGCTATTGTATTGCACAACCTAACTCCCAAAATCCACCACAAAGTACTAATTACAGATGAACTAGGTGAAGAACAGACCGACCTTAAATCCGTATTGTCAAAATACAATGTCAGCGTACTTGCTAGATTAGTATCTACAGTCAAGTTAGATGTAGAAGGAATCGGTTATTTGGTACTTGGGCCAAAAAAGAGTGGCAATATATATTCTAAACAAGACGAAGACATCATAAGAATTATCGCTAACGAGTTGGTAATTGCTATAGAAAACGCCCTAAAATTTGAAGAAATTCAGAAATTCAACGAAACTTTGCAGGAAAAGATTGAAACAGCAACCAGACAGCTTCGCACCACAAACGAAAAACTAAAACTCCTAGACGAAACCAAGGATGAGTTCATTAGCATGGCCTCTCACCAGCTACGGACGCCTCTTACAAGCGTAAAGGGGTATTTGAGTATGGTACTAGAAGGTGATGCAGGCGACGTGAGCGAGATGCAACACAAATTGCTCAACCAAGCTTTTGTTAGTAGTCAGCGTATGGTTTATCTGATTGCAGACCTTTTGAACGTATCGCGACTACGTACTGGCAAGTTTATTATCGAGCCGATTGCTACCAATCTGGCCGAAGTCGTAGAAGGTGAATCGTCTCAGCTAAAAATCACTGCAACCGGAAAAGACTTATCACTGAACTTCAAAAAACCAGAAAACTTCCCCTCGTATATGTTAGACGAAACCAAAATTCGCCAGGTAATCATGAATTTCATGGACAATGCCATCTACTACACGCCAAAAGGCGGTGAAATAAATGTCGAGCTGAAAGAAACAGAAAAAACCATTGAATATACTGTGTCTGACAATGGTATAGGTGTTCCAAAATCTGAATTGCACCACCTATTTACCAAATTCTACCGTGCTGGAAACGCTAAAAAAACTCGTCCAGACGGCACTGGCCTAGGTCTGTTTATGGCCAAAAAAGTGATAGTTGCCCAAGGCGGAAGTGTGATTCTAAAAAGCGAAGAAGGCAAAGGCAGTACATTTGGTTTTGAGTTTGACAAATCCAAACTCCAACTTGCACCCCCAGCAGAGAGCTAAAGGTATAAAAACACACGAATTTACTTACGCGTACTCTATCAAATTAATAAATAGCTACGAGCGAAATAATATTGACAAAATAACACAAATGATGTAATATACTTTTGATATGCCGAATTTACCTTCTGTTCAAGAAGTAGTTGAGCAGATACAACATTTTCCATCTGTAGAAAACCCACTTGCTTTAGCGGGTAGTTTAGCTGTTGCGACGACCGCGGCAGTAGTGACCTGGCGACGACACGGGCAGTCAAGCGAGGCATTTGCTATGCACAGTACAAACCCAGAACTTCTAGAACAAACGATTATCGCCGTAGATGGTGCGGATACGGACATCAAAAAATCAGCAAGATCGCACAGACTTTCAGGCGGACTTATGAGTTTGATTGGGCTTGGTATGTTGGTAGGAGCGCAATTAGCGCATCCAACTTACGAAACTGAGCATGCAAACTCAAATGCCAACACTATTTTATTACTTGATACTTCTTCAAGCATGGATACTGCAGACTTAGGTCAGCCAGGGGTGTCTCGTCTGCAGTCATCAGCAAACGCAATCGCAACGACTTCATTTAAAGGAAAACTAGGAGTGGTAGAATTTGCTGCTGCCAACAAAACTAGAGTAACTTTATCACAAAAAGAAAACCAAACTATGCCGAACCTAGCCGAAAGAACCGTCGATCCAAATGGTGGAAATTTAGTAGAAGCATTGCAAGCTAGTATCGATTTGCTCCCGAGCCACTCCGCTAAAGACAACAAGGGTAAAGACGAGAAAATAAGCAGGGATGGAACAGTAACAATAATTACCGACGGTACAGTCGATTCTTCAAAAAAAGAAATAAAAGACCTTGTTACGGCAAACGATGTAGATCTTAATGTAATAGTTACGGGAACACCCGAAGGTACGTATGAGAAAGCTGGACAATCTGTAAGTTCAGCTATCCAACCTGATCTGTTTAGTCCAATCGGTAAAGACAACATAACAATAGCATCTACGCAAGCTGAGATTTCCAAGGCGGTACATGAAACAGTCAAAGACGCCAGTACAAACAGGCAAGAACATGATTGGCAGATTGCCAATGGAGTTGCCTTGATATTGCTTGCATCTGGGATTGTTAGAGTTAATTGGCAAACGGCCACTAAGAAAGTTTAAAGGAGAAATATTATGACGAGAATTGAAACATCTATTCCAAATTTTGATCAAGGACACACAACAATGGATTCACTGCAGGCCGAGCTTGCACGTTCAGTTTACATGGACCCAACAGACAGAAGCGTTTTAGTGGGAGCAGTTATGTTGGACGCAGCAGTTATCTTTGATAGTGAACCTGGACTAGGGAAAACTACCATAGCAAAGGCTACTGCAGAAGCGTTGGGAGGCACATTTGGACGTGTCCAGGGTGCTCCTGATCTGTTACCGGGCGATATAACTGGTACAGAATCATATGACCCAAGAAACGGTGACTTTAAATTCCACAGGGGTCCAGTATTTTCAAACGTATTGCTTGCAGACGAAATAAGTCGTACGGCACCTCGAACCCAGTCAGCACTTCTTGAAGCTATGCAGGAAAGACAAGTTACTGTCAATGGCACCACCTATCAACTGCCAAAACCGTTCGTAGTACTTGCAACCAAGAACCCTAACGAAATTGGCCAGGGAACTTACCCGCTTACGCTTGCCAACTTGGATCGATTTGCAGTCGGTATAGGGCTGAATGCACTAAACGACCAAGAGAGAATCGCCATCCGTTCGCTAGTAAAAACCGGACATGCAACAGAACAAGTTGTAGATGCTGAGCAAATGCACCGGGCAAAAACGGCAATAGACCAGATGCCCGAAACCACAGAAATGTATAACCGCGTGAACCGAATAATTACCGCTATGCGCGAGATAGACAAAGTCGACCTTGGAGCAAGTGTGCTCGGGGGCGAAAGACCGTTTGGTCACATAATTGACATCGCCAAAACTCAAGCAATGCTAGAAAACATGCAGATGGTTGATGACAGGCATATTGATGTCGCTGCAGAATTCGTTTTGCCACACCGCATGCAAGTAACATATGAAGCTGAAGAGCAGGGGATTACTCCTAGACAGCTTGTACACGAAGCTACTTCAAGGCTCTGGATATAAGAGTACTATCAATGAGTATTGTTGAAGCAATTCCGGAAATACAGCCGGTATTTGACCCCCTAGCTCCAGGACGAAGCATAGACTCTATAAATGCTTTGATTCCTAAACGGGCACACACGCTTGCAGGTATTCAGATTGGAGAAACAGTTTCCAAACGAGTTGGACATGGAATCGAAATTGACGGCATACGCCCCTACCAGCCAGGTGATGAGTCTCGGAGTGTTGACTGGCGTGCTACAGGACGACAAACTGATGGTACATTGATGGTGCGTCAACATTATGATGAAATTACGCCAACACTTTGGCTGGTAACAGATATGTTTCAGGCCAGGCATGAAGCAAACGCTGGTCATTTTTCTGAACGTAATCTCGCCGCTTCTGCAGTGATGTCACTTTTGGCTTTGGCTGATAGACAAGGCATGCCAACTGCAATTGTGGCTGTTCACGAACAAGGCATATTGCACCAAAATCCGGGTCGGGGTCGACAGCACGTTCGGCGTGCAGGAAGCGTAGTTGCCGGTCTTATGCTTGAAAAATCAGCTCAGCCGTTGCCAGAAAGACCACTTTCCGAAGGCCTAAAGGCTGTATCCAAAACCGCCGACGAGAACATAGTTATTGTTGCATCAGACTTTCGAAGTGGAGTCGATGCGCTAGAACCAAGCGTCGACTGGAAGCGTGCTTTGCAACAGCTTGCGAATCAAGGTAACGATATAACAGCTGTCGAATTTACGAACCCTTGGGACGACAAACTTCCAGAGGAATCCAATAGATTTACCCATGGCACTACCGGAAAATTCATTGGTGGCAAAAAAGAGCAGAAATATCGAGACACCTACACCGAACTAGCCAAGCGCCAGCAAGAGCTAATCGACTCTGCCATATCAGCGAGTGGAGCCAGTCACCTAAAACTTTCAACAGATGAAGGTCGTTGGTTCAGCTCACTTAGAGATCAGCTTTTAAAGTTAAGTCGAGTGCATCGTTAGCGTAAGCGGTTTGCGCTAAATGCGAAAATAGTATAAAAAGTATTGACAATAGCTAAAGCATGTTGTACAATGCTACTCATACGTGAAAACTCCACTAGAGAGGGAGTGGGCACGGTGGATAATCAATTAATTCCTAGGGAGGAATACGATTTATGAAAAAAGCTATTGTACGCGGTGTTGGTGGTTTTTTGGGGGCAGGAATGTTGATTGCCGGAGGCTATGGTCTTGGTGGTGGATTTGAAAGCGAACCTAAGGCCACTGATGCTGTGGTTGCAGATGCCGGAAGCGTAGCAAGTAACTGTATGGATACTGCCGTAACGGATGTAGTTAAAAAAGCAAATGTTGATTTGAATGATGGTAGTATTGGCCAAACTCAAGTCGATGCTTTGAACGGTGGCCTAGAGAAGAGTGCTCGGGCACAAGCATCTCAGTGCTTTAACAAATTCGTCACAGATGCAGTTGCTTCAGTATTTGAAGGCACTCCAGTACCACCCATGGAAGCCGATTTATCAATAAGAGTAAAGGGTTAAGGAGTTATTATGCGACCAATGGAATTAGCCGGAGAAATTGCTAGAAAAGTTGCAGTTCCTGCGTTTGCAGTTACTTTCGCAGTAGGCGGTGTTGCTTGTAGCGGATCAGATGAATCAGCATTGAGGCCCGACAATGGTTCGGCACCAAGTGCTCAAAGTGCCAAAGAAGCGGCAAACGCTTGTGCTGGAGAGTATGACCTTACGGCAAACTTGGCCAACCAGGTTTTTGCTGATCGTTCCTCTGTATTTCCATCTTTAGCTGACAACAAGGGCAATCTTTTGCCCAAAAGCGATGCAATTGAGGCTATGCAAAAGCAAACTGGAAGTGATTTCCGAGTTGCTGCCGTTATGTCGGAAGTCTACAATGTCCGAGACAACAAACTCGCACCTGACACACTGACAATACCTGGTTTTGAATCGGCAGTTTCTGCTATGAAGGTCAACAACAAAGGAGTTGCAAAACGTGTTGAGTACATGTGTAACCAGTTTGAGTTCAATCAACCTGAAGAAGAATTTGCAGTTGTTGGTGGAAACGCTACGCAGATATCTTTTGCAAGAAACGAAAAAGGTGTAGCGGGAATAGTATTTGAAACGATTGATGTGGATAGAGTTATAAGCGGATTTACGCTTGGTGCAAACTTTGACGATGCTGAATTGAGTAGAGATGACCGTATATTCCTAAAACAGTTTATGAAAGACACGATTGTTACCGAAGACGGTAAAATCGTTATTCGTAACCTAGCTTTGAACGGCGGAGTAAACGTAGAAGATCAGGTTGCCGAAACTCCAGTTTCGCCAAATCTTGACCAAAGCGACAACAAAAACGGTGGCGGTGGAACTTTTGGGAAAAAGAAGAACAAAGGCGAAAGCGACCAGCCCGGTTCCGTGGAAGAGAGCGGTGGCGATGAAGGAGACAAGCCTGGCACAGCACCAAGCTTTGGTACTGGCAATGGTAATGGTCACGGATCGACTACCAGCACTTCGCGCCCAGGTAGCACAACTACAACCACAATTCCCAATTCTACTACAACTACATCAACAACCACACGACCACCAGTTGTAACCACAACTACAACTATAACAACTCCTAAGGGCACTGTCACACCATGCGAACCTAACCCACCGTACACATATTGCCCATAATTGTTAAATAAGGATAAAGGATATATAACTATGAATAAGCTCACAATTTTCAAAAAAGTTAGTTTAGCACTAGTAGGAATACTTTCATTAGGTGTTCTTGTAAGTTCGGCTGTTGCCCACGCTATTCCCTACAACGGGGATGATACTGTTGCTTCTCAATCACCAGCCTTTAACGTCTTTACTGGCGTTCCAGCACCTTGGGGTAACGAAAGTGATTTCTTACGTGCTCGTGTTGACGACGGAAGTAGCACTGACTATTCTGACCCGCTCACCAACGGCTGTGCTAATGGTACAAAATTCCAAATGCGTGTTTATGTACACAATGGTGCCAGCGCAGGTGGTAACAATAACGGAAGTGGCCCAAGTGTGGCACACGGTGCCAAAGTCAAAGTTAGTATTCCTGGAAATGAAGCAAGTATTTTCTCACCAAGTGCTAGTATAAGCGCAACAAACGCTGGAACTGTAAACGACGTAACTACAATCAATTGTAACGGTCGTAAGGTGAAAATGACCTACATACCCGGCTCTGCCACATCATATAGTAAAGGCACCGGCGTAGTACAGCTAAGCGACTCAATTGTTTCTAGCGGTACTGCAATACGTAGTCATGGTGTTTCAGGTGACGTATGGGGTTGTTGGGATGAAAGAGTCTACGTTGTTCTAAGCGTTAAAGTTGAAGCAGTCCCAGTTGTTGTTCCTTCAAGCGGTGAATGTAAGCTAAGCGATCTAAAAGTTTTTGATAACCGTAAAGTACGAGTTAGCATAACAGGCAAAACTACAAATGCAACTGTAGTAGGTTACTCAACTGATTTTGGAGACGGCTCTACCAGCAACAACCAAACAGCTGAACACACTTACACCAAAGACGGAACTTACACTATCGTATCTAAAGTACAGGTAAAATTCGCAGATGGTAGCATGAAGTGGTTAGATTCAGCTTCATGTGTTAAAAAAGTTGAATTCAAGCCTGGTAAACCGCCTGTAGTTATCCCTCCGGTTACTACTCTACCTAACACAGGTCCAAGCGATATGATTGGTATATTTGCAGCCGTAAGTATAGCCGGCGCACTCGTACACAAGTTCATTCTTAGCCGACGATACCAGTAACAAGAAGCAGGTTGGACACTGAATAGATTTTGTGTTAGCATAGAATCTGTAGAAACGAGTCGTGACTGACCGCCCTCTCTAATAAATATAATCCTTGAAATCCCTTCCCAAAACCGGAGGGGATTTCAATATTACCTCTGTTATGATACAATTACCCGGTGTTTTTTGGTCCCAAATCAATAAAACCGTTCATGTAAAATACGGTCCCATCGTCTAATGGTTAGGACACCAGGTTTTCATCCTGGCAATAGGAGTTCGATTCTCCTTGGGATCACCATAGCAGAATTTGCAACCGAATCAGCCTCCATTTCAGACGTAATACATCTGTAAAGGGGGCTGATTTCGTTGATTATAAAGTTCTGCTTTTTAGTATCGTATTCAAACCCGCTGGGGAAGATGAGTGCTTGGAACTTTTGCTTTCGTTCTAATGAAGCGTCTGACCACTGTTTTGCAACGTTACCCATAAAGTTCAGGGCGTATTCTATGTTTGATTCACTAACAGTTTGTTGTTGCTCTAGTTCGTTGATTTCTCGGCTAACGTCAATCTTTTCTATGTCTAGGTCGTCTACGACCATAGCCTTTTCCTCGTCAGTTAAGCCACCGTTCACGTACTTCTTAATAGTATTCGCCCTCGTCTTGGCAATACCGTCTAGCTTGTCACGTAGCTGTGCGAGGTCTTCATTAAGACTACCTAGCTCTTTCACTGACGTGCGAACCAGCACTTCTTTCATAAGTTTAATGGTTTTGGGCTTAGGCGCAATCTTCGTAAGTAAGTCTTCAAACCCTAGGTGGGCGTCTTCTACTAATACCGAACCAGTGCCACGGCAGCTTTTCCTTGCACAGTAATAACGATACTCACCGCCAGGATTGCTGCGAGTCATGTGTTTGTGACAGTTCGTGCAGTTTATGAAGCGACTAAGTGGTGCCATGTTATTTATTTTATGATGTTTTAGCCCAATCAGGTACACTTTATTTTTCTGCTTTAGTAATTCCTGATTCTGCCAAAAGGTAGCTTCGTCAATAAGTGCGGGGTGCTTACCCTGAACAATTTCTTTACCCGTAAAAGAATCACACACAAAACCAGCGTATTCGGGGCGTTTGAGCATTTTAGTCATAACCTCTTGGTTAATGGGTTTACCGTTCAGCCCAAAGAAATCTATGCAAGTGGCGTAACGGCACATTTCAGCGATAATCTTGTCGCCCTTATTGAAACGCATAAGTATCTTAGCTACTTTGTCGGCTTCTGCTCCTTTCGCCATTGTTGGGCGTTCATGCCCTTCGGAGTTTTTAATCTTTTGCGACTTATAACCTCGTATGGGCTTATGTTGCCAGTAGCCTTGTTTGGCAAGGCGGGTCATGTTATCTATAACGGTTTCACGCTTATTCTCGTTGTCTAGTTGTCCAACCATGACGTATAGGCTTTCCATGAATTTACCCATTGGACTATCATCAAATTGCTCGGTAGCAGAACGTATTTGTATGCCTTTAGACGCTAGGATAGAACGCATACCCATTATGTAGCTATCTATGTCACGACTTGCACGGTTCATCTTGTAGACAATGACGTAGTCTATCGTGCCTTTCATTTTCAGGGCGAGTTTAAGTAGGTTCTGTAGTTCTTCTCGGTCTGTATTCTTGCCAGACTTGGCTTCATCAAAGAACCACTTCACAACGTTAATGCCGTTAGCGTCAGCGTACTTTTGTATTACCTCACGCTGGTTCTTCTTGCTTTCGCCCTTGATTTGTTTCTTGTCGGAAATACGAAGATAGCCGAGTGCGGCTTTCTTTGGTTTAATAGTATTTATTGTATCTGACATAAGTATATTTAAGGTTATAATGGACTAATTGGCAAGTATATTCTATTTAAGTAATTCTAGAGCTAGGTCTTCTAGCTGTAAAATCAAGGGAATGAGCTGACTATCACTCAAGTCTTTGGCGGTGTACCCCAATATCTTGCGGGCTTCTTTCGGGGAAATGATGAGACTCGCTGTAAGTTGCTCTAATGTCGGTTCCTTTGTTTTCATAACATTTATCCAAGGGTCGGTCAGCAATTAACCAACCGACCCACGAGCATTAGCCTAGTAGCCCCGTTGAGTCATGCTGTTGCATACGTTTTGCCAAACCCTGCTTAACACGCATTGAGCGTTGTTCTGACTCGAACTGTTCGAGCATAAGTTGTATAGCTTCCATAAAACGACCCATTGGCTCATTAGTGTTTGTGCTGCACTGGTCAGTGGTCACGACATCGACATCGTGACGTGCAAGAGCGTTTTTGAAAAACATAAATTCGCAGTAGTCACGGCTAATACGAGCGTTGTTTTGTACGATTAGGGTGCTGATTTCTGGGTGATTCTCGCAGTACGTTATTATCTCGTCTAATTGTTCAGCAGAGATTTTACCGATACACATAAAGTACGTTTGAATGCTTAAATAGTGCCGTCCTGCGTACTGCTCAATTTTGGCTTTTTGGCTCGCTAGGGAATTACCCGTTTTTGTTTGTTGCTTATGTGTTGCACGCACGAATGCGATTGCTTGTTTTGGAGTTTTCATATCGTTAGTTGTTCCTTGTGTTAAGTAGTGAGATGTATCTATATGTAGTATTGAATTAGTAACCTATGTAGTAATTGAGGGAATCCATAAAGAGTTATCCATTAAGCAGTAACTCTGTATAAGTACCTATAAGCTGTATAGTTTCAGTAACCTATACAGTTCTATATAGAGAACCTATGGCGGTGTATGGAGTAGAACGCTAGTCATTAGAAGCTACCGTCTGTGCTGGGAAATTGGTCGTTCAGTTTATTGTCACGAATGTAACTGTCAGCAGCACGCATGGCTTCATCACGAATCAGGTCTAAGAAAAAGCTGTCGCCACTGAACTCAATTGGATTAACCCACTTGCCAGCTAAGAAGCTCGGCATTTGGAACCACAGATTGTTGTATTTCGGCGAGGGGCGAACTGTGCAACTGTTGATGTACATACGCAGACTTGGTATATGCACCTTGATGTACATGATGTTCTTCTGGCTGTTGAAGGCGTAGACTTGGGCTGTTACGTCAGTCATATCTAGTTGCATGACTGTTCTCCATGTATGTTGTGCCATAGCAAGTGCAATAGGTCGTACCATTCTTCAGTGTTCTGGTAGCGTTCACAGAAAATACGATCCAGCTGGGCTTCTACGATTTCTACATTCAGGCACTTACGGCGTTGTTGCTTTATGTAGAACTTCTGACGTAACCAGCTCGGCTTCGGCTTGCCAGCCTGTACAAATAGCCACTTAGCCGCAGCAAGCTGCTGACGTGTGATTGTTATTTCGTTTTTAGACGAAACTTTCATCTGAGAAGTCGTGTCAGAAATCGTTGTTTGGTGGTCAAGAGCACTATTGATGTGTTCTGGCTCATTTTGATTGTTTTTGTTGTGACTTTCTTTCTTAATGTTTTTCATACAGAAACCTTTCTTTGTGAGCTAGTCGGCGGGACAAGTGATTGCCGATTCGCTCATTAACCTGTCCTGCATATAATTATCGAGGCATAAAAAAGAGATTCCCGACAGAGCCGAGAATCTTAAAACAACACCTTACAATTCTCTGAATTGCAGACTATTTGGGTTTTACTGTATTGACAAGCCTTTCAATAATCGCTGCTTCACTACTGTTGAGTGATTTGTGCGGATTGAGCATTATTGTTTGTTCTTTTGTATTGACGCTCACGAAGATGTCTTTTATTTCGCCAGTGAAGCCCATGAGCTTCGGCCAGTCTTTCGCCTTTGAGCGTATTGTTTTGAAGTGTGTGCCTAGGTCGTCTTTCTTTACCCATTCGTCTGGCCTGACTAGGAGGTACTTTACCAAGTGATAGTTGAAACGCTTTCTGCTGTCAAAGCGTTTAATTGTAAGAGTAATACCTAGGTAACTCAATTTTAATGACTGCTGGACTAGGAATATTTTAGCGATATGGTTGCCATTCAATCCAGTGGTCTCCATGACAAGCCGTGGCATTGGATTCTCATTTGGATTGAATCCGTGAGATTCGCAGAACTGTATAAAACGGTCATGGTCAAAGCTATCAAGGAAACGTAGCCAATCATACTCACGATGTGCTGGATCAGTGGTGTTCCAATCGCCCCATACGGTGTTTGTCCACTCCTTAGGTATATTAGAATTAAATGATTTGGCAATCTCTAGCTCTTCCTGTGCTTGCAGCACTTGGTTACGATACCAATTTTCGTCAGAGCGAGTTTTTAATACACCTGCTTGTGTTAGCGTCTCAACGGCACGGTCTTCGTCAGCAACATTGTCCAAGTTCTCATTAGACGAAAGCTTGTTGTCCCAATCAAATACCCAACGGCGGTCATCAAAATCACTACCGTCAAGAAATAAGTTGTTGAGCTTGAAGACCACTCGCTGTAACCACTTATTATTGTCTGCCATCAGGGGTAGTATAACCGCCTGACAACAGTAACTCAAATGCTGATACCTGATCCAATCTGTAATAATAGGTATAGGGATTAACACAAAAACAAAGGATTTACTCATGGCGGTTAAAAACACTGTCGGCCGGCCACCGAAAATGTCGATGAAAATACTCGACAAATTATCTGATTCAATTTCCCACAGTTACAGTGTCGGTGACTCGTGCCGCTATGCGAAAATTTCGAAAAGCACTTTTTACCAATACCTAAGAAGTGAGCCAATCTTTGCGGATAGAATTGCCACTGCTCGGGAAAACCAACGTAAAGTAAGCTTTAATTTTCGCACATTTTATTAGCTTAACCAGTCGCATTGTAGACGATTTCGCTAAAATCAATGTCTGAAAATTAGTACCTCGCTCAAGCTGGTTAATGTTGGAAAATGGCGTTGAAGTGTAAAAAATCTGGAAAAATAATTCCACGGGCTAAATAGGTCTTTTTCAGCTCAAAATAATGAACGAACCCTTAGCAATATCGCTCTCTGTGGGCTCTCTGGAGCGTCTAGGACGTGTTCGTACACGAAAGTCGAGTAAAGCTACAACCCTTTGAACAATTGCTCTAATGTGATGTCTAGTGAATTAGCAATTTTATGGAGTGTTGAGAGCGTAGGCTTTCTGCGTCCTTGTTCAATATAGCCCATATGTGAGCGGTCTATGCCACTAGCTGAAGCGAGCTTTTCTTGGCTCATGCCTTTATCATTACGAGCCTTCACGATTCTCTTACCGATTTCAGCATAAACGTGGTCAATGGTTGATTTCATTAACCTAAGCGTATTGCTTACAAAAGTCAGTAACCACTGACAGATGTCAGCGAGTATGATATATTACTGACAAATGTAATCAAGAGAGGTTTCCAGAATGTCAGAAGAAAAGAAGAAGAAGAACTGGTTCGCAAAGCACAAGATACTAACCGTAATACTTGCGATTATCGTAATTGCAGTAGTAGCTAACGCTGCTGGTGGCGGTAGCAAGAGTAATAGCTCTACAAGTGGTGGTAGCGGTAATAGTGGTAGTGGCGAAAAGACATACAAGTTTAATGAGCGAGCCGACAAGCAACCAAAAGATGTAGAAGTATTGCCCGGCGAAACAGCAACCGTAAGTGGCGTTAAGATGACCTTATCGGGTGTAGAATACAAGACCGCTGTGAGCGACTATGAAAAAGCAGATGACGGTAAAACCTACGTTGTTGCTGACGTTACGCTTGAGAACACTACTGATAAAACACAGTCGTATAACTCATTGTATTTTCGTATGCAGACCGCTGGTGGACAGGTGCTAGATAGCACGTTTGCTACTGTTCCTAGTCCGTTAAATTCTGGAGACATTGTAGCTGGCGGGAAAGTCACTGGTAAGGTGGTCTTTGAAGTACCAGTAGAAGACGGTCATCAGTACGTTATTTGGAAGCCGGGTGCTTACAATGCAGACCGTGCTATCGTTCAGGTAAAGTAGTCAAGTTAATTTAGTAAAGTAAGGGGCGGCAGCTGTCGCCCCTTTTTCTTAGTTGACGTTTATTGCTTATGCTTGTGTTGCTTATTTGTTAATTATATAATCTAGGTAATTATTTAAGGAGTTAGCGTGTCAGCCGAAATACTAAGCCAATATAGCGACTCGCCAGAAGCATACAATCCTCTAGCGAACCACCCAGACCCAGAGCAACTAGTTCTAAATAGCTTAAATCAAGGTACAGTCCTTGCGGGACGTGAGAAGCCATTTACTTGGGAGTTAGATAACATAACTTCCGAGGGTGCGTTACACCGTTATCGTGCGGAAGTAGAAGTAGAAGCACTCATTAACCTTGCAGAACGTGGACCAGTGGATATTGAGATGAGTAGTGCCGACAAGCTCGTTCTCCGCAGCTTGTATGATGAAGACCACTTTGACCCAGACACAGTTATTCGGCTTGACCACTTGGGTTATAAGGGTCAGCCACCATTAGAACATGACGTAAAAGCGGTGGAAGTTTATCTTGCGGAACAGTTGGACGAATATAGCCTAGGACATCTAAAAGAATGGGTTCACTTTGGTATGACTTCGGAAGATACTAATAATCTTGCTTACAACCTCATGCTTCGTGACGCTGCGAATAAAGTTATTGTTCCTTCTGTTACACGTGTTGCTGACCGTTTAGCTCACCTAGCAACTGTTTATGCAGATACCCCTACACTTGGTGTTACTCACGCTCAAAAAGCTTCACCGACTACCGTTGGTAAGCAGTTTGGTTACTTGCTGGCAAACATTACTAAAGTATCGGAAGAATTAGACGGTAAGCGTTTGAGCGGTAAGTTCAGTGGTGCTGTTGGCAATCACAACCCAATGACCGTATTGTTCCCAGAGTTTGACTATGACGAATACTCAAAAGACTTCGTTGAGGGCATGGGCTTTACCTATGCTTCTGTTGAGAACCAGCGAAACGACCACCTTGCAGTAACCGATTTGCTATCAATCGTTTCTAGACTTGCGTTGGTAGGTAAAGACGCTACTGATAATGTTTGGTTGCAGATACTAGGCAACAAGCTAACACAACGACTTGTAGCTGGCGAAAAAGGCTCATCTACCATGTCTCACAAAATTAACCCTTAGAGATTAGAGAACGCTGAATCCCTCTTTGGACAAGCGATTGCTTTAATGAGTCGTGCACCAGAGGGGCTTGTAGCAAGCCGTCACGAAAGAGACTTATCAGACCACGGCTGGCAGCGTGCCTACGGTGATATGATTGGGCGAGTTGTTGCTGGCTTTAATTACTTCGCAGTTCAGCTTGACCGACTTGCTGTTGACGAAGACGGTGCTAGAGAAACACTGAACCAGTCTGCTGAAGTTTTGAGTGAGTTAGTTCAGACTGCTGGGCGTGTATCAGGGGATCCAGACGCTTATGACAAGGTGGTTACACTAACTCAGGGCAAGAAACTTGACCTAGCGGGTATTCGTGAGGTTATTGACGAAGCCTTGCCTGACGGTGAATTAAAAGACCGTGTTGCTGCTGTTACGCCAGATATGTATGTCGGTGTTGCTGGCGAGAAAGCCCGTGAAGCGGTGCTGGGCTGGCACGCAGCAAAGTTGATTCTAAGACGTGGCGTGCTTGATGAGTCAACAAGTATTGACGCAGTATTGTTTGACCTTGACGATACGCTTCACTTCGGAGTTAAAGATGAGGTCATTGCAAAGCTAACGCACATATTTGGTGAGTTTGAATCTGGCTTTTCAGAAGAAGAAATCAAAGATTACTCCAAGATACACGACTTCAGTAAAATGGTTGAAGCAATGGTTGCTGAACACAATGTTCGTAGCTCAACAAAGCTAACAGTTGATGACTTTATGACGGCTAACGGTAGAGTTACTGGTAGCTTTGACCATATGTTTTACGCACCAACAGAATCAAAAGAAGTTATTCAGACAGTGCGTGAAAGCGGTAAAGTGACGGGACTTGTCACAACGAGGGGTCCAGTATCGCTAGGTCGTGTGCTTGATTTGCACGGCTTTAGTGATTCGTTTGATGTGATAATTGGCGGTGGAGATGTAAAGAGGCGTAAGCCACACCCAGAACCATTAGCAATAGCACTCGGCAAGCTTGGAATTAACCCAGAACGTAGTATGTATGTGGGCGATGACCAAGACGCTGATGTTGGTGCTGCCATGGCTCTAGGAATGAAAACTGCTTTAGTTGGTGAAACTCCTCCAGACCCATACGGTCCAAAGCCAACTTATCATTGGAAAGACTTGCAACCACTCGCAAGGCTATACGCCCGATGATTCACAAGATACCCATTTCTGGCGGACCATGCACAGGTAAAACAACGCTTGTAGAAGCATTACATGAACGCTTTCCCGACGCTTACTTTGTTGATGAGCCAGCCACACGAGTTATAGAACGTGAGCTTGATTTTGAATCAAGACATGATGATTATGAACCAAAAGTTCCATGGCTCGACTACCCTAACTTTGCCCCAATGGCAATTGCAGAGTCAATTGCACTTGAGGACTCAATTCCTTACGAGGCTGGTGTGACATTTCTAGACCGTAGCCTAGTTGATAACATTGCCTATGGTCGTATTAACGGCTTTGAGGACTTAATACCCGATGTGCAGCTTAGAATATGGCTTGCACGCTATAGCTTTGCACTAATTTGCCAACCACTTGAACAGTACCTAGCAACAGAAGTAAGACGGGAAACAGCAGAAGAAGCACTGTTCACACACGCAGCCATTGAAGAAGCATACAGAGAATCCGAACTGGAAGTCGTTACCTTACCGCCAGTGAGCGTTGCCGACAGATTGTCATTGGTAGAGATTGCACTGCAAGAACGTGGACTACTTTAGTACATCAAAAAACAATGAGATTATAAATGGCTTTTTTGTATTGTGAGTTTGTATCGTACTTTACGCCTGATTTGGCAAAGGCGACTTTCTAACTCGCAAGGCTCTTTTCGTCTAAATCTATAGTCGTACACACTATTATATTCTGCAATGGGGGATACTAGTGACTACTTAGCAAGCTGTAACTGATTACCGCCTAGGTTCATTCCCTTGAGTAGCTCGTTCCATCTAATGATTTCCGCCACTATAACCTTATAAACCGATAGGGGTAGGGTCACCATTATCGCAAATCATGAAACCAACTATTGCAGGGAATAACCATAACAGGTTAGAATATATGCAAATGGTGGAAACTACTAACAGGGTACCAAATGTACCACTTGCTAAATTTAAACGAACCAAGATAATTGCTACACTTGGTCCTGCAACAGACAGCTACGACTCGGTGCTACAACTCATCAAAGCCGGTGCAAATGGAATAAGGCTTAATTTTAGTCATGGTAACCCCGAAGAACGGGTCAAACACATAAAATGGATTCGAAAGGCTGCGGCCGAATACGGCAAACCAATTGCGATAATTCAAGATTTGCAAGGACCCAAAATACGTCTAGGCGATTTTGACAGTATAATAAATGTTCAAAAAGGCCAATCTCTAAGATTTGGTTACAACGCCAACTTTTCAGACGATGGGGTACTTCCAACCCAGTATGATTTGAGCCAAAAAGTAAAAAGAGGCGAGCGACTATATCTGTACGATGGACACGTAAAAACCACGATTACTAGTGTCAAAGACGGGATAGTTCACGCAACGGCCGAAAACGAGGGCATTCTCATAAAAAGAAAAGGCATAAACCTGCCAGACACGAATTTTGAAGGCGATGTTATAACCAAAAAAGACAAAACAGATTTGGCATTTGGTTCAGAGCATGACATTGATTATGTAGCTCAAAGTTTTGTCCAGTCGGCTAGCGACATCCGTAGTATGCGCCGAATAATGAACAACCTGGGGATGAATGCAAAGCTTATAGTAAAATTTGAAACCAAATCAGCAGTCGAACACATGGAGGAGATAGTCAAAGAATCAGATGTAATCATGATTGCGCGGGGAGACTTGGCAGTAGAAGTGCCAGCGGAATCCGTTCCTGTTTTGCAAAGACAATTAGTAGGACTTGGTATCAAATATTCCAAACCCACGATTGTAGCAACCCAAATGCTGTTTAGTATGGCAGAAGCATCCGAACCAACTCGCGCCGAAGTTTCAGACGTGGCAACAGCTGTAATAATTGGCGCTGATTGTGTGATGCTGAGTGAAGAGACGGCAATCGGTAAATACCCCATAAAATCTGTCGAAACCATGAAAAAAGTAATCCTTTATACTCAAGCAAATTCACCGCTAAGAGCAATTTACTACAACGATGAAGAATCCATAAAAACCAAACAGTCTGCTATTTCGCAGGCTGTTATGAATTTGGCAGATAACTTGCAGGCAAAAGCGATTGTTGCAGAAACAAAGTCTGGCGAAACCGCCCTACAGTTGGTGTCTAGAAGACCAAGCCAACCAATTGTTGCAGTAACCTCTGTAAATAGAGTTGCACAACAACTGGCAATTGTATATGGTGTAAAAAGTTATGTACGACCAGATGACAAAATGGCAGCGACCAAACTTACAAACTGGCTACTTCAGAGCAAAGTACTCAAAAAAGGCGACATGATTGTCACAGCTTCTGGGCAATATCCTGGCGTAGTAGGAACTACAGATACTATTAAAATTCGGGTGTTAAAATAATGCAACATATAAGGGTTAGAAAATTTGAGTTTTGATAAGAAAACTATCCACGACATTGATTTGCAGGGCAAACGTGTTCTTCTGCGAGTTGACTACAATGTACCGTTAGACAGTAGCGGCCATATTACAGACGACTATAGGATAAAAAAATCCTTGCCTACAATCCAGTATTTGTTAGAAAGAAGTGCCAAAATCATCATCTGTTCACATTTGGGACGGCCGGAAGGCAAAGTAGACAAAAAATACAGCCTGAAGCCGTGTGCTGAGCGTCTAGGAAAACTCCTGGACAAACCAGTTAAGTTTCTGGAAGATTGTGTCGGTAGCGAAGTTGAGCAATATATAAAAGGCGTAGAACCTTCCAGTATTACGTTACTTGAAAATGTACGCTTTCACCCAGAAGAAGAGTCAAATGACGCAGGCTTTGCCAAAGCGCTGTCGTCTTACGCAGACATTTTTGTGCAAGATGCGTTTGGAGTAGTTCATCACCCGGCAGTTTCTGTAACTGAGATACCCAAGCACATGCCAGCGGTTGCCGGTTTGCTAGTGGAAAATGAAGTAGACACAATATCTGAAGTCATGGATAACCCAAAACGACCGCTTATGGCCATAATTGGTGGCGCCAAAATAAGTGACAAGCTAGATATCATAAACCGGTTTATAGATATTGCGGATTTTGTTGCTATTGGTGGCGCTATGGCAAATACATTTTTGCTAGCAGAAGGAATAAAAATCGGCAAAAGTTTGGCGGAACCGGATGCAATTCCGCTTGCAAAGAAAATTATAGAGAGAGCGCGGGCCAAAGCCAAAAAAAAGCGATTTACATTTTACTTGCCTCAAGATGGTGTGGTCGCAACCGATATTTCTAAAACTGCCAAAACCCGGATTGTGGATTGGGACGCACATGTTATAGCTCAGGAGGAAAACTATCCAAAACAACCACCCCGTAGGTCTGCTTACGTGCTGGGCGATGAACTCATTTTGGACATAGGACCTTTCACGGGTGCATTTATAGCTGGGGCCATGCAACAGTGCAACACAGTTATATGGAACGGCGCCATGGGCGTAACTGAAGTTCCGGCGTTGATTGGGCCAGTTGGACCTTTTTCGCACGGAACAGACTTGATTGTGGATTCAATGTTAGGTGAATATGGGCAAAAACCGTTTACAGTTTTAGGTGGGGGAGACACCGTCGGGTATATTGAAGCCCTGAAGCTTACTGACATGTTTAATCATGTTTCAACTGGTGGCGGAGCTAGTATGGAGCTCATGAGCGGTAAAAAATTACCAGGAGTAGAGGCGCTCCTCAATAAGGTTAACAAAGTGGTACAATAAGCATAACAGTTATGAAAAGAACACTAATAGTCGGAAACTGGAAAATGAATCTAACTGTCCACGAGGCCAGCATACTGGTACACCGTCTGACAGAACGAATTCGAATCCATCGTGATATTGAGCTAGTTCTAGCTCCCAGCCTAGTATGCTTGCAACCAATATTTATGCAGATTGACCAAAGAAAGTTTGGGCTTGCGGCGCAAAATGCCTACCACGTAGACGAAGGCAACTACACTGGAGAGGTTAGTTTTAGTATGCTCAGAGGACTGGTAGATTATGTAATTGTTGGTCATTCTGACAGACGGCACAAATTTGATGAAAGTCTAGAAACGGTCCGAGACAAGGTAGCAGCAAGCGTGCGAAATAAAATTGTACCTATTCTATGCGTCGGAGAAACCAA
The DNA here is from genome assembly GCA_038206875.1 of Saccharimonadales bacterium (SeqCode). Classification (GTDB taxonomy): domain Bacteria; phylum Patescibacteriota; class Saccharimonadia; order Saccharimonadales; family JBBQAJ01; genus JBBQAJ01. Next base: position 28,453 of record JBBRAK010000002.1, read on the forward strand.
ACACGAACGTCTAGAGGGCGAAACTATGCAAGTATTACACGACCAAGTTACCACCGCTCTTAGTAACCTGACAGAAGAAGAAGTAGAAAAAATTGTTATTGCGTATGAGCCAGTTTGGGCACTGAGCAATGGCAGAGATTTTTCCCATCACGAAATCCCAACGCCAGATATCATAGCAAAAGCCATAGGCTCAATTCGCAACAACATTCGACATCTTTATGGTAAAAAGGTTTCAGAAAACATACGCGTGCTATATGGGGGTAGCTCAAGCACTTCTACTGCACATGGTCTGCTTTCAACGGATGGCGTGGATGGTCTGCTAGTCGGAGGAGCGAGCCTGAACTACCATGAATTTAGTGGCATCGTCGAGGCAGCTTACAGAGTGAGTCATGAAACAGAAGAAAAGTAAAATGTCCTCAAAAAAAGATACGGCAAAAACCATGGACGTATCAAAACCTGGCAAATCTACACCCGACGCTTCCTCACGCCCAGTAATAGTTACGAATCGTTCTATGGTTCAGGATCCAACCCTAACAGACCGGTTCAAGGAAGACAACTCAAAGCCTACCGAGGCAACAGTTGCGCGTGGAACAAAAACTATCAGCCCACCCAATAAATCTAGCGACGACGATACGCCAAATTCCTATACTTCAAATTCATCAGAGAACCACAAAACTGAACCGACACTACACAGGAAACCAGACATTCAGAAAGACCAATCCAAAGAAGCTGCGGTTGTCGAAGCTGTAGCTGACCAAGCTACCGAAGACAAGAAAAAGTTAAACAAAGAAAACGACGCAGATATTGCCAGAAAAGCCAAACTGGAAAAACTTATTGCGGACAAGAAATACTTCGTCCCGATTGGTCAGGTCTTGCGTCGACGCAATCGCCGAGCGCTGATTGTTTTTTTAGTTGTACTAATCATTCTAGTTGGTGGATATCTTGTAGTAGATGCAGGACTCATAAAAACATCCATAGTACTACCGTTCGATTTTATAAAAACTTAGTCTGCTAAAATAATTGAGTGTTAAACGACTTATTGGCGGGGCTTAACCCGGAACAAATGCGGGCTGTAGAAGCCACCGAAGGACCTCTGCTAATTCTTGCTGGAGCAGGAAGTGGCAAGACCAAAACACTCACCCACCGGATTGCTCACTTGATAGCTTCACGTAAAGCGACACCCTACAATATATTGGCGGTAACTTTTACCAACAAAGCAGCTAAAGAAATGCGCGAACGGGTTGCTGAGCTGACGGGGGAAAATGCACAGATCCGCAGTTTTATGCCTTACATGGGAACATTCCACGGGATTTGTGTCCGTATCCTTAGGCAAGATGGCGAACACGTGCATGTTCCAAAAAACTTTGTAATATTTGACGAAAGTGACCGGCAAAGTGCAGTAAAACAAGCTAGCAAACAGCTCATGCTGGACGAAAAGGCCTATACTTCTAGGGCAATTTCTAGCTTGATAAGTAGTGCCAAAAACGAACTTATTTCTCCTGCCAACTATGCAGGCATGGGCAGTGGCCCTTTGCATAAAGCGGCCGCTCAGGTATATCCTCTGTACCAAAAAATTCTAAAAGATAATCAAGCACTAGATTTTGATGATTTAATTGGCAGGGTAGTACAACTTCTTCAAACAAACCAAGAGATTCGAGATAAATGGCGTAAACAGTTTGTATATATAATGATAGACGAATATCAAGATACCAATGCAGCGCAGTACAAGCTGATAAAACTTCTCACTAACGACAAACACAACATCGCGGTAGTTGGTGACGATTGGCAAAGTATTTACAGTTGGCGGGGAGCTGATTTTCGAAACATACTAAATTTCGAAAAAGACTATCCAAAAGCCACCATTATAAAACTTGAGCAAAACTATCGAAGTACAAAATCTATTTTGGACGCTGCACATGCCGTAATTACCAAAAACGATCATCGCTCGGACAAAAAATTATGGACAGACCTCGGAGCAGGCAAGCCAGTTCAAATTACCCAAATTAATAGCGAACGGGCAGAGGGTGAAGCCATTATACGGCGAGTAAAAACGGCAACAGACATAAAAGCCCGTAGCTTCAAAGATTTTGCAGTCCTATATCGTACAAATGCCCAGAGTCGTGCTATAGAAGAGTCATTTATACGCTACGGTGTGCCTTACAGAATTGTTGGTGGACAGCGGTTTTATGACCGCAAAGAAATAAAAGATATTATGGCCTATTTACGGTTGATTTATCAGCCATCTGACAGAGTAAGTTTTGCACGTATAGTTAACGTACCTGGGCGAGGAATAGGAGCAAAATCAGTAGAAAATTTCTTTACATGGGCACAGAGCAATGAATTTTCATTGCAGGGCGCACTGCAAAGTGTGAAAAATTTACCAGGATTAACTAACAAAGCTCGTGCAGGGTTTTTGGAACTCTCTGACGTCGTGAATTCTTTTAGAGAAATTATGGACAAAACACCTCTGCCAGTTTTGCTTGACAGTTTGTTGCGCAGGCTGGACTACATGTCATTTCTAGATGACAAAACACCGCAGGGTGATTCACGCCAGGAAAATGTAAAAGAACTTCTGAGCGTAGCCAAAAGTTATCAGGATGTGGGACTGGACGGGTTTTTGGAAGAAGTTGCGTTGATTAGCGACATAGACAGTGCTGATTTTGGCAACAACGCCGTCACTCTCATGACTCTGCATGCCGCCAAAGGCTTGGAATTTCCTGTAGTTTTTATGATAGGTATGGAAGAAACCTTATTCCCACATTCCCGAGCGCTTTACGACCAAGCCGAGATGGAAGAAGAACGACGGTTGTGCTACGTTGGTATGACCAGGGCCAAAGAAGAGCTAAATTTGCTACACGCCAGCAGTAGGCTTTTGTACGGGGGCATGCAACATAACCCGCCGTCTAGGTTTCTATCAGAAATAGACGGCGAAACCAACTTAGTCGGTGATTTTGGCGAACCAAACAACTACCAACCGTCTATTGGGTTGCATGCTGAGGCAGAAGGTGAGGTACGATATGCACCAGATTTGGCCGAAGGTGATGGGGTTGTTCACCAGATATTTGGCAAGGGAACTGTAGTAGAGCTAGAGGGCGACAATGCCACAATCTACTTCAAAGGCAAAGGCACCAAAAAGCTAAACATAGCGTTCGCCCCGCTAGAAAAGTTGTCCTAAAAAGGGAAAAGAGCAACCAGACAAAATGTATTCCATTTTGCCTGCGTGATGAGAAAAACCGTAGGTTTGTCTTATGGGTCTTCAAAGGCAAAGGCACCAAAAAGCTAAACATAGCGTTCGCCCCCCTCGAAAAGATCTAAACTTTGAGTCTATGCGCATAGCTTAATAAGGGGTGATTTGTTAATATATTCAAGTGCTAAGCGTGAGAATTAATTAGTCACTACCAGAGCTCACAAAATCCATTTTTATGATCAAGAATAAATTCTACAGACATGACAAAACACCCCGTGAAATTCACAAGCACCCGTTTGTGGTGCCAGTAGTTACGTTTATATTGCTAAGTTTTATCACTATGTTTGGACTGGTAGCACTAAATGGCCGTACTATTGGTCCCGACGACGCCCACGTAGTCCAGCTTTCGGTAGACGACAAAAAACAAACCATTCCAACCAGGGCCATCTCTGTCGAAGATTTTTTGAAACGCGCAAATGTTGTATTGCAGGAAGGTGATGTAGTAGAGCCAAGCTCAGACACGTCCATAGATGCCGATAATTTTCGCATAAATGTATACCGGGCAAGACCAATTACTATTTTGGACGGTGATAAGCGAATCCAAGCTTTAAGTGCCGCTACTACAGCACGAAGTATCGCGAACCAAGCGGGGATTAAAGTGTTTCCAGAAGATGAGTTAAAACAAGAAACATCCTCTGATGTACTCAGAGACCAAGTCCTTGGCGACAAAATAACTATCAACAGAGCCACGCCAGCCAATCTAAATTTATACGGCACGCCAGTAGTTATAAGAACGCACGCAAAAACCGTCAAAGAGTTGCTTAAAGAAAAAAACATAAACTTGAACAATGGCGACACAGTTCAACCAGCGGAAGAAACACCCATAGCACCAGAAATTCAAGTTTTTGTAACACGAGTCGGTACTCAAATAGTTACAACAGAAGAACCAATTGCTATGGAGGTTCAGACCACCGAAGATTCCAGCCTGAATTTTGGCGCAACAGCAGTCAGGCAAAAAGGTGCGCCAGGCAAAAAACTTGTTACCTACCAGCTAGAGCTACAAAACGGAACGGAGGTTGGCCGAAAAGTAATTCAGGAGGTTCGGACTCAGGAGCCGGTTTTGCAAATTGTTGCACGGGGTAAAGCTTTCAACGTTGACAAAGACAAAAGCACGGTCATGGCACTTGCGGGAATAAATGTTGCTCGGGATTATCCATACGTTGACTATATAATTAACAAAGAATCACGGTGGAACCCCTTATCAAGAAATGTATCGTCAGGTGCGTACGGCTTAGGGCAAGCATATCCGGGCAGTAAAATGGCAGTATTTGGCGCGGATTGGGAAACCAACCCCGTCACACAACTAAAATGGGCTAATAGTTATGCGGTGACTCGTTACGGTAGTTGGTCGGAAGCATATCAACACTGGTTGTCTAGCCATGTCTGGTAACGCTGAACCGATTGCCAAAAAAAGTTTGGGGCAACACTGGCTAAATGACTTACCAACGCTTGAATATATCTGTGAGGAAGCCAAAATAAATGCTACCGACACAGTGCTAGAAATTGGACCTGGAACCGGTAATTTGACCAAACTTTTGGTAAATTATGCCAGCCAAGTCGTGGCTGTAGAGTTTGACCAAAATCTAGCTGACCAGCTACCAAACCGGGTTAAGGCATCGAATTTGCAGGTAGTTAACCAAGATATACTAAAATTTGACTTAACCAAACTACAGCCAAACTACAAAGTTGTAGCCAACATACCATACTACTTGACCAGTAATTTGATTCGCACTCTTTCAGAGTCCACCAATCCGCCGATTTCCGCCGTGCTGTTAGTTCAAAAAGAAGTTGCTCAGCGCATATCGGCACCACCGGGTAAAATGTCATTGCTCTCGGTAAGCGCGCAGTTTTATTGGCATGTTGGACTTGGGGATATTGTACCGGCAAGACTTTTTTCACCACCACCCAAGGTTGATTCGCAGGTGATTACACTGGATATGCGCCTAGACCCACTTTTTCCAGATGTCGAAGAAAGGCAATTTTTCCGCCTGGTCAAAGCAGGATTTGCTAGTAGGCGAAAAACCCTTCTCAACTCTTTGGCAGGGGGGCTCAGAACAGAGAAAGAAGCCGTTCAAAAAGCACTTGATGCGTGTCATATTTCATCTGGTTTACGCGCCCAAGCTTTGTCGCTGGAAAATTGGTACACGGTCTACAAAACGTTTACCGAACTAGAATTATTGTAAGTCCCCTACCCTTTCAAAAATAAACACTTGACGTGTTAAGTATTATTCAGCTACACTTGTAGCGTATAAAGGTTTTACTATATGGGTCCAACAAACAACATCGGTTACCTGCTCCAGCATCTATCTGGCGTTTTGGCCAAACAATCTGACCAAGCACTGCAAGAACGGCTAGGGATAGGGTTTTCCCAGTTCAAAATATTGCGCGTTTTACAGCACAGCCCTCATACTCAACAGCGACAAATTGCCGAGTGGCTAGGTCAAACAGAAGCCAGTATAAGTAGGCAGATAAAACTCATGATAGAAAAAGGACTACTGGTGTCTACTGTAAGCCCCAAAAACCGTCGGGAGCATATAACTACACCCACAACTAAAGGTGTGCGTATGACAGAAGAGTCGTTGAACGTGCTTAATTCGACTCACTCAAGCATGTTTAGTGAGCTAGGTGACAAACAACAACACCAATTACTAGAGATTTTGTCGTACATGCACCAATACGCCTGTCAGCCTGGCAAAATCGGTGCTTGCCACCACCCTTTTAACACTTAAATTACGAAACATGAGAAGGAGAAACATGAACGACATCAAACAAAAAATGGCCAGTAGGGCGCTTCCAGCGGTTATATTCACAATTTTTCTAGATGTGCTTGGAGTTGGGATTTTACTACCAATAATCCCTCAGCTTTTGGCCAACCCTGGTTCAGCATATTATTTACTACCCGCTGGCTGGACTTTCAAGGGCGGATTGATACTGTTGGGGTGGTTAGTTGCAATTTACCCATTTATGCAGTTTTTATCTACACCAATTCTGGGTCAGTTATCTGACAGGTTCGGTCGTAAAAAAGTATTGGGTTTTAGTATAGCTGGGACGGCTTTAGGTTATGTATTGTTTGCAATTGGTATCATTACTAGAAACTTACCGTTGCTGTTTTTTAGTCGAGCATTTGACGGAATAACTGGTGGAAATTTGAGTGTTGCCCAAGCTGTGATTGCAGACGTGACACCACCAAAAGATCGTACCAAAAATTTTGCACTTATAGGAGCGGCATTTGGTATGGGTTTTGTCATGGGGCCGTATATTGGCGCCAAACTTGCTACGCCCAACCTCAGCTTTTTTGGACTATTTAACACACCGCATTGGTTCAACCCTGCCACACCTTTTTGGTTCACAGCTATACTTAGCGCGTTAAATGTTCTAGTTGTTCTGGTACTACTTCCAGAAACTCACAAACACATGAAAAAAGTAAAAATAAAAGTAAATCAATCCGTAAAAAACATCATAAAAGCAGCCACTTTCCCGGGACTTAGAGTTGTTTTCCCTTCGATATTTTTGTTCTGGGGTGGATTTGCATTTTTTCAAACATTTTTTACGGTTTTGCTTATACAAAAGCTCAAATTTAGCCCGAGTAACATTGGTGACTATTTTGCATATGTTGGAATATGGATTGCTATTACCCAAGCAATCATAACACCACGAGTCGCAAAACGTTTCAAAAACTACCAAGTTTTGAGAGTCAGTTTGTTTGCGGTCGGGATTGGGCTATTGCTAAACTTATGGGCGCACAATACAGCTGAACTTTTGTTGGTAACCCCATTATTTGCAGTTTTTGTTGGGCAAACCATTGCCAACAGCACTTCGCTTGTCAGTAACTCCGTGGGGCCTGAAATACAGGGTGAAGTCCTGGGCATCAACTTCTCAGTTCAAGCTTTGGCGCAGGCCATACCAGCCGCACTTAGTGGGTATTTGGCAGAGATTGGTATAAGCGCACCGGTGATTGTCGGTTCTGCGTTTGTGATATCAGGTGGAATTTTGTACTGGACCATCTACAGACCGTCCAAGCATGTCTTGTACGCCGAATCTGCTCCTGTAAGCGCCAGTCACTAGCAAACTATTGACATAAGTGGTATAATGTATAAACCTCAACAGAGGTAAATTGGGGCTGAAATTATGCTCGACGTTGGACTTTAACAGTTAGATCAGCAGGTCGCTTGTCAGCGTTATAGACAAACAATCGTAATTGCAACAGCTTTTACACGCGCAAAGAACTTTTTGCAGGACGGTGTAGCAACTTTGGTTGCTTCATTGACACCACAACTATCTTACGCAACTCTTTCAGCTTAATTGTCTGGAAGCATGCCTGAAACGACTCCAGTTAGTATCGGTGCATGATATATTTTCTGGACGCTCAAATACTCATGACCCATGACATTTGCTAAGACTTAGGGTAATCAGAGACTACTTTTTGGTCATTCACCAGTAGACCTTTGATAAATTTAAATGACACAAACCTGTAGGATAGACTAACTAGCTAAACTAGCGGACGCGGGGGCAGTTCCCGCCAGCTCCTCCAAAAAAAAAGTGTCTCAGCTCCTGCTGGGACTTTTTTCTTGGGTTGATTCTGGGTGGGAACTGCCCCGAGAGGGTGAGGATTGCCAGATGGGAATCTGCAAGAGAAATTTCAGACACAAACTAGTTTGTGATATGTAAATTTATAAACAAGTAGCGTAGCTACGTGTTCCCGCCAGCTCCTCCATTCTACTTTGCCAAGGCTTCGTAGAATTGGCTAAGTCGAATGCCCTCCATAGCTTTATGCGACGGAGGGCCTTATTATATAATTTATATGTATTATGTTTATGTTTTGAAAAGTGAAAATAATGAAGCAATTTATACGGGATATACGAGAAATCTAAAAACTAGACTGAGAGAACATAACTCTGGCAAGAGTACACACACAAACAAATATAAACCCTGGAAAATATTAGTTTACTTTGCGTTTGAAAATGAGAAATCTGCAAGAAATTTCGAAAAATATCTTAAGACCGGTTCTGGAATTGCGTTTGCCCGCAAACATTTACTCTGAGTTTTCCACGCTTGTCCCGCCAGCTCTTCCGTATTGATAAATATTGATAATAGTGTATAATATGCTCTGTGAATAAGCCACTTGCGCTATTTGATGTGGACAAAACGTTATTTGATGGTTTTTCGTATTTCCCTTTGCTGGAAATGCAAGTTAAAGAAGGTTTAGTTGACACCTCTGTGTCACAAGAGGCTGCGGCTAGTTTGGGGCAATATACCAACGGTCAGTTAGCTTATGAAGGTTTCGTTAAATCGTTACTGGATATGTATGCTATCGGGCTTAAGGGGAGGCCCGTAGGTGAAGTGTTGGACACGACTGAAGCATTTTTCAACCAAACGGGTGACTTCTTTGGATATGTTAGACCAACGGTAGATGATTTGAGGGCCTCGCATGAACTTGGTATTGTAACTGGGGGGACTCAGTTCAGTGCAGAGGCAGTTGGCAAGGTTTTTGGAATAGAAACCACCCTAAGCTCAGTTATGGGGGTAGAAAATGAGCATCTTACAGGGAACATGGCGTCTTACTTAGCTACGACGCAAGAGAAGAGAGAGGCAATACATCATCTGACAGAAGTTCATCCTTACGGGGGTTCAATGGGATTCGGTGACTCTGAGGGTGACACAGAAATGTTACGAGCTATAGAACATGCTGTTTGTATCCAGCCTACACCCGGGCTTCGTGGAATAGCCGTACAGGAGGGCTGGGCAATCGTTGACTCTCCTGATGAGCTTGCATCAACTACTGGTCTGTGGGTAGTTAAACATGCTCTAGTTGTTGATTAACTGATGGGTGTACTTAACTAGGAAACTACTAACCTCTTTCGCCTTTCCTCCTCACGTCGATACTCTATCCAGTCATCCCAGAGTAAATACCGCCATCTGCGTATTTCATCAAAGATGAGGGGTGAACTTTTTACAAGGAACTTCGCTACAATCAACTTTATCTCTGTCGTCTGAGGTTTTTTTGGATATTGTTGCTAAGATATATGTATTGGAAGATTACATTTCAGAAAACCTAAGAAACGGACCATCAAAGTGATTTTTATTATAATTGGCGTTTTGGTAGTGGGCGAGCTTGCGGCGCTTGGATGGCTAGCGTCCACTGTTTCCTCGTACAAAAACTTTTGGGTACAAAAAGCTAAAGAGTCAGGCGAAATTACGTATTTAGCGCTAGGAGATTCCGCGGCGCAAGGAATAGGTGCTACAAGTCCTAGCAGGGGATACGTCGGTCTAATTGGCGCTAGGCTAGAAAAACAGACAAACAAAAAAGTTCGTATTGTCAATTTGAGTAAAACTGGTGCCAAAATGGAAGACTATCTCAAAGAACAGGCACCCCAAATTAAAGACATAAATGCAGATTATGTGACTATAGAAATCGGTGCAAATGACATTCTTGGTTTTGACGCTGACAAATATCGCGCCAGTTTTAAGAAAGTACTTGCCACGCTTCCTAATGGGGCATTTGTGTCAAATATGCCTTTGTTTAACAGTCGTCCATCCAGCACAAACAATGCCAAACAGGCCAGTAAAATTATCAGTGAAGAGTTGAAGAATTACCCAAAACTTAAATTTGTTGATTTACAGAAACAGGTAGCCGAACATCAGAGTATTTTTGGTTTTGCACCAGACCTATTTCACCCAAACAACCTGAGCTACAAAAACTGGGCCGAAGCGTTCTGGATAAGTATTAAAACCGACAAGCAGTTTAAGTAAACATTACGCGCAGTATTATCTTTATCGCACGTCGTCAATAAACTAGGGTTTTTTGCGGAGCATCAGCTTGAGGTTGGACAGGTAGTGGTTGGGGTTTACTGCAGGGTGTCCTTTTAGATAAACCAAATGTGTTTGTACAAAAGAAATACGATTGCCTGGCCACAAATCTCCATTTGCTCGGTAGGCAGATTTGGTTAACAAACTTTTGTCTGTTTCCATAGCCTGCAAAGCTGTTGTAATGTCCGTTTCTTCCATGATAAATAGTCCTTAAACTTTAGGTTTCTTTGGTTTTTTGACTTCTTTTCGCCCTCGATCTTTCGACATTGCTTGTCTCCCTTTGATATCCATTATGCGCTCAAGGGTGTAAAAATGCTAATCCAACCGGGATATGACGCTATTGACAATGCGCTATGGCAGGGTATAGTCATGAGCAGGATATTCTAAACATAAGAGGTAAAACTGTGTCAAAAATAAAAATCTCAACAAAACGAACAAACAAAAACCAAAGTAAAGTCAAAAGAGCCCTTAACTGGTTCAAGCCAACTACTCCGCTAAAAGGCATGCTCCTATTTGCCCTAGTGTTTGCCATCGGTGGCGGTAGCTACTATGTCAGCAAAAGTCACGCCGCAACAGCGACATACACAGAGACAGCTACTCAATTAACGCTTTCAAATGGAGCTTCGTTAGTGAAGGAAACCAAAGGCTCCAAATCATCCACGACGGTTGTAAATATAGTAGACGATGGAGCAAGAAGTACCCAGGTTATGTTTACTAATCAAGCGATGGTCATTAACTTACAAAAACTTTTAAACGGGCATATGGCTAGGGTATGTGCCAATGTTCGTGTACTTACCAATGGAGCATGGGTACAAATAGGTAGCATTGCTCTAATGAATCCCCAGCCAGGACAGCAAATTAATGGCATTTGGTATTCGCAATGGACAACCGCAAGCAATACGTACTCATATATCTGCACGCCTTATGGCATGATTGATATTACAAAAGGTGGTTTCCTGCCCGAAGTCAGAACTTCATATTCTGCTTTACACCTGTCATTTATGACGGTAGAGATATTAAATTAACTTAAATGACCATAAGGCTAATCTGAAGAATAGCACTCAATTGGTATAATGACTACACCTTGTCTAGGAAATATGTCTTAAGCGCCTCAGTTCATGTAAAAATGTTTGCCACCTGTTGGATTATAGTTAGTTTACTTTGGTCCTGGCTGTTCCTCGTTGCAGTTGGTCGGCTAGCCGACCAACCCACTGTTGCCTATATCACTATTACCTTTGCCTTTCTAGTCATCACCATTATTTCTGCGGTTATTTTTACGGTAGCTATCTGGTATTTACGCCGTTCGTATCAAAATAAACCAAACTGGACATGGCTACTACAGGCAACTGTTATTTGGGCCCTAGCCGAAGCATTAATTGCTTGGTTAGTTGCTTTTGTCTGGATAGGCAGAAACGGGAGCATAGACAACATATTGCCTTTTAGCTCGCTGACGCCATTCATTATGTACACTCCGCTGAAGTTTCTGAGCCGTTTCACGGGATACTATGGACTTTCAGCGGTTGTGGTAATTGGTATAGCCGGTCTGTGGTTGAAAAAGGTTCGAAAGTACGTTGCTTACTATTGGCTAGTAGTTACATTACTCGCTATCGGATCATGGTGGCTCTATAGAACACCCACTGGCACAACAGAACAAATCACTATTGTAGCCGAGACACTGGAACACAAAGCTCCGGTAGATGCTTCTGGCAGTAAGCTAGTTGTTCTACCGGAATATGGTCTTGATGACTTTAATCAAAGCAAACCAGCTACTCGCTTTAAACCGCAAACAGATAACTACTACTTTGTTGGCTCCAAACAAACTTCAGTGACCAAGGGTCTCACAAACGAGCTGTTATTTGGTTCAAAAGACAATGGTATTACTAGCAAGCAACAAAAGACCCGGCTAATTCCGGGCGGAGAATATCTCTCTTTCGGTGTAGAAATAGCTCTGCGATTGTTTTCTAAAACGACCTATACCGACTTTCAAGTGCGGCGTGAAGTGGTTCGGGGTATCAAACCAATCCAACCGTTTTATATTGATCAAAATCTTATAATCGGAAGCGAAGTTTGTTCGAGCATCATGACTCCTAGAGATTATCGCCAACTTACCCAGAAAGGTTCAACTGTCCTAGCTAACTCAGCTTCACTCGAGATATTCGAAGGTTCGCGGTTATTTGCTTGGCAACATCGCGGATTAGCTAACTTTATGGCAGTGGCTAACGCCAGACCATTCTTGCAATCTACCAATCATTGGCCAGCCTTTGCGCTAGATTACGATGGAAATGTGGTCGCAACCGTACAGCCAGTAGGATCACGTGATGTGAACATTCAAACAAACACCAAAAAGACACCATACACCTATCTGGGTGAGTGGGTGGTGATTTTAGGTGGAGTGTACATATCCGTACTGCTGATAAGAAAAATATTCGAAAAACTAAAACAACTTTATATTTTGCGTAAAAATAGCAGTAAATAACCGAGCTAGGGTTGACTATTAAAAATTATTATGCTAATATTAGGTTAATTGTTTCAGATGAATCCGGGTTAGTTAGTATTTTTACTTTGGTTTCATTACAGCAATGAGAGTAAAAAACTAATAAACTATAAGGATTCTTTTTTTATGCCTAGTTCTAATTATTCATTTCGCGGAAGTCGCCGGCCCGGTCCTGGCGCTAAACCGCAACGCCGTAGTGCTCCACGTAGCAATGGTAGACGCGGTCAATACATTGACCCAGCGCGTTTTATCAAAGTAGCCAAGGGTTTAGAAGTTGATGCGTATATTTCAACACATCAGTTTGATGATTTTGAAATTCAGCCAATATTAAAAACCAATTTAGCTTCCAAGGGTTATGTTACGCCGTCTCCAATCCAAGACCAGACAATACCACAGGGTCTAAGCGGTAAAGACATCATTGGTATTGCCAACACTGGCACCGGCAAAACCGCTGCTTTTGCAGTGCCAATACTTAACAAGTTAATCATGGACAAAAGTTCCAAAGCTCTGATAATCGCCCCAACTAGAGAACTAGCCGAACAAATTCAAGACGAATTTCGGGCAATTGGTCGTGGTAGTGGTCTGTTCGGAACTCTACTTATTGGTGGATCAAGTATGGGCGCACAACTGCGCGATTTACGGGATAACCCAAGAGTAGTTATAGGCACGCCTGGTCGTATAAAAGACCACATGGAACGTGGAACGTTGCGGCTCAACAGCTTCAATACAGTAGTTTTAGATGAAGTGGATCGAATGCTGGACATGGGCTTTATCCTGGACGTTCGACACATATTGAGTCAACTCAAACAAGATAGGCAGTCGTTCTTTTTCTCTGCTACCATGGACAGCAAAGTTAAATCTTTGATTCAGACATTTTCAAACGACCCTGTAACTGTTTCTGTCAAAACAGGCGATACAGCAGACAACGTGCACCAAGACGTAGTCAAATATGCTGGTTCTAGTGACAAAATAGACAAACTCCATGACGTGTTACTCAAAGCTGGTAAAGTGATAGTTTTTGACGAAACACAACGTAAAGTTGAACGTCTTAGCCAAGAACTAATCACTAGAGGTTTTTCTGCCGATGCAATTCACGGTGGCAAATCTCAAAGTCAGCGTCAACGCGCTCTAAAGCGGTTTAAGACCAACGACATCACAATATTGGTTGCTACAGATGTAGCTGCCCGTGGGATTGATGTAATTGACATAACTCACGTCGTAAACTTTTCTCTGCCACAGTCTTATGAAGATTATGTGCACCGAATTGGTCGGACTGGACGTGCTGGTCGAACCGGTCACGCCCTTACCTTTGTGCAATAGTTGGAACTGCCACAAAACGGCACTTTTTGGCTGAAAATTTGCGCTCCGATGCTCACGTACCCAAATGTACGCTCCGCTTCGGTGCTCAATTTTGAACCAAACTGCACCATTTTGTAAAAGTCCAATCTCATCAAAACAGTTTTTCTCTTGGTGGTTAGAGCAGGCAAGATGATATGCTGGTAGTATGTTGGATAAAATAAAAAACTTTTTGTCGGGAAATTCAGACTTGAGTGCAAATGATGTAGTCGAAGCTCGTGCCTATATAGAAAATTATTGGGAAAACCTCGTGCGTTTTCATCCCAAAGACGACGAAAGTTTGATGGGTTTACCAAACAAATACATAGTTCCGGCTTTTGAAAAGGGACATGATTTTGATTTTAATGAAATGTATTATTGGGACACTTATTTTTTGGTCCAAGGGATGTATAAATCTCCTGACAAAAAAGATTTGGTAGTTGGTATGCTAGAAAACTTGCTGAGCATGTTCGAAAGGTTTAACGTTATCCCAAATGCTTCAAGAACGTATTTGACGGGTCGATCACAACCGCCAATTCTAAGCAGTTTTATATGGGAAGTTTACAATGCTTATGATATGAGCGAAAAATGGCTCAAGCGTGCCATGAGCGTAGCCGAAGACGAATATAATTCTGTCTGGATGGGGACTGCCAAACCTCATGCAAGACAAGTTTACAGAGGGTTGTCCAGATACTATGATATAAATTTGATTCATGATTTGGCAGAGGCAGAAAGTGGCTGGGATATGACACCTCGATTTGGTAGACAGTGTTTGAACTATCTACCAATAGACCTAAACTCACTGCTATATAAATATGAAACTGATTTAGCTCAGTTTTACAGGCATGTCAAAGATATTCGTACGGCTGCCAAATGGGACGTCGCAGCAAAACACCGAAAAGCAACAGTCAATGAGTTAATGTGGAGCAACCTGAAGGGTCTCTATTACGATTACAATTTTGTCAAAGAACGACGCGGAACGGTAAGCTCGCTAGCTGGCTTTTACCCCATGTGGGCAGGTATGGTCAGCAAAAAGAAAGCAGAACAAATGGTAAAAGCCCTCCGACGTTTTGAAAATCGTGGCGGTTTGGCAACAACTGATGTGCAACAATTAAGTCAGTTTGTACCAGGTTCTGTTCCAACCCAATGGGCATATCCCAATGGATGGGCGCCACTTCAATTTAGAATAATTCAAGGGTTACGAGAATATGGTTACAACGAGGACGCACGCAGAATTGCAATGAAGTGGCTCAAAACTAACCTATCTTGGTTTCAAAAAAACGGTGTCTTTTTGGAAAAATACAACGTGGTTAGTCCCGACAAACCACCAAGTAAAGGGCTTTATCCTTCGCAAACCGGTTTTGGATGGACTAATGCAGTTTTTGAACGCTTGTGCCAAGACTTCATAGACAAATAACACCCGTGGCACACTGCTGTGTCAATTTTTGCAGTGCTCCTTCAGCATACATTTTGTACTCTTACGTTCGCGCTTCGTAATTTCCTTGCATTGCACTCACGTGTGTTACCCGCCTTGTAATATAGGTTTTCAACTCCGGTTGTCTATTTTTTGGTCTGATTAAGTATAATTTATATAGATGAATGATGAAGATACAGATAGACTACCGTGTGCAGAAAAACTTAGTTTTGATACCAAAGTCCAAGCTCAGGCTAGTGCTGTTGTGGCCGACTGGCAACACGGCGCAAAGCTAAAAGTATATTTATGCAAAGATTGCGAACTTTGGCATTTAGCCAGCAATTCACCAGATTGACAGAATAAATTCAACGTTTTATAATCCAGACATGTTTAGTAAATTTGAAGTTTCTGGGATGATGCCTATGCCACGCCCTGGGCTGGTTTTGCGTTAAACTTCAATAATTCAACAGAAACACACCGGCTCTGGGCCGGTTTTTTAATTAATACTAGAAAAGCATAAGGAATTTAGTAGTGCCTCAACCAACATCCACCTCAGGTTTACGTACACAGTTTGAAAATCTAGGACATATATATGTGCCAGATGTTTATGATCCGGATCAAGCCCCTCAATTGGGAGCTGAAGTGAGTGAACTTTTTAGGTATGTTCGTGTCGCCCAAGTAGTTGTCCTGGGTGAACAAAAACGCGGTTTGAAAGATCCGCAGCTCGACCCTAACAAACATAAAAATATTATTGCGGTTATGGGAAATATTGGAACCCTGGCATCTGATGTAATTGGGTGTGATTTATGGCCAGCGCTATCACCTAGTAAAACACTTCTACACGCCTTGGACATGAACCCAGTTGTAAAAACATCTGCCAAAGCCACCCAAAACCGGATTACCCCAGTAAGTGGCGTTCGACATAGGGATCGTGGTTTAGCCGATATAGTTGCAGTGACAAATTTTGAAGGCGAGTCTAGGCTCGAATTCGATGACGGGCATAGGCATGACTTAAAACCAGGGGGTGTTGTTTTTCATAATCCATCGCTTTACCACCAGGGTTCAGCAAAGGTCAAAAGAAGAGCCCTGGTATTGTCGAGAACTAAATGAAATATAAATCCAGAATTGTTGTTCTTACATCTGCAAACAGTTAAACTTATATACAATGAGTAATTATTTTGTAACAACTGCTACTCCGTACGTAAATGCCGAACCCCACATTGGTACGACGTTGGATTTTTTATATGCTGACGTATTAGCACGAGCAGCTCGTGCACAAAATAAACCGGTTCTTTTTAGTACGGGCACGGACGAACACGGTGGAAAAATTGCTGAAAAAGCTGAAGAAATGGGCATAACTCCAAAAGAATTTGCCGACAAAATGAGCCAAAATTTCCGTGATTTAGCCAAAACTCTAAATATTAGCAATGATAGGTTCATCCGAACCACAGACCCTGGTCACGAACAAAGGGCACAGCTCATCTGGAAAGCACTTCAAAAAGATATTTACAAGGGAAAATATATAGGCTGGTATTGCACGGGAGATGAAGCTTTTTTTACAGAAGCAGTTGTAAAGGCAAACAATGGTGTCTGTCCAAACCACAATCGTAAATACGAAAAAATAGAAGAAGAAAACTACTTTTTTAAACTTAGTAGCTACGCTCCAAAAGTTCTGGAAGCTATTGAGTCTGGAGAATTTAAAATTGTACCAGAAACCAAGAAAAACGAAATTCTACAAGTTTACAAAGACGGACTTGAGGACATAAGTGTATCCCGACCCAAATCCAAAATCTCTTGGGGCATCCCTGTGCCTGGCGACGATACTCAGGTCATGTATGTATGGTTCGAGGCGCTTATGAATTATTTAACTGTACTTGGGTATCCAGAGCACGAAGACTTCAAGAAGTTTTGGCCGGCAAATGTTCAAGTTATCGGCAAAGACATATTACGGTTTCATGCAGCTGTGTGGCCTGGCATGCTTACGGCTATTGGCTTACCGCTTCCAAAAATGTTATATGCGCACGGATTTATTACGGTAAACGGTAAAAAAATGAGCAAAACTCTGGGAAATGTAATAAAACCAAACCAAATTATTGATGAGTTTGGGGTAGACGCTTTCCGATATTATTTTTTACGCCACATACCTTCATATACAGATGGAGATTTTAACCAAGATAGGTTTTTGGCTGCTTACAACAATGAACTAGCCAACGAACTTGGAAATAGCGTGCAACGAACAGCGGCTATGATAACTCAATACCAAAATGGCATTATTGGCAATGTCCCAGAGGCGGAACACGATCAAGCGCAGTACGCAGATGCAATCGAAAAATGTCAATTTGATAGAGCGCTAGATGACGTATGGGGACAAGTACGTGGACTCAATCAATATATCGAAGAAGAAAAACCCTGGGCTATTAGCAAAACAGGAGACAAGGATCACTTAAGTGAAGTTTTGGCATATCAAGTGAGCTGTTTGTTAGAAATTGCCAATATGCTAAGTCCTTTTTTGCCCGAAACGGCCCAAAAAATACGCTACATTTTCGAAGAAGGGATAATCCGCCCCACCAAAACTACTCTCTTCCCTCGAAAAGAAGCTCAAGAACAGGGTTAAATTGAATTTTGTAGATACGCACTGTCATATTCATGAAGCGGGCAAGGGCGAGTCTGGCGACGCGTTTATGCGAGAAAAATGGACCAAAGCGGGAATTACCAATCCCGATATTTTGATAAAAGAAGCGAAAGAAGCCGGCGTAACCAAACTTATATGTGTAGGATGTACGTTTAAAGACAGCAAAATGGCTGTTGGTTTGGCTCAGAAATATGAAAATTGTTGGGTTAGCGTAGGAATTCACCCGCACGAGGCCAAAGACCATTTGCATAAGTCCACTCAAGAAGACTTCTCCGAACTTGTAAAACAGGAAAAAGTTGTGGCTATTGGAGAATGTGGACTGGATTATTACTACAATCACTCTAAAAAACCTGACCAAGTTAAAATATTGGAATTTCAGCTGGAGCTGGCCAGAAAACATGACTTACCGCTAATTTTTCATATACGAGGAGCGTTTGAAGATTTTTGGCATGTTTATGACCAATTTAAGGGTCTGAGAGGTGTCGTTCATAGTTTCAGCTCTGACATGCGGGACCTTGAGCAAATACTATCCAGAGGCTTGTATGTGGGTTTAAATGGGATTATGACTTTCACAAAAAATGCTGACCAACTTAAAGCGGCAAAAGCCGTGCCTTTAGATAAATTACTTCTTGAAACGGACTCACCGTTCTTGACACCATCTCCAGAGCGTGGTACAATCTGTATGCCTAGGCATATTGTGCGTACGGCGGAGTTTTTAGCAGGCCTTAGGGATGAAGAACTGGCAGAAATAGCCAAAGCAACCACCCAAAACGCCTGCAATTTATTTTCTATTTAAATACTATGAATACAACTACATTTACAGGCTACGATTCTCCAGAAAATTTACGGGCGCGACGTAAAGGTCTTGAGGTGCTACCGTTACAAGCTCAGAGACGGGTTGGTGTTTTGGGGTTTGCACTCAGAGCTTCTGAAGCAATGCCTGGCTCAATAGATTTCACATCAGAAACAACCAAATTTATCCCTAGTGTTGAAAAAGTTGTGGCGCCAGATGCTATAGTTACTCCGAAACTAGAAGCTAATAATCAGCAAGATTCAACTGCGGCACGGTCAATATTAGACGAAGCCTATCGAATGCTGAGTGATGCTTGGAGTAAAAACTAATGTTTCAAAAAATCATACAGTCAGTAATAGGGCAAAGGGCTGAAGACCGAGAAGCAAATTTATATCGGAATTTGATTCATCATGAAGCCGAAATTGGCGGAAGTGTTTTCGGTCCAATCCCAAAAGGAAACAGGCGAGAATTTTTCTGTCTTGATGAACATACATGGGTATGGCACGAAGAATGGACAGATGAAACAGGACAGCGTCACGTGCGAGCTACGCGTTATGACGTAAGACCTGATGGACTCTTAAAGTCTCAAAATGGGCATTATCAACGCGCCTCTGCTCATGAAACAAGTAAATTCAAACAAGCTGCACGACAATATGTTGATCGCGTGAACCGCGAAATGTATAACGGACTGATTGCATAATTACCCCTGTTGATATAGCATAAAATTATGTCAAAAAAAGGGATCTACCTAGATCATGCCGCGGCTACTCCGATGGACGACCGGGTCTTGACTGCAATGATGCCGTATTTCACCGGCAAATTTTATAATCCATCAGCTACTTATCTTGCCGCAACAAACGTAAAAGCTGAACTAGGAAAAGCCAGGGAAGTCGTGGCGCACTGGCTGGGCGCACGACCCGGAAACATCATATTTACCGCAGGAGGAACAGAGGCTAATAATTTGGCATTGTTTGGGGTGGCTAAAAATTATCCAAAAAACCACATAGTAAGTTCGGCAATTGAACATGAATCAATTTTAAACCCACTTAAACAGCTTAAAAATACCGGCAATAGCTATACTTTGGTAGCGCCAAAACCAAGTGGTGCAATCGACCCTGGCAGGATTGCGAAATCTATTTCGGACAAAACTGTGTTGGTGAGTGTAATGTATGCCAACAACGAAATAGGTACTATCCAGGACATCAAACAAATTTCCTCAGAAGTTGCCAAAATTCGAGCACACAGACGAAAATCTGGAAATAAACTGCCTATTTATTTACACACCGATGCATGTCAGGCGACGGCATATTTGGACCTGCATGTAGCAAGAATTGGTGTAGATTTGATGACTCTAAACGGCGGAAAAATATATGGACCAAAGCAGAGTGGCGTTCTATATGTGGGGAGTCAGGTAAATCTCAGTCCTATTGTATTTGGGGGTGGTCAGGAGCTCGGGCTTCGAAGCGGTACAGAAAACGTGGCTGGAAACATTGGTTTTGCTACTGCTTTGAGTTTGGTTCAGTCTAGTAGAGATTCCGAGCGGGCCAGACTTCAAAAACTGCAATCACTTTTTATCGGTGAACTTATGAATAAAATTCCAAGTGCAGTTATAAATGGTTCCATGAATCACAGATTACCCAATAATGTTCACATTACCATTCCCGGTACCGATAACGAACGATTAGTTTTTGGGCTGGATGAGGCTGGTGTGCAATGTGCGGCTGGTTCAGCATGTAGTGCCAGCAATGACGAGCCATCGCATGTGTTGAAGTCCGTGGGTTTAAGTGACAAAGATGCTCAATCCTCTTTGCGATTTAGCATGGGTAAGTCAACATCAGAAACTGATGTTCGAAAGACCGTTTTTGAGCTGGCTAAAATAGTTGCAAGCTGAGATGCCTGGTACTATACTGGTAATGGTTTCAATCTAACAGATATGTTATTTTCAAAAATCAAACAATATATGACTATTCATCGTTTGCTGGCTTTCGCGGGTCTTTTTATACTTGTTTATATTAGTTTTTAGTACAGCCTTTTTGCGACTGAACGAACCCGCTTTGTGAGAAATCTATCATAAGCGGTTTGTCGCATGTAAACATAAGCGGATTATAGGTTTCATTACAGGTGTTTTTGGCGTATATTTAGTACTAAGGATTAAAGAGAGTTTATGGGTACTATTCATACTGTTTCAAAAACCATTGTCAATACCATTCATACCACCGTGTGTGAACGAGGTAATGAGATGCTTTTATATCCTTTGGCAGGAGTTTTTGCAGTCTATAAATAAAGCAGGTGGGGGCATATAAGTGGAGCTTTGGTGGGTAATCATAATACTGGTCAGTTTGCTAGCATCAACTCTAGCATTTGTTTATTTGGCAGTACAAATTACACCCAAAGGTGGCAAAAACTTACATAACGGCAAAGACCCATATACCGAGCTTGCAGAAAAAGACGTGGAACACATTTTCAATGATGAATTCCGACAAGAATTGCGCAACAGGGGTCGTCTCCATTTCGAAAAAATTATTGGTGAAAACGCCATGTTTTTGCAACAGGACTTACGGCTGACCACTTCGCAACTAAACGAATACATGAAAAGTGAAATTAATAGCAAGTTGCAAGAAGAATTTGCCAAATATGAAGAATCTATTTCCGACGCCAAAAATTTGGCCCTAGAATCAATAACCAAAACCCAAGATGCGATTGAACAACAACGTCAGATGATGAGTCAACAGCTGACTGAGGAAGTTGCCGACGAAAAAGCTCGTCTTGTCAAACGGTTTGAGGAAAACATGGCGGATATTGTAAATCACTATGTTCTAGCAGCCGTCGGTAGCCAGATTGATTTAAACGATCAGCTTGAATATATATTGGGAGAACTGGAAGAAAACAAAAAAAATATTATAGAGGACATAACACATGGTGGATGAGCCGAAATATCAGTTACGTCTTCCTTTTGCCGTAGTTACCAGGGCAGATGTAGGCAGGTTGATAGGTGAAGCTGAAGCTATCGACAATTTTTTACGTCAGGCAGCCATCCGCAAACCTGGCACTGCTTTGGTTTTGCCAAAATCTAGCCAGGTATTCGAGGACATCATAGATATGAACAAACTAAATATGTTGCATGAAACTGACAGAAAAAAACTGTTCCAGTTTTTGCAGGCAATTCGAGCGACTGCACCTATATTGCACATGGGGTTTAGTTCTGACCCGTCGCCGGTTTTTCAACAGAAGCTAGTTACTTGGATTAGACAGCAGATGCACCCGTATTTGTTGTTACAGATAGGACTTCAGCCAAATATTGGCGCCGGATGCGTAGTGCGCTCTACGAATAAATTTTACGACTTTAGTTTGCGTGAACGATTCAAATCCCAACGCAAGCTATTGATATCCAAAATGCGAAGCACCGACGAACTAGTCTCTGTTATGCAAAACAATATTTTAGAGAAAGCACCCGAATGAACTCGGGAAATAAACATTTTGACAAGTTGGTTGCCACCGGAAGCCCTGTTGGAGACGTTATTGCTGTAGACAAATTTTTGGTAAAAGTTAACGGTTTACAGCCTTGTAATGTCCACGCGCTTATAATGTTCGAAGACGGTAGTAAGGGATTTGTTCACCAAGTACTCGCTGACCATGTAGTCGTCTTGCATTTGGGTAGCACCATGCTCAGGGTTGGCATGATTAGCGTGGTTCAACATCAATCATTAGTATGTAAAGTTGGCAAAGATTTTGTGGGGAGAGTTATTTCGGTTATGGGTGAACCAATTGATGGAAAGGGGCCGATTGCAGCTGACGCGGTTTGGCCTGTTTTCAACTCAGCACCTCCGTTGTATGCTCGCAAACTTTTGGACACACAACTGGAAAGTGGTGTCACGGTTATTGATTCACTGTTTCCAGTTCTTCGTGGACAGCGTATGGCGCTTCTGGGAGACGGGAAGTCCGGCAAGAGTACATTGGTAACTCAACTAACAATAAATCAGAAAAATACGAACCAAACAGTTGTATATGTTTTAATTGCAAAACGTAGAAGTGACGTTGACATGCTACTAACGCAACTTGAAGCAAATGGTGGTTTGGAAAACGCCGTCGTGATTGTTAGTACAATGTTTGAATCACTCATAATGAGCTATATAGCACCATATGTCGGAGCGGCTATTGCGGAATATTTATGGCAGGAACTGGCCCAAGATACCATAATTATTTACGATGATTTGACCTCTCACGCCCATGCTTATCGAGAAGTTGCGCTGATGTCGGGCGTGAGCCCGGGTCGAGACTCCTACCCTGGCGACATGTTTTATGCGCACTCCTCGTTACTGGAAAGGGCCGGCAGATTGGATAGTAACGGTGCTCATTTGACAAGCTTGCCAATTGTAAATGCGGCTGGTGGCGATATTACAGCTTATTTGCCCACAAACATCATGTCTATTACAGACGGACAATGGATACTAGATATGGATATTTTTCGCAATGGAATACGCCCAGCGCTTAATATTGGTCTAAGCGTGACTCGTGTTGGGGGTGTTGGTCATAATAAGCGTCAAAAGGCACTGGCCGCCCAGACTCTCAAGCTATTAGCAGACTATCGCCAAGCAGAAGAATTTTCTCATTTTGGCTCGGAACTGGCTCTTGAAGCCAAAAAAGCCCTCCAGATAGGAAAGAATATTTTTGAAATGTTGACCCAGTCGCCGTCTGACACTTATTCATTAATCGCACAACAACTGATGTTGGATATAATTCTAAATGCAAATGAGGGTGAATCTTTAGATATATCGGCTATGAAGTTGCATGTAGTGGATTTGGCCACTAAAGTATCCAGCGACGAGGATTATGAAAAAATCAAACTTGAACTAAAATCCAAATCCAGCACCGTCCTAAAAGGTGCACCTACTCCAGCATCACACACCGAGACTTCCGAATCTGTTGCTGGCACCGTTTTCAAGCCTGACGACGACGGACAGAAGGATAATGAGGATTCTAAAAAAGACAATAGCGCTTCTGATGAGCAAAAACCAGCAAAACATAACGAAAATCACGCCAAAGTACCTGCGAGCGAAGAGTCGGAGTTCAAATCATGAGTAAAAAACCAGCAGAAATAGAGCGTGAGGAAATGGCCATGGGAACGCTGGCAGAGCTCACCAATGTATTTGAAGGAATTGCCAGCATGCGAATTGCTCAGATAAAAAACCAAGTACTTCAAGCAACCCAGTTCTTTGATGAATTGTGGGGTATATATTCTCAACTTAGGGTTAACGATATTTTTGGCTTTGGCCGTACTAATACTGAGACCGAAGTTATCTCCAAAGAGCTTTATGTCATCATTACTGCAGAGGGCGGGTTTAGCGGTGATATAGACCAAAAATTGATTCAGCTCATGCTCAAATCTTACGATCCTCAAAAAAACGATATAATTGTTGTTGGACATCATGGTGCAATACAGCTTGCGCAAAGAGGGATTGCTTTCAAAAAATATTTCAAACTACCTACAAAAGACAAGAACATCAACGTATTCCCACTCATAAAAGAAGTTCAATTGTATCAAAAAACAAGCGTTTACTATCAAGAATATGTATCATTAATGGTGCAAGATGTGAAAAAAATTAGATTAGACTCTGCCGTTCAGCAAATAGGCAAAAATTCCGACAAACCTGACCAGATAATAGCAGAATCAAATTATATTTTTGAGCCCAGCGCTTATGATGTCGTAGACCACCTAGAAAGGTCAATGATGAACATAGCGGTGAGCCAGTTAATCCTGAATTCAAAGCTGGCTCAATACGCATCTAGATTCCGTGCTATGAGCGCGTCAAATACTCGTGCGCTAGAAGCCAAAGACGAACTCCATACAAGCTACAACAGGGCTCGACGTGCAATCAAGGACGAGCGACTCAAAGAGATTATTAGCAGTATGAAAAAAGCCAAAGCAGGAGTAGCATCGTGAGTACAGGAACAGTTCTGACAATAAAAGATTTGGTTGTACGTGCCCAGTTTGACGAAGATGTGCCAAGCGTGGGTGAATTAGTAATCGTAGACAACACTCACCAGACCAAACTTTTAGTAGATCATCTCGACCCGGGTGGGATTGCTCTGTGTCTCAACATAAGATCAGATCGTAGAATCCAGCGGGGCATGAAGGTACATAGGACACACAAAGGTATCGAAATTCCAGTTGGTGAAGTTACTATCGGGCGAATTTTAGATGCAATTGGCGATCCTTTGGATGGAAAGCCAGCAATCGAAGGTGAAGGCGTAGTCTATAAAGATATTCTAAAAATTGAAAATAAATCCAAAGAGTTCAAAATTGCCACACCAGAAATTCTAGAAACAGGCATAAAAGTTATAGATTTTTTCACACCGTTTGTCAAAGGTCGCAAGATTGGAATTATTGGTGGAGCGGGAGTAGGTAAAACAGTACTTACCATGGAGCTTATTAATAACATTGCCAAAAGTGGTGGTGGGCTTTCTTTCTTTGCTGGTGTTGGTGAGCGTATTCGTGAAGGACACGAACTGTGGGATACCCTGAGAGCCGAGGATTTGTTAAAAAACACCTGTATGTTTTTTGGTCAGATGAATGAAAATCCTGTGCAACGTTCTTTGATTGGACTTGCAGCCACCACCGGGGCAGAGTACTTTCGAGACGAAAACCATAAAGATATTTTGTTTTTCGCTGACAACATGTACCGTTATGTACAAGCTAGAAACGAACTTTCAACAATTTTGGACCAAATACCAAACGAAGGTGGCTATGAATCTACAATTTTTTCTGACGTAAAGACACTCCAAGATCGACTAAGCTCAAACGAAAACGGATCAATTACCTCCGTGCAGACAATTTACGTTCCTGCAGACGATCTTTCTGACCCAGCGGTGCAGTTTATTCAGCATGAAATGGACGGAGTAATAGTTCTATCCCGTAAAGTTGCCGAGCAAGGTATACGACCAGCCGTAGACTTGAACCAATCTACTTCTTCATTGCTTACTCCTGACATAGTTGGAGACAGACATTACATACTTAGTGTCCAAGTGCTCGCTTTATTGCAAAAACACGATTCACTCAAGAGTATTATTGCAATCATTGGTGAAAACGAACTTTCTGTAGCCGATAGAGCCGATTATGCCAAAGCCAAAAAGCTAATCGCCAATTTCACACAAAACATGAACGTAATGACTAAACACACCGGTCTAAAAGGGGATTTCTTTACCAGAGAACAAACCCTGCAGAGCATAGAAGAAATTATCACATGAGTTATTTAAGTTACAATCGACCCCTGGGATTAAGGTTATTAAATTTGGTGAGTGTAGCATGGCAGACGTAAAAGAATCCCAGCCAATAGAATTAAATACAAAAGAAAAAGCAAAGGGGGACAATACACACATGCACGTAAAAGTGTATGCTCCGTTCAAAGTGTATTACGACGGCATGGCAGAAAGTATCTCGGCAGAAAACCAGACTGGCCCATTTGACATTTTAGCCTCTCATCACAACTTTATGACACTCCTCAGTGCCTGCGAGATGACAGTCAGAAACGACGGTAAAGAAGAAAAAATAAAAATTGACAGAGGAATAATGCACGTCAAAAAAAACGCTGTCATAGTTTTTCTAGATGTTTAGTTTCAGGACCTAAAGTCAAAATAGACTGTAGTTTAAGAACAGATTTCTGTAGTTCGAAATTATAGTCTAGAATATAGCAACGATGAAAACAGTCTATGTAGGAATGAGTGGTGGTGTCGACAGTTCAGTAACTGCAGCTTTGCTTAAAAAGCAGGGATATAACGTCGTAGGCGTGTATATGAAAAACTGGACCAAAGATTTGCCAGGCATGCCGTGTCCATGGAAAGAAGATTACCAAGATGCCAAAAGGGTGGCAGTACAACTAAAAATAGACTTCAAAGTATTTGATTTTCAAAAACAATACCATCAAAAAGTAGTTGACTACATGATTGCGCAGTACAAATCTGGCAAGACTCCAAACCCGGATATTATGTGTAACCAAGAAGTTAAATTCAAACTGTTCTTAAATACCGCGCTGGAGGACGGTGCAGATTTGATTGCTACCGGTCACTATGCCCGAATCCTACAAGCTCCAGACCAAAATTCTAAACCTTCAAAACTCCAGAGCCAGCTTCATACGGCACAGAATCAAGAAAAGGATCAGACGTATTTTCTATATAGAGTCAGCCAAGACGCATTGTCAAAAAGCCTAATGCCAATTGGTGAGTTCAAAACCAAGTCCGAAGTTCGCATGTTGGCAAAGAAATTAGGCTTAGCCACTGCCGACAAAAAAGATAGTCAAGGAATATGCTTTGTAGGGAAAGTGGGTATTCGAGAATTCCTACAGCAGTATGTTTCTACTACACCAGGACTTATTTTTGATCAGGCTGGGCAGGAGATAGGACAGCACGACGGAGCGATATTTTACACAATTGGCCAACGCCATGGTTTGGATGTGGGCGGGGGATTACCATACTACGTAACTGGCAAAAACATGAAAAAAAACGAAGTATATGTGACGACAAATCTTGATGATGAAAAACTGTGGAGCGACACTTTAAATCTAACTGATATACATTGGATTAACGGAGTGCCTGATTTTACCAAAAGTTACTCTGTTAGGAGTCGGTACAGAGCACCACTGGTTAATGCCACGCTACAGGTAGTGTCAGGCGTAGTGAAAAATAACAAAAATACGCTACAGGTAGTGTTGTCAGACAAAATTAGGGCTGTTACTCCGGGTCAATCAACAGTTATTTATGACGGAACCAAAGTTTTGGGCGGTGGGGTCGTCATATAGTTTCACCAGGTTTCAATTTACCAACAAGTAGAATACAATCTAAGTATGTATAAAAACATCCTATTTATAGAGGATGAGCAATTTATTGCCGAAATGTATGCAGAAATTCTGCGTCAAGAGGGCTATAACCTGCAACTTGAGGGTGATGGCCAAAAGGGCTATGAACTGGCCAGTACTGGAAAGTACGACCTTGTTTTGTTAGACATTATGCTCCCTGGAATGGCCGGGATAGATATACTCAAACGACTAAGGGATTCTAAACTGTCTCCCAATTTTACACCTGACCACCACATAATAGTTCTAACCAATCTAGACGAAGATGATCTGACCAAAAAAACAATCAGTGAATTAGCTCAAGGCTACTATACGAAAGTTGATATCACACCACACAAGTTGGTTGAAACTCTGAAACAAATGAACGAACCAAACACAGTCGATGACGAAAAGTAGCTAATCTGTTAGACTTTCTCTTATGAATGCACAGGAAATCAGGCGAGCATATTTAGATTTTTTTGCGAAAAGCGGACACAAATCTATCCCCAGGGCGCTTTTGGTTCCGTACAACGATCCAACTACGCTTTTTACCGGTTCGGGTATGCAACCACTAATTCCCTATTTATTGGGCGAAAAACACCCCGACGGCACTCGGATAGTTAATAGCCAAACCTGTCTGCGTGCGCAAGATATAGATGAAGTCGGTGACAACAGCCACACCACATTCTTTGAAATGCTAGGGAACTGGAGCCTAGGTGACTACTTTAAAAAAGATCAAATTCCATGGTTTTTTGAGTTTTTGACAGAGGTAGTTGGGCTGAACCCCGAGAAGCTATATGTTACTTGTTTTATTGGTGACAAAAAACATGGCATTGCTCGAGATGATGAGTCGGCTAAAATCTGGCAGGAATTATTTGCAACCAAAAATATCACGGCAGAAATTGTCGAGATTGGCAGTCAGAGTGATGGAGATAAACGAGGCATCAAGCCCGGAGAACGCATATTTTTCTATGATGATGGTGAAAATTGGTGGTCACGTGGTGGCGGAATCGACAAAACGCCAGTGGGGGATCCCTGTGGACCGGATAGCGAAGTGTTTTATGACTTCGGGCCTCAGAACCATGCTGAAGGTTACGGCGAACCGCACCCAGCCAGCGACTCTGGTCGCTTTATGGAAATTGGCAACCAAGTGTTCATGCAGTATAAGAGAACCAAATCCGGTTTTGAAGAGCTGGCGAAGCCAAATGTTGATTTTGGTGGTGGGCTGGAACGAATCGCGGCTGCCAAAATTGAAAGCCCAGACGTGTTCAAAATTAGCATTTTGTGGCCAATTATCGAAGAGCTTCAGAAGTTATCCGGCAAAAATTATGAAAGTCACACCGAAAGCATGCGTGTGATTGCCGACCATTTACGAGCGGCAACATTTCTTGCAGTTGATGGTATCACGCCAAACAACAAAGAACAGGGTTATGTAATGCGACGGCTGGTCCGCCGAGCTATACGCTTTGCCTTTGAGCTTGGCATTGAACAAAATTTCTTAAAACAAGTCGTGCCAGTTATTTCAGACATGTACCTAGAGGATTATTCTGAAGTTGAAAAAAACAGAGACAAAGTTATCGAGATTCTAGCCAAGGAGGAAAAAGTTTTTCGGCAAACATTAAGAAAGGGTCTCAAGGAATTCAAAAAACTGACCGAAAACGGTCTGACGGGCAAAGAAGTTTTTACCCTTTATGATACTTACGGTTTTCCTCTGGAGCTAAGCCTTGAGGAAGCCTACAAGCAGGATGTAAAAATTTCTGACAGCTGGCAAAAAGAGTTTGATGCTTTGATGGCAGAGCAGAGAGCTAGGAGTCAAACAGCTAGTAAAGGCACTTTCAAAGGTGGGCTGGGGGGTTCTAATATCCAGCACAAAAAATACCATACGGCAACGCACCTGATGTACCAAGCCTTGCGAGATGTATTGGGTGATCATGTAGTTCAAAATGGCAGTAATATTACTGAAGAGCGACTGCGGTTTGATTTTAGTCATCCAGAAAAGGTGACTCAGGAGCAGATTAAGCAAGTGGAAAACATTGTAAACGAACAGATTACAAAAGATTTGAAAGTCAGTTTTGAGGAGTTCCCAACAAAAGTTGCTATCGAAGAAAAAGGTGCCCTCGGACAGTTTGGTGACAGGTATGGCGATACGGTAAAAGTTTACAAAATGATTGCGGATGGTACCGAAAAGCCCTATAGTTTTGAAATCTGTGGTGGTCCGCATGTTGACCACACCTTACAGCTAGCAGAGGACAACAAGAAATTCAAAATCATAAAAGAAGAAAGCTCGAGCGCAGGCATTCGGCGTATTAAAGCTGTTCTAGCTTAGCCGGAATAACCCCTGTTTATGGTACAATAATAGCGATTATGCTCAAAAAAATTAAAGAGTTGAAAACAGCTGCCATCTCGCGAGTTCCAAATAGAAAACAAGGAAAATCAACCGGTAAATATATTGTCGGACTCGACATAGGTACTGAATTTGTAAAAGTGCTCATAGCAAAAGTTGAAGGCGACAATTTGAATATAATTGGAGTTGGACGAGAACACCAAGGCTTAACAGACATGCAAGCAGGGGCTATTTCGGATATTGCAGGTGTGGTTCGAAATTGTGACAAAGCACTTTCCGAGGCAGAGGCGCAAGCAGGGGTTAGTGTGCGGTCCGCGGTAATCGGAATTGCCGGAGAGTTAGTAAAAGGCACGACAACCACTGTACGCATAAGACGTAAAAACCCTGACAAACAGCTTGATATGACCGAAACAGAGCAAATTATTGGACTTGTACAAGAGCGAGCACTAGAAAAAGCTAAGCACCAAATAGCTTGGGAGATGGGTGGAAGAGACGTAGAGATAAGATTAGTAAATAGTGCGCTGGTTAGAATAGATATTGACGGCTATGCTGTGACTAATCCAATCGGTTTTCAGGGTAAAGAAGTTGTAGTTCAGTTATATACGGCTTTTGCGCCTTTGATACACATTGGTGCTCTAGAGCGTACTGCTCAAGAATTAGACTTAGATTTAGTCGCAGTGGCTGCTGAACCATTTGCAGTAGCCCGTTCTGTGATAGGAAATGATTCTGACGCCACGACTAGTGCTGTGCTTATGGATGTTGGAGGTGGTACCACAGATATTGCCGTACTTCACGACGGTGGTGTGCAAGGCACCAAAATGTTTGGTATAGGTGGTAGAGCGTTTACCAGATCAATTGAAAGAGAGCTGGACCTAACTTTTGCCCAGGCGGAAGATTTCAAGCTGGCTTACGGCGCCGGGCATGTTACTGCCACTAAAGCAACAGATATCAAGCATGCCCTAGACAAAACTTTAGATGTTTGGCTGAGTGGTATAGAATTAGCACTTGGTGAATTTACTATGACAGACCATTTACCTAACCAGCTTTTATTGTGTGGCGGTGGTTCAAGTTTGGATATGCTTATGGATAAACTAGAACAATCAAGTTGGTATAGGGATTTGCCCTTCACAAAACGTCCAGTTGTAAAGCATATTCAGCCAGAAGAAGTTGTTGGAATATATGACAAAACTGGTAGTGTAAATGACCATACTTATATAACAGCCATGGGACTGCTAAGAGTTGGACTTGACACGATTCAAATGCAAGATAGCTCAAAATCTACAGGGACAGTCAAGCAAAGACTCGATAGGATGCTACAAATATGAAAATCAAAGACAATAGTAACGCAAAAGACACGATTTATCTTGATGCAGAAGATGACATAACAGTTATAATCGAAAAAATTCGCGCGTCAGAATCTAGGGTTGTTGCTTTAGTTTTACCTAAAAGGGCTACCACATTGCAGTCAATAGTGAACCTAAAACTTCTAAAACGGAGCGCCAAATCCGCAAATAAAAGTATAGTATTGATTACCTCAGAAGCCGGTTTATTGCCAATTGCCGGTGCTGCTGGATTGCACGTTGCAAAAACTTTGCAGAGCAAACCTGAAGTCCCAGAGTCTCCTCAATTAAATTCAAAAGAAACTATCGCAAGTACTGGTAACAAACCCGAGGGCGACGAACCAAACATAGACCCTGCTACTTCAATTGGTCAACTTGCTGGTCATTTAGCCACCGAAGAAACAATCGAACTCGATAATGAAACTGCTGATAATTTGCCTGAAACAAAATCAAAATCTAGCAACAAAAAACCATTTAACAAAAAATTTAAAGTCCCAAATTTCAATCGGTTTAGGTTATTTTTGTTTGGTGGACTAGGACTTTTGATACTTATTCTTGTTGGTGGAGTGTTTGCTCTAGTAATATTACCAAAAGCACAGATAGTAATAAAAACGGACACTTCAAACATCAACAGTGACTTGGTAATAACCGCCAAAACCGATGCTACTTCCGTGGACAACGATAAGCTAATCATTCCAGCAGTTACCAAATCGCTCAAAAAAACCGACACCGAAAAAGTACCCACCACAGGGAAAAGGGATGACGGAACAAAAGCCAAGGGTACTATGACGCTGACAAACTGTATAGACGACGGTCAATCTCACACTGTTCCTGCGGGTACGGGTTTTTCTTCGGGCTCAACTACCTTCGTCACTGATTCAGCGCTAACTCTTGAACCTGCGCTCTACAGCGGTTCAAGCTGCAAGAGCGCCACGTTTGGATTGAGTAAATCAGTGCCAGTGACTGCAAGTCAGGCTGGGGATACCTATAATCTAGGAGCACGGTCTTATAACAGTCCGGCAAGTCTTAGTACAGCTCAAGGTTCAGTTCAGGCCACGGGTTCAAATATGACTGGCGGAACTAGCAAAATTATCCAGGTTGCGAGTCAAACGGACATTGATAATGCCAAACAAAAAGTGGTTGACCGTCTGAATTCTGCAGTAGTTGCTGAAATAAAAAGTCAATTTGAGACGGATAAGTTGACTGGTCTTACCGACACATTTGCTGGTGACAATCCTGCCGTTGTTAGTACTCCTAACGTAAACGAGCCTGGCGCAGAGGTCAATGTTTCAGTCACCATTACCTTTACTGAACTGGGGGTAAAAAATGATGACCTAAAACAAGTTGTGGAAAACGATGTCAAAAAACATATAGATAGCTCCAAGCAAGTTATACAAGACAACGGAATTGGAAGTGCTCGGATACAAGTTACCGACAAAAAATCAGCCAACGAAGTTAAATTTAGCATATCAACGCTTGCGGTCGCTGGGCCACAGCTAGATACAGATGGAATCAAAAAACAAATAGCTGGCAAGAAAAAGAAAGAAGCCGAATCAATCATCAAGTCACGCCCAGGCATAATTGACGTAACAACAACGTACAAGCCGTTTTGGGTGTATTCCACACCTAAAAACATCAACAAGATAACAATCACATACGAGCAAAATGATTCCCACTAAAAATATATTAGGTTTAGATGTCGGTGAAAAACGTGTTGGGGTTGCGCTGGCAAATTCCGAATTGAAGCTCACAAAACTACTACAGACATTGGATTTTCAAAGTAATAAATTTTGGGAAAATCTAGGCGAACTTATATTGGAGCACAAAATCACTGATATTGTGGTTGGACTGCCAAGGGGACTAGACGGTCAGGAAACGGCCCAAACAAAATTTGTTCGCGAATTTGCAGAAGTTTTACAAGAGAAATATTCAATACCAGTTCACTGGCAGGATGAAGCCCTGACTTCCGTAAGAGCCCGAGAGATTTTGGAAATGAACGGAAAACCATATAAAAAATCGGATGTTGATGCTATTTCTGCTAGCCTAATACTTTCAGATTATTTAGAAAATTCTGTGGCGCAAGTATGAAAAATCGCTTACCAAGATCAAAGAAACTAAATTGGGCTAAATTTTGGACAATTGTAGCTCTCGCAATAATTATTGTCCTCGGTTCGGCGCTGTATATTGTCCGAAAATCATATTACGATCATTTAAAACCGGTAAGTACTTCACAAAATAATGTACTAATAACTGTTGAAAGTGGTTCGACAGTAAGTGAAATAGGTGTGAAACTCAAGGAGCACGGGTTGATTAAAGCACCATGGGCTTTTGAATGGTATGTTAGAAACCATGATGTTCGAGACAAGTTACAGGCTGGCACATACTCGCTCAGACCTAGCCAGACGGTTCCTGAGATTGTTTCGGTCCTTACTCATGGCAAAGTTTATAC
Organism: Saccharimonadales bacterium (SeqCode); assembly: GCA_038206875.1. Classification (GTDB taxonomy): domain Bacteria; phylum Patescibacteriota; class Saccharimonadia; order Saccharimonadales; family JBBQAJ01; genus JBBQAJ01. The sequence continues at coordinate 62,133 of JBBRAK010000002.1, forward strand.
AGATTTGTTCCGTATATCACCCGGACTTAGGATTGACCAGATTAAGAGTGACTTGATAAATAGTGGTTTTTCTTCAGAGTCCGTCGAGGCGGCTTTGAAACCAGGTCAATACGCCGACCATCCTGCCTTGGCAGATAAACCGGCGGACGCCTCGCTCGAAGGTTATCTATACCCGGAATCATTTCAAAGAACTGCCGACACCAAACCAGAAACATTAATCCGACAGTCATTAGACGAAATGCAAAAACGCCTCACTCCACAAATTCGCGCGGCCTTTGCGAAACAAGGCTTAACGACTCACCAGGGGGTTATCATTGCATCAATAGTAGAACAAGAGGTAAATAATGCTTCAGACAAACCTATGGTTGCTCAAGTATTCTTACGTCGGTATAGGCAGGGTATACAACTTGGGTCTGACGTTACGGCATTTTATGGGGCAATCACCAATGGTCAACCTGCCAGTGTTGGTTTTGATTCGCCATACAACACACGTATTCACAATGGTCTAACACCAGGGCCTATCAGCAACGTTTCAGAATCCTCTTTGCAAGCCGTTGCGTATCCAGCAGACACGGACTTTTTGTATTTTGTGGCTGGCGATGGAGCTGACAAAGGCAAAACATACTTTTCTCACACCCTGGCCGAGCACGAGGCATTGACCAGAGCGCACTGCACGGAGCTATGCCAATAGTCCGACCCCTGTTAAGGTAGATTTTCTCTCTCTGTTTAACAGGGGTGGTTTTTACATCAAAAAGCTTGTTTTTATATGCATATTTGCTATACTTTTATGCATAACTCGCTCTACTGTTAACAGAGGTAACACAATGTGCAGACAGAGGAGTTATATCTGTTTTTGCACTATGCGTATAAAGTAAATTGTTTTATTCCAACACTTACAATATTAACTAAGAGCCAAAAACAGATTATCCCGCTACCTAAGCGGAATGGAGTTGAGTATTAGTAACCAATCACACACAATAGGACAAAACACTATTGTACGTCGAAAGGCAAAGATTTTTTCCGGGCGAAAACAACGACGTTTTACACTACGTTCAAGAAAACGAATGATTAGGTTCAGTCTGTTGACGGCAAACGTAGCTTTGCTTGCAGTGGTACTATTTTTTGTTACAAGAAATCCCGTACAAAGCAAATCTGTTCGACAAAATGCAGTAGCTCCTACGACTAATTCTGATGTAGTTGCTGGACCTTTAGACCAAGTATCCTCTGCTGATATTGCTGTTCACGTTGCGCGCATAGCCAACCTACCGGAAGCAGTGTCGGTTGTAAATCACGCAGACTCTGTTAGCGCAACTGCCAACACCTCTTCCGCTGACACTAGCGTAGTAGCCAAGCCACAGGTTGTCTCTGGGGTACTTCCTTCACGAAAAGACATTCATATATACACAACTGTCCCGGGCGATACTGTTGGTTCAATTGCAACAAAATTTGGCAACTCTTCAGAAAGCATAAAATGGAGCAATGGCCTGACTAGTGACAACATTCCCGCAGGTAGGCAACTTATCATGCCTCCAATTGGTGTAAACGGCATAGTATACGTCGTCAAAGCCGGGGATACTCCTGAATCTCTTGCACGAAAATATGCCACAGATAAAGACCTATTGATTTCGTTTAACGACGCAGAAATAAATGGTTTTGCTGTGGGTGAACGTATATTTATTCCTAACGGAATAGTTGCAGCAATTTCAGTTTCTTATAATTATTTTGCTACACCTGGTGGCGGAGGCGCTTACTATAGAGGTTGGTGTACCGACTATGCATCAAGGCAGGGTGGAGCACCCGGTGGATGGGGTAACGCCAATACGTGGGCAATAAATGCTGCGCGCACTCCCGGATGGACTGTCAGTAGAGTCCCTAGGGCAGGTGCCATTGCCCAAAGGGGTGGAGGCTTAGGGCATGTCGGTATCGTAGACGAAGTTTCTGCCGACGGCACGATGATCAAATATTCTGATATGAATGGACTTGCTGGATTTGGTAGAGTTGGCAAAAGCGACTGGGTGCCAGTGCAATCAGCCTTTCAGAATTTCATATACAGACAATAATAGTTGATAGGAGACTTTCTCTGGGTACTGTATTCTTATTGATATGTTTGTAGATTTGGCCAGTGTAGGGTTAAAAGCAGGCGACGGCGGAAACGGCGTTGTTAGTTTTCGTCATGAAAAATTTATTGACAGAGGTGGCCCAGACGGTGGTGACGGTGGAAAAGGTGGAGATATTGTGTTAATTGCAAGTAGAAATCAAAACACTCTTGCAAATTTTCGGTTTAAAAAAGAGATAAAAGCCGATAATGGACAACCGGGCTCAATGCGTAGAAAACATGGACGTAGTGGTGAAGACTTGATTATTGCAGTACCTGTAGGGACTAGCGTTATTTTAGATGACGGAACCACTACGGCAGATTTGACTTTAGACAATCAAAAATTTGTAGTGGCCCGTGGCGGGAAGGGTGGATTTGGGAATGCTCATTTCGTAAGTAGTACACGTCAAGCTCCCAGGGTTGCAGAAAAAGGCGAAAATGGGGATGAACTAACGGTTACGTTTGAGTTAAAAATGATTGCGGACGTTGGGTTGATTGGACTTCCAAATGCCGGAAAATCTACACTGCTGAGTGTCGTCAGTAATGCACAGCCTGAGATTGCAAACTATCCCTTTACAACCCTTACTCCAAATTTAGGAGTAGTAGACATAGACAATCAAAATTCATTACTTTTTGCAGATATTCCAGGGTTGATAGAGGGTGCGAGCGAGGGTAAGGGTTTGGGTGACGAATTTTTACGTCATGTAGAACGAACGAGGGTGCTTTTGCATCTAGTTGACGCTTATCAAGACGACATAGTCGGTGCATACAAAACAGTCTTAGCGGAACTGGCCGCCTACAAGGTTGACTTATCTGAAAGACCACAGATTGTATTACTCACAAAAATTGATGGATTAGATGCGGAAATTATTGCCGACAGAGTAAGCGAGCTAAAGAAAGTTTTGCCTAAAAATACGAATATTCTTCCGATTTCCGCGCAAAGCAAACTAGGACTCAAAGATTTACTTTTTGCTGTAAAAAAACTCGTTTCAAAAATTCAATTTGAAGCAAAAGCAGATGAAAATACAAAAGATACATTACCAATATTAACGATACCGATTGTTGACGCCTGGAAAGTTACAAAGACAAAAGACGGATTTGTAGTTACCGGGAAAAAGATTGAACGATTTGCTGTGCGAACCGAGTTTACCAGCTTTCATGGTCAGCAACGTTTGAGAGACATTATGAAAAAAATGGGTATCATGCATGAACTCAGAAGAAGAGGAATTGAACCCGATGCAAAAATTATCATCGGTAAACCGGCAATTGGTACACTAGAATATTAAAGGTAGTTTGCCTATGCTAGACTTGCTGTATGAGTAATAGTTTGTATTTTTATGATCTTGAGACTTCAGGATTTGACCCCAAGCAACAGCGTATTATGCAGTTTGCGGGCCAGAGAACCGACATGCAACTAAAGCCAATCGCCGAACCCCATAATATATTAGTTAAACTGTCAGACGATATTTTGCCGGATCCAGACGCAGTATTGTTAACGGGAATTACACCTCAAATGACAATTTCCGAAGGGGTGACTGAGGAGGAATTTCTTCAGATTTTCAAAAACGAAATCTCAACGCCGGGGACTATATTTACTGGCTATAATAGCGTTCGTTTTGACGACGAGTTCATGAGGTATTTGCAGTATAGGAACTTTTACGATGCTTACGAGTGGCATTGGGCCGACGAACGGTCGCGCTGGGATTTGCTAGATGTAGTACGCATGACTCGTGCACTACGCCCAGACGGCATAAAATGGCCGTTTAACAGTGATGGACAGCCCGCAAATCAGCTAGGACTACTTACGACTATTAACAAACTGGACCATGCTAACGCTCACGATGCATTGAGCGACGTGGTGGCAACAACTGACTTAGCACGCTTGTTGCGTGCCAAACAACCAAAACTTTTTTCGTTTCTACTCAAACTAAGAGACAAAAAAGAAGTAAAAAAAGTCGTCCAAACTAACCAACCTTTTGTATATACAAGTGGAAAATTTTCGTCGGAATACGAAAAAACAACTGTTGTATTAAATTTGTTCGACAGTACTAAACAAAACGGGATAGTTGTGTATGATTTACGCTATGATCCAGAACCATATTTACGATTGTCCTCAGAAGAACTTGCCCCGATGTGGCAACATTATTGCAAAGAAAGACCGTGCCCGCATCCCAGGCTTCCTGTTAAAAATTTACAGTTCAATCGATGTCCTGCCGTAGCCCCACTAAGTGTTTTTAATTCTGACTGCCAAGAGCGATTGAATCTGTCTTTGAAAACCATAGAAAAAAACAAAAATATACTTAAAAACCAACCCAAATTTGTCGAACAGCTAAAAGGGGCGATAGATATAATGGACAAAAAATACCAAACAAAATTAGTAACAGAAGTGATAGAAGCTGACGGCCGATTGTATGATGGATTTGTAGGTGACTCGGATAAGTCTCTGATGGCAAAGATTCACAGCAACAATTTTGTAGAACAAGAAATTGGCAAATTTAATTTTTCAGATGAGCGCCTAAATCAACTATTGCCACTTTACAAAGCGAGAAATTTTCCAAAATCGCTTTCAACTGGTGAGCGCGAAGACTGGGAAAAGTTTCGCGAAAATAGACTACTTGGAGGCAAGATACCTAGTCGAGCGGTAAAATATTTTGATAGACTATCACAGTTGTCGACACAAAAAAATCTTAGTGACAATAAAAGATATTTACTCGAGGAACTTCAGCTATGGGGGCAGAGTATTTTACCAATTCCAGACTGAATATTTATATATATTTTGCACACACCCGTTTTTGAAATTGCCAAATCGTCAAAACCACAGTACGACTTTATGTATACTGGAGGCAATGGATGTGCATAGCTTTAGCAGAGATTTAGAAAAATGGGACAAATCAAATGGCGAAAAAACCATCGGTTCATTGGAGAAAGTTTTTGCAGAAAAAAGTTTTGCAATAATAATACTATTACTCATGGCAATTCCGGCATTGCCGATACCTACAGGAGGAATTACTCATCTATTTGAACTAATAGTCATGCTACTTGCTTTAGAAATGATAATTGGTCGTGAGACTATATGGTTACCCAAAAAATGGAAAAATAAAGAACTTGGGAAAACGATAAAACAAAAAGTTATACCCTATATTGTTAAAAAAATAAGATGGTTCGAAATACATTCTCGAAAGAGATTAAATGGTATTATAATAAATCGAAATTTCAACAGGTTAGCGGGGTTAGTATTTTTTATATTTGCATTTGTAGCTGCAATCGCACCGCCGTTTTCTGGCTTAGATACATTGCCGTCTATCGGCGCCGTTATTGTCGCTCTTTCGCTAATTCTAGGCGACGTTCTAATATTTTTTGCCGGCATATTAATTGGTGGTATAGGGATAGCTTTAGTTTCAATATTTGGTGAGATTACCGTGACTTTGCTAAGGCACATTTTTTAATATATTGGTCCATAGTGTCTGGACTTTTTCTCTGTTATTTGGTACAATCTCCCAGCTATGAGTGACATAATTCGTGTTCAGGGGGCGAGGGAACACAATCTCAAAAATGTTGATGTTGAAATTCCGCGCAATAAGCTAGTGGTAATTACTGGTTTGTCCGGTTCGGGTAAATCATCACTGGCTTTTGATACCATTTATGCGGAAGGTCAGCGTCGATATGTAGAAAGCTTGAGTGCCTACGCCAGACAGTTTCTAGGTCTCATGGAAAAACCAGACGTCGATCAGATTGATGGTTTAAGCCCGGCGATTTCCATAGATCAAAAATCAACATCTAGAAACCCGCGCAGTACTGTGGCGACCGTCACAGAAATTTATGATTATTTACGACTTTTGTTTGCTAGGATTGGCGTGCCACACTGTCCAGTTTGCTCAAAGCCCGTAACTCGACAGACCTCAAATGCCATTGTTGACCAAGTAGCTTCATTGCCGCTAGGTTTAAAACTTATGATTCTTGCACCAGTGGTCACAGACAAAAAAGGCGCATTTGAGCACATACCAGAACAATACATGAGGGCAGGTTTTGCGAGGGCAAGAGTAGATGGGGTTATCTATTCACTGGATGAATTTCCGGAGCTAGACAAAAACTTCAAACACAAAATTGAAATCATAGTTGATAGAATCGTAAATGATGAGCCAAGTCGTGGACGCCTAACGCAATCTATAGAACAAGCTCTCGACCTTGCGGAAGGCAAACTGATTGTTCTTGATGCCGATAGTAAGCAGGAGCACAGCTATTCGCTCATGTACGCTTGCATCGACCATCCAGACGTGGCCATACCGGAGCTGGAACCAAGGACTTTTAGTTTCAACAGTCCGCACGGGGCTTGTCCAGTCTGTACTGGGCTGGGTTCTAGGCTAGAAGTAGATCCCGAATTGGTAATTCCGAACGGCCGTTTGACTATAGCTGAAGGCGCAATTCGACCTTTCAACCGAGTAGCGGCTGACGCATGGTATATGAAAAAAATGCAAGCCGTGGCTGAAAAATACAAATTTACGTTGCACGAACCCACGGGGGAATTAAAAAAGGAAAATCTTGATAGAATACTTTTTGGAACGGGCGCTGAAAAATATCGAGTTTCACTTGGAAGTGGAAGAACCTTCGACACGACATATGAAGGAGTAATACCCAATCTTGAACGTCGACATAAAGAGACCGACAGTGATTTTATGCGCAGAGATATTGAACGATTTATGCGCGAAAGTCCCTGCCATGTATGTAAGGGTCGTAGATTGAAGCCAGAAGTTTTGGCGGTAACAGTTTCTGGTAGTTCAATCATGGATATTTGTGAATTATCAATAGACGAAGCCGTGAAGTATTTCAAAAATATCAAATTTAGCCCCAAAGAATTACAAATTTCGCATCAAATAATAAAAGAAATAACTGCCCGATTGAAGTTTATGCAGGACGTAGGGCTAAATTATTTAAACTTGCTCAGAAGTGCAGTAACTCTGTCAGGAGGTGAAGCTCAAAGGATTAGGCTTGCTACACAGATTGGGTCAGGACTTCAGGGTGTTTTATATGTGCTGGACGAACCTAGTATAGGTTTGCACCAAAGAGATAATGCACGACTTATTAACACTCTTAAACATCTTCGCGATTTGGGGAATACTGTACTTGTTGTCGAACATGACGAAGACACCATCCGCACTGCGGACTATTTGCTTGATATAGGACCAGGTGCTGGGATACATGGTGGTGAAATTATTGCCGCCGGGAAACCAGATACAGTCGCAAAAAACCCAAAAAGCATTACTGGACAATATTTGCTTGGCAAAAAGAAAATAACTATTCCAAAAAAGCTTCGCTCCGGCAATGGAAATGCACTTGTAGTTAAAGGTGCCAGAGAAAACAATCTAAAAAACATCACTGTAGAAATACCCCTGGGCAAACTTGTAGTGGTGAGTGGTGTATCCGGTTCCGGCAAATCATCACTAATAAACGACATTTTGGCAAAAGAATTATCAGCTAGGCTCATGAGAGCAAACCTAGTTCCGGGAGCTCACGACGAAGTAACTGGCATAAAACATCTAGACAAGGCAATTGTAATTGATCAATCGCCAATCGGTCGTACTCCACGCTCCAACCCTGCGACCTACACAGGATTATTTACTCCCATAAGGGATTTGTTCGCTAGTGTCCCAGAAGCCAAACTGAGAGGTTACAGCCCAGGAAGATTCAGCTTTAATGTAAAAGGTGGTCGTTGCGAAAACTGCTCTGGCGATGGAATTATCAAAATCGAAATGCACTTTTTGCCTGATGTTTATGTGACATGCGAAGCATGCAATGGCAAGCGATATAACCGTGAAGCGCTGGAGATTCACTACAAAGGTAAATCAATAAGCGATATTTTGAAGATGACCTGCGACCAAGCATTGGAATTTTTTGAAAACATTCCTGCAATAGCTCGCAAACTACAAACTCTAGTTAACGTTGGGCTAGGATATATCGCACTAGGTCAGGCTGCGACAACACTCTCGGGTGGAGAAGCACAGCGAGTAAAACTTGCCACTGAATTGTCCCGCAGACCAACTGGCCGAACGTTATATATTTTGGATGAACCAACGACTGGGCTACATTTTGCCGATGTAGAAAAGTTACTTGGGGTTTTGCATGCGTTAGTGGATACCGGTAACAGTATGATAATTATTGAACATAACATGGACGTGATAAAAAACGCTGACCATATAATCGATATGGGTCCAGAAGGCGGAGACGCCGGTGGGCAAATAGTTGCACAAGGAACTCCAGCACAAATTTCCAAAAACAAAGCCTCCTACACTGGCAAATACTTGACACATATGTTATAATATAATCAGATGATGTATTAGCTGAGTTTGTTTTTCTCTTTTTTACGTCGTATCAAGATGTTCTTTAGCAAGTGATAAAACATTGGTAGTAAGCTCACGGACATCGCCAGGAGCACTACTGGCAAAACGAAATGATCTATGTTTGGGATTTTACTGCCAAACAAATACCCAAGCATTGTTATGCCACCTCCCCAAAGAACACCTCCAAGTACGTTGTACGTCATAAACAGGTTGAAATCCATGTGGGCAACACCTGCAACAACGGCTGCAAATGTTCTGACTATCGGAATGAATCTGGCAAACAAAATAGTTTTCCCTCCATGAGCCTCGTAAAACCCTTCTGCGCGGGTGATGTATTCTTGTCTAAACAATAAACCATCAGATTTTCTAAAAACATGTTTCCCCCCACGACTGCCAATTTGATATCCAGCGATGTTACCAACTATACTTGCCAAAATAATGACTACCAGTGCCCAAGCTAATGACAATTTACCCTGTGCCGCAAAAACTCCAGCACTTAGTAAAAGTGTGTCCCCCGGCAAGAAAAATCCAACCAAAAGACCGGTCTCGGCAAAAATAATTGCCCCGATTAATATCAAACCACCACTTTCAATTAATGTTGCTACATCAAACATCTATTAAGATTACCTAGTCTATGCAACTTAGTCCATAGCGCATATTAGCCTAATCTGTTATACTGTTTGAGAATATTTCCAAATTCTGGAGGATAAATGAGCGGCGATACTATTTCAATTGAACTTCAAGAACGTACTGTTTTGCGAAAAGGACTGCAGAATTTGCGTGCTTCTGGGCAAATACCAGCAGTTATACATAATCACGGCAACGACTCGATACACGTTATGGGTGATGCGGTAAATATGCAAAAAATATACTTATCGGCCGGGAAACACCACCCAGTTCAAGTAACTGTCGGCAAACAACAACACCTAGCGCTTATCAAAGACGTAGATTTTGAACCAGCAAAACATCGCATGCGCCACGTTGTGTTTCAGGCGATTCGTCAAAATGAAGAAACAGAAGCCGAAGTACCGATTGCATATCTTGAAATCGAAATTCCTGCAGAACGTGCCAGTTTGTTGGTTCTAAAGCAATTAGACCGTGTGCAGGTAAAAGCTTTGCCCAAAGATTTGCCCAATGAGCTAGTAATTGACCCTAGTGTTTTGGTAGAGGTAGGCGACCACGTCACAGTTGCTAATCTAGTGGTACCTCAGGGAGTCACAGTTTTAACTGACCCAACCTCTCAAATTGCAGTAGTAGAAATGCCCAAAGACCAAGCCGCCGAAGCTGATGCTGCCGCTGAAGCACTCGCTGACGACGCTGGAGCACCTGATGAAGAAGAGACTCCTGCAGGAGACGCTACCTCAGGTGAGGAATCAGGCCCAGTAGCTGATGAGTCAAAAGACAATAAAGAAACCACAAAAGAAGAATAAAACCTCAGCTTAACAAGATTCCACCAATTACGCCCCCTGTTAAGATAATAAATAGCGGGTTAATCTTCCACCGCGCGATTGCAAGAAACGCACCCACTGTGATGATTAGGTAGACAAGAGAAATGGTGTTTACGCTAAATAATTTATAGCCAATAGCGATCAACACACCAGAGGCAGATAACCCAATTGCCATTAAAAAATTGCCAGCTCGTTTATGGTGGATGAAATTACTCAAGTATCGACCAGATAATATTGCCAATATCACCGGAGTAAGATATATCGCAAAAGTAGCTACGACTGCACCCGACAAACCTCCACCAGCGTAACCTATAAAAGTTGCAATACTAAATAGCTGTGGGCCAGGAGATGCAAAACCAAATCCCAAAAAAGCCGCAAAGTCCTGAGGAGTCAACCAATGCGTGTGGTCTACCGCCAGGTCATAAAAAAGTGATTGGCTACTCCCGGCAAATCCAGCCAAACTTATGATTAATATATAGCCGTATATTGTAATAAGCTGTTCAAACATGAACTACCTGGTTTTTTATAGTACTAAACAAGAGGACTGATACCGTTGCAAAAGCGAATATTAAAATTACTGGAACTTCAAAAACCAATTTTGCAATACAAGCGGCAGCAACCGCCAACCACAAATAATTATTTGACACATGTCGTTTGCCGATTCTATACGCATTACCCAGCACAATGCCACTAACAGAAGCTTGAAGCCCGATTGTGTATCGACTAAAATCACTACCTCTAAAGTAAGTAAAGTATATAATTGTAAATATAAAAGTTGCAAACACGGAGGGGATTAAGTATGCCAAAATACAAATTATCGTACCACCAACTCCACGTATAAAGTATGCAATTTGCGCAGCCAAAATAATTTGCGTAGCCCCTGGCAATATTTGCCCAGACGCGGTTGAGCTGTGCAGTTGTTTGTTGGTGAGTACATTGCGTTTTTCAATTAGCTCTCGTTCTAAGATTAACGACGTTGTTGGCCATCCACCGTATGCCCGCACGCCAGTTTTAAAATAGATTATAGCTAATTCTTTTGTACTTATCTTGTATGTATCTTTACTCATTCAAAAATCCTCCGGATTGGTGTGACCAAAGTTTTGCATATAAGCCATCTTTTTTCAAAAGAGCCTCATGACTAGCTTGTTCTCTGATTCGTCCATCATCAAGAACGACAATTCTGTCCATTTTCTGTACAGTGCTCAGCCTATGCGCAATTACTAATACGGTTCTGCCTTTCATAAGTTTCCAAAGTGCGTCTTGTATGAATTTTTCTGATTCTGAATCTAGTGCGCTGGTGGCTTCGTCAAGTAGCAATATAGGTGAATCTTTCAACATTGCTCGTGCAATAGCTACTCTTTGGCGTTGACCACCAGAAAGCTTTACGCCTCGTTCTCCAACAAGCGTTTCGTAGCCATCTGGCAGTTTTGAAATAAATTCGTCTGCATGGGCCCGTTTGCCAGCAGATACAATCTCCGCAATACTGGCACCAGGTCTTCCATAGGCTATGTTTTCACCAAGAGAACGATGAAAAAGTAGCGGTTCCTGGGGTACGTATGAGATAGCCTTATGCAAATCATCTCGAGTTATCGAGCGAATATCCTGACCGTCGATTAATATTGCTCCGGATTGAATATCCACATATCTAAGTAATAACTTGGTAATTGTAGTTTTGCCTCCACCACTAGGCCCTACTAGCCCAACTCTTTCGCCTGGTTTTACTCCAAAATTAAAGTCTTTAAACAATGCTTCGGAATTTGTATTTCCAACTTCGTATTTGAAATTAATTTTCTGGAACTGAATATATCCGTGGGTAATTTTTGACACTAACGGATTTATAGGGTCTTGAACGGCCGGCTGGCGTTCAAAGAGCTCCGACATTTCATGAGCGTCTCCCAGTATGCCTTCAAAATACCGGATAGAAAGAGAAGATTTGTGCAAACTGTCTATAATTCGAATTACATAAACTTGGAATAACAAAAATATGGCAATGCTTATAGAGCCCGATTCAACTGCCCTTATACCGCCTGCAAGTACAACTATCTGGAGCACTACTCCAAATATCGCGATATACAATATGTTCCTAACCCCAACTCGCCAACTGTCTGCATAGGCGTTTTTTCGCTTAGTATTGATTTTGCTATATCGTCTGATTTCATGTGTCTTTGAAGCAAATGTATCAATCGTTACTGCGTTCGTTAGCGCATCTGCGAGCTCGCCTGTTTGCTGGCTTTCATAGCCTACGGCTTTTCGACGAATCGGCATGCGTTTGTTGGCTAGATAAGTTATTGCGATAAAAGAAAGTAGCCAAACTATACCAACACTAAAGCCAATCACCGGGTATATATACATTGTTATGGCAATTGCAGCAAAAACCGTACACATCTGACCCCAAAAATCCAAAAAAAACGTTACATGAAAAAGATCATATGCTTTAGCAAAACGATTTGCTTGTGTGACAAGTGAGCCACTAAAATTATCTGCAAAAAAAGCATAGTCTTGTTTCATTAATTGGTTAAAACAATCATTGTATATATCCTCTAAAGAGCGTGAGTGTAAGCGAATACCTATAAAGTAATCAACAAAAAACCACAGTAGAATTCCGCTGGCAAATGAAGCTCCGGCATAAAACACATTATCTAGTCCGGCATGCCCTGAGGTTACTAGTTCGCCTAATGCTCTAGCAACAAACAGCGGGCTTATTATGGTTTGCAAAACAACAGCAGGACCAAGTAAAAATAGGCTTGCAAACATCCATGGTCGTCTACGCCAATACGAAAAAAATACAAAGATTGGTTTAAATGTTTCTAGCACATTGATATCATTCTACCAGTTAATCTTCCAAAAACCCGCCTGTTTGGTGGTCCCATAATTCTGCATATTCACCTTTTTTGGCAATTAGTGCTTTATGGTCGCCGTCTTCGACTATTGTTCCATTTTTCATAACCAATATCCTGTCCATTTTACGGATAGTACTCAAACGATGCGCGACTACGATTGTAGTACGATTTTTCATGAGATTGTCCAATGCAGTAGTTATAAATTTTTCACTTTTGCTATCTAACGCGCTAGTGGCTTCGTCCAAAATCAGTATTGGCGCCTTGCTGAGCATAGCTCGGGCGATAGCCACGCGTTGTTTTTCACCTCCGGAAAGTTTTATGCCACGCTCACCAACCAATGTATGATATTTTTCTGGCATATCATCAATAAATTCTGATGCATGGGCCAACTTTGCCGAATCGTAGACTTCTTGGTCCGAAGCATCTTCACGTCCATAGCGAATGTTTTCCAACAGTGAACGATGAAACAATATTGGTTCTTGTGGCACAAAGGCAAGTTGACCCCGCAAATCGTCCTGTTTTACTTTAGCAATGTTTTGGTTATCTATGGTTATTGAACCAGTATCTAGGTCGGCAAATCTCATAATCATTCTTGTCAAGGTGGATTTGCCAGAGCCAGAATGTCCAACTAAACCTACCTTCTGACCCGCTGGAATTTTCAAATTGAAATTTGTAAATACCTCACCACTGGAATCAGCGTATGAAAATCCAACATTATTGAATGCAATTGAGCCCTCATGCATGGCAATCTTTTCAGGATTTATTGGGTCCAGCACTTCTGGAGTAAGATCGAGGATATCTGTCATTTCTGAAGCATCTGCAAAAGCTAGTTCTACTTTTTGGATAGTACGATTCAGATTGAACAACTGATTGTAGATTTGCATTATGTATAACTGTGCCGCAAGAACGACAGAGATGTGCACTTTCCCAGTAGTTACAAGATTTATAGACAAATACAAATAGACAAACAAAAACACCACCACAAATATCCACCTAACATTTCGAATATGTGCGTCATATTTCCAAGACTTCCATCTTTTTTGATATCGGTCCTCACTCGTCGATTCAAATCGGCGCGATTCAAATGATTTTCTGGCAAAAATTTTCACGTTCAACATGTTTGTCACGGAGTCTGCAATGTTTGCAGTCACTCTGGAATCAGCCGCTGTCGCACCCCTAGTTATAGGAAATTTTTTAACAGTTAGCCAGGCGATAAGGCCAATAAAAAGAACAGCCCAAGTCAGTAATGCTATTCCCAAAACAGGGGCAATAAAAAACAAAACAATAATAGCAAAAATTAAAAATATTGTTGCGCTAAAAAGCTCAAAAAAGAACGTGTCTTCTAAAATCTCATAAGACTTTAGAAATCTACTAAATTGAGTAACTAATGACCCAGCAAAATTGTCACTATAAAACCTATAACTATGCTGTTGCATTTTGGAAAAAACAAATCGCTCAAGATCTCTCAAAGTTTTAGCTTGGCGTTTGAGCATAGTATAGTCGTGAATCCTCCAAAACATCACTTGCATTGCTATCAAAAACATAAGCAGAAAGAAAGTATTCCAAACATTATTAATCCCAATAACGTTGTAGTTTCCCAGCTGTGTAAATAAAACAGCCAAAAAGTACCTGAAAGCAACATCACCAAATCCGATAGCAAATACTGGTGCTATTAAGTTTATTGCGAGCATTCGTTTGTGCAAAAAAGCAATTTTTAGATAATAGTGCAAAGTCCGCCGTATTGGGTTTACGGTATTAGTCATCTAGGAATCCTCCGGATTGGTGCGCCCATAGGCTGGCGTATGCTCCTTTTCTATCAATCAGTTGTTTGTGTGTGCCTTCTTCTACTATTTTACCCTCATCCAGGACGATTATCCTATCCATTTTTTGAACGGTACTAAGTCTGTGTGCAATCACCACGGCTGTTCGTCCTTCCATAAGCTTCCATAGAGCGTCCTGAATCAAGACCTCAGACTCAGAGTCCAAAGCGCTGGTAGCCTCGTCCAGAAGCAAAATAGGTGCATCTTTTAGCATTGCCCTAGCAATAGCTACTCGCTGACGCTGTCCACCAGAAAGTTTCACTCCTCGCTCGCCAACCAAAGTTTCATATCCTTTGGGTAGTTGAATAATAAATTCGTGAGCATGTGCCAAATTTGAGATCTTTTCAATTGTGTCCTGGCTAGTGTCAGGATTACCATAAGATATATTTTCTGCCAATGTTCTGTGAAAAAGTAGTGGTTCCTGAGGAACATATGCGATGTTTTTTCGTAAATCATCTTGTCGGATAGAATTTATATTTTGACCATCAATCTCAATACTCCCACTGTCGATATCAGAAAACCTCAATAACAATTTCGTAAGCGTCGTCTTGCCCGAACCCGACCTTCCAACTAAACCAATTTTTTCTCCTGCACCTACATCTAAATTCAGATTATCAAAAAGCGCGTCGTTGTTTTCGCTATGCGTAAAAGTCATGTTACGAATCTGTAAACTTCCATTAGTTATACTGACTGTCTCAGGAACAACAGGGTCTTTCACTTCTGGCTCAATCTCAAAAATATTTAACATATCGCTAGCGTCACCTATAGAACGGTTATATTGACGTAAAACATTCTGAAAATCCCAAAGCCTTTGACCCACATTTGCTGTATAACTAGCAATTAAAAACAACGTAGCGATGTTGGCTTTATATAAACTAGCTCCAATTATCGCAATCAAAAGCGCCGAAATTCCAATGGTTGATGTAATCATGCTGGAATAAGTTTCACGGACCATAGTAGTCTTCAAAGACTTGAGTGCTTTGTTGCGGGTATTGCTGGCAACTTTCCAATAGCGCTCTTTTTCATACGCGCTTGCTGCAAAACTTTTTATAGCCATAACATTTGTTATGCTGTCAGCTAAATATCCCGTTTGTTTACTTTGGGCTACTGCTTCCTCGGTATTTGCGTCTCTAACTGGCTTTGAGAAATAAATTGTGCCAAAAATATAAACTGCAGAAAGAACTAGCAAGATAATTGCATATAAGGGAACTCTCGGAGCTAATATAACTATTGTTGCAGTCATCGCAATGAGTAGGGTATATAGGTTAAATACAGTTGCGTCCATAAACCTCACGTATGCACCGGTAAGTTTATTTGCTTGTGAAACCAGAGACCCAGCAAATCTATTGTTGTGAAAGCTAGCGCTCATATTCATCAGATGATCAAAGGTGCGCTGAGATATATCCCTAATTACTCTGGCTTCTAGATTCCAGATTAGCCAAACGTTTAAACGCCAAGTAAAAACTCCGCTGAAAAAGGTTGCCACTGTGTAAATTAAAATAAATGGGCCAAAACTTGACCACAAGTCGTTCTGGTTGAAGTTATTCTGACTAATTTTTTGTAACACCAAAGAAAATATGTAAGGCTGCAAAAAATCCAATACCAAAATTGCCAGCGGTACTGTGAAAAAAAGTGGTACAAATAATTTTTTATATCTTGATGCGTGATGCCAAAACAGACGAATTGTCTTTTTGGCGGATGATTTATTGGATTTCATATCCACAAGCCTCCTAGCTTGAGGTGATTAATTTGTGAGAGTTGAATGTTTGTTGTAAACGTTTTGTAGGGGGCGGTTAGCACGCACACAAGGCGACGCAACCATACCCAAAAGATGTTATTTGTATCATTTTGCCGACCTTTCCCTTAAATTTGATGAATATGGAGTACATTATACCACTTATGTCAAGATTTTGCTAAATTAGATAGGACATTCACACATTATCGTAGCACCAGACCACAGATAGCTGGCTACAAACTGTCAATCTTATCTCAGTATAGTTACAACTACCCCTCCATAAGCTAGACAGTTTTCGCTCCAACTATCTGCATCCTGTTATCTACGAAAATGCGTGAAAGTCCTAGCATGTGATATTATCTGTTATTCGTGTAAAATATGTGCATATGTACGAAGGCGCAAATTTCAACCTGGGTGGTCCAGACTTTAGTGATTTGGCGCCTGCTCCACCAAAAACTCCGGAAGTGAAAAAAAATGACGACGATGATTTAGAAGAAGACAATGAAAAACCAAAGTCGCTTCTGGAGTATCTCAAAAAAGATTCAGAGAAAAAAGACAAAGAAGATTCAAAAAAACCAGAAAAAGAAACAGAAACACAAGATTCTGATGAGGTTGAAGGCGAGGTAGATGAGATTGAGGATGAGGTAGAAGATGACGAAATGGCTACAACAGAAGACGGCGAGTTAAATCCCGACGAAGTTGAAATGTCCAACGAAGAAGAACAAGAAGTAACATCGGCAATATTAGAAAATCGCAATGAAGAAATTCACGAAGAAGCCGACAATGCTCAGACTCCAGAAGCTAAAGATGAGGCCCTGGCCGCGGGTGTGTTTGTGGAAGCAACGAAGCAGGCAGTAGATGAAGGAATGACCGTTGACGAAGCAATAGACACCGGCAAAGCAGTAGCATTTGAGGTACTTGAAATAGAAGAACCAGAACCTGAGACGGAACACGATGATGGAACTGAGCTAGAGCCAGAACCCGAGCCAACGACTCCAGAAGCTGAAATACCAGACCCAATAGACATAGAGTCACTTGATGAAGAAGATGACCCTGACCCCACCAGTGGGGCGACGAGCAGTTCTGGCACATCTCCACCAGTTCCGCCGGTGCCTCCAACTACATTTGGAGGGGTTGGACCAGGATCATACGGAGGAGGTCCAGTGGCCGGACCAGGTGGCGCCCTGCCCGTAACGCATAATCGGGCTCCCACAACGACCACAGAAGTCGAGCCAAGTAGTCGTACCCGAAATGCACGATATCTATTGGTAGGCGGTATAGTTGGATATTTAGTAGGAAGAAGACGCGGAAGGATAAAAACAGAGAAAAAACTTCTGCCTATTCAACACAAGCTTGAAAAAGAAGTGTCCAGCCTACATGGAAAAATCGCCTGGCATGAAGCCAGCGTGCGAGCTATGGTTCAAGAACAAATGGCCAAAAAACCCGAAACCGTCGAAACAAATGCCGATCGCCAAAAGCGAACTGAAAAACAAAAAAATGAGCACAGTCCAAATAGCCGGAGCCAGGAGCTTGATTCAAACCAAAAACTAGGCAAATTTGGATTAGCAGGGGAACGCACAGCCTCGAGCGAGACTTTCAAAACACCAGAGAAACTTAAACCAGTTGATTTAATGAGCGTGCCCGAACTGCTAGCTTTGGCTGAAAAAATTGAAATTGAGCAATCAACAGTTAAAAAATTGTACGAAACCAACAGGCTGAACTACGAGGGTCTTCGCCGAATCGTTAGAGCCTATCTGCAGGGAGAAAGGTTAGACAAAATCGTTCGAGAAAATTTACTTTCTCCAGAAAAATATGCCTATCCTGAAACTCTCAAAACAAATAAGCAGAGCGAAGACCAAGCAAATATAGGTGGAGGGGGGGCAGACTCGAATTCGAGTGTTGACACAAATGTATTACAAAACCCAGATGTGACTTCTACCTTGCCAGCATTACCAACCGATATATCTCAACTTGATCAAAAAACAAAAACTAACAATCCTCAAAAATACGGGGTAATTGTCGGCGCTATCATAGCCACTATTTTATTAATATATCTAATTTCCAGGTAGCTATATGGAAAAAATTATACTTTACTACAAATTTGTTCCTGTTCACGACACCAATATTACAATGCGATGGCAAAAAGAGTTATGCGGTCGATTGGGGCTAAAGGGCAGAATCATAATTTCTCCTCATGGAATAAACGGTACTTTGGGTGGAGAAATTGAAAATTTGCGTGAATACAAGCGCGAAATGAACCGTTCTCTAATCTTCAAAGCAATTATGTACAAATGGAGTGATGGTGAAAAAGACCACTTCCCCAAACTTTCCGTCAAAGTACGCGACGAATTAGTAGCGTTTAAGGCTTCGGATGAAATCGTGGTTGGTGAAAACGGTGTTGAAAATGGGGGCGTGCATTTAAAGCCTGCGCAGGTTCACAAGCTTATCGCGGAGCGAGGAGACGAAGTAATATTTTTTGACGGAAGAAATGCCTATGAAGCACGGGTTGGAAGGTTCAAAAACGCTATAATCCCAAATGTCAAAACCACGCCAGACTTCATAAAAGAACTCGATGACCCCAAATATGATGCCATCAAACAGCGACCTATTATCACCTATTGTACCGGAGGCATACGGTGCGAAATACTGAGTGTACTTATGAAAAATCGTGGGTTCAAGGAAGTTTATCAAATCGATGGCGGAATAGTTAAATACGGCGAAAAATATGGGGACTCCGGGCATTGGGAAGGGAGCCTATATATTTTTGATGGCCGAATAACACATAAATTTTCATCTACTGCTGTAGAAATTGGAGAGTGTGTTCATTGTACTGTTAAGACTTGCAGATATATAAACTGTGCTAACCTTCAGTGCAATAAGCTTGTGCTAGTTTGCGAAAACTGTGGTAAAACAAGAGCAGGCACAAAGTGCGGAAAGATTTGTGAAAAGGAGCTACTAAGTGCGAAAATTCAATAATTGGAATCTTGAAACCCGCGTAGAACATATTTCTAGCGAAGAACCTGCTCAATGGTCACTACCGGAAAAAGTACTAGTTGCAGCGTCTACCTCTGTTGCGCTGGGTGTTTTGATGGTAGCCGCTGCAAATGGACTCGTCTCTCCTTCTTGACGGCTCTAAAGTATAATAGCCCCGTGAGTGATATACAGAAAAAACTAAGTGAACTACCTAGATTGCCAGGTGTTTATTTTTACAAAGATAAAGCCGGTGAAATTATTTATGTTGGGAAAGCGGCCGTTCTCAGAAACCGAGTGAAGCAGTACTTCCAAAATAGTAGAACGCGCGACGCCAAAACTGACGCCCTAGTTAGTGAAATTTACGACTTGGATTGGGCAGTGGTCGATAGTGAGATAGATGCATTATTTCTAGAAGCAGAAATGGTACGCAGGTATATGCCCAAGTACAATATTCTTCTCAGAGATGACAAATCTATGGTCTACATTAGGATTAGTTACGACAGCGACTATCCCACAGTTAGCACGACTAGACGTCCTCTAGACGATGGAGCCAAATATTTTGGACCGTATCTCAGCACAAACAGTGTCAGGCAAGCATTAAAAATACTGAGAAGAATTTTTCCATACGCGACCAAAAGGATACCTGGACAGAAAAGAGCGACACTGCATTATCATCTAGGGCTTGACCCTGGACTTGAAGAAAACCGCACTAGTTTGCAGGGTTACCGAGCAAATTTAAGGAAGCTTATGTCCGTACTAGAGGGAAAACGAAAATCTGTAGAGCGAGATATAGAAAAAGAAATGAAAAAATATGCAAAAAATTCTGACTTCGAAAGTGCGGCACAGGCCCGGAACCAATTTTTTGCACTAAAAAATATTAGCAAGCATGTAATTTTTAGTGATAAGGAGTTTATTGATATTAGTAAAGACCACGCCCTGCAAGAGCTGGTCGAGTTGCTAGGTCTAGAAAAGTTTCCTAGTCGGATAGAAGGCTACGACATAAGCCATATGAGTGGAACAGACGTGGTAGCCAGTATGGTGGTATTTACCAACGGTGCCAGTAACAAAACGGAATATCGCAAATTCAAAACCAAAACCAACAAAAACGACGATTTCTATAACATGCATGAAACAATCTCACGTCGCTTCGGTCCAGCAAACTCAAAAAAGTGGGGATTACCCAGCCTATTGCTAATAGATGGAGGTAAGGGCCAGCTTGATGCTGCTTTGCGGGCACGCAACGAGTTAGGTAAAGCGAAAATTCCAGCTATTGGTCTAGCGAAGCGGGAGGAGCAAATAGTTGTGAGTCTTGAACATTCAAATGTGAAGATTAACGACGTGGTGCTACAAAAACTAGGAGGGTTTAAAACGGAAACAAACGACTATGTACTATTGAATCTTCCCCATAATACAAATTTGATTAAACTGCTTCAGAGAATTCGTGATGAATCGCACCGTTTCGCAGTAAGCTATCATTCAGTCCTAAAAACCAAACGACAAACATCCAGTTTGTTGGATGATATACCATCTGTAGGTCAAGCAACTCGCAAAAAGCTTTTAAAACATTTTGGAAGCATGAAAACGGTTTCGTTATCCGACGAATCTGAATTGTCAAAAGTGGTAGGAAACAAAAAAGCCAAACTCATACTACAGGCGCTAAAGGTTTAATTTGCTATACTAAAAGACTAACTATGAAATCTGAGTTTACTGCCGAGTTTTTTCGCGCAAATCGAGAGAAGTTAAGGAATTTATTTACTGGCAAGGCGCCAATAGTAATTACTGCTAACAGTCTATTGCAAAGTTCCACGAGTATGACTTACCCATTTACTCAAGATGGTAATTTTTGGTATCTTACCGGAATTGATGAACCAAACATGACTTTAGTAATAGACAAAAATAAAGAATATTTGGTATTGCCAGAATTGTCACACTATCAAGAAATTTTTGATGGTTCAATGTCTGCTGACGAAATGAGTAATAAATCTGGCATAGAAACCGTCATGCCCTACAAGGATGGCTGGAAGCAACTCGAGCTACGTCTAAAAAAAGTAAAACACGTGGCAACACTATCTGCACCCCCCAAATTTGTTGCAACGTACGGGATGTATACCAATCCGGCTCGGGCAGAGCTAATCGGACACCTAAAACAATTAAATAGTCACATAGAACTCCTAGATTTGTCGACGCATTTGCAACGGATGAGGATGGTTAAACAGCCTGTCGAAATACGGACGATATCGCGGGCAATAGGTGCAACAATTGCTGGTATGAAGTATGTAGAAAAAAAATACCGCGATGGCAAATACAAGCATGAGTTTGAGGTAGTACTTGACCTGAACAAGCAGTACTGGCGTAAAGGCGCCTCAGCCCACAGCTTTGAGCCCGTAGTTGCAGGTGGGGAGCGCGGTCTAACTTTACATGTTGCAGATAAAGTGCAAATGGACTCCAACAAACAACTGTTGGTGGACGTTGGTGCGGAGTTTGACCACTACTCTGCGGATATTTCACGAACATGGATGCTCAAGCCATCTAAAAGATTTTTGGAAGTAAAAAATACGGTTTCGGAAGTTGCAGATTATGCGATGAGTTTACTCGCACCTGGCGTAGTGCTGAGGGATTATGAAAAGCAAATTGAAACCTATATGGGTGAAAAGCTCAGAGAGTTAGGGCTAATAAAAACCATTGAACCAGGGATTGTCAGAAAATATTTTCCGCACGCAACCTCTCACTACCTAGGAATTGATACACATGATGTAGGTGATTATTCTATCCCCATTGAAGAAAATGTTGTTTTGACTGTCGAGCCCGGAATATATATTCCAGACGAAGGAATTGGGGTGCGTATCGAAGACGACATAATCATTACGCGCGGTGGTTGCAAAAACCTAAGCTCCACATTGGCTCGCTAGTGCTATAATATTGTCAATGAAACGCGGTCCATTTGCTAGGTTATTATTGAGGTGGTTTGTATGTAGTTTGGGGCTTTGGGTCGCTTCTGGAATATTGGGCCAACGCTTGAATTATGACAATCGGTTAGGAGTGATTTTAATTGCTGGTCTAATACTGGCATTTGTCAATGCCATCATAAAACCAGTCGTAGTAATACTTTCGTTGCCTGCAATATTGTTTAGTTTAGGATTGTTCATGATTGTTATCAATGGATTGATGGTTTTGCTTGTAAGTAAGCTGTATTCTAACCTCGAAGTCAGTAATTTTGGAGCCGCAATGCTTGCGGGTATGGTTATAGGCTTGGTAAACTATCTAGTGACAACAATCTTGGAAGAAAGGTAAATATGTCCATATTCAATTACGCAACAATTGTTTCAATGATAATTTTGACAATTTTGATTCTTCTGCAAACAAGAGGTGCAAGTCTGGGCGCAGGTATGGGTGGTGGAGGCGAAGTAAACACTGTCCGGCGCGGGTCAGACAAAACTTTGCATCAAATTACTATTATTGTAGCAATTATTTTTGCAGCATCTCTATTGCTGAACCTATTAGCATAAACAACCTATGATTGATCAATCCAAAAAACTACATGTTCGTCGTAAATTTCGGCAAAGACGTAGGCAAGTTGAAGACCTAAGTGTTAACGCAGAAGAAAAATTTGAAAAACATTTCCAAAAAAGAGTTGCTAGTTTGTTTGATGTTCGAAGGTTTGTTTTAGGTTGGATTGGATTTTTAATTTTGTTGTCCATTGGCGTTGCTATGCAGATGCGCGCGCTTGGTAGCTATTATCAAAAACTACAACCTGTAGAAGGTGGAATATATTCAGAAGGAATGGTAGGTAGTTTCACGAACGCCAGTCCGCTGTATGCCACAGGACTAATAGATAATACGGTTTCTAGACTGGTATTTGCTGGACTGTTAAAATACGATTCCAACAATCAACTAGTCGGTGATTTGGCTGAAAAATGGGAAGTTGGTGAAGAAGGCAAGATATATAAAATAACCCTTCGGCCAGACCTAAAATGGCAAGATGGACAACCATTGACTGCTCAAGACGTGTTGTTTACATTTAAAACAATCCAAAACCCTGACGCCAAATCTCCTCTTTTCAACGCATGGAAAGGCGTTGATATTGAAGCAAATGATGAGCGGACAATAACCTTCAAACTACCAACTTCACTCGCGCCTTTTGTGTATTCACTGACAACGGGGATAGTTCCCGAACACATTCTACAAGGCATAAAACCGGAACAGCTCAGATCATCGACATTTAACACGTCTGAACCTGTCGGCGCAGGACCTTTTGCGTGGGATTCGATAGAGATAATTTCCAACGGCGAAAAACCAAATTTGCAAAATATCGGACTAAAAGCCAATAAATCTTACCATCTGGGCAGTACAAAGTTAGACCAGTTTGTTATAAAGACTTTTGAAACCAAGGAACAGATGATAAAAAGTTTTCAAAAAAAGGAATTAAACAGTATTGTCGGTCTAGACACGGTGCCGGATCAATTATCTAGCAACAAAGATATCATTGAGTATTCGTCGCCACTCACTGCTATTACTGCAGTATTTTTTAAAACTGATAGCGAGTTTTTGGCAGACGTTCGAGTGCGACAAGCGTTGGTTCAAGCTACGGACGTACATCAGATACTGTCAGGATTGGGCTATCCAGTAATTGTTGCTGATTCGCCATTATTAAAAGGACAAGTAGGTTACAGCAGTTTATTGCATCAATCAAAACCAAACCTAGAACAAGCCAATAAACTATTAGATGAAGCAGGGTGGGTAAAAAATCCAAACGAAAAATTCCGGACAAAAGATCAGAAAAAATTAACAATAAAACTTTTTGCTCAAAATAACGCCGACTATAGTTACATGACACAAAAAATACAGAACGCCTGGCAAAACGTTGGCGTTGACACTGAAGTTACACTACCTCCAGAAGGTGAACTGAAAGATATAATTGATACCCGAGATTACGACGCTATACTGTATGGTATTTCAATTGGAGTTGACCCTGATGTATTTGCTTATTGGCATAGTTCACAGGCAGACCCAAGAGCATCGAACAGACTAAACTTTTCTAACTATAAGTCTGCAGTCGCAGATAAATCTCTAGAAGCTGGACGTTCCAGGGTCGAAGAGTCATTACGTGCTGCAAAATACGTGCCATTTCTACAAAGTTGGACTGCCGATGCGCCAGCGTTAACTTTGTACCAGCCCAGATTTCTATACATTACCAATGGTCAATTGTTTGGGTTTGACCCACAAACAATGAATGTCGCCTCTGACAGGTTTAACAATGTTCACAACTGGGAAATTATTCAAAGTCGCAAACCAATATCAGAATAATTGAAAATTCGGCGTGAAATTGTATCCAAGTGCCCTACAATAGTACTTGCCCGATTTTTGAAACTGTGCGGATGTGGTGGAATGGTAGACACGCTTGTCTGAGGGGCAAGTGCCGTAAGGCGTGGAGGTTCAAGTCCTCTCATCCGCACCAACCAAAATGCCCATCATTTGATGGGTTTTTTAGTTGGTATGTATAAGAACTTGAACCGATAGGTCGAAAACAGCCAATGGCTGTTTGAGTTTTCCTTTCTTGGCCGGTTCTGGAAGGCTTGCCCGAAGAAACGCATAAAGAGTACAAGTCCTCTAATCCGCACCAAGGTGTTATAACCAAATTAAGCCTCCCATAGTGAGGTGATTTTTGTTATCATGTTCATTAGTGAAGCTAAAGCTTATTTGATGAGAGGGATAGAAACTAACTTATGAGTAAAGTTGCTCATTATTTACAAGAACATTTGATTGGTGAAGTGATGACTGGCGTTGACGCTAGAAAATATTTTGCTACGGACGCTAGTATATTTACTTTACCGCCCGCAATAATTGTATATCCTCGAAATGAAAACGACGTGCGTAAAACAGCACGATTTACTTGGCAACTTGCCGAGCGCGGTCGTGTAATCCCTATGACTGCCCGTGGCTTGGGAACCGATCAGAGTGGCGCGGCGCTTGGTAGCGGAATTATGATGGTTTTTCCTGCCCATATGAATCGTATTTTAGAATTTGACGGCAAATCCGGACAAGTTGTAGTTGAGCCAGGAATTGTATTTGGTAAACTTCAACAGGCGCTTCATACTCACAATCGATTTCTACCACCTTACCCGGCATCACAAGAATATTCATCTATTGGAGGTGCGATTGCCAACAACGCCGGGGGTGAAAAAAGCATCAAATACGGCTCAATGAGGGCATATGTAAAACGCCTAAGGGTTGTACTTGCCAACGGAGAAATCATTGAAGTTCGTCGGCTAAATAGACGAGAGCTAAACAAAAAACTTGGCCTCGCTAGTATGGAAGGCGAAATTTATAGACAACTTGACAAACTGATAGAAGAAAACGAAGAACTAATCAAAAAATCGGTCATTCCTGTTACCAAAAACGCAGCCGGATATAGCCTTGCAGACGTCAAGGAAAAAAACGGTTCGTTCAACCTGGTGCCACTTTTGGTTGGTTCACAGGGAACTTTGGGGATTGTTACAGAAACGACGCTAGAAACCGAGCTTCATAGTTCAAGTGCTACTCTTGTGGTTGCTTTTGCGGATGATTTAACAGTCGCACAGGAAATAGTCAGTGATTTACGAAAATTCTCAGACCTGCCCGCCACCATAGAAATGGTTGACAATAATCTGTTAGAGTTTGTTCAAACCAATAACCCCACCTTGCTAAAGGGAGTTTTAGAACCACCGTTCCAAAAAGTGGCGCTTTTTATTGAATTTGATAACGTAAATGACCGCACCCAGAAAAAACTAGCCAAAAAAGCAATCAAACTTCTCAAGCATCATAAAGTTACCTATAAAAGCGAAATTGATCAAGAATCCAGAGAACAACTGTGGAAGATTCGCCAAGCCGTGGCTTCGGTAATATCACACAACGAATCAGGAGCAAAGTCGCTTCCAATAATTGAAGATGGCATAGTTCCAGTTGAAAAATTTAAAGAATTTTTAGAAGGAATCTATGAAATTTTTAAAGCCAACAAACTTCCAGTTGCAGTATGGGGACACGCCGGCAATGCTCATTTACATATTCAACCTCGACTAAACCTTAGCCAGGTTGGTGATAGGCAAAAGCTATTTAAACTAATTGAGGAATATCATGCCCTGGTTATCCGGCTCAACGGTAGCACCACAGGCGAGAACGGAGACGGACGTCTGCGGGCACCGTATTTAGAGCAGTTATATGGAGCCGAAATGTATCAGGTTTTTCAAAAAGTAAAACAGATTTTCGACCCAAATGGTACCCTAAACCCCGGTGTGAAAATAGGGGTGAGTCTAGATGACATCAAACCGATGCTACGTCAGGAATATGATTTAGCTCATTTGTACGATCACATGCCCTATAACTAAATAGCAAAATTAAATCCTCCATAGTTTTCATGTATGAAAACGTCGGAGGATGGTGGGCGGTATAGGACTCGAACCTATGACCCCCTCGGTGTAAACGAGGTGCTCTAGCCAACTGAGCTAACCGCCCAAATGTAATTCCTTAGTTTTTGAGTATAACTTAGCAGGTTCTTGAGCGAATTTATAAACCCGCTTTACTACTAGTAATATCACCTAAGCCATAGCATTATATTGTATTTTGCGCTTAAAAACACTAGTAATCTTCTGGGAATCAAAAAATTGCTATAGAATCTTCTTGCTTTTTTAGCGCTTTTATGGTATTTTGTAATGGAAAATAATTTTTGGAGTTATTAATGCCTGATCTACCTTCACCACTTGAGTCCCACCCTCATCGCATAGTAGTGGATGTTTATCCAAGCCCTGTCGCAGACCATGAACCTATAGCGGATTATCCTTCACGTGACGGGTTTGAAGAGTTTCTTATTGAAAGATTTACTCCGGAAGCTCAACCAACTCCCGGTGGACGTATTTTTGTTCCTGGCGAGCCCCAAACAGTTACCCGATTCGAGAGAAATGGTTGGCTGATCACTCCCAAGTTAGCCTTAATAGGAACACTCGTGTTAGCGGGGAGTGCAAACCTTTTACTAAACGCAGGCGATTTTGGAAAAGCCGGACATGACGGTGTCGAACTAGCCCAGGATCAAAAAGACCATGTTGAAGATTATTTCCACATTGGACAAACATGTCGCACGGTAGACGAAGGACCGACTAGTAGCGAAAAAACAACGAAGCATTTTGAAACGTTCGTTCAACTGGAAAACGTTGGTTCATCTGAACCAAGCCCATCAGGCGTACGTCAACTAGTAGACAATCTGCTAGCCAACCAAAAAGAAGGCAAAGTTGTAGACATTAACTTTGTGGGTGTTGCCTCTGATGAGTGGCGCTCTAAACAGCCAGGCTTAGGACTGGGAGTAGCAGACAAAGAAAACGCCGAACAATTGGCTCCAGAGCGTTTAGTAACATTTTTGACCGCCGTACACCAAGAAGGAGATAAGAGGGGTCTTGACCTAGCCAAGCTGAAGGTAAGTTACAGTGAGGTCGTTCTGGCCTCAGACACTATAGTGGACATCGAAAGCAATGTCGGCAAATTTGGCTACCGTAGCCTTGACCAAGTTCTGGCTATTTATAACACCACTCCAGATCAGTTGCCACCATCATTTGAAAAATTATTGGATGTCCACATTGGAAGCAACCGTGGTTTACGAGTAAGTGAAAATATAGACATAACCAAAACTATAGAACACAAAACAGTGACCGACAAAAAATGTAACCCAGACGGATCACCGGAAAAACATCATGATTATGACTGGCGCGTCTTGCCACTTCTTGTCCCGCCAATTCCAAAACTACGTCGAAAACTTGTAGAAAAGGTGCGTGGAACATTTGTTGATGTGCCACCCGAACTGCCTGACCCAGAATTTCTGAAACTTTATCCTCAGGCACAGACTGCAGTTAATGTGTTAGGTCGTGAAGCCTGGGCTTATGCACGAAAATATCAAAACCTACTGCGTGAAACAGACAGAATTGGTGGAGTTTATAGTCTCGATTACCTAGACGAAGACGGTGAAACTCGTCGACTTAGGGCTATGTTTGTTGACCACGAACCAACTCCAGATACGGTTCAAATGCTGGCTTCTTTATTACAGACTATTAGCCAAATGCAAGGTGGTCGTGTCGGTAAGGAACTAGATATGATTACCGTTTTTCCTTCTGAAAACGCTGGTATGCACGGAGACGCAAAAAAAGTGGGACTTGGACTAGACATTCAAAGAGACAGCTCGGTTCAAGGGGTTGCGTATCCTAACCTGCGATTAGTTGAAATTCAAATGCCAACAACGCCAACAGACGCTGAAATTAATAGCTTTAACGGCGCCAAGTATGTTTTGGCACACGAAATTGCCGGGCACTTTACTGACCTAACCGAAGAGCAAAATATCATGAATTTGATAGCGAACATCGGTGGCGTGCCAATCTACTCTATGAACGACCGTTTCCTGGACTCTGCGAAGACAGATTTTGACAGAGTAACGGCAAATGAAGCCGGTGCTGATACTCGAACTTTGTGGCAAAAGATACTAAGACGGCCATATGACACTCAGCTTAGATGGCATATAAAGCGAGGCACGCAGATGACTTCTGGAGATATAGAGCCAAGAAGTGACATCGTGAGTACTAAAGATGTACGTCTCACAGAAAGTATATATGTGCGAATAGGTAGGTTTATGAGTCGCTATGCCCGTACAAACGCAGCAGAACACTATGCCGAAGCGGCGGCCAACATTGCAACAGGTATAGGTGCGCCTTTTGACGAAGAACCGGAAGCCAGAGCCAACAAGGTTCAGGCCCGCCATGGCTATGCGGACACTTATTCTGCATCCCCAACCATGCACAAACTCATAACTGACCGATGGGGTTCAGATTCTAGTGCTGATTTTGCAAAATTTCCTAGTCAGGCATCTGCGTCAAAAGAATGGAAGCACCGATACGACAACCTCAGCAACTCTGATTTGGCAGGACTTGCCGATGAAGCCAGAAATACGCCTTTGCCAGACGAAAGTGATTTGCTTTGGATAGTTACCGGATCTCGAATTAGAAAATAAAGTTCTAAGTGTTTGGTGCGCGAGAGAGGACTTGAACCTCCATGAGATTGCTCTCACTAACTCCTGAAGCTAGCGCGTCTACCAATTCCGCCACTCGCGCAGATAAATATATTGAACAGAGGTTATCTTAGCATTTTGTATCAAAATCTCAAATCCACTTAGTAAATATCAACTTACAAATGGTAATATAAAAACACAATCAAAGGAGTCAAAAATGAGCGGGTTTTTAGCAACTATCATAATTATTCTAGTCTTAATCATTATTACTGGTGCAAGGGTTATCAACCAATACGAAAGAGGCGTGGTGTTTCGGCTAGGTAGAGTCAAGCCAAACGTTAAAGAGCCAGGGCTAAGGGTTATCATCCCACTAGTGGATCAGATGCGCAAAGTTGGACTTCGGATTATCACGCTACCTGTTGATTCGCAAAAAATCATTACTAAAGACAATGTTAGTATAGATGTCGCCGCGGTTGCGTACTATCAAGTCGTTGACCCAATCAAAGCTATCGTAGAGATAGAAAATGTTGTGTCAGCAACTTATCAAATAGCTCAAACCACAGTTAGAAATGTTGTTGGTCAAAACAGTCTAGACGAAGTTTTGAGTCAGACCGTAAAAATCAATGAAGCAATAAAGGGTATTTTAGATGTTGCCACAGAAAAATGGGGAATTTATGTAAGTACTGTGGAGCTCAAAGACATCCAGTTACCTGACAGCATGCAACGTGCTATGGCAAAGCAGGCAGAAGCCGAAAGGGAAAAGCGCGCAAAAATCATCGCCGCAGAGGGTGAAGCGATGAGTGCCGTGAAACTAGGGGATGCCGCCGATATAATTTCTGCACATCCAATAGCGCTGCAACTGAGGAACTTGCAAGTACTCAGTGAAATTGCCGTAGAAAAAAACAGTACAATAGTGTTCCCAAGCCAATTTATGGATACAGTAGATAGTGTCAAAAAATTTATGGCCAAAGAAAACGCATAAACCAGACACGCAAATATTGAAAAACTACCCCTGATACAGTATGCTATACCAGTTGTAGTTCTTTCATAATTTACGCATAAATTACAATTTGTGGCTCTTTAGCTCAGTTGGTAGAGCAGAGGCTTGAAGAGCCTTGTGTCCCCAGTTCGAGTCTGGGAGGAGCCACCATACCAGGTTTGTGACCTGGAATTAGCTGAAAAAGTTCATTCACCCCCGTTAAGTAACTGGGATTTTCAGTTCCAGATTTTAATTCTGAATAACGTGGAATTTCATTAAAGACTGCCCCGAAAAACTGTGCTTTTTTAATTGGATCAATCTGTTTTTTCAGGATTTGATCGAGATGTTCCAGATAATACATAACCCTGCCTAGGACAACCCCAATATTTATACGATTTGAGCCAATTCTCTTGCTTTGCTGAACTCGTAGCTCCTTAATGCGCTTGTCTGTCTTCATGATGTCTCCCTCCATGAATTTAATTGTTGTTGGCGACTCGTAATACTTGAGTTTGCTGAGCGTTAATTCATTATCAATCTCAAGTTCTTTGATTTGATTGCCGATTAAGGCCACGTCTTCATTCACAACCGCCTGGCGACGATCCCATTCGGCCACAACACGCTTACTGATGATCTGTGCGCTTTCAGGTGTGACCGTGAGGCGCTGGATAAACGATAATATCGTCTCCTCTAGCTCGTCTTTGGGCACACGGAAGTAGTGACCTTTATCGCAGTGATAGGCAGGATAGTATGTACCGTTTGAGCCTTTAGAGGCACTGCCATATAGAGGCTTACCACATGTTGAGCAACCGACAAATTTACGATATGGAAACTCCGGATCACGACGGCCTTTATTGACTTGGTACGGGGGTGCTTCTTCGGTGGTAATAGTAATGTCGCTACCGTTTTCTGCAATAACTACCTTACCCTTATTGGCCTTGTTGAAGGTCGCAATATCGACAAGACCAGGAAAGACAAAACGCACCGGCTGACCATTCGTCCACTTTTCGTTATTCACTCCTGCATAGATGGGGTTACGCAGTATGAGCTCCATCGCGTCTTTATCTAGTGGATTACCCCCACGTTTGCCTACTATTGTGGTTCGATCATGCTTGCTACGTATGTAGTGGAGCCTAGAGGCATAACCCATGCCGTTGATTGTCTCCACGATTTCGTTATCGTGCATGATACCAGCTGCTCGGAGTTCAAATAGACGGATTACAAAAGGCGACTCTTTAGGATGTGGCTTTAAAATGACTCGTTTGCCGTTCTTTGTTTCAATCTTTTCACTGGCAAAACCGTACGGGTTTTGACGCATCCAATAGCCGAGTCGAGTGTAGCGAATAGAGGCTCCAACCATCCGACTGAGAATATCGCGCAGTTCATCCTTGGCTCGTTCGGCTTCAAGGTATTCGGTCTTCTGGCTTGGTGAATACACGCTCCAGTCGTACTTTATGTCTAAATGCTCGAGGGTATTCACGCGTTGAGTGCTGATGACACCGTATAGATCAACCAGTTGGACGTTGATCTCTTCAAGCTGCTTTTTAAGTGGGCCATAGAAATCTGCACCACCCCGCGTAAAGCGATCGATCGACTTTATGATGAACAGCTGGATGTCATTCTTTGGGTCACGGCAGTAATCGATTGCCTCCTGCATCGGTTGCTTGATCTTGCCACCAGATTCAGCAAAGATAAAAACTTTATTGATCGTAGCATCTAGTGTACCTGCATAACGTGTGAGCTGCTCTTTTTGAGCTTGTGGCGAATCACCTTCCTGGAATTGTTTGTCGGAAGATACTCTGATCGCGACCACTGCATTGCGCTGAGGAGTTATGTTATTCATAGCTCCTCACAGATGATCTCAATCAGTAGGCCAGCAATCAGGTCAATACGATCCTCGATAGATAGCTCTAGTGGCTTCGGTGACGCAATTATTCTATCTTCTGGCTTGTCTGGAATATTCATATTACCCTCTAGAATTGTTCCTTATATAAGATAGTATAGTCTTAAATAAAGATACAATCAAGTTTTTTCAGAAGATTCCTGTGGATAACTTAAAAAGGCTAGACAGCTATTAACCCTTGCCCCCAAGGGCGGGGGCAACATGTACATGGTTATACGCTGTTAGCGTGTAATAATCGTGTTGTCTACCCTTACAAGTATACGGTGTAGGAGGGGTTGGCAATATAACATAATCCCTGTTCAGAACTAAAATACAAAACTTAAACTTAAAAGAACAATCTCATAAATCCAAAGTAACTAATCTATCAATAATCTAAATTCTCATGAAACTACCTAAGCTAACCAATAAACAACAAGAGATAATACAACTACTGTACCAATATAGATTCCTAAACAGAATACAGATACAGAGTCTTATGGGTCATAAAGATAAAAAAACCATTAATTTATGGCTCAGAGATTTAAAATCTAAACAGTACATAGATTGGATATATGACCCACATCACTTTGCTGAGAAAACCAAGCCAGCTATCTATTTCATTGCTATTAACGGCGTTCGTTATCTTAAAACAGTTGAAGCAACTGATGGTAGTGCCTGGTATCCCCTAGATCATGTCCGTAAACGCTATAGAGAAGTTACGAGGAGTAAAACTTTCGTAGATCATTGTATGCTGGTGGCAGACTGCTGTATTAACCTCAAAGCCAACACCAAAGGCACCAAACAGTATACTTTTGTCACCCTAGCTGATTACAGCCATCCATACAGCGAATACCATTTTCTCAGTGACAGTGAGCTAGTCCAGCCTGATTTATGCTACGTGAAGAATGAACAGAAAGATGGAGAGGAGACAACAACTACCTATCTAATCGAGATCTTTGATGCCACACTACCAAGATACCGCATCAAAAAGCGTCTCAGTAACTATGTTGAATATCTAGATGATGGTGACTGGCAGAGCGAAACTGGAGACAATGAATCACCAATTATCTTATTGGCTTGCCAAAGAATGTCTGACCTTATTTATGCTAAACGAAGAACCAGAGGCCTTATAGCCAACATATGGGAGCATGACGATGAAGATCGGCCACATATACGGTTTGCAACAATCCAGAGACTACAAGCAGAGGGACTTACTGCTAAGATTTGGGAGGGGGCGTGAAGATAGATAAGCAGTACCTAAAAGCACTCATGTAAAGTTATGGCATGCTTCTACAGCTCACATATCAGAATATGTACAAATCATGGCGGGTGTTTCGAAAAGGCAAAAAAGCGTCCAAAGACATAGACGAATTTGCTTACTATCTGGAAGAAAATCTGGTGCAACTATGTACAGAAATTGCAGATCAAACATTTAAACACGGTGCCTACAAGTCAGTGATTGTACATGAAAAGAAAAGACGTGACCTGGCAGTAGTGTCAAGCTCTAACTTTCTGCAACACCCTGTATCTTCTCCTTCTTAACGGCGTGTGCGCCATGAGGCTGGCAGCGTAAGCTGCCGGACTCATGTTGTTTAGTGCACTGTGCCGACGTTTGTTGTTGTAGTAATGAATTG
>JBBRAK010000003.1:0-91685 GCA_038206875.1 Saccharimonadales bacterium (SeqCode)
CAGCACCAAAGTTACCAAAATTCCAAGCCGTTAGAGTGCCCCCGGTACTTAGACCCCATCCAGGACATGGACTAAATGCGGTGGAACCTGTGCCAGTTGCTATATCGCCATTATTTAGTTTGAAGTATGGTCTGGCAACAATTCTAATTGTGAAAGGACAGTTTACGAACGTACCGTTCGATAAGCTAACTTTGTAGTTAGACGGATATGTACCAAGAGTTGAGCCAGTAAGTGGCGATACCGCAGGGGGACTCACCAGAGTGGGACTTACCATGCCAATTGTAACAGTACCGGAGTTAACTGGATTTGGGGGTGCTGATATACCTGGTGCCGTTAAAGTAGTGTTGTAGTTAAGATTGCTACCTGGGATACCGTTATTGATTTTGAATCCAAGTGTAACATTAAAAGGGACGCCGACTTCTTTGTCCACGATTCCGGGTGGAAGACATGCAGGTCCCGCTGGCGGGTAACAATTGCCTGCGCCATCAGAAATCAAGCCTGGTGGTATCGTTGTCTGATTGCCTGGGATATTGGCACAAACATCAAGTGAAGTCCAAGACACCGTAATAGTAATTGTTATGCAACGATTATTGTTATATGTCGTAAAATTTGCCCCTGTTTTATAAAACTGACACATCTGATTTGAAACAACCCAAGAACCGGGAGCATCTGGCGTAAAGGCCCAAAGCCCATTAGTAGCGGACATTGGGATAGTAATGGTCTCGGGAGCACCGGGAGGCTGATTATCACTTCTTCTAGCCCCACTAAATACTGAAGTTACACATGCTCCGTTAGTTCCTGCGCTGCATGCAAGGCTATTTCCGGGCAGGCTATATTGGGGGTTACCTATGTATTTGACGCAGTCG
This sequence comes from Saccharimonadales bacterium (SeqCode), assembly GCA_038206875.1. Classification (GTDB taxonomy): domain Bacteria; phylum Patescibacteriota; class Saccharimonadia; order Saccharimonadales; family JBBQAJ01; genus JBBQAJ01. The sequence goes on from JBBRAK010000003.1 coordinate 867, forward strand.
TTGGCGTTTCCACCTGGGCCAGATCCATAAGAACCAGCTAACGGACACATCTCTTGGTCCGCGTATACAGCATATGCTCTGGTTTCGGTACCATCGCATCGTCCCCACTTGACGTTGATATTGTATGTCGCCACCCCAGTCGTCGTGTTGAATGCTACGTTTGATGGAAAAGCCGCAAAGTCAACTGGAGTACCGCCATTGCAAAGTGTACGGTACGAATTTGGCGAGTGAGTCTCCCCAGAAAAAGAAATTGCCGCTTCTGCCCTACGTCCAAAAAATATAAAAGAAGCGCATACCACCGCAGTAAACGCCAGTAGTTTGTGTGCCTTATTCACCTTCTGCTCCGGCGTGGCTGTCAATAACTTTTTTCGCGTTCGCGTCGGCTCGTTCCCGAATGGCATCACGCATGCTTTGTGTGATGCCATAACTATTGTCGTCAACGTTTTGGCCACTTCTCTGTGCAGCTTCAATCTTAGCCAGCATAGTGTACACGTTCGCAAAGGCACCTACTTTATCTGCATACAGTAGACTAACGTATGCTTTATCCAGCTGGGATTTATCCCACTGGACTGAGTCTGAATTTTGCGCTTCTTTTGTTGCTTTGTCAGATTCTACACCATACTTTTGGACAATATTAGCTTGACTACTTTCACTGTCATCTGACTGTAACAACTCCCGTACATCCGTAGGTAGCGTCGAGGGCTTGTTTATGAATTTGAAGTATCCCCCGAGAGACAAGAGACAAATTACGAAAAGTAGAATTACTGACGTTTTCTTGGTCGGTCTGAACCTGTGAATCGAGCCCCCCACCACTACTGTATTGGCAGTTTTGTCAGATTTTTTCACTTTTTTCTTACTAAACATTACCTATATCCTCAATGCTTATCCTTTAATTGCAGTATAACAGCGTGGTCTGCACAATTAAAGTACAATAGTAGGATTATCAGCGTGACTACGGGCACCGTCAAGCTACATCCTAACCTTTGGGCTAATGATTCCATCTCTCAAGCCCAGCTCCGGATAACGTAATTATCCTCGGACTTAAGAATCGAGGAATTATTTTATTTTAGGTTGGTGGTACACTTCATGTAATGCTCTAGCCGCGCTAGTCAAGAGTACTCTACTGCGATATTTCTTGTCTGCATATTCCGGCTTAGCAAGTTCTGCTTTGACAATTGCGGCGAGCGAAACCATTGATTTCATATAAGTAACGTAGCGAACATCGATGCTACTTTGATGCTCTTTAATCATCTGGAAGCCAAAATTTGTGAGAACATCAGAAGCCTGTTGCATTCTACGCACCACGGCACTCTTTTTTGCCATTCGTTCATGCTTGTCTTCACTTTCATGGTCAATAACCTCTGACAATGCAGACGTAGCCGCCCGAACAATTTCATTCAGCGGAATATTTGGATTATTTGGATCTTGGATTCTTAAAAATACTTCTGCCATTTTTTCAGGATTTTTTTGAAGTATAGCAACCATCATATTGACAACATTCTTTTCAAAACCCTTTGGAAGTTCAATAGATTTACCCCAGTCATAAGCAACGATTCGTCCTAAAGGGTCGCCTACTAATGCTTTTATGTTTCCACCGTGCATATCGCCGTGTAGGAATTTACTTCTTCTTCCTTGAAGCACCAACACCATCATATTTTTCAAAAATTCTGAGTTGGCCGGTAAATCTTCGATTCGTTGACTCGGTACAAGCTCCATTGTAATATGATCCGTACTAGATAATTCTGGAGCTAACTCAGGCACGACTATTCCATCATGTAGTTGCAATGCTCTTCTTCCTTTTTCTTGAAAAGCCCGCTCTTTTTCAAAGTCCATTTCCTCTAACATATCCCTTTGGAGGGTGACAAATATGTACGGCAGTGTATCTTTTATAAGTGCATACTGCGCTACTTTAGCAGAGTCATCCGCATGTGTTTCCAGATACCGCTGTAGAATATCGGCCATAACTGTAAATGTACGAACATTGCCTTGCAAAGCCTGCTCTACACCTGGTCGTTTTATCTTGGTTGCAAACTTTCTGTCTCCACTAATCGTTTGGGCTACATACGCAATTTTGGCGCTACTGAATACTTTATCAAGTCTCAAGTCTCCTGGTAGTCCTTCATCCAGTTGATCCTGCTGCTCAATGCTTGGCATTGCTATACCTTCTTGAAAGGCTTTGGCAATATTAGCAACAGTGGCCTGTATCTCGATGTCATCATCTGCCTTTTCAGCTTTAATTGAAAACGATTGTCCAAGTTGTGCAAAAAGAGGACCAATATTAAAAAGTTCGTCAGCCATTTCTGCATCGCTTTTTCGCTTCCTCCCAGTTGTGGCAAACTCTAGAAAGTTCGCCATACTTCGCTGAAAATTGGCCATCAAGACACAGTCCGATTGAATTTCAGCTAGTTGCTCCCTGAGATTTGCGGGGTCGTACACATTAAGCTCGAGAATTCTATCCACAAGGTATGGTTGCATCACATCGAGTAAGGTGAGAGCCATGACCGCCTGGTCTTCAAGAGTTCTACTTTCTGGAAACAAAAAAGCTATCTTTTCTTTGTAGTCATCTTTTGATCTACCTTCTGGGGCAGTGCTAGTTTCCGCAAAAACAATAACGCCCTCTACAAATTGACCTGATAATTCTTCTGCTCTTCCTTTCACTGCCTGGATATCAAAGCTTTGGCGCGCGGGCACGTGGCTTATCGCACTCTCCTTAAATAGATCCAGCGCATGATTCGCATATTCCCGGCGCTGATCAATCGGAGCTTCTTTGTTAAATACTGCATAGGATAGATTTTCAAGAACACTGTCGTTAGCAGGATCTTCGGCAACCGCAAACACCTCACGGAGGTGTTGCATATATTCGATCGCTAGTTCGTGATGTATATCTGGATCACCAATATGCTCTACATCTAACTCTTTCCCTGAAAGAGTTTCACCAAGCGCTTCGTAAAATGGTGCCGGAACTATTGTCTTCATTTTGTATTGTTGATTTAGCAAATTAAGTATAGCATGCTTATGGTAAATTGTCAATCTTAACCACCTCTGTTATAATTCTTTCTATGAGTTTATCAATCGGAATTGTTGGGTTGCCTAACGTTGGTAAATCTTCTTTGTTTAACGCACTGACCGACAACGACATTTTGGCGGCTAACTATCCTTTTGCCACAATTGAACCAAATACTGGTATTGTGCCGATTCCAGATGAGCGACTACAAAAATTGGCGACTATATATAAGAGTCAGAAAGTAGTCCCCGCAACTGTAACTTTTGTAGATATTGCTGGTTTAGTAGCTGGCGCTAGTCAGGGCGAAGGGCTTGGCAATCAGTTTTTGGCAAACATCCGCACTTGCAGTGCCATCTGTCATGTTGTTCGCGCGTTTAGCGACGACAATGTCCTTCACGTAGACACGATACATGATCCGCAAAAAGACATAGACGTAATCAATACCGAACTAGTCCTGGCTGATTTACAGACAATAGAACGTACTCTGCCAAAATTGCAAAAAGAAGCTCGGGCTAACCCCAGACTCCAGCCAGAAGTAGATTTGTTGGACAAAGTCAAAGCTACTCTGGACAGCGGGACTCCTTTGTTTGCAAGTTCACAACCATCAACTGTTAGCCCATACCTTGAGCAACTTCAATTACTCACAGCAAAACCAGTGATATATTTGTTCAATGTCGATGAAGAGACTCTGACAAACACTGACAAAAAAAACCAATTATCAGCTTTAGTTGCGCCAGCACAAGCAATTTTTGTCTGTGCCAAGCTTGAAAGTGAACTAAAAACTCTGGATGAAAATGACCGTAAGGAACTTTTGGAAAGCTATGGTGTGACGGAATCGGGGTTGGCACAGCTCACCCATACCGCCTACGACACACTAGGACTTCAGAGCTATTTAACTGCAGGCGAAAAAGAAGTTAGAGCTTGGACAATCAAAAAAGGTGCCACTGCACCACAGGCCGCCGGAGTAATACACGGAGATTTCGAGCGTGGTTTTATAGCGGCGCAAATTGTTGATTACACTGACTTGGTATCTGCAGGATCTGAATCTGTGGCAAAATCCTCAGGAAAAGTCCGTACAGAGGGCAAAGATTACTCCATGAGACCAAATGACGTCGTAGAATTTCGCTTCAATGTATAAGCGCTAATACCATCTAACGAACAGCCGCGGTGCTAATGTCCCAATTCAAACTAATATTTCGAATTATTTTAATTGCCTCACTATGTGGTGGCAAAGTATTTTCTTCGTAATAATGATTACTTTCCATGAGATTTTCCGTAACGCCCAAACAATATATTTCATCGCCAACTAGATGCATTCTATCAATTGCATTTACGCTGGCTATAGGTGAAACAACAACCAGTTTTTTGACTTTTGTTGGTTTGAGGTAGTCGGCAGCAACGGATAGTGAAATGCCCGTCTGAAAGGCATCAGAAACTAGTATAACCACATGGTGACGTAAAAGGTCGGGGTTGATTTCTCCTCCATCACTTAATAGCTTGTTGAGTTTATGATATTTTTCGACCCTCTGGTCTTCAATGAGGCCATGGTATTCACTAACAAATTCGTCAATTTCACCCTGAGAATATTTCTTGTTGTAGGTAATGTTGTTTGTGGTCATTGAGGCCAATGGCTCAGACTCACCTGGCAAAATTATCTCGTCACTCATGAGCACCATCAGACTGGCGTGCAACTGGATCGCAATTTGGGCGCCAACCAACACACCGCCACTATTCAGAGCAACAACGGTACAAAGTTCGTCCTTGTATTTTTTACGCAACCTAAGTCCCAACTGACGGCCTGCATCTGCGCGATTTCTGAAATACATATACAAATTTTACCATGAGCACTTACGAACTATGGCCAATAATGGATTAGTTTTGGAAGTCTCGAAAAAAATAATTATATTTCATAGAACCTTGACACTCTACGCCTGATTATTACGGGCATGTTGTAGGGATTCATGACTTTTCGGTTTGGCAAATTTATAGTGGATTTCATGGGATTTGCTACAGGTATGTTGAGAATGTTATTGAGAGGTTTAGCTTGTTGAACCGGAGCATTTAGTTGCTCTCTGTAGACCATAACCAATTCCTGAATATAACTTGTAAAATCGCGAAGTTTAACGTGATTGTATCCAGTAAATGAAATTGTTTTGTGCACGGTACCAAGGCGAACTGTAGCGTTTATGAGCCTGTGGTTATACTGTACGTCTGAAATCATGTCATAACGTACATCTTCAATTGTCAGGTAGAATGGCTTTTTATCGACTAGAAGTACCCTTTTGTCGGTTGCGCATATTAACGCAAAGCCACCCTCATAGTGTCCTATCAAAACATGCTTCAATTGCTCGCCTTCAAATAAAATTTTTGGAAGTTCACGAATTTCCGGTCGGCACCAAAATTGAAACTTTACTCCCAGCTGTTTTAACTGTCTGCTAATTTCGTCTGAGTCAACCATATCTCTTCCCCTTCTGTACTACTAAGATATCTTATTTTGCGGATTCTGTCGGTACGCTTCATCACCGTATAAATGAGACTTTTATCACACGTACCTGCGCACAAACTGTAGTATGTTAATTTTTATAAATTTGTGTCATAATTAACTCATGTTGGCAAGCGACGAATATACAGAAGCATGGGTTACTATCTTTGGTCACGGTAAAAAATTTACTTATGATAAAGGAGAGTTTATTATTCGCCCAGGAGACGCCCCATCGGGCGTTTTTTTTATTGAATCTGGGCTGGTAAAAGCATATAAAATCACCAAATACGGTGAAGAAAACCTACTCATTATTCGCAAAAAAAGTGAGATATTCCCACTAATCTGGGCCATTACAGGCTCGGAAAGAAAAATTATTTATCAAACGATGGTCCCAACTACGTTGTGGCGTTTAAGTCGGGAAGAGTACTTGAACCAAATTGACTCAGCTCCTGAGTCCATGGCGGCTTTGTTGGCGATGAGCCTGGAAATGTATCGCATACACAGCGAAAGAATTATTAACCTAGAATACCGCACCGTCCGAGAACGATTAATCTCTTTTCTTCTGACAATGTCTCTCCGTTTTGGCAAAGAGACAAAAGACGGATTATTGCTAGATGTACCCCTACGCCAACAAGATATTGCCAGTTCAATAAATGCATCCCGAGAAACTACTAGTCGCGAGTTGTCAGGGCTCGAAAAAAGAGGCCTTATAAAAAATTCTTCTCAGCTCATAACTATTTTGGACAAAAAAAAGCTGAAGACTTTTCTTTAGCGAAGTTTTTTGAGTATATAAAAGCGCTCTAAATTGCCTTTTGCGCCACTAACTTTAGAATCCGCTTTGTTGACTACGACAAAGTACTTCAGTGCCCACGTTTCAAATTCTTTAAATATTTTGCGACGCATAGAATCGTTTTTAATCACACCTTTATGTTTAACTTCTGAACCAGCTTCAAATTGTGGTTTTACCATGGCGACAATTTGAGTATCATAGTTGGCAAGTTTTGAAACGAATGGTAGTATTTCTCGCAAACTAATGAAAGAAACGTCAGCAACTACAATATCTATCGTTTCGTCGGATCTAAAAGCACGAATGTCGGTTTTTTCATAAAGTTCGACTCGAATATCACCGCGCAAACTGCTGTGCATTTGGTCAGTCCCCACATCTACAGCAATAACTTTTTTGGCACCATTACGCAGAGCAAGCTCAGTAAACCCCCCCGTTGACGAACCGACATCTAATACTGTTTTGCCGTCAAAATCTAACAATAATGTGCGCATTACTGAATTTAGCTTTTCGCCAGCCCTTGATACAAAGCTTACTCGAGGTTTTATATCAATATTTGCCGTGTATTCAACCAAATAACCTGCTTTTGTAACGGCAGATCCGTCCACTCTTACAAACCCACGCCGAATCGTATCTTCTGCTTGCGAGCGAGAACCAGCAAGCCCACGCCTAAGTAGCTCTTTATCGAGTCGCTGTTTCATAGAATTTATCGGATTCGCTCTCTATACGCCCCGTTTGATGTGTCGACTGAAATTGTGTCACCGGTTTTTACAAACGCTGGTACTTTGACAGTAATCCCGGTTTCAACTGTTGCGTCTTTGGTGATAGATGAACTGGTGTCTCCTTTTACCGCGTCTTCGGCATATGTTACTTTCAACGGAACATTTTTGGGTAATTCGACATTTATTACACGTCCATCAAAAAGCTGTGCTTGTACTTTGTCGCCTTCTTTCATATACCAAGAAAGCTCCGCAAACAAATTTGTTGGCAGTTCAAATTGCTCATACGAAACGTCGTCCATGAAATAGTAAGTTTTGCTGTCTTTGTACAAAAACTGAACATTTTTGTTCATGACATCAGCTGGTTCTATAGAATCGTTGCCTTTGAAAGTTTTGTCCAAGACTTTTCCATCCAACAAACTTTTGATTTTGACATTTACAATTGAACCGCCACGACCGACAACTTTTTGCCCATATTCAACAACTCTATACGGAACACCGTCTAGTTGAAAAATTTGTCCTTTTTTAAGGTCAGTAGGTCCAAATGCCATTGTCTAAATCCTTTCTTTGAAATTTGAGCTGGGAAGAGCAGCCCGCCAAAATGTATTTCATTTTGCCGGCGCGATAAGAAACCCAGAATGGGTGTCTCATAGTCCTAAAATGGGATGTCGTCCAGATTAATTGGTTCATCGCCAATGTCTTCTATGACAATGTCATCTTTCTTGGCAGTTTTTGATGGTTTAGCTTCACTAGCGGTTGATTTATCCGTTTCTTCTACTCCAGAATTACGAGAACCTCCATCGCCTCCGCCAGCTCCTCCCAAGAACGTAACATCCCCCGCCACAACCTCTACCTTACTTCGCTTTTGGCCGTCTTTTTCCCAACTACTAGATTGCAAACGTCCATTTACCAGACAGGGTCGTCCTTTTGACAAATACTGTGCAACGCGTTCACCCAATGGACCCCATGCCACAACATCTACATAGTCGGTTGCTTCTTTCCACTCACCATCGCTACCTTTGAAACTACGATTAAGCGCCAAACTAAAACTGCAAACATTTTGCCCATTTGGTGTTTGCCGTAGTTCCGGGTCCCTAGTTAGGTTGCCCATTAATATTACTTGGTTAAAACTTCGAGCCATTTTAATCTCCTTAGAACAACTATGTGTTCGATTAATTATTAGTATTGCCTACTCTACGCTTACAAAATTACCGCGTCAAGCCTTAATTTGAAGCCACAAAAGGCAAAAGCGCAATGTGACGTGCACGCTTGATAGCAATTGCTAGTCTTCGCTGTTCATGCTCTTTCAGCCCAGTTTTTTTGCGAGTTTCTATCTGTCCAAATCCGTTTATGTAGCGTTGCAAAGTTTTGAAATCTTTGTAGTCAAAATACGCAACGTCTGTTCGATGTTTAAAAATCTTTGCCATTTTATTCCTCATCCTTATCATTATCGTCATCGTCATTTGCTCTATCGCCCCGTTCGGCATTTTTCTTGACCTTTTCAGCTTTGGTTGCCTCAGCTTTGGCAATTGCCTTTAAGTCAGGTCGGGATATCAAATAGCGTATAACTTCATCAGTAATGTTCAGTACACTTTCCAATTTTTTTATACCTTCTCCTGGCATTTCTACTGTGTAAAACACATATATAGCGTGTTCTTGCTTCTTAATAGTGTAGGCCAGCTTTCGCTTTCCCCAGTTGTCTGTGGCTGTAACCCTACCGCCATTATTTGTAATAATTTTGGTAACTTTTTCTTCGGCTTTGGACAGGTCTACTTCCAAATCCGGGTGATACAACACCGCAATTTCGTATTGATTCAAGAGAATCTCCTTTGGTTAAAGCCTACACGCTCATAGTGGCTGTAAGCTGAGTTACTAACCTGAATATTGTACCGTAGTCACCTCTGTTAGTCAACTAAGAAGCTTTGGGGTTTTCTTCTGGGAAATTTTCGTCATACACTTCATCGTCTAACTCTGCTACGCTACCGCCACCAAATACCTCATCTAGGCTACTAACCAGAACTTCGCGGGGTCGGTTTCCGTCAGCATGACTTATTATTCCCTGTTCCTCCATGGTTTCTATAAGCCTTGCCGCGCGACCATATCCAATCCGAAGTCTACGTTGCAACAGTGATGTACTGGCTTTTTTTCCGTCAATTACCGCACTAACTGCGTCTTTATACATGTCATCATCTACGTCTTGCCCGCCATAATCAGCAACAATTCCACCTTTGCCGTTTAACTGTACGGGCTGGCTAACAACTTCATCGTCAAAGTTTGGCGGTCGTTGCATCCGAATAAAGTCGTTCACTTTCAAGGCTTCGTCGTCTTCTATTAAAGCCGCTTGGACACGCCGAGGCTTAGGGTTATCTGCTGTTGTAATCAACATGTCTCCCATGCTAAGCAATTTTTCCGCACCCGCCTGGTCGATAATAGTACGACTGTCTACTTGGCTAGTTGTAGTAAAAGCAATCCTAGCTGGAACGTTTGCTTTTATCAGACCAGTAATCACATTTACGCTAGGTCTTTGTGTAGCCAGCACCAAGTGAATTCCCACCGCACGGGCTTTTTGAGCTATCCTGACAATCAAAGACTCTACGTCGCGAGCCGCTGCCATCATCAGGTCAGACAACTCATCAATTACAACTACTATATATGGCATACCCTCTTCTTTTTTGAGATTATTATACTGCGCAATATCCCTTCGATGCACCTCACTAAGGGCTTTATAGCGCCGTTCCATTTCCGCTACAGTCCACTTGAGGGCACTGATACATTTTTCTGGTTCTGTTATAACTGGTGTTAGCAGATGAGGGATGTCGTCGTACGGCTTGAGCTCAACTAGCTTTGGATCAACCAAAATTAGCTTCAGGTCTGCTGGGCTATTTCTATATAAAAGACTGGTCAAAATACCATTTATCATGACCGATTTTCCTGAACCCGTCTGTCCGGCAACCAGAAGATGTGGCATTCTGGTCAAATCACCCAAAACTGGTGCTCCTGATATGTCCTTTCCAATCACAAAAGTCAAAGGAGATGTAGCATCCTGCCATTCTCTAGACTGCAATATCGAGCTTATACGAACCGTCGCGGACTTTATGTTTGGTACTTCCACTCCGACTGCTCGTTTACCTGGTATTGGGGCTTCGATTCGTATTGATTGCGCAGCCAAATCTAGCGCCAAGTTGTCTGACAAAGCTGTTATTTTAGTTAGCTTTGCCCCCGCTGGTGGTCGTAGTGTAAACTGCGTGACTCTAGGTCCTATATTTGCCCCCTCCATCTCTACTTTCATATTAAAGTTGGCCAAAGTTTCTTTTATAATTTCGGCATTTCCCTCTACGTCTCCGGCGTCTGCCTTGTCTTGTTTTTGGTTGAGCAAATCAACACTGGGGAATTTCCAGTCAGGGTCGCTAGCTGTTATAAGTGCACTGTGAGCCTCTGCTGGAGTTAATTTTTGGGCTGTATTTTTAAAACTAGTTAAACGCGCCGAAGGGTCTCTGCCTCCATGACGTTCTACAGGTACACCTTCGTTCATTTTAAAGGTTGGTTCTTTGGCTTTTAAGTCTGCCAAATCCGTATCTTCAGATTTTTTAGGTATAAGTAACCGAATCATCGAAACTATTATTTTTGGCGATATGCTGAACGTTAGCAAAAACAACAAGACAGCAAACACAAAAAACATAATTGCCGCCGGTGTCTGGTCTAGTGCATTTAGTGCCATGTCGCTAAAAAGTTTGCCTATTTCGCCACCGTGCCCATAAGTGTACGTACCGTTTGCTAACTTCTCAGCAAACGCAATCTGCAACCAACTGGAGCTCATAGTTATAAATGCCAACATACTCACCAGTTTTGACAGTGGAATCCTCCTGTCTTCACTACTAAATTTTAAAATTCCAAAAAACACTAATGCAACTGGCACTAGAAATGCTCCCCAACCTAGCGCCCAGTAGGCACCATCAAACATACTCTGTGGCAAAGGACCACCAGTACCAAACCCTCCAAGTAATACAAAAGCAGCCAGCAAAAACATCAAAATAGCGCCAGCCAATGGCCAAAAAGCCGACGGTTCAGAATACTCCTGAGCCGGTGCCCTTTTTTTACTTCTTGATTGTTTTTTCTTTTTAGCCATTACCATTCTTTATTATATAACTTTTACTCTTCTGGCGGAAGACCTTCAGCTGTTCTTCTTTCACTAATTACGTTCTGTATCTCCTGTATAACATCAAGTGGCGTTGAGCCATCAAGAAGTAGATGATTTAACAGATAATCTGAGGCTTGCCGCAATTCACCCGAATCATTCACTGCAGTTGATGATTCATAACCTTGCACTAGTTTTAGGATTTCAGACAGTCTGTCTAAACTTGTAGATGGATCGAGTATTTCACGCTCTAAACCCACACGATGTTCCTCATCATCAGGGAGTAGAACGTGGTGCTGTTCGCCAGAAGAATTTGAAGCGTCCATAGCAATATTGTAGCATTATTTACATCATTAGTCAATAGGTCTGTTGGCTCTGCTGATTCGTGCTTTTTACAATGAGCCTTGTTTTGCCCGAGCATCTTGTGTCATAACAGTGAGTGCCATTTGCCTGTGTGAATTTTCGAGTGGCTTGAGTTCAGGCGTAATTGGTTCAGAAATTACCGTAGTTGTAGCTTCGTTTGCTCTGCTTTTAGCAATTTTGTCAATAAACGGTGGTTCCTCGCTAGCAGATACCGCCAGCTCCTCAACTAATCTATCAGTCTCAGGGTCCGGTTGCATAATGTCCGCAAATTGTGTTGATTGTTCTGCCATATAACCTTTCATGCTTGTCCGTAATTATTAATATGTTTGTTTTTGGGACAATATAGAAATTATATCAAATTGTTATCTATTTGTCAATATACTCAATCTGTTCGAGCATCTTGTCCAAGTAGCCTTGAGCGCATTTCTTCAAAACGTTTTTGTTGGTCGACGGCTATTTGTTCTGGTGTTGGTGGAGCTGGAGGCTGTGGGACTTGTCCAGAATTGCCAGTTGAGCCAGATTTGTTAGAAATTCCTGGAGACCTACCACCACCACCAATTATGTTTACAACCGGAATAACTGTTGGGCTACCACCGGTGTGTTCAAATAAAAAGTGAGTAACATGGTCTTTGAGCTCTGCTTTAAACCTATCAATGTCTATACGCTTGAACCTTTGCTGTACTGCCCGTTTTAGTTCGATGCGAAATGTATTCATTAACTCTTCGTTGTCACGCATATATATAAAACCACGACTAATTATATCGGGGCTAGTCATCAATTGGCCGGTTTTTTTATCTAGCGTTAACACTACGGCTACTAGGCCTTCTTCTGCCAACATAAGACGGTCTTTTATGACCACGCCACTCACTAAAGCGCCAGACTGATCTACCAAAATTGTTCCGGTTGGAACTTCACCAATTATTTCCATTTTGTCGGGCGTGAGCGCTATTACCTCGCCGTTATCGGCATTTAGAGTATCTTTGCGTGGTATTCCTTCTTCGACAGCTATTTCTATATGCTGACGCTTAGCAGTAAAGTCACCATAAATTGGTATAAAGAACTTGGGTTTAGTCATGCGAATCATGTCTTTGTACTCATCAATGCTAGCGTGACCAGAAACGTGTAGCGGACCACAACCGTCTATTTCGCGTGTTTCGTGACGGAAAACATGAACACCTTTTTTGTACAAATCATCTACCATGGAACGGATTTTAGCATCGTTTCCAGAGTATGGTATGGGAGTACTAGACAGTATCACTGTGTCTTGTTCTTTGAGTTTTACATGCCTATGATCGCCACTGGACATTTTCATAAGTGCTGAATTTGGCTCTCCTTGACTACCAGTACAGACAACGACCAGGTCTTCGTCTTTCATGCCAGCTGTTGCTGCTATTGGCACAAATGTCCCTTTTGGAACTTTTACAAATCCGTGACGAACTGCCATTTCTAGAGTACTGACCATGCTCCGACCGTCCATGGCTACTTTTTTGTTGTTGTGAACGGCAGCGTTAATTATCATTTGCACGCGGTTCATGTTTGTAGAAAACAGACCGATGAAAATCCTACCGGGAGCTTGTTTCATAATGTCTACAAAACTTTGCTCAATAGTGCTTTCTGAAGGAGTCCTTCCAGGGCGTTCTGTGGTGGTACTTTCACTCAAAAGTGCCAAAACGCCTTCTTTGCCAAGTTGTTCCAGTCGTTCGGTATCTGTACGTTCATGGTCAAGAGGGTTAGGATCTAACCGAAAATCACCGGTGTTTATGATTCGACCAACTGGGGTATCTAGGACAATGATGGTACTACCAGGTATAGAGTGTGTCACACGCACAAGTTCTACAAAAAACGGACCGACTTTTAGCTTTTCGTGAGTGTTTTCGTTCATCATTACGGTTCGTAACTCAAAACCTTCTGGCATTGGCATGCCGAAATTACTAAAGATTTCTTCAACGCGCCCAATCGAGAATTTTGAACCATAAATTGGTGCTGGAAACTTAGGAACAATGTGTGGCAACCCACCAATGTGGTCCAGATGACCGTGTGTGATTAGATAGGCTCGTAGTTTGTGTTTAATGGATTCCAGATACGTAGTATCGCAAATGCCGTAATTTATTCCCGGTAAATCTATACCAAGATCATTTCCACAGTCCATGATGATTGCGTCATTCATATACTCTACGAGTATCATGTTTTTTGAACCACCGCCGTCCATACCACCAAGCCCAATGACTTTTAGCCTGGGACTATCGTCTATGAAGTTTGCACGGGGTTTTTCGTCATGTGAAGGTAAATCTATGTATTGATTTAGGGTTCTGGAGGCGTCATCTTGTGCCCTTCGCTGTGCGCGAATTGCAGCACCTCGTGAAGAGCTACGCCCGTTTGAGTTCGATGAACTAGGGTTATTGCTCTGAGGTTTGTTATTTGAACCACCGGGTTTATTGTCCTGGGGTTTATTTTGATTATGTTGTTTTGGATTCATATATTCCTTTCTGAAATTATGAGTAAATTATTGTATTTTCTGTAAAATTAATGGGATTTTGGCCCTTCGACTTCGCTCAGGGTTCGTATTCATGCTATCTTCTCCAGAATCAATGGGATACGAGCGAAATCGTCAACCAGTGTCTGTCGAAGACTTCCGTTGTACAGCGCGGCCGCCGGGTGAAACAATGGCAAGATTACCCTATTTTTGTAGCGCTTGGGCAAACCGTGGGCTTGACTAATTTTCATCCCGGGCAGAATAGCATCCATGCTGTGCCTGCCTAGGGTGACAATGAGTTTTGGTTCGATAATATCCAGTTGTCTGTCTAGATATGGCATAAATTCTGATTTTTCCGCTGGCAATGGGTCGCGGTTGTTTGGTGGTCGATATTTTACAATGTTAGTTATGTATACCACCGCCCTTTTTAGTCCAATCATTTCTAACATTTCGTTTAGAAATTTTCCAGAAGCGCCGACAAACGGCTCTCCAGTTTCGTCTTCTTTTTTCCCAGGAGCTTCACCAATAAAAACTACCTCTGTATCTGGGTTTCCCGCCCCAAATACCAACCGCGATGCCTGCTTTGCCAAGTCAGAACATACTCCGTCTTGCACTATTTGCTCCGAAAGCTCATCTAGTTTTTGCTGTTTGGTGGATTTCATTTAGTCGTTTTTCCTCGGAAAACCAATCGTGCGCTTATAAAAACTAATACTATGGCGCCCATGTATTGCCCTAAACTACCGGTGTCAATTGCCCGTGTCACTAATAGGTAAGTCAGAATTAGACCTACAACACCCATACCAATCCTTGCTGATTGAGTTTTGAATTGGTCTGGGGTGTGTAGTCTTTTCATACTTATTTTTTGTTGCCAAGTTCTCTTACAGCTTGTTTCATGCTTAGGTTCAAGCGACCTTTTTCGTCTATAGCTACTAATTTAACAGTTACTAGGTCGCCTTCTTTTACGGCATCACGAGGGTTAGAGATTCGTTCTTCGCTCATTTCACTAACGTGCACTAAACCATCTTTTCCAGGTAAAATCTGTACAAATGCACCAAAATCCAAGACACTCACAACTGGAACTTTTTCATATATTGTGCCCACTTCAGGTTCTACTGTAATATCACGAACCATTTTGATAGCTGCATCGATTGATGTTTTGTTTGGGCTGGCAATCATAACAGTACCGTCATCTTTGATATCTATTTCGGCACCAGTTTCAGCAATTATGCGATTTATAGTATCACCACCCTTGCCTATAACTTCACGGATTTTGTCAGGGTTGATTTTGATAGCTTCAACTCTGGGCGCATAAGCACTCATTTCTTTTTTGGGTTCTGCAATCGTGGTCAACATGTGCTCTAGGATATGCAATCTACCTTCTCTGCCCTGCTCAAGTGCTTTTTGAAGAATCTCAACCGGCAAACCATGCACTTTCATATCCATCTGAAGCGCTGTTATGCCTTCGGATGTGCCCGTTACTTTGAAATCCATATCACCTGCAAAATCTTCAGCATCAGCAATGTCACTAAGTACATAGGGAGTATCGCCATCCATCATAAGCCCCATGGCTATACCACTCACAGGACGTTTAATCGGTACTCCTGCGTCCATTAGAGCCAAACAGCTAGAACATGTGGCTGCCATACTGGTAGAACCGTTTTGGCTCATGATTTCGGTAACCGAACGTATCATGTACGGAAACTCTGTTTCAGAAGGTAATACAGCTGTTAACGCTCGCTCAGCCAGAAAACCATGTCCAATCTCTCGACGACCTGGTGAACCCATTCGCTTCACCTCACCTACGGTATATCCCGGCGCATTATAATGATGTAAATAGCGTCTTTCGCCTTCGCGCTCCATGGTATCCACAAGTTGCACATAACTAAGTGGTGCTAGCGTAACTACGTTCATAGCCTGAGTTACACCACGCGTAAATAAGGAAGACCCGTGAGTCCTGGGCAGAATGCTAATTTCACTAGAAAGTGGACGAATTTCGTTCAGTTTTCGCCCATCTGGTCGCAACTGGTCAGATACAATGCCCTTGCGAACGTCTTTATGCAGTGCCATCACAAAAGCTTCGTCATAATCAGCTCTTAGTTTGCCTTCGTATTCATCTGCAAACTTCTCTTCCATGCTAGTGTGAAACTCATCTTTTAGAGTCTTTATAAGTTCGTTACGCTCCGGATATTCTGTTCGAATTGCTTGGCCTAATTTGCCATCAACCCATTTTTCAACCTCTGCTTGTACATCCGCATTTGGCAGAACTAATTCGTATTTGCGCGCAACTACACCAACTTTTTTGATAAGTTCCTCTTGCAGTTTTATGGCAGGTTGCATTGCATCAAATGCATACGCCATCGCTTCGACTATCTGCTTTTCACTAACTTCGCTAGCACCAGCTTCTACCATCATAATTCCGGCTTTTGTGCCCGCTACAACTAAGTCCAAATCACCTTCAAGCTCTGATATTGTCGGGAATCCTTTGTATTTTCCGTCTACCAGACCAACCCTCAAACCAGCAACCGGCCCATCAAATGGTCCGCCGGTCAGCATAAAAGCCGTACTCATAGCAATCATTGCAACCATATCTGGTCGAAATTCTGGATCCATGCTCAAAACCGTAGCGACTCCTTGGACTTCCTGCCTATAACCTTTGGGCCATAACGGACGAATTGGTCGGTCTATTAAACGACTGATAAGTATGGCATCATCCGAAGGACGTCCTTCTCTTTTAATAAATCTACTGCCACTAACTTTGCCAGAAGCATACATTTTTTCTTCGTAATCAATACTGAGTGGAAAATAATCCATGCCTTGAATAGACCTATCACTCAGTTGAGCGCTACCTAGTACAACAGTGTCGCCATAACTAACCAATACACTTCCTGTGGTACGAAAACCTACTCGGCCAACTTCCAAGCTTAGTGTGCGACCGCACAACTCCGTACTTACTTTTATAACTTCTTTACCAAATGGATTTATTGTTGCCATCTACTACCTTTCATATGGGATTTTCGCAAACAGGGTGCAAATATACCAATTCCCTTGTGCGGTGACGTTGCGTATATCTGATCTCTGCATGCGAAAAACCCGAATCCTGATTATTTAATGTGCACAAGTTTATCCCGCATATGCGGGACTAATCTGTACAGATTATTTCCTAAGTTTGAGCTTTTTAACTAAATCTAAATAAGCTTTTCCGTCTTGTTCAGCAAGGTACTTAAGTAATCTTTTTCGCTTTCCAACCGCTTGTAACAATCCACGTCGTGCCATGAAATCATGCTTATGTGTTTTTAAATGTTCCGTTAGCTCCGTTACACGTTCTGTCAAAATCGATACTTGTACTTGCGGTGAACCGGTGTCAGTTTTGCTAGTTTGATGTTCTGTTACAATTTTGCTCTTTTTCTCTGCTGAAATCATGAATTTCGTATTCCCAATCTGTTAAATAATGAAGAGAATTGTGAGTGTTAAGAACATAGTAACACACCCACCCCCGTTATGCAACTAGAAGCTTGTCATTTATGTGTTCAGCGTTAATATTGTTGATGCTAGTCGATTGTTCAATTCCGAAACTACCAATTTGCGTGCGTCGCAACGCAGTCATATACGCACCTACCGTAAGCTCATTGCCAATATCTTCGACTAAACTTCTAATGTAAGTACCTGGAGATACTTTTGCTACAAACTTTACTTCTGGGTATGCATAATTTACGTCTGAAGTGCTGTAAATCGTCACCTTTCGGGGTTCGATAATCACTTCTTTGCCTTCTCTGGCTAGTTTGTATGCTCTTTGGCCGTGTACCTTGATAGCAGAATAGGCATGTGGGGTTTGCATAATCTCCCCTGTAAACTTTTTCAAAACATTTTGGATTTCCTCAGCATCCGGTACTCGTTCACTCACTACTTTCTTATCGCCTTCCTCGTCACCAGTGGTGCTAGTGACTCCTAGCTTCATGGTAACTTCATAAATTTTGTCTGACTTACTAAACTCCGAAGCCCGTTTGCAATAGCTCCCGACCAGAATCACTAAAAGTCCCGTCGCCAATGGGTCTAGAGTGCCAGCATGCCCAACTTTGGGCTTTTTCAGACCCGTCACTTGCTTAACCATTCCGCGAATTTTTGCCACTACGTCAAAAGACGTCCAACCAGCCGGTTTATCAATTAGCACTATTCCATTCACGGAAGTTAGTATAGCTTATGAAGGCGTGTTTGTGTCTGTTGGAGGTGGCATGATTGGAGGAATCATTGGAGGTGGCACTGGTGGAGGTGCAGTAGGATCTGTCACGTTGCCGGCGGTGTTATCTGCAGGCAAGCCAGGGTTTTGAGGGACTAAGCTTGGAGGCATGTTTGTGTTTGATGCAATATATGGGTCTGGAAATGCAATTGGCGTAGCTAGTGATGGGTTAACCATGTTACTGGCACTTGTAAATGCCGATTCTTGAGAAGTAGCTACGGCCGGCATGTCCCCTAAATTCAAATCCATTGGACGTGCATTTAGTGACTGAATTGGCTCTACGACTTGAGGGGTCACACCAACAACTGCATCATTGACAGCACCTCGCGCAACATCAATCCCATCGACATCTGGTGTTGTGGTAGATTTAGGTGGATTTATTGTCGGTGGGGCTTGGTCTAGGTGAGGACTGTCGACTATTTTTTCCAAATCTGACAAAGAATCTGCTTGATTCTCCGTTAGAGTATCTTCTTGACTTGAAGTCATTGTCTCTGGTGGGACGGGGTTGTCTGGAATAAAAGCGTTTTTTGGTGTTGCGCCAATTATATCCTGAGCCGTTGGAGCTGGCACTCCACTGATTGGAGTTGCTAATGGGCTTTCAAAAGGCTTAGTGTCGTGTGACAAAATCGGTTCTTGGGGTTGCGTTGCACCCAAAAGATCCATACTCTCATCGTCGATATCCGAGCGAGAGTTAGCAGTAAGCGTTCCTCCCAAAGCCGGGGGCTGTGTTATAAGCCTAGAGTTAGATTTGTTAGCAACAGATTCGTCTCGTGTCAAAGGCTCTGTTACTTTTTGTGTCATGTCATCAATTTCGTCAGCAGTTTTGATAATTCCGTTGTTGTCTATGTCTATCTGATCCAGTTGATCTTCTTCGGGTTCTGGCTCTTCCCCATTTAGCACCTCGTTTATGTCTATGAGTGGCTTATTTCCACCGTGGTCAATTTGAAGTGCGCCATTATCAGGTTTTTTAGCAACCTCAGCCATTTCTGCAGGTGGCGCCACTTTTTGGCTTGGCATAACCTCTGGAAGTTCTGCGTCTTCCTCTTTGACGGAAGATACTACAGGTTTGGTTTCAGATTTTTCAACTAATGGTACAGGGGGCTGTAATTGAGTTGCTACCAACTGTTGATTTGCACCCGCTGCAATCAATTTAGCACTAAATTGCATAGTAGAAGATGTTGTTTTTTCGTTACTAAACCTATTGGTTTCTGCGACTATTCCAGTTAGAAAAGCTGTGGACATTTGCCCATCTAAAACATCTTCTTTTAGACCCAGGCTTAGTTCGAGTAACATTTCACACAAACTGCTGGATGTTTTTGAAATCCAATTAATGCTTCCCAAATTGGCGCCATCGTGAGTATTTACACTTATCACCGTAGCATCGTGCAATATTCTACCGTGTGAAGTTATGGCTTCGTCTAGGTCTTTAGATTCTGTAACACCTACCGCCATGACAACATCTACGTTGAAATCCCCTTGGCTAAACTCTAGGTCTTTATCTGTGATTGAGGTGCGATAAGGCGTAATAAATATTTTTACCATCTTATCTTCTACTTTGTATCTGAGTTTGTCGGCTTTTGATTTGTCCAGAGCAATTATGAAATCTCTCAGGCTATCGGTGGTTTTTTCAAGTGTTTTTTCTGGTTGCAGAAATTCAATCGTGTTTGGTATTTCACCGCTGAATACAGCAGTAGCATGCTTACCAAGTTTGTTAAGCACTAAAGTTAACCCAATTGCTGCGGCCAATTGGTCTGCCGAAGGGCTGGTACTTACAGTGACCAGGACATTTGTCGCCTTCGTCAATCTGTCAGTAATCTGGTTTTTTGGGGAATCCATTTTTGTTTTTTTTGTTCCTCTGTTAGACACCTTACCATAAACACAAGCAATTAGCAACTAGAAAATAGCTCTATTTCAATCTGTTTTTGGCAGAATAAAATAATGGAAATGGTTTGTTGTTTCTAATGTCGCTTTACAAACATCGCTCACCCCTGTATAGTTGTGCTCCTAAGCAAATATTAACTTTAGAGGAAATTTAATGCCCATTATAAAATCAGCCAAAAAGCGTGTCCGAGTAGCCAGAAAAGCCACCGTCCGAAATGCAAAAACCAAACGCATCCTGCGACTTGCACTAAAATCATTTCAGACATCCATAAGTGGAAGTAGTCATAGTAAAGCCCAAAGTGCACTAGATAAAGCTGGCAAAAAAGGCCTTCTACACAAAAACAAAGTAGCCCGCAAAAAACGCCAGCTGGCCGTAGCAGCCAAAAAAGCCGGAGTAAAAACTGCTAGCACTGCTAAAGCCAAAAAAGTCGTCACGAAAAAACCAACAACAAAAAAAATTGCTCCCAAAAAGACAACATCCAAAAAAACTCCTACTAAGAAAAAATAAAATTTCCTATTAAACTATATTTTCAATAGATAGTTTTGGACTGCATCGTCTCCATCTATCGCTGTGGTTTTTAGCTTTATGTCTATGTCTACCAAGTCGTGAATCAAAATTTTTAGCTTTTGGAGGGTTAGTTTTTGTGAAATTTTTCGACTTTTGTTAACTACGTACGGATTTATTTTTGCCTCAGTAGCTATTTGCGAATCCGCTCTATCCCCTGCGGATTTTATCACTGCTAAAACATGCAACTGCCAAGCTAACAGTGCAACAATTTGCTGGGGCTCTACTTTACTTGCCCTTTGTTCATCGTAAAGTCTCATCATTTTTTTTAAATCCCCAGCAAATGCACTATCGAGAAGTTCAAATATTGTACTCTGCGGATTTGGTTCGCTCAGCAAATCTATTGATTCTCTCGAAACTTTGGGATTATAAGTAACAAGTTTGGCTACCTCGTTACTCAACAACTGCTGGTTGTTACCGACTCTTTCTATCAAATATTTTGCGTCCGACTGACTTATGTTTGCCCGTTCGGTAACCCATTTCGTAAGCTCGAAATTGTCTAGTTCATTAAACTCACTAAACTCCGAATTTTTTTTGAGATATTTGTAGTAACTTGAACGTTTATCCAGCTTGGGTTCGTGTAAAATAACATCTGTCGTTTCTGGCAATGCACCCAAAAGTTGTTCAATCTTTTCTACGAACTCTTTGTTTGTACTTGGCGCCCGCAAAACCACTAATTTTTTGCTGACTAGAAACGGAAAACTTTCCAAACTTTCTCGAATTCTGTCATATTCCGCCTCTTCTCCGTCTATCCTATCCAGACCCAAATCCGAAAATTCATTCACAAACAAATCAACTAAGCGCTTCATCTCAGCCTTTAGTAAAAATCCGTTACTCCCCGTCAATGTGGTAATCATGTGTAGGACAGATTATCAGAATTTTGACATTTTGGGCAAGTGTGGGTGCCTCTGCTGGCTACCCGAGTCTTGATAATTATGGCACCACAACGTGGGCATGGTAGGTTTTCACGACGAAAAACTCTGGCGAAGTCCATATAACTACCGCGCTTGCCTTCAGCGTTTACGTAGTTTCTGTCGGTGGAACCGCCTTTTTCTATCGCAAGACTTAGGACAAATTGTAGTTCAGTAAATAGTTTGTCTATCTTGGCTTTGGGCAAATTCCCTACCAGTGTGGCTGGATGAATTTTTGCTCCCCATAGTGACTCGTCGGCATATATATTTCCAACACCAGCGATTACGCTTTGATCTAGTAGGACAGCTTTTATATTAGAATTCGGCCTTCGCAACAATCTTTTCGCAAGTTCACCACTTGTGAACTTGCTATCAAGCGGTTCCGGCCCAACTCGTTTGAAGAAGTCAATGTTCGGCACTTCTACAGTAGGGTAAAGTCTAACCCATCCGAACTTACGCTGATCATTGAAATATAGTTTTGAGTTGTCCGAAAACGTAATTGTGACTCTGGTACTTTTGTCCGGAAGATTGCCAACCAAAGAATCGTTTGGATGTCCCGCTCCAAAGCTCTCTTTAACTCCACGATAGACTAGTTGTCCAGTCATCTTTAAGTGAATTACCAGCGTGTGTTCAGTTGATAAATCTATCAGCAGAACTTTTGCACGACGATGAATGCTTATTATTTGTGCGCCAATCAAAAATGTTTTTACGTCATTTCTGGAGTTTGGGAATGATTTATCCCAATCAAAATCTACAGCTTCGATGGTCTTGCCTATGATAAATAGGTTCAGTCCCCTCGCAACGGTCTCAACTTCTGGAAGTTCTGGCATAGTTCACTTATTGTACAATAGTGACATGAGTGAGTCATTGGGTGATGTACTGTCGAAGAAGAATTTGCGGGAACCAGCAGAAATTCTAATAATCCGAACTTTTTTGCATGAAAATTTTCAAGCCGACTGTAAAATAACTTCCCAGCAAAACCAGATTGTCATCGCAGTTAAAGGTTCATCTTTGGCGGGTACAATCCGCATGCGACTACATGAATTACAAGAGTTATGTCAAACAGAAAAACGTTTAATACTTAGGATATATTGACTAGATAAATAGCCCTGTTACCAACTGCTGGCGCGCACGAGCGTGCTACATCTGCTGTCACTGGAGCTTCATCACTTAGATTACCCTGAACAAGCAACTCAGCACGATCTTGTAATAATGCTTCACCTCTTTCTTTGTCATCATCAAATACTCCCATATGTTTTCGGCGATCTGCTAACCGATTCAGACTATTCCAGGCTAACCGATCATGAAATTCTAGTAGTCTATCAAGTTCTCCTTCTGAAAAATCAGCAATTTCACCTTCGTGGTGTGTAAAGTGTGAGCTTTGCGCGACTGTCATTTTGTTGCCTTTGTTTATATTTGTAAGCTTACATTTAATTATACGCGCTTATGTCAAGAATTTCAGGTTCGTGTGAGAAAAAGCACAAGCAACATATCTTTAACGTCAGGAATGAGATAATATTCGCACTAATTCTGATTTGAACTCGGAAAAGTCTTTGTAGCAAATAGTTTTCATGCCTAAACCGCGAGCAGCCACGCAGTAGTGTTCTATGTCATCCACCATGACAGCTTCAGCCGGTGAAACTTCTAAACGCTCACAAGCAATCTTAAATAATTCTGGATTCGGCTTCGTCATTCCTGCCTCAAACGAAAAAACCATATCATCAAATAGTGCTTGTTCTTTGAGGCTTAAAAAATGATCTTTCACCCAGTTTGTCGCAATGTTGCTAAGCAAACCGATTTTGTATTTATTTTTTAGTTGCAGGATATACTCTAGAAGTTGCAAATTCTTGTCTGTATCGTCTTCCAGCATGTCGTCAACATACACTGGCTGACGACCTGTTAATTGTTGGATTGAATCAAGTAGTTCCGTTTTTGTGATTTTTGCCGAGTCATATTCATGATTTAGTGCCCTTGCCTGTTGAATATGTTCAGGATTTAGAGTAGACACAAACTCCTTCCAGGTATCAGAAGTTAGCACTCCAAAACAATCAAAAATTATTGCCTTTATCACTTTAGACCTCTTTCAGGATCCTACTTTGACCATGAACAGATGTTTGGTAAGTCAGAATCTCATGATAATTGTATCAGCGTATCCCTAGATACGTTTATATAATTTTACGAGGTTCTGGTTACCAAGGACTGTTTATGGGTGAGGTAGGTGTCCTGAAAGAGGTCTACACACTCTAACAGATTGTGTGAACTTAGAGCTTTACGCCTTTTACAAAAACGTTGTAATCAGTAATTTGTGCTTTAAAAAGCTTTCCTATCAAAGGAGCATTTCCTCCACCATATGGTCCGTCGACTTTACTACAAGAGTCAGACCAAGTACGCATGATTTCAGCACTCATGTCGGTTAATCGATATACAAACACACTTCCCGTCGGACACATACCTCGGTCATCTGGGTTTTTGACAGTACGCTCTCTTCCAAAACTTGCATTGTCTAGTGCTCGTACAAAGAACTCAAAAGCTTCTGGAGTATTTATAAATTCTGAACTCTTTTCTACACGAGCAGAATAACCGCTAAGAATTTCTACAGTTCGCCTGTTACGAGTGACCGTAACCCGAATTGCCTTACGCTCGTCGTCTCCAACCAACCGCCCATTTTGAGTCCAGCTTACACTTGCCGAGTCCTTGGAGTCATAATCTGCAACCACAGTATTGCGGGCAGGTATACTCTTCGATTCAGATCCCCCACTACTAACCAGGACCACCGTTCCCACAATGGCCAAAAAAGCTATAATTACAACTGCTATTCCGTATCTCATAATTCCTCAAATAACAGGATAATCATACCACAAAACTATACATTTTACAAGCATTTTGATCTTGGTTTGCTACGCCGCAAGACCCATTTCATTTGAATACGCCTTGCGCGCATCTGACAATTCTTTAGCAATTGTTTTGTTAAGTACAAACTTCGCTGTATTTCTACGCTGTTGTTGCACTTCACCCTTATATTGAGCTCGAAGCTCATCCCTAGCAACAACAGCTTCTATGCTGACACCCGACACATCCTTTGTCTCGTCTAGTAGTCCAATTTTTTGTAAGACCCGTTGACCCGCTTTATGTGCTTGCTCAATGCCAAATATTGCTGACTTGTGAATTGCTAAAGATTTCCGAGTAAAGTTTGGTATTCCCTTTTTGCCTGGCATAAAGGGTTTCATTAGGACCGAATGAAGGGTGCGGATCGTATCTTCTGGGAAGTCCTTGTACAAAGCTTCTAGAACACTCTGATAAACATGATGATGCCGTGCCTCATCTTTGCCTATGCCGTCTAGTAATACGAATCCAACTGGACCGAACAGCCTACCGTCTCGTGTGTGAGCAATTTGAGTACTTAGTTCCTGCCAAGAGGTATATGCAAAAAGTTGTATGACATGTTCTAGTGTTATTTCGGTCCCGGCTCGTAGCTGAGAATTACGCCCCGCAGTGTGTTCTGGGCTATTTGTAATACCTGTGATATCGCCATATTCATTCATGGTGAGCATGTGTGCATTTTCTTCTGCTGTCCATATACCACGCGACCATTCCATGAGTGCAGGTATTTTTACTCCATGCTTATCTGCAAGGGCCTTAGCATCCCCGAGCAAAAAAGAGACGTAAGCAGGTAAATTGTCTTCTGTTAGAGTGTCAAGTCTATACGCATCATGCGCAGCGTCCATAATGGCATTAGGATTGTCTGGATCCACTAAATCAGTAGCTACAATGTAATCAAACCAACCAGATTCTACTTCAGCAACACGGTCGGCGAACTCGGCATAGTTACCGTCGTTAGTAATACCAAGTTTTGATGCAATTAATTCTTTGAAATTTATAGGCTCACGGCTTGGTCGGTACCCCTCATGCTCACCAGTAAATCTAGGCGGCAAGAAACCATAATCTCTATCAGAGATAGCAGTACTTGGAGCATCTGCAGTTTCAACCCAGCGAAGATGGCTGTCAATCAAACCAGCTGCTCCCAAAGCATGTTCAACTACCGCAAGTTTATCTGCTTCGTGTTTTGGGTCTGGAATAAAAATATCTAATTCACTCATAAGTTTATTATACGCCACGCTCAAATAATTTTGATTGTACTAGTTTTTCTAAAACTTTGTGAACTTCGTCTACATTGTTGACTCGATATCTGGCAAGTGTTTTGCCTCTACCAACTTTTACGCTATATGCACTTTCCGGCAATACCGCAAATATATCTTCGTCAGTATAATCATCTCCAATAGCAAGGATAAAGTCATGTTTGGGCCTAATCCATTGTTCGGTAACTGCGCCTTTGTTGGCATATGGTGATTTGATCTCCAAAATCATGTTCCCTCTATAAATCTTGAGTCCCATTTCGTTAAGTATTGGGTTTAGCACTCGCCGAAGTACCGTCATGTATTTCTGTGCATAGTACGGTGGAGAGTTTCTATAGTGCCAGACCAGTGAACACTCTTTTTCTTCAACAAATGCTCCAGGAGTTTTGTCTGCATATTTTTGTAAAACTGGCTTCAAAATACCTTTCCAAGTTGGTGAAACTTTGGTAATTTTGACCCAAGTTTTTTGTTTGTTTTTTCTAATCAATGCTCCGTGTTCGGCGACCAAGGTAATTGGTATCGCACCCAACCATTTTTCAATATCTTTTTTGCTTCTACCACTTATAACCATAACTCCACCAGCAGTTACTTTAGAAAGTTTTTTAAGCAAACTTATGGTATGCGTTTTGGGAACGGCGTCGCTAGGATTGTCGTAATATTTTACTAATACACCGTCATAATCAATCAGCAAAGTAGGGTTATTGGCTTTCTTGAAATCAATCAGCATTCGGTCTAGTGTGCCTTTAGCAAGATATTTAGTCCGTTCATGCATATGAATATGTGAAGATTCTAGCTCTCCCATAAAAGCTCTTTTCCAATGATGGATGGTGTTTGTAGCCAGCTTATGCCGCATAACTTTGGCGCGCTGTTTGAGTTCTTTGGGCGACATAGTTATCGCACCTGTGAGTCCCTCGACCATAGATTTTGGGCGCATGGGATTCACCAAAAGTGCATCAGTAAGTTCTCTAGCCGCACCAGCAGTTTCGCTTAAAATCAATACACCCTGCATATCTGACTGGGATGCAATATATTCTTTGGCTACCAAATTCATGCCGTCTTTTATGGGGGCAATAAACGCTACATCTGCCATTCTGTACATTGCTGCAAGCTCGTCAAATGGCACAGTTTGGTACATATAATGCACTGGTTGCCACGCCCGTTTGCCGTAAGTATCGTTTATTTCATCGACCAAACGTTCGACATCTTTTTTGAGATTTCTATACGCTTTAATGTCTGTTCTGGATGGTATTGCAAGCATGACCATGACCACTTTTTTGCGAAGTTTTTTGTTTGTAGCCAATAATTCTTTGTAAGCTAATAATCGTTCAACCAAGCCCTTGGTTGGGTCCAGCCTATCCACGGTCAAAATAATTTTTCGCCTACGTCCGTATTTTTTGCGAAGTTTTTTGACAAGATTTTTTACAGTGTCAGATTTTCCAGCTCTGGAAAATTTAGTGTAATCAATCCCTAGCGGAAAGTCCGTGATTTTTACCACCCTATCGTCAACTTGCACTCCGCCAATGGACCTCTTTCCAACGTGAGAAAGCTCGCAACAATCTAGAAAATCCTGCACATAACCATCTGTGTGAAACCCTATTAAATCAGATCCTAAAACACCTTTTAATAAACTTTTTCCATGTGGTAATTCTTTGAATGAACCCGCACCTGGAAAAGGAATGTGCAGAAAAAACCCTACGAGATCATACGGTCTTTCCTGCCGTAATATTTCAGGCACTAACATAAGCTGATAGTCATGAACCCATACCGTACTTTCAGGATTACTTAAGCTGAGAACTGTTTCTGCGAATAGTTGATTTACTTTCCTATATGCGTTCCATAGTTTGTTTTGATCGTTGAGAGTAACGGGCATGTTATGAAAAAATGGCCACAAAATACTATTGCTGTAGCCGTTGTAGAAATCTTCTATTTCTTTTTGGGTCAGGAAAACCGGATAACAGTTTGAATTGGCAAGCTCAGAACTGATTCGTTCCTTTTCGCTGTCAGTCAGTTCGTCTGAGACAATTCCAGGCCATCCAACCCATTTGTTGTTACTATCCTCAGTATAACTGGCCAAACCAGTCGCTAGCCCGCCCGAACTCGGGTAGAATTTCAATTTGCCACCGACTTTTTTTACACTAATCGGTAGCCTGTTGGAAACAATAGTAACACTCGCCATAAATCTGCTAGTAACTTCTCTAGTATACAGAAAAATCATTGTCCTATCTAATATAAGCTCCTGCAAATAGCAATGTATCCTTCATCAAACATGAAGATTCTTAGAGTTACAATTCGCCCCAGTTTTTGCCTATGCTGGTGTCTACGGTGAGTTTAACGGGTAGTTTGTAGGCAGTTTCCATGACTTCTTTTAGTTTTTTGGCTACTGTTTTAGCTTCTGATTCGTCACATTCCATGATCAGGGAGTCGTGTATTTGCAATAATATTTTGCACGATTTGCTAAGTAATTTTTCGTCTACTTCTATCATGGCTAATTTCATGATGTCAGCTGCCGTTCCCTGGAATGGCACGTTTACCGCGGCACGAAATGCTGCTTCGCGAACTGCAAAATTACTCGAATGTACGTCGGGCGTAGGCCTGCGCCTACCAAACAGTGTTTCTACGTAGCCGTCGTTGCTGGCATGTTCTTTTACTGAATCAATGTAAACTTTAAGTTTTGGACGGATTTCAAAGTACTTGGTAATAAAGTGTTTGGCTTGATCATAATTCATACTGGTTTGTTGAACCAAACCGTGGGCACCCACACCGTACATAATGCCAAAATTGATTACTTTTGCTTCTCGACGCATATTTTTAGTAACATCTTCTGGGCTTCTGTCATATACTTCTGCGGCTGTAGCTAAATGTACATCTTCATCTCTGTTAAACATATCAATCAGTCGTTGGTCATTGGACAAATACGCGGCTATTCTCAGCTCAAACTGAGAATAATCGGCGCTGACAAACATTTTACCCTTACCAGCCACAAACGCCGTTCGTATCTGTCTACCTAGATCGGTCTTGACCGGAATGTTTTGCAAATTCGGGTCATTTGAACTTAACCGACCAGTTTGTGCTACGGTCATCGCGAAGGTTGTATGCACACGTGAGTTTTTGTCCACTTGATTTGGCAAAGTATCTACATAAGTGTTTTTGAGTTTAGTAACTTCACGAAACTGAGTAACAAAATCAATTATTGGATGAGCTTCGCGCAGTTTTACTAGTTCGCTTGCAGCAGTTGAATAGCCAGTTTTCCCTTTCTTAATTCCGGCGGTTGGTAGCTTAATTTTATTGAATAAAATGTCAGCAAGTTGCGAAGGCGATGCGATGTTGAACTCCTCATCTGCATATCCATAAATTTGTTGTTCAAGGTCACTTACTGCGTCATTTAACTGCTCCGCCATAACGCTCAAATAGCCAGAATCCAACTGAATTCCCTCGTATTCCATCCTCGCTAACACTACAATTACTGGGAACTCTATGTCTTTGGCAAGTTTGGCTAGTTTTGGAGTTTTTGCTAAAGCTACAACTTGTTGTTCGTGAAGGGCTTTGATAAAAGCAACTATTTCCGTTTCGTTTGCAGTCATTTCATCTGGAGTAAAATCCTCAAAACCTTTACCCTCAAAGCCAAGATCTGCTGAAGCAAGCTCAGTTAACGAAAGCTCGCGCCTTAGGGGATTTATTAAAAATGCACCTATCTGGATATCGTGTTCTATTTCCGGCAGATCAACTCCTAGGCTCAACAACACTTGTAATGTGGATTTTAAATCATGTCCGATAATTTTCGTATTACTTGTAATAATTTCTGACAGTTTTTTTGAAACTTTAGCCTTTAGTCTGGCTAAATCTAGGACATATGTTGTTTTTGCATCTTCGCTCAGAGCTAAAACAAGTGGATTTTTGCCATGCTTGCCTGCGCTAAAACTGTGCATATATAGTTTTTTGGCGTTTTTAAGTGGAATTGCACTTAATTCTTGTTCGGTTTTAATTATTTCTTGTTTGCCAATCGCCACATCTAGCGGAACATGGGCAGGTTGCGGAGTTTCTGTCATTTGCATTATTTCGGGTAGTTGTCTGAGCAAACTTCGAAATTCTAATTTTTGCAATGTGTCACGTATTCGATCGGGGTTCGCCTTTGTACCGTCTAGCTGTGTTAAATCTAGCTTAATCGGAGCATCTGTCCAAATACTGGCAAGTTTTTTACTCATATATGCTAAATCTTTGCCGGACTCTAATTTTTTGCGGGTTGTTTCTTTGACCAAAACTAAATTGTCATACACTCCGTCCAACGTTCCATGTGCCTTTAGTAGTTCTATGGCTCCTTTTTCTCCAATTCCTGGTACGCCAGGTATGTTGTCAGAGCTATCACCTTTTAGAGCTTTTAGGTCTAAAAATTGCGAAGCATTTATGCCATATTTTGCTTCAAAGCTTTCTGGATGATACAGCTCAATATTACTTAGGCCTTTTTTAAGCGCGTACACACTTACGTGCCAATCAACCATTTGTAACATATCTAAATCGGAAGTTATGAGCATGGTTTCTATGTCTTTGGCGGTGGCTTGGATGGCCAAAGTTCCCATAATGTCGTCTGCCTCAAAGTCATCGAGTTCGTAAAGTGGCCAACCAAAAGCATCTAACAAATCGTGCAGTATAGGAATTTGTTCATAAAAATCTGGTGGTGGTGGCTTACGCCCAGCTTTGTACTCGGGATATATAGCCAAACGTTTACGGATATTTGTTTTTGGCTTGTCCCACGCAACACATACATAGTCTGGTTTTAGCCGTCGAATAACTTCCAGAGCCATGGTTGCAAAACCAAATACACCACCCGTCGGCGTACCATCTTTGGTGCTTAGATTTGGCATAGCATAATAGCCACGATAAAAAACAGACTTCCCGTCAATAATCGCTAACTTTTTTCGCTCCGCCATATAACTACAGTATACTCGCGGGGACGACGATTAATAAGTGCTTGAGTTTAGAAGATGATACACTAAATTTATGAAACAACATGTGATTAGTGAGGCCGAAATATTTCAAGCGCTTTTTGCACTGCTTGCTGCAGTTAGTTTGCAAATTTTAACTGCCAGGTTTGGAGCAAACATTGTGCCCGGCGCACACTATTTCATTATTTTTATAGAGCTAGTCCTTGCTTCTTTACTTGCCATAAGTATAAATATTCGGGGAACAAATTCTTGGGGATTACACCATGTTTTTGCAATCGGACTTTTAGGATTAATATCAATCGCAAATGTCACCGGGTTAGTGTTTGTTCTAAACTCACTTATTATCGGTCATGGCGCGTTAAATGGAGAACAACTGCTCGCATCAGCAGTGGCAATATTTTTAACAAACATAATCGTTTATTCGCTTTGGTATTGGGAAATAGACAGTCCAGGTCTCACAAATTCTCGTTGGTCAAAGAATGACAAAGATTTTCAGTTTACTCAACAAAGTTTACCAGGAGATTTTCCAGGATGGCGACCTAAGTTTGGTGATTATTTATATCTTTCAATTACAAATGCTGTAAACTTTGCGCCCGCTGACTCAAAACCAGTCAGCCTTCAAGCAAAAATGCTCATGGCGACTCAGTCACTAATCTCTGTTTTCACACTCGCACTATTAATTGCACGCTCCGTTAGTGTTCTCGGTACTTAGGGCTAATTAAATTAAGCCGAGAGTTTTCTCTACGTCCTTTATAAATTCAGCTTTGTTGTTAGTTTTGTTGAATATTTCGTAGTCTGAAATAGATTTTATTGCACTTATGTCAAATGCTGGGTCAATACTCCCGTTTTCGGCTGATTCACGTTTTTTGAACTCCTCAAAACTCAGACCACCTTCTTCTACCCTAGCTCTCTCTTTGAGTCGCTCAAATCTCATTCGCTCAGGCGCATCAACAAATACAATCACACCTCCTTTGTCTTTAACGGCTTGAGCCTCAGCAATTGCCCTAAAACCACTTACTACAAGACCTTTGTATTTGTCTTTTACTTCGTCAAACTTATCTAAAGCCATATGACCTGTGGCACCGTGTCCATGATTTGTCCGAATTTCGTTTGCGGTTTTGTACAGGACTGGTCGTTCAACCGAACCGTATTTGTGCAATGCAACATCTCTGATTATATCTCCAGTAGAAACATGGTAATACCCGTGATTTTTCACCAAATAGTCTGCAATAGTGTCTTTTCCACTGGCATGAGTCCCAGCTAATCCAATAATCTTCATATGCCCTCCATTGTAGCAACAAAATGTTAAATTCGACCCCTTAAGTGAATTGTTTTCACTCAGGTCACATTTGCCAAGGGCAATGCATATTAATCATTGCTTGTCTGCATGGACCGGGACCTGAGGGAAAAAAGTGAACGACTACTTGATATAGTCGTGTAGTTTTTTGGAATCTTTGTGCTTGCGAAGTTTAGCCAACGCCTTGGCTTCTATTTGACGAATTCGTTCTCGGGTCACACTAAATTCTTGTCCTACTTCTTCAAGCGTGTGACTTTTGCCGTCTTCCAAACCAAACCGTAGCTTCAAAATCTTTTGCTCTCGCTCAGTTAGAGCGCCTAACATATCTTTTACGTGTTCTTTGAGCAACTGGTTTGTGGCCGATTCTTCTGGGGAAATTGTGTCTTCGTCCTCTATAAAGTCAGCCAGTACACTGTCTTCTTCGTCATCACGGACAGATGCGTCCAAACTTGAGATGTCTTGTTTAATTTTCATGATGTGTTCGACTTTTTCGACGTCAATTTCCATTTCTTTGGCGATTTCTTCGTTGGATGGTTCACGGTTGAGCTCTTGAGTTAGGCGTCGTTGTGTTCTAAGTAGCTTGTTGATAGTTTCAACCATGTGGACGGGTATTCGAATAGTTCGAGCTTGGTCTGCTATAGCACGTGTTATAGCCTGTCGAATCCACCAAGTAGCATACGTGCTAAATTTGAAACCTTTGTCGGGGTCAAACTTTTCTACTGCACGCAAGAGTCCTGTATTTCCCTCTTGTATAAGGTCTAGCAGGTCTAGACCACGCCCTACGTATCGCTTGGCAATACTTACAACTAGCCGCATATTGGCTTCTGCCATTTTGTCTTTGGCGCCTTTTACTCCAGCCACCACCTGATTGGCTAGTGCTAGTTCTTCTGGTGAAGTTAGCAGTGGGATTTTGCCAATTTCACGTAAATATAAGCGTACTGAGTCGTCTGCTATGTCGTCTAAATATACTTTTTCGTCTATGACGATTTCTTCGTCATCATCTGCAGTCCAGGCATCGCCTGTTGCCGTGGTGGGTTCTATCCCTGTAATAGGTATGCTGGCATCCGCTAGTTCGGTGTATAGCTGATCAAGTATATCGACATGTTCTGGGGTATCGGAAATTGCTTTGAAAATTTCCCGTTGGTCAATTTTTTTGTCCTTTTTGGCTTTAGTAATTAGATCCGTCTTGGCTTGTTCTAAAACTGAATCAACATTTTCATCTGCTATCTGTGGTTCATCTGCCATTTAAAAAGTCTCCTGACTGGTGTTTAGTAATTTGTCTAATGTTTTGGCACGTGCCAGAAGTTTGCGAGTCATATCGTCGTCTGCATCTTTCAAAGCTTCGCTTATTTGTATCTTTTTAGTTTTAACAAACATATCTATGAGGCGGATTCGGAGTCGATTGGCGGTATAACGCGCTTCGTGCTCATCGAGATCAATAAATAACGCCTCGTATTGTAGTGCCACTATTTTAACATAGTCTACAATATCTCGCAACAGAGGTGCTTTTGCCAATTCTCCGTCAAATTCAGGATTTGACTGCAAAAAAGTAAGTAATTTTCTGGCTGTGTCTTGAGGCAACATCTCTGGATCGACCATTTCCAACTGGTCCCGTAGATACGGACGGACAAGGGCCAATGCCAGCAAATGATCTTGTGTTTTTGCCCACTCTAACTGCATTTGGTCTGTTTGAACACTTCGTTTACTCTGGTTTTTTTTGAGATGTTTAGGTGTTTCATTTTGTGACAATTTTGAGTCCAAAGCTTCAACTCTGATACCTGTTATTTTAGATATTTCTTGTAAATAGTGATCTTGTTCTACGGCATCTTGAAGTCCGCGAACTGTAGGAAACAATATGTCGCTAAATCGCCTTTTGCCCTGACCTGTTTTTAGGTCTAGTTGTTTTTGGTACCGTTCAATTAGCCAGTCCAAAGCATATTGCCTTTTAGTAATGGCTTTTTCCCAAAGTTTGGGGTCTGATTTTATCAAATCGTCAGGATCCTTACCTTCAGATATAGTAATTATACTTAGTGAAACCTTCACTCGACTAGCGATTGGGATTGCCCTCTCAGTAGCAGCCAATCCTGCTTTGTCAGCATCAAAAGCCAGTCGTATATCTCCAGCAAAACGACTAATAGTCTTTAGGTGAGGTTCTGTCAGCGCGGTGCCAGCCGTAGCGACGACATTGGTCACGCCTACTTGATGACTTGCAATCACGTCCAGGTTTCCTTCTACCAATACGGCAAAACCTTGTTTTCTTATGGCATCTTTTGCCAAATGTAGTCCGTAAACATGGCGTGATTTGTCGTATAACAAGGTTTGCGGAGTGTTTATATATTTGGGTGCATTTTTGTCGTCATCTAGTTGCCTAGCAGTGAAACCTATCACTCGTCCTTGAGCGTCTTGAAGTGGTACCATCAAACGCCCTCGAAACATGTCGTTTGCTCCATTATATCGACTGACGGATAGGCCGGATTTCTGTATCTCGTCAGATGTAAATTTGTGTTTTGCAAGAAAATCAATCAATGCCGTTCCATTGTTTGGGCTATATCCCAGCCGAAACATTAAAGCTGTTGCTTTGCTAAATTTTCGTTCTTTCAGCACATAATCTAGGGATATTTTGTTTTTGCTAAACTGTACTTGATAAAATTTTGTTGCCATTTCTAGGGCTTCGTACAGTCGCTCTTTAAGCTTTGCGTTGCCTGCAGTTCTACTGCCGTACTGCTCCAAATCCACCCCGGATTTTCGCGCCAAAAGTTCTAAAGTGCCTTTGAAATCCAGCCCTTCCATTTCCATGACAAAACTAAAAACATTACCACCCTTACCACTACTAAAATCATGCCAAATCTGTTTTTCTGGGCTGACAACAAAGCTTGGTGTTTTTTCGTCATTAAATGGGCTTAAGCCTTTGAAGTTTCGACCTGCTCGTTTTAGTTGAACATATTCACCTATAATATCTTCTATATTTAACCGAGACTTAACCTCTTCTACCGCATCCATATAACTAGGGTACAGCTTTTAAGAGACACCGTACAGCATAAGGGGATCAAATTAACCGCAATATATTATCTGCAATCAGCTGTTACAATATTGCTTATGCCTAATGATAAATTAGCAGGACTGCTAATCAAAAAAGATAGTAACGAGCCAGACGACAATTCTGGTGTCCAACCCCTAGCCCCACCCGCACCACCACCTTTGCAAACAATAACTGCCCAAAACAACCCGTATGATTTCATAACTAACCCAGCCTCGCAGCCTAAAAAAAAGCTTTTCCCTGGTGGAAATTCACTCACTAGTAGACTCATATTCATTGGTGGCGGTGTAGTCATACTATTCTTGATTGGGATGCTGGTAATCTCTCTACTAAACAGTGGTGCAAAATCGCTTAAAAATGAATATACAAGTCTGGTTCTACAACAAGCAGAACTGATTAGAGTGAGTGATATCGGAGTAGAGAAAGCCCGACAATCAAAAGCCAAAAATTTAGCCATAACTACCAGATTAAGTTTGACTTCACAGCAACCTGATTTGCTAGCTTTGGCCAAAAAAGCCGGCGCTCCCACAGAACCAAAAATCTTGGCCACTGGTGCAGATGCCAAAACAGACACCCTTCTAACCACTGCTGACCAATCCAATCAGTTTGACGAAGAATTTACAAAATTCATATACGCTAGCCTATTAAAATACCAACAATCCCTCAAAAATGTATATGATGCTACCTCGAAGACTTCTACAAAAGATACCCTATCCAAAAACTTCAATGCGGTAAATGTTCTTTTGAAAACTCAAGATGAATAACTTGAGCAGGTTTTATAGGTAGATTCAACTACCTGAAGCATCACCTAGCTCAGATCCGGTGCCGATTGGTCTCCTACGCCACTGACCAAATTATAAGAATGCAATATCAACCCCTGAACCTCCTCCCGTGGCAATTGCCCGGACAAAATCACTGTAATCCAGTGTTTTTTGTTTAGATGATAGCCTTCTAGAACCGTTTCGTATTTTGCTCGGAGAATTTCTGACAGTTGCGGGTCGCATTTTAGACTAATTTGCATTGGTTTTTTGCCTTCTGGTATCAGCGCAAACATTTTTCCGCCATCGGACTGACCAACTTTGTACACTGCAACCTCCTCACCAAATGGATAGTCCAATCGGGCGTTTGGCATACTTAACACATATTCTTCAACTGTTTTATGATCCATAACAACTAGAATATCGAATATAAGACCAAGAACCTAGCTTATTTACATAGCTTTAGCAGAAGTTTCTGAAGTTCTTTGATGTTATCTACTATATAGTCGGCTCCGGCTTTCTCCAGTGATTCACGGGTTCCAAACCCATGCGTTATACCAATTGTTGTTGCTCCAGCGTTTTTGCCACTAAAAATGTCGTGTTCTGCGTCGCCCACCATGATCACTTCGTCTAGTTTCACGTTTAATTTATTTGCAACCGTGACTACTCCTTCGTGATGCGGTTTCGGATTTACAACCTCATCACCACACAAAACTACATCTAGATATTTATTTATATTGAGAACTTCAAACACGGAGTTTGTTCGTAATCTACCGGAGCTAGTGTATATTCCAAGTTTAAGACCTTTGTTTGCAAGATTTGTTAGTAATTCCGCTAGACCCTCGAAACCCTGAAATAAGTGTTTTCTTTCTATTTGCCAATCCCTATGCAACCCTGCCAACTTTTTTGAATCGTGACTGGGGGCAATCTCAGAATAAGTATGCTCTAGTGTACGTCCAATGTACGTTCTGATAATTTTTTCGTCATAGTCCTCGCCATACTTCGATAGAACGTGTTGGTATGCCCCAAGTATTAACTTTGTGCTGTCAATCAACGTACCGTCCATATCAAAAATAACAGCTCGAATCTGTTTCATAAGCTAATCATTGTTCTTGAAATATTCTAAATAGCTCTGCAATTCTGCAATGGAAGCTTGGATATCATCAAATGCGCGATGGACTTCTTTTTTTTCGAAATTTACTCCATATTTAGCCTGCATAACTATTTTCCAACTACTGACATCTAACATACGATAGTGAAGTTTTAAGTCCAGGCTTGGCATCCATTTTTTTATAAACGCGCGGTCGTTGTGTATAGAATTCCCCGCCAGAACAGCAGGCTCATCACCGAAGTGTTTTTGTACTAGAGCAATCATTTCTTGTTCAACTACACTTAGTTCCTTGCCCCCTGGTAGTTTCTGTATAAACTCATCACGGTTTGCAGGATAATCACGCCACCAAATGTTTGCCTGCATACGAGATACTACTGTGTCGTGGTCTTGTTTTACGATTGCTTCGTAACTACCTAGTGTTTTGTAGCTAAAATCCGTTACTTCACCCGCTATTTCCAAAATCACATCACTTTCTACGTCCAAACCAGTCATCTCTAGATCTACCCACAACAGTTTGGTGGGAATAGCTTTTTTATCAATCATATTCACGAATTATACCTTGATTGCAGTAGTTGCGTATAATAAAACTGTGAAGAAAACAATTTTTGCAACAATCCTAGTGTTAGGTTTTACAACTTTTATATTACTTTTTGCCAAAAACGCTAGTGCCCCAAGTAGTAAAGATTCCAAAAACGCCCCTACCCAATCTGAAACCACATCCACATTTGATAAAACAACACATCCCTTGGACCAGCCAGGAAGCCTATGGTGGATTGTCAGCAAAGTACGCCCTATAAACCCTGTATCCTACGCACCAGACGACTTGACCGTACCCAAGGTGGCCCTACGCTCACCGAGCAGTAGTGAGTCTAGGCTCCGTCAAGAGCCCGCAACTGCTTTGGAAAACATGATTACTTCAGCCAAAAAAGAAAATATAAAACTATTGCTTGCTAGTGGATATAGATCTTACCAACTACAAGTATCTGTCTACAACGGCTATGTGCTAAAGCTTGGGCAAGCTGGCGCGGACAAAGTGAGCGCCCGCCCCGGTACTAGTGAACACCAAACTGGATTGGCGGTAGATTTAGGTGCTACCTCAAAAGAATGTGAACTAGAAGTATGTTTTGCCAATACTGCCGAAGGTAAGTGGCTAGCCGAAAACGCTTATAAATTCGGTTTTATTTTACGCTATCCAGAGGGCAAATATGACATTGTCGGTTATGATTTTGAGCCATGGCACTTCCGGTACACTGGAGTGGAGCTAGCCACAGAAATGCACAACCAAAACATACAAACACTAGAAGAATTTTTCAACGAAATCCCCGACAAACAACCCTACTAGCTAAAGGCGTATTTACAGGAATTTTAAAATTCGGTGCTTTTTATAACTTTTACGGGTGTATATTTATTTAATATATCCGTCACTCTGGTAGTTTGGGCATCTACGGTGGTGTTGTTTTGAGATTTAGCAAGTGCCTCACCTGCTAAATCTAACGGCCACAGCATAAAATCATGTCTGGCTTTTACCTGGCTTGATGCTTTTTGAGCAGCCGTCCATTCATAATGCATGTATACAGGCAGAAGTTTGGGTTCTCGAACCGTAAGTGTTGCAACGTCAATATCCATGACTGCCATACCACCTATCAAATTATTTATAGGAAGTTGCGAGCCCAAAAAATTGCCCAAACTAAACCATACCAGCGTCTTATGACTATCCGTTCCATCCAGTATTTTGGTTGGTTGAAGTACATTTGGTCCACTCCCAACGACTACATCTACGTTTTGAGTTGCCAGATGTTGAGCAATACGCTCTTGGTCAGGGTTGATGTCATTGCTGTCTTCAGTGCCCCAGTTGATGCTAACAAGCACTACCTGAGCATTTTTGTGTGCTTCGATTATTTGTTGAGTTGCCAGTTCGTCGCTGTACATGTTTAGTCCGTACGGGGTCACCTGCGTGTTTAAGCTTTTGGTTGCATAAGATAAATATGCAAACTTTAAACCTTTGACTGTAAAATATCGTATCTTTGCCTGCTCTTCTGCCGAACGGTTAGCTCCTGCAACTGCCAAAATATTTTTAGAATTTTCCAGCGTATTTAGTGTAGCGTCTATTGCTGGCTGACCTTTGTCGTTAATGTGCTCGCTTGCAAGATTTATTATGTTACACCCAAGCCCTGCAAAACCAGATGACCATTCTACTGGGGCATTAAAAGTTGGGTATGCGCTGATTGCTAATCCACCTTTGTCTCCGCCACCAGGAGTTGTCTCGTTACACAGTCGTATGTCTGATTTATCAAAAAATGGCTTGAAGCCAGACATCATAGGTAAATAGTTGTAGCTTCCGTCTGGCTGTTTTGCAGCGTCGTTAATAGACTCGAATGCCATGCTGTCACCAACTGCAGTGAATCGAATTTTTCCTGTCGGTTTTGATGTTACGGTAGACGCTGAATCGGGAGTTTTTAGGGTATCTTCGAACTGTTTATCACTTTTGCTTCCCTTTTTAAATGTATAAAATATCCCTCCCGCAGCCAAAATAATAATCAAAAATAGCATTATGAATAGAATCTTTTTCTTCTTGTTCGATTTTTTTGTACGTTTTTTACCACGTTTAAAAAGTTTTAGTTTTCGGCGAGTTTTTTTGGCGGGTTTGGACGGTCTTGCTGGGGATGAGGTACGAGGTTGCGATGCAGTAGTTTTGACATTGTTTGTCAAAACAGATGCCCAAGTAGGGTTTACTGTAGGTTCTTTTTGCGCAGGCTTAGGTGGTTCGGCACGAGCAGGTCGCTTTTGTCTACCATAATTAGTTGGGATTGGGTCCTTCCTGGTCCCACCCCGAAATCGATCTCGAATATCATCATCCATTGGGTTCTATTGTACCAGTTAAATTTTACTCGAACCTAAAAAGTTGTGGATTTTTTTGTACATCATCAGAAGTGAAAACACCGCCATTCATACATATGTAGACGCCCGGTTTTAAGAGTGGGAATGTCCCAATAGCAAATCCTAGATTGAACCCAGCATCAGATGTACTAAATCCAGTCAAAGGGATCATTGAACCAGTCAATATAACTTTCTTAGAATCACTTATTTTATCTTCGATATACTTAGCTGTTTCTACCATTGTAAACGTACCGTGAGTGATTAATATATCGTCTTCCTCAGATTTGCCAATTAAATCAACTAGTCGTTCACGGTCTCCCTTGGTAAGCTCCCTACTATCTTTCTGTGCAACTGTATCAATATCGTACTCGAAGTGTGGTTTTAAAATTCTATTGAAGTAATTCTCTAAAGATGTGTCAATTCCAATTAGCTTTTTTATTAATTCGTCGTAAGATGGGTCAAAAAATTCAATCGTACCGCCCATTTTTATAATATGTACTTGGAACTTTGTCATGTATCTATTCTACTTCTTTTTTGGTTGAAAGTTGAGGCAGACGGAGTTTATGCAGTAGTGTTTGCCTGTTGGGGTGTCTTCTACGCCTTCAAACACGTGTCCTAAGTGGCTTCCGCATTTAGCGCAAACGGCTTCTATGCGCTTCATGCCCATAGAATTATCTTCTACCAAATCGACTGCTCCGCCATCTGCAATTTCCGCGAAACTTGGCCAACCCTGAAGACCTGGTGTTTTGGATTCGTGCTTGGAATCGCTACTAAACAGCATAGCGCCACAAGCTGCGCAATTATAAACACCGTCTTTGGTGTTGCTTGTAAGTTCACCAGAAAATGGTGCTTCCGTGCCTTTCTGCCGTAACACCTTGAATTGCTCAGGAGTTAATTTCTTTTTCCACTCTTCATCAGTAAGTTTCATACGTCTTATTATAGATGAAACTTACGCAAATCATTTAATTTTTTTGTCTAGTTTATCCAGTTTCAATGCTTTTACAACAAAATAGACTGCCATCGCAACTATCGTAAAACTTATTAAGGCGTTTATAAAATTACCGTATCCAAGCTTACTACTACAAACACCATCAACAGATTTAAGACAATGGTATTTAGTACTAAAATCACCGCCACCGTACAAAAGGCCAATCAATGGGTTAAATATGTTGCTTACTAGTGAATCAACAACGCTTTTAGCTGCAATACCCAAAATAAGACCAACAGATAGCCCAACTACGCCTTGTTCTCGAACAAAATCGGTAAACCCCTGCAACCATTTGGGTGCTTTTACTGGTGGAAGTACTATTACTAGCTCTGTTTTACCAGCAATCTTTTTGACTGAACTTTTGCGTGATGACATATATCCTCCAAAAAACTTAAATTTTCTAGCCCACTTTATAGAATTATTATAACATTTTTGCAACTATTATAGTAGGTGGTCTGCAATCTGTTGTGGTTTATCGACTACATACGTCGGTTTGGCAGATTTTAAAGTGCTGGGATGTTGCAAGCCCCAGGTGACTGCTATGCTGTTGACGCCTGCTTTTTTGGCAGCTTCAATGTCTCTGAGCTCATCGCCAACATACCAGACATCACTTTTACTTGCTCTTTTAGATCTGGTAAACCTTTTGATAACTGGAGCTTTGCCAAAAAGTCCGCTAGAAGGCAGTACGTTTATTTTGTCTAACAGATTATATCTGCCAAGCACTGACAAGATAATTTTTCTGCTGTTGGTACTTAAAACACATATCTCTATTCCTTCAGCATGAAGCTGAGCTATAAGCTCTGGTATACCATGAAAAAGTTCAATTTCGTTTGTTCGAAGTGCTAGCATCCGTTTTGCCTGCACCAAAGCATACGGCACGTCTCGATAAGACACGCCAAGAGTTTTTAGACCGTCTTTGATGTTGCCTTTGCGCAATTTTTCATAAAATTTTTCATCGACTTTTGGCCAGCCTTTTTTACTACCAATTTCATTGCCTATTTCTAAAAAAAGCGATTTCATGTCCGCCAAAGTGCCATCAAAATCAAAAATTACATATTTCATAATTACATCGTGTCTGGAGCTGGGATATTTAGTAGCTCTAAGCCGTTTTTTAGAATGTCAGCATAGGAATGTACCAACGTTAAACGCACAGATTGACGAGGATCGTCAATTACTCGATTGTGTTCATAAAATCTATTAAATTCTTGTGAAAGTTCATATAAATACATACAAACGTGATGTGGCATGAGGTATTGCACTGCTCTGTCCACGACTTCTGCGTATTCACCAATTTTTCGTAGTAAACTTCTCTCATCTTTTTCAAATCTGTTTACCGGCTGCTGTTTGCTGTCAGCTGTTTTGACTTTGCTCAAAATACTCCGTGCCCGGGCGTGTGCATACTGTAAATAAGGTCCGCTGTTGCCTTCTAACGCCACTGATTCAGCAGGGTCATAAACAATATCTCCCCCAATTCGGTTTTTCAAAAAAGCATATTTAATCGCAGCAAGTGCTGTGGATTCATCTTTCTGTCCTGTTGCAGACTCATTTGCCACTTGAGCTACGTCAATCACGTCTACCGCACGCAAAATATTACCCCTGCGACTGCTCATTTTTGCACCACCAGCTAGTTTTACCATGCCGTGAGTCAAGTGCGTGGTTGCCTGTGCGTGTTCTGGGTCAAATTGTTGTACAACCTTTAGCACCACTTTCATATATTCGACAATGTCGTTGCCTGTGATGATGATTGATTTATCAGGATGATAGTCGTTTGTTTTGGCAATTGTCAGCCCCAAGTCTTTTGCCTCGTATGTTGGCAATCCTTGTGAGTTTATAAATACTCGGGTGTGTAGTCCATGTTCTTCGCCCTTGAAAACAATTGCACCATCTGACTTTTCCAAAACGCCACTTTTGAGAAGTTCTTGAGCTTTTTGTAGTCCCAGTGGAGCGGTTTCACTTTCTGGGTAATATTTATCAAAATGACTGCCTATTCGTGTATAAAATTCTTTGAAATAATCATAGCTCCATTGCCGGCAAGTCCAATAAATTTGTGCAAATGGTGAGTCGTGGTCGTTGTCGGCATATAGTTGATATACTCGTTTGTTCAGATTGATGATTTCGCTTTTTGCCTTGTCATCGTTCTCGTATGCAGTTGTACCAGCTACATAGCACTGGGTAAGCCATTCGGAGCGTTCGTTTACTTCATTTAGCTTGTCGGGGTTTTCTCCGCCAATCTCTTGCAAAATCGACCACATAGCTTTGCCTACGTGCAGACCAACATCTCCGCCAAAATTAACTCTATAAACTTTTGCTCCAGAACTTTCTAGAAGTTTTGCAACAGCGTCACCAACAACACTAGTGTATAGGTGCCCTGCATGTAAGACTTTGAAAGGATTTGGATCTGAATATTCAACCACTACTATATCCCCTTCCAAAGTTTGCTCCGGTTTCTGCTCGGATAACTGCACTAACGCGTCATCAGTTAACTCAAGATTTATAAACCCCGGGCCTGCAATACTCATTGAACTTATAGCTGGATGTTTAACGGTTTCTTTAATAGCCTCGGCTACTTCCCGGGGATTTTTGTTCAGTTTTTTACTAAGTTGCAACGCCACATTGGTTGCGTAGTCACCAAATTGTTCGTCTGGGCGCGTAAGTTCAACCTCCACATCCACACTGAACAAATCCTTGCACACTCCAGCGATTGCCTGTTCAAGTTCCTGTCTCATTACTCTAACTATAACAGAGATAGATTTCTAAAAAGAAACATACCTCTCTAAGGCGTGGCTTTGCTGAGTTTTGGCTTGACCAATTTTGGTGCTTTGGCGTCTTTGGCTATGGAATATATTGCCCACGTCATGACTATTGCTCCCAGGCCTTGCGTTGCTGTTAGCCCTTCTTTGAGAAACACATACCCTACAAAAACTGCCGACAACGGCCAAGCAAGTTCCAGGATAGCAGCTCTAGATGCCAAAACACGCTTTAGTCCAAAATAGTAAATTATTAGTGCGACTAGCCCCGTAGAAAAAGTAATCGCGACAATATATTTGAACTGAACAAATGTTAGACTTCCCAGCGCACGAGAACTACCAGACAAAAACACAAACATTAGCGCAAAAATAGGCGTAAAGCCAAACCTAAGTGCGGTTATATGCATGGACGAAGTGTCCTTTAGGGCGTATTTGGAAAAAGCCGTGGAAGTACCCCAACAAGCCGCAGCCCCTACGGCAAACAAAGCCGCAACTAAAGTTCCAGAACCGGTAGAAAAGTTTACACTCAAGTCTGGAAAAGATACAAAATATCCAGCAACTAACGCTACTGCTGACAAACCAAAAAACCGTTTGCCCAGAGGTTCACGGAGTAAAACAGCGGCAGTTGATATCGCAAAAATTGGATTTAGCTGTTGAAGCAAAACAACAACTGAAAACGGTATGAATTGTATCCTACCCAGCGCCGCGGTGTACAAAATCGTCCCAACCGCACCAGAAAGAAACGACACACCAATGATTGCTATCCATTGTTTCTTTGTTAGTTTTCTAAACGCCTTGTATGAAGCTATTATGAACGGAGTCAGGATGATTAGACCAAACATATGTTCCCAAAAAACAATTACTGGTGCCGGCAAACTATAAAGCTGCCTCCGTAAAAGTCCGTCCAAACTCCATAACAGCGCAGCCAAAACCACGGCCGCGGAGCCATATTTAATATATTTCATGTCAGTTTCCCCTTTCTGTTGCAGTTGCAACATCCCGAAAAATCGAGATCCCGACTATACGGTCGGCTCATGATTCTCACATGATCATTCCACACGAATG
The DNA here is from genome assembly GCA_038206875.1 of Saccharimonadales bacterium (SeqCode). GTDB lineage: Bacteria > Patescibacteriota > Saccharimonadia > Saccharimonadales > JBBQAJ01 > JBBQAJ01. Next base: position 45,371 of record JBBRAK010000003.1, read on the forward strand.
CGGATCGACGGCTATACGTCCGATTGGCGAATTACACGCCACCCAAGGAAATTAATTTTGTAGTACAAACATAATATCACGATTAGATAGTTAGGTAACAGATATAGGGTATAATGTATGCGATGAGTTTGGTTGAACCCATAAAGGATGGTGTGCGAAAGTACATTCGGCATGTAGCTGGGGCTCTAAATAGCGTTTCTGGGGGTCGAATATCTCCGAACATGGTAACTTATACGGGGCTTTTTGCGCATGTACCGATTGCTTATTTAATTGCAACTGGTCAGCTTGCCATAGCTGGGTTGTTTCTGATATTTTTTGGACTTTTTGACACTCTTGATGGTGAATTAGCACGACTTCAAAAAAAATCATCTGCCGAAGGTATGTTTATTGACTCAGCCACAGACCGGATTAAAGAAATCATACTTTACAGCGGTATAGTGTTTTATCTGTTAGAAATCACTTATACGCGCGTGGCGATATTTATTTTAGTTGGAGCTTTGGGAGTTTCACTGCTTACGACATATCTGAATGCATGGGGCGAAGTTGTTTTGGCGCATTATAGTCGTAGTAAAGCACATGTTATAAACAAGACTTTTCGAAGCGGGTTGCTGGGATTCGAAATTCGAATGTTATTGCTCACAATTGGGCTATTGTTTGACAAGTTAGTCATTGTTTTGAGCATAATTTTGGTTTTTGGTTCACTAACCGTTTTGCAAAGGTATTCAAACATAGTTAAGACCCTTAGAAATGTTTAAAATTGACCTCCATACTCATTCCACAGCCTCACATGACGGTGGAATTTCTGCAGATCAGTACGCTAGGATACTTAGCACAAATGTATTGGACGTAATTGCAGTAACAGACCATAACTCCATAGATTTTGCAGTAGGACTGCAGAAAATGCTTGGCGACAGGATAATTGTTGGCGAAGAAATCATGACAACTGGTGGAGAAATAATCGGGCTATATTTGACTAAAAAAATTCGTCCTGGTCACAGCCCACTGGAAACAATCAAACAAATCAAAGACCAGGGTGGATTGGTTTATGTGCCCCATCCTTTTGAAAGTGTTAGAAAAGGATTGCATCCCGGAACCATGGAAGAACTTGTTGATTATTTGGACATGGTTGAAGTCTGTAATGGTCGTGCGTTTTTGCAAAACCGAAGCGCGCAAACGGTCATCTGGGCCAAACTGAATCATATAATAGGCGCCTCAAGTAGTGATGCTCACGGCATCAGGGGGCTTGGCAAAACCTACACCAGAGTAAAAGAACTTCCAAAACGTGATGATTTGGTTCAAACAATTGCTTCAGGCACGCCAGTAACTAGCCGGCCAGACTTTCGCTCCCTGCTATACCCCAAATATCATAAAATCCGAAAGAAAATTAAAAAGTGAATGATTATATAGCAGCAATTTTGTTCTTTTTACCTGCCGGCGTCAGTAATATGAGCCCTATTTTGGCCAATCATATACCAGTACTCAAAAACTGGAACACGCCACTTGATTTGGGTAAAAAACATCGAGGAAAACGCATTTTAGGTGACAACAAAAGAATAAGAGGAATCATTTTTGGCACAATTATGGGTGGCTTGTCAGCAGTGATTATCAGTAAATTAAATGCAAACACTGTCGTAACTCTAGGTCCTTTTTGGGTGGGTTGTTTGTTAGGGTTTGGCGCATTGGCTGGTGACGCTGTAGAAAGTTATTTCAAACGCTTGCGGGGTATAGCGCCCGGAGCTAGCTGGTTCCCCTTCGACCAAATTGATTTTATTGTTGGCGGTTTATTATTTGTTATTCCATTTGTAAACATTCCCCTTTGGGTTGTAGCCACAATATTTGTTGTATATTTCGGCTCGCACATAATCGTGGTATACATAGCATATCTATTAGGCCTAAAAGACAAACCTATTTAGACACTACTCGTCTAAGGCTTTTTTGAACTTTTCCACCAGATCTACTGGTGTTGGGTTTAGTCCATTGAGAAGTGCTAGATATAAGCTTACAAAATCACCAAACATGCTAGCCCAAAATATCTGTTTTGGGAGGGAGTCGCCCTGAGGAGAAATAACATGGGGTGTTGGGCGCATCCCTGAAAGCATTCGTTCACTGACTTCAAACCTCTTTTGAACCCGCTCGTGCTCAAGATTACTTCGAATTTCAATTATCACAAATGGTTTACTCGTGGGGTGACTAGACCAGCCGATAAATTCATTGTGGTTAAACTCTGGGTACTGGTTCCACCATGCCAAATTTTTGGCATTTTCGTTCATGCAAATTTTCATTTTGTTTGCCACTGGGGCCAACAAAGGACCGCTATAAATTATTGGTGTTTTGCCCATTATTTCCAGTGCAAGTTGCTTTGCAGGATTGTCTTTTGTTGGGGTTGTAGGTCGCCAAACTTCCACTTGATTACTGAGCCATTGTGATACTTGTTTTGCTTCTTCCAGACTAGCGGAGTCTACTAAGCCAAGCGGAGATAACAGCTGTAAAAATGCAGAAATAAAATAAAATGATGACATCCTGGGTTGAGTACCCTGCGGTATAAGATATAGTGGCAAATTCTTTGCTTTGGCCAGTTCTTGGAGCTTGCCACCTGCCGCAAATACAACTATTTGGGCATTTTTTTGTTCAGCTTCAGCTAGTGCAGAAAGTGTTTCTTCTGTATTGCCAGAATAGCTAGAAGCAATGAACAGCGTGTGTTCGTTTACATAATCTGGAATATTGTAATTATTGACGACTTCAAACGGTGCTTTTACTCCTGGCCATGTTTTGACATACAGCGCAGGCCAGCCAGAGCCACCCATTCCACCTAAAACTACATTTCTAATTTCTCTGACCGGTTCGAAAGTTGTAGTGAACGAATATGTTAGTTGTTGCCATTGTTTTTCTACAACCCCTAGCGCATCTTGAACATCTTTTTCGTGTATAAACTTTAGATCATCCAGCATATATAAGTCTCTTCCCATTTTAAAGTATTGTTGTTATGCTTTATATATTGTAAATTGAAAATAGCTAAATGAACATTGCGTTTTTATGCTATAGGGGGTGGAGATATGTTTGGAAGTGACGCTGGCAATCAACAAAAACCTGCAGATGATAAATCTGGTACATTACAAGTCGCTATGCCCGACCCTATAAATGGACCTATTATTTCTCCATCAGCATCAGCCGTAAACTCAGTATTTGGGTCAAAGTCGGGTGCACCAGAAATTCCAGATAGCTCGGATAGCTCCTCGGGAAGCCCTATCTCCGAGCCAGAAACACCTTCAACACCAATACCCGAGCTATCCTCTGCTCCATCACTGAGTACTCCTACAGCTGATGACGACAGTTCAAGTACAACAGATGAAAACCACGAACCGTCAGACGATTTAACTGATCTAAAAAAGCAGGCGCTGGAACAACTTAGCCCGCTAGTAAGTCATCTAGAACAAACTCCAGAAGAAAAATTTCGCACCACAATGATGATGATTCAGGCCAGCGACGACCGAGCGCTGATACGGTCGGCTTTTGAAACAGCTCAGAAAATAACTGACGACAAAGCCCGAGCTCAAGCGCTGTTAGATGTGATAAATGAAATCAACTATTTCACTCAACACAGTGATGTTCAGTCCGAAACCTCTATCTAAATCTAGACTTTTGCCAAAAAACGTCGATGAGCAATATAACCAAATATTGATACAGCTACAAAAACAGCCAGCGTATCGCCAGGACCTGTATTTGGCAAATCCCCGCCTGACTTTGAAGCTGTATTTACAGGCGCTGAAGTTGTCCCTGATGCAGAACTTGTAGAAGAACTAGAGTTATTTGATGTTGATGACTGCTCACTTGCACTAGGAGCTGAATCAGTTGAAGCTTGATCTTTTGACTTGCTTTCTTCTGATTTTGAATCGTCTGTCTGGACGGCGACCGGTGCAGGCTTGTCGTCATTGCCTTTTAGTTTTCTAAAAGTCCAGCGACCTCCGTAAAACAAGCCCAAGACAATAAATATAGTTACAAGCAATGTCCCGACTGCCAAAAGCCACGCAACCCATGTTCGCTGACGTCCTTCTGCTTTGTAGTAGTCTTTGACTTCAGGTGTCATACCTGCTTGATCTGTTTTGTTGCGGTTAAATAACGCCATCTATCATATGCTCCCTAAATACTCTCTTTACGATAGTACAAATAAGCATATTATGCAACTATAGCTACATAATATCAAAACGCTTATGTTTAAATCTTCTCTGCTACTCTTACATACCCATCATGCTAGGATCCATACCACCACCAGCTGGAGACGCAGATTTTGGTTCTGGAACATCAACAACCAAAGCACCCATAGTCATACTGGTGCCAGCAATCGATACAGCATTTTGTATGGCTTCTTTAGTAACTCTAGTTGGATCAACAACACCGACAGACTTTAGGTCTACAAGTTTGGTTGGGTTGTTTACATCAACGCCCTGCCCCGTTTTGCCAGACTTCACTTTAGGCAACCATTCGTCGGCATTCAAGCCTGCATTAGTCAACAATATTCTAAATGGCTGTTCCAGTGCTTTTTTAAGAAGCAACTTTCCTGCTTGTCTTGACTCCATTTCTTCTGGGTCATTAAAGTCCACTACCGTACTGATTTTTGCCGACAGATTTATCAGAGTAACCCCACCGCCAGCAACTATACCTTCTTCAAGCGCAGCTTTTACGGCAGCAACTGCATCGTCTACTCGGAATTTCTTTTCTTCTATTTCAGTTTCAGTTGCTCCACCAACTTTAATCACGGCTACTTTGCCTTCCAGCGCAGCTCGACGTTTGTCTAAGTTTTCTTTGTCGTATTCACTAGTGGCAGCTTTTGCCTGAGTGGATATTTGGTTTATGCGAGCTTTTACTTCGCTAGCAGAGCCAGCACCTTCGATAATAGTAGTTTCATCTTTGGTAACTATTATTTTCCGGGCAGTTCCGACCACATCCATTTCCACGTTTTCAAATGTCATTCCACGGTCGTCAGTAATTACTTCTGCGCCGGTTAGAATTGCGATGTCGTTTAGTACATCTTTGCGTCGGTCACCAAACGCCGGTGCTTTGATGGCTATAGTGTTAAATACGCCTTTCAAACGGTTGAGTATCAGCGTACCGAGCGCTTCGCCGTCCACGTCTTCGGCTATTAGTACTAAGTCTTTTTTGCCTGCTTGAGCTAATTTCTCTAGTAATGGCAAAAATTCTTGGATCGAACTAATTTTTTTATCAGTAATCACTACGGCTGGTTTGTCATAGACAGCTTCCATGCGCGCGGTGTCGGTGACCATATATGGACTCACAAATCCACGGTCAAAAGTAAACCCTTCGACAACTTCACTCTCCAGTGCCAGTCCCTGACCCTCTTCAACAGTTACAACGCCGTCTTTGCCAACTTTTTCTATAACATCGGCAATCAAACCACCTATTTCTTCGTCACCAGCAGAGATTGTAGCAACTTCGGAAACACGTTTTTTGTTAGATTTTATATCTTCACTTAGACCACTGAGTTTGGCAATAACTTCAGCAGACGCAGTTTCTAGACCTTTTCTCAGCAACATAGGATTGTGACCAGCAGCAATCAGTTTGTTGGCTTCGTTCAGTATATGGTAAGTCAAAACAGTTACTGTTGTTGTGCCGTCACCTGCAACATCGTTCATTTTGCTAGCAGCTTGTTTGATAAGTTCTGCGCCAACTTTGTAACCCAAAGTTTCGTCGTCGACGTCTGCTAGCTCTACTCCTTTTGCAACCGTTACGCCGTCGTGAGTGACTGTTGGATGTCCGTAACCTTTGCTGATAATAACGTTTCGTCCCTTAGGACCCATAGTAGTTTTGACTGCGTCATACAAAACTTGTGCCCCCGCAAGTACTCTTCTACGAGCATCATCATCATAAAATACTTTTTTTGCCATTACGTAAAATCTCCTTTATTTAACAGTTGCGTAAATGTTTTCTAGTTTGATAAGTAAATAGTCTTGCCCGGCGTGCTTGACGGCTTCAGTACTGTAACCACCATAGATAATCCGGTCGCCAACTTTTAGGACTTTGACTTCTTTGCCAACTGCCAAAACTTTGGCTACTTTTGGCTTTTCCTGCGCTCCACCAGGTATGTATAACCCACTAGCTGTTTTAGTTTCTGCCTCTTCTTGCTGGGCTACCACATAGTCTGCCAGCGGTTGAATTGGTACACTCATTTAAATAACCTCCATTTAGTTACAAAAAGCAGATGTATCCTCGCAATCAACACCTGCCGTTAGCACTCACTATACTCGACTGCCAATTATGCGTCAACCCGCGCGTTTACTGAACTGGTTCTAGCGGTTCTACCTGAATATTTGAGCCAGCTCTTTTGTTTTGAACAGAACGAGCAAATTGTGTCCACCATCCAAAAAGATGTTCCTCTGTAGCATGTTTACCGTTCGTTATGGGAACTGGGTCAGTTAGAGCCTCGAGTATTTCGGTCTGCAGAACAGTTGTCCCCAAGTCCCTAGTTAATTCGTGCTTTCGCAATTCTTCTAGTTCAGTAAGTGCTCTTTCAGGGTCGACAAAGACTCTAGCAAGAGTTCTAAATGCTCGTCGCGCAGTCTCGTTATCCCTCATGATAAAGTCATCTAATGACACTTCTTTGCCGTCACTTGTTCTAAGGATTTCGTCCAAAAACTGATGTCGGTCAACCATAAACATGGCAGTGGGTACTGTAGTAGTCTTGAATCCTGCTCGTTCGTTGGCAACAAGTTTTCTGTACGCTTCTGTTCGATCATCGCCTAACATTTTATTTCGACTGTCTTGGGCTGCAACAACGGTCAATATTCCTGTATCACCGTGTTTATACATTGTTTGTCTAATAAGTCTGGAAGCCTGACTAATTGTCCCGCCTTTTTGAACTTCATCAATGAGCATCACCCCAGACTGACCTGGTACATATAAACCAGCTTCCAACAAGTCATCGAACGTTTGCTCAATAAGAGCTTTTTTCTGATTAGGACGGATACCGGAAGTATGTTCCGGCTTGTCTCCGTTAATAGAAATATGGGTACCTATCGGCAAGTCAGAAAAAACTGGCAATCGTTTACCTGAAGCTTCCATTAAAACTTCTGTTGTCCATTCAATCGGACCAGCACCTCGTTGAGGGAAGAACACAATACCGGGGTTTTCTTTTTCAATCACTTCAGCAAAAACCGCACAAGCACCGACAAAATCCATAGCATGGACAAAAGGAACCTCACGCGTCAAAACATCGGCTGTTCGCTGTGGCTGTGTTTCTTCAGATGCTGGTCTGTAAGGGGGCATATTAATATATATTATAGCAAATTATTGATTATTTTGCAACTAGTCTTACTTATATTTACTTATTCTGTTTATTTAACAGCCCTCGGGCAACTTTACGTTCATCCCAGGGGATGTTTTTGCCACCCATGTTTCGGCTGTCTTGGTGGCCTATGCCTGTAAGGATAACCAAGTCGCCTTTTTTGGCCTCTGAAAAAGCTGTTTTTATGGCTTCTTTTCGGTCGGCGATTTCTTTTGTTTTGGCTACGCCTTTGGACTGTTTGATGCCATCAAACACAGCTTGTCGGATTGATTCTGGATTCTCGCTGTAGGTTTCGTCGTCTGTTAGGTATATTCTGTCGGCGAGTTTTGCTGCAACTGCTCCCATGAGTGGCCTTTTACTTTTGTCTCTGTCGCCAGTAGCACCAAAAACCACGCTGACTTTACCTGTAACCGCCTGTTTGCCTGCTTCTAACACTTTGGACAGCGCGTCCGGAGTGACTGCGTAATCTACCCACACTGCAAAAGGCTGTCCGGCGTCAATTTTTTCCATCCTGCCGGGAATTTGCGAAACGCTTGCCAGTCCTTTGGCTATTTTTGACTGTTCCACCCCCAAAAGTAACCCGACCGCAGCTGCGGCGCTGGCATTGTATACGTTAAATAGACCGGCAAGCTGTATATGGAGGTCAAGCGGGTGTTCACCGTTAAGTAGCATCCAACTCATACCGCCTTTTTCGTTTTTAACATCCTTGATCCGTTCCGTGCTATCAGGTCCTCGGCCATAACTTACTACTTGCCCAACAGACTGTAGATTGAAGTAGTCATACCTATCGTCATCGGCATTCAGCACACAGAATGAAGGTTTCATGTAATTGTTGAACAATCTTGCTTTTGCAGAAGCATAATTTGCCATTGTTCGGTGATAATCCAGGTGATCTTGTGTCAGATTGGTCATGACAGCAATTTCTATTGGGACACCGGAAAGTTTGTGTTGGTGCAAGGCTTGACTAGTAGCTTCGAGTACAACAAAATCGGCTTTGGACTTTTTGGCTTCCCGAAGAAACCTCAGTAACTGCTCTGTTGGCGGTAGTGTTAAGTGAGTTTTGTTTGGCTTGGATTTACCACTTATCTCTATTGTCGCTGTACTATAGAGGGCTGTTTTGTACCCTGCAGATTTGAGCAATTCGTTTATAAATATACAAGTGGATGTTTTGCCATTTGTCCCTGTTACTGCGATTATTCTTAGCCCTTTTGCCGGGAAACCGTATCTTGCTTGCAGGCTGTAAATTCTGCCTTTTCGGTAGCTTTCTTCGGCCAGAAAAATACCTTTTTCCGGAAAAACTTTTCGGACAAGTTTCTTAGGATTGACCATAGCTACTAGTATACTGGACCTACACAAAATCACCCTTTCCAAGGTTAAATCAGCTCGAGTTGGGAGTGGTATGTCTGAAGGATAGGTACCTGTTGGTACATCGAGAGAAGACAGACTGCTACCAGCCGAGATTATTTGACCTGGGGATGGGGGAGGTTTGGGTATGTCCAGTATACTTGTAATCGTGATAATTTTGGGAATAGAAACTAGCTGTGATGAAACTGCTTGTGGAATTGTGCAGGATGGCAAGATTTTGCTCGCAAATGCTGTGCTTTCGAGCATGGATATACACTCTGTATACGGAGGAGTTGTGCCAGAGATTGCCGCTAGGAGCCACATAGAATCAATCACACCGGTCATCGAACAAGCCTTTGAGCAAGCCAACTGCACCTGGGATGACGTAGATGGAATTGCTGTGACGTACGGAGCCGGACTGGGTGGTTGCCTGCTGGTAGGAGTTATGACTGCTCGAACCCTGGCAATTGTCAAAAACAAACCGCTGTACTCCGTAAATCACGTCGAAGCACATGCCTACGCCAATTTTATAACCGAGTCATCCCCATCCCTGTCCTCATTTTACAGCCTTCCGTCTACTCAGCCCGAATTTCCAATGCTGGGATTGATTGTCTCTGGTGGACATTCGCAATTGGTACTTTGGAAGGACCATTTTGACTACAAGCTTCTTGGGCAAACACAAGACGACGCTATAGGTGAAGCATTTGATAAGGTAGCCAAAATTTTGGGCCTTCCCTACCCCGGTGGCCCGAGCATCACCAAAGTTGCCAAAAATGGTGATTCAAATGCATATAAATTCCCCAAAGCCAAGATGCTTGGCAAATATGACTATAGTTTTTCTGGCCCCAAAACAGCAGTTTTAAGAGCCTCACAGAAACTAATAGGTGAAGGCCACGACTTCCCTAGCCACAAGCTGTCAGAACGACTCACGGATGCACAAAAAGCCGATATTGCTGCCAGTTTCCAACGGATGGCCGTAGAAACAGTTGTAGATAAAACAGTTCTAGCTTACGGAGAGTTTAAACCTAAAAGCGTAGCTATAGGGGGCGGAGTAGCCTCCAATTCTGAGCTTCGCCGTCAATTAGCAGACAGAATTCCTATAAATATTCAATATCCCGACCCCAAGCTATGCACAGATAACGGCGCCATGATTGCTACTTTGGGATGCTACCAAACCATGAATCACCAACCAAAATCAGACCCCTACTCTCTTGAAATCGACCCAAACTTAAGTATGTAATACTTGACAATTTATAATACTTATGTTGTGTGTTTCACGTGAAATTACCGCCTGTTTGTAGATAGATAACAGAGGTGGTATCATGTACTTTATGCAGTTACCTAAGGTGTATGAACCAGGGAAGCCCTTCGACTTACGCTCAGGGTTGATTTCTAAAGACTGTACTCTACAGGAAGTATCATGAATTTACCCAAAATTTACGAACCAAATCAGTACGAAAAAGACATTTATGACCTCTGGGACAAAAGTGGTGCATTTTTAGCACATCCTGAAAAAAAGGCTGAAAAATTTAGTATTGCTATGCCTCCACCGAATGAAACAGGCACGCTTAGTCTAGGCCACGCCATGTACACACTCCAAGATATAATGGCCAGATATCAAAGACTACAGGGGAAAGACGTGCTTTGGTTACCAGGAACGGATCATGCAGCACTCCCGGTAAACGCTCTGATAGAAAATCAGCTTACCCAAGAGGGTACAAACAAACATGAAATTGGCAGGGAAGAGTTCATTCGTCGAACCAAGGAGTTTGTCAGCAACAGCCGTGACACGATGGTTACTCAGATGCGTGCAATGGGATTCAGCGCCGACTGGTCCAGACAAAGATACACACTCGATGACGCACTAAACAGATGTGTAAATGAAACATTCACCAAAATGTACAATGATGGGCTAATTTACAGAGGTCACAGAATTGTGAACTGGGACCCTAAGCTGGAAACTACTGTATCAGATGATGAAGTGGTGCGCGTAGAAGAAAAAGCTAAATTTTATACATTTCAGTATGGACCATTTCAAATAGGTACCGCTCGACCTGAAACCAAGTTTGGTGACAAGTACGTTGTAATGCATCCTGAAGATAAGCGCTACGCCAAATACAAACATGGCGACACATTTGAAGCAGAATGGATAAACGGCAAAGTTACAGCGACGGTTATCAAGGATGAAGCAGTAGACCCCGACTTTGGCACAGGAGTTATGACAATAACTCCTTGGCATGACCACACCGACTTCGAAATAGCCGAACGACACCGTCTGGATAAAGAACAAATAATAGATTTTCACGGGAAATTATTAGAAATAGCAGATGAGTTTGCTGGACAAGAAATCTCTCAGGCTCGCCCAAAGATAGTTGAAAAACTGAAGTCCAAAGGATTACTAATCGGGATTGATGAGAACTACACACACAATGTAGCCGTTAACGACCGAGGGAAGGGAATTATTGAGCCTCAAATAAAGTTGCAATGGTTCGTAGATGTAAACAAACAGGTCGTGAACTGGAAAGGCAAAAAAAGTAGCTTAAAACAAGTTATGCAGGCAGTCATCAGGGAAGGGGATGTGCAGATTTTGCCAGCAAGGTTTGAAAAAGTTTACTTTCACTGGATAGATAATTTGCGTGACTGGTGCATTAGCCGACAAATCTGGTGGGGCCACCGCATTCCTGTATGGTACCGCACTAACGCTGAAGACGAAATCGAGACTTATGTAGGCGTGCAGGCACCAAATGACGATGGTACTGAGGGCTGGCATGCCTGGGAACAAGACCCCGACACACTGGACACCTGGTTTAGCTCAGCCTTATGGACTTGGAGCACACTAGTTGATCAGGATTTGGCAGGTGATTACTCGCTGAGTCTAGAAGACTTATTAGCTAAGAGCAAAGATTTTCAAGCGTATCATCCTACAAGTGTTATGGAGTCAGGTTGGGATATATTGTTTTTCTGGATAGCTAGAATGATACTTGCAACAACCTACGTAACAGGTCAAGTGCCATTTAAAACTGTTTATTTGCATGGAATGGTTAGAGCAGAGGACGGCAAAAAAATGAGCAAAAGCCGTCCGGCATCAATAGTGAATCCTTTGGAAATTTTGGAGCAATACGGAACAGATGCTCTGCGAATGGGGCTGATTATGGGTGTTGCGCCAGGTCAGGATATGAACTGGAGCAGGGGACGAATAGAAGCCGGTAGAAATTTCTGCAACAAACTTTGGAACATAGCTCGGTTTATAGAAGACAAAGTAGGTGTCAAGTATACCGAAAAACAAACCCCCATCCCACAATCAATTGCCGATCACTGGCTGTTGAGTAATTTACAACGTACCGTGAATACTGTAGCATCGGATTTGGATAACTTCAAATTCAGTGAAGCCTATGACAAAGTTTATCATTTCGTATGGGATGATTTTGCTGATTGGTATATAGAAGCCAGCAAAACGGAGGTAAACAACGGATTATTGGCATACGGTCTGGAGACGATTCTCAAGCTAGCGCATCCATTTGCACCATTTGTAACAGAAACAATCTACCAAACACTTAACTGGCAAACAGGTGACAAAGATTCTCTTCATCTGTTGATTTCAAGTGACTGGCCCTCTGTTGGGAAGTCAGACAGCAAACAATCCAAGGAGTTCGAGGACATAAAATCTATCGTAACCGAAATTCGCTACATCTCAGCCAGCACCAAGACTTCAAAACCACGTCTTTTACACAAAAATGACGAATTTATAGCAAAACACGCTTCTCTCATCAAAAAGCTGTCAGGAGTATCAGAAATCGCTGTAGCGAGCGAAGAAAGTGGCCTACGACTTACACAAACCAACCACAAGTGCTGGCTGGAACTTGATAGCGACCATATTGCAACATTTACAAAAAGGTTGCTTACTGACCTAGCACAGACTAAAGCGTCCGTGAAAAACCTAGAAAGTCGACTCAGCAACAAAGCGTACGTAGATAACGCGCCGGATGACCTTGTGTCTGAAACCAAAAATCAGCTAGATAGCACAAAACAACTTCTAGACAAGCAACTCATGCTGTACGAACGGTTTAAGTAGATATGTCTACTTCTAGGGCGTTTTTGATTCGAGTAACGGATTCTTCTGGGCGATAGTCGTCAAACCATAGAACATGCCAACCAAACTTTTCGGCAGCCATGATGTTAGCTCGAGAATCGTCCACTAACAAAATTTCACTAGGTTCACAGTTGGTGAAACTTTGTGCCTCCTTGTATATTTGAGGTTCTGGTTTGATACTTCCAACTTTGGAGGAATCAATAATTGAGGCGTATTTTACATTTGGAAGAAGTTTTTCAGAAAACATTGCATCTATAAAGCCCGGCATAATATTGCTTAGTAGGCCCACGTTGTAGTACTTAGCGGCCCACTCTACTAGCTCGTGCATTTCATGAATTGGGTCGACGGCAGCTAGATAATACTTCTTCCAATCCAGTTCACTCATGCGTAACTGTTTTGACATAGCTTGGTTAAAATCTGCGACTGGCATCTCTCCTCGACAAACAGCATCATTGTAGTGCCAAAAAGTAGTTTCTATTATGTCCGCCGATGCACCCGTATCGGCGGCAAGTTCTGTGAATGCTCGATGAAAAAACCGAACCAAACAGCCATTTATGTCAAAATAGACAAAGCGAATACCCGACTTGGACTGATGTTTTTTGACTGCTGATGCAACTGGAGCTAAGTCTCCCATGAGTTCATTCAAAGAAATTCCTAGTGCTGACGCGATTGACCCAATCGTAAAGATTGATGGGGCTTTTATGGCACCGCGCTCTATTTTTGCCAACGTCGAATAGCTGAGCTCTGCTCGGTGGCAAAGTTCTTGCTGAGTTAGCCCGGCTTTTTTGCGGGCAGCTTGTAACTGCTTGCCTAGTCCCACCTCATCCATAGTTAGTACTAGAGTACTAGTTTTAGTAGTAAAAAACTAGTATCAAATGGCTAGTTCTTGGGTTAGATGAAACTCAAGATGATAGAAACAAGCGCCAAAGCACCTAGTCCAGCAAATCCCGCGACAACCAAAGAATTTTTGGTGTTACTTCCGGATGATTTCATCATTTTGCTATACACCCAAGCAGCGAAGCCCAATCCCATCAAAAGTCCAATCATAAAGTTTGAAAACATAGTATAAGTCTACTTGAACGACAGTTTTTTTGCTACGTCAGCCAGAGAATCGTTGTTTGCTACGACATCAGCATCCGGAATTGTACGAAAATCATCTATTGTATCAAAAGGAAAAACGTGGACATGGGCATGAGGCACTTCTTCGCCAACGATTTGTTCGCCCACATACTTTCGGCCCAAAACCTCTCGAATACGCAACGCAACTTTTTTTACAGTAGCCATCAGGGCTTGATAATCTTCATCTTCTAAATCCCATACAAATTCAACCTGTTTTTTTGGAACTACAAGCGTATGACCGGATTGTTTTGGATGAATATCTAAAAACGCTATAGTTTTTTCGTCCTCGTATATCTTGTGGCAGGGAATTTCACCCTTAATAATTTTGGTAAAAATCGAATCTTCCATGCTTCTATTGTATCGCGTGTTGTAAAATAGCTGATTTTAGTTTTAATATAGCTTTTTGATTGAGATACTAGTCACCATGGCTATTGAGGACTTCCCAAACTGTAATCCGGTATTACGAGCTGTGGAGAAACCCGCCGAACAAAGTCCAACTCTTCGTGGTCGTATTGGCCGTTTAGTTGGCGGGTTGGCTTTGGCCGGTGCAACGGGAGTTGCAGTTTTTGGTGTAGGCGTAATGGCTTTTGTACCAGCACATACACACGTTGGACCACACGAAGCTGACGCCTACCTCACAACAGATAGCGTAGGGTCACTAGATACAGGTTTTTTGGGTTCACTTAACGAACCAGTGCAACTTGGTGGCTTCGGTGTGCGTGTTGATGTCCGTGGTGTGCAAAACGAAGGTACGGGCGCGGAGGAGCTGGTGTCCCAACAAAACATTAATAAATACATCCAGCTACTCTCAGACCCTGAACGAGATCAGGCACAAGTCCGAAGCGCGCTAATAGATCACTTCGCAACAGGAACAGCCCCAGCGGGTGCTCTAGTGGGAATGGGTATATTTGGCTCTTTTTATGTCGCTATGGGGCCGGATTCACGCCGACGACGCGCAGAACAGATGAAGAACGGCTCTACGAAGTGGGTTGCTTTGGGGTTGTTAGCGACAACAGCGACTGGGGTTGTTGGAGGTATATCTCAGATGCATCAAGCAGAACATAGAAGAGGCAACCTGGGCGCGGCCTTCAATGGCACAGGACTTCAAGACGTCTACGCTGAGGGTAGCGAACTTCAATATATCATCCGCACATATGGAACGTATCTTGCCGAAGGCGAAAAATTTGAGCAAACTGTAAAATCCAAATTGAAACTTGCCAACGAACAAACACCTCTACTTAGTCCGACAGCAATGACAAGAACTGTTTTATTCGAAGAGGGCATGAAGTGCAACAACGTGGTTGCTATGAACACTGCCGCAATCTACGACACCGCAAAACCGAGCCTGTTTATAAGTGCAGGAGATATGGCTGGCACAGGTACGCCTCTTGATAATCAGTGTATCGAAACTCTTGCCTTTCGAATAAAAGGGGGTAAGCTTGTATCTCCTGGCAATCACGACAGCGATAAAGCAATACAAAGCATGGATGAAAATGGTTTCAAAATATTGGATGGCAAAATAGTTGAAGAAGCCGGGTTGCGAGTGCTGGGAGTGATTAACCCTGGAGAGAGTATCCCCCTGGCAGGCAAGAGACCCCGGGCAGGTGTGTCAGCAGAGACTACAACATCACTAGGCGACAAGATTGCAACAGTTGCCTGTAATGACGAACAGGGTGTCGACATACTTATAGCCAACGAACCTCAAGTGGTTTCCAGCGCGTACAAATCTGGTTGCGCTAAGCTGGTAGTGTCGGCTGTACGCGGGGAGCATAAGATTAACACAGAAAAGCCGTCGGTCATGCTGGCAAGCTCAAGTGGTGCAGATGATGGAGAAATCAACCTGGGTCCGCCACATTCGAGTGGCGAGTGGACGGTAGTTGAGTTTGATAAAGAAACACATCAGCCACGCAGGTATCAGATTGTCCGCATCGAACCTGACGGTAGCGTGCTTGTTGGTTCGCCCGAGCTTTTCAAAACTGGATGAAATAACTAGTTAGCCGTACAATACGTTTGTGCGTATATTAAAAAGTATTTTTAGGGGTCTTTGTTCGTATTTGTTTAAAATATGTGTGCTTTTTTTGGCGATATCCACAGCAACCGTAGCAGTATTTGGAACTTCGGCCGGCTTAAAAAGCAACATAAAATCTAGTGGTATATACGAAAAAGCTGTCGACGGGGTAGTTAGTCAACTCAAAAAAGACCAAGACAAAAAATCTAACAGTGCCTCCGAATCCAAAAAAGACGAAGTTAACATTATAGATCCAGCCGTACAAGAAGTTATCAAAAATGCGTTTCCAGCAAGTTTTCTTGAATCATCATCTAACAGTGTAATTGACGGATTTTTTGGTTGGCTTAAAGGAAGCACCGAAACTCCACAATTTACAATTGACCTTGCCGAGTCAAAAAAACAGCTAGCATTTGGAATAAGTGAAGTAGCTTATCAAAAAGCACTTGCACTGCCAGTTTGTACTGTCGCCCAACTACGGACGCTCAACCCAAACAATATAGACATCAACAACCTACCGTGCCGACCTCCAGGCGTAGATTTGGCGTCAGAGCGAAATAAATTCAGAGAATCTGTAGCAAATAGCAAAGAATTTCTATCAGACACTACTATTACTAACGAAGATTTGTTCAAAAGTGATGACAAAAACGGTTTCGACCAAGCGGGCAATGTACCAAGCGCGTATCAATTGCTAGTAAAATTGCCCTATATACTTGGGGCTTTGGGCATACTAACTGGACTTGGTGTGGTGTTTTTGCATGACGAACGCAGACGTGGATTGTTAATCGTTAGTCGTACGGTGCTTATAACTGGAATAGTGTTATTGGCAGGAGTGGCTGTTTCGAACTATATAATAAATAGCGACTCTATAATTAAATTTGTTAACGGTAGTGAATTTGAAAAAACCGCTCGTACTTTGGCTAGCTTACTATTGGGTGATTTTAACGGGGTTCTACTGATGTTCTGCATACCATACATGGCAGTTGGGGGCGGGGGAATGCTAGCACTACGCCTAACCCGCCCGAAACCCCCCGAAAAAGAAGAAACTGATAATCCAAAAGAACCCTCAACATCAACTGAGCCCAAAAAAGACACAAAAACTCAATAAAAGAATTGCTTATTTTAAATACTTATGCTATAATATATTCATGCACACGCCTGGATGGAATATGCGAGCAATGGGAGAGTCAGATAGAAGCCCCGAATTTGTTTTGGCTCGAGAAGCGTTAATATTGGACGTAAATGGGCTATTGGGACGAGGACGCGATTTGCGAGACTCCGACCAGCCCATGCCAGATGGCTCAACTATTCTAAAAGAGCCTAGGATATCTACGACCATGCTTGGACGTACCTCTTTCAATGGGTTAGTATCGATGGCAATAGAACACAGTAGGGGTGTTTCTTTGAGCGGAGACGGAGTAGTTACACCTCTACACTTTCAATCTGTATCCCCAGACCAACTTCGTGGCGGTCATGAAGTAATGAATATTGTCGGGAGTGACCCTCTCGATACACATGCTAGCGATGGAGTATACAGTATCGCACGGGGCCAAGAAATAGTTGCGTCGTTTAAAGTGTCCCACCTGGACGATGACCACTCTGAAGACTCGTATTTCCGATATGCTGTAAAAGGTGACGGAGCATTACAAAAAGCATACATAGACGACAAAGGCTGGAATCATGCAAGCACTGCAATTGGCGTCGCTGACGTAGAGATGGCTAATGATGCCTTTGGCCTAGTACGCAAGCAACTCTTCCCCGAGTAAATTTACTACGGAGCTTACGCTCAAACAATTATGCAAAAGATAAAAACGGATCAATCAAGTTCAGGTCAGCCAACCATCACTGCTCCTAACAGTGGGGTGAGTTGCATATACTAAAGTTCTATATATTGCCTAAGCTCCTAATGATTAAAGTGCAGAGGGAACGGGGACGAGTCTATCGTTTGATATACACTTTACTCGTTTTATTTTATTCGTCACTGGTGATATGCTAATGGTAATTACTTATTAGTGAGGGTAAAACAGAAGTGAAAAAGCAGTTCAACCTTTTGGCGAGGTTAAGTCTGGCAATAACTGTGCTAGTGGCACTGCTGACACCAGCGCTGGCAAATGCCTTCAGTGCCTACGGTGCCGGCATCTCTGCCAACCCTTACCGCATTGCCACCTGCGTCCAACTACAGGAAATAGACAATGACTTAGCAGGTTACTACACGTTGGTTTCCAATATTGACTGTGCCGGGGTTGCCTTTACGACCATTGGCGACAATACTCACATTTTTACTGGTACGCTCGACGGTCAAAATCACACCATTTCACACCTCAGCATCGATGACTGGGGCTTATTCTGGCAAACTAACGGGGCCACTGTAAAAAACATTTCGATTAATAGTGGTAGCATCAGCGGTGGCTATGTCGCTAGTTTTGTTCAGGACGCAACCGACACGACCTTTACCAATATCCACTCTGCCATGACTCTGACGAACTCATCCGGCTACACCGGTGGATTGGTTGGTGAACTTAAAGGCACAGCCTCAGTAAGCCAAAGTTCATTCAGCGGCACGATAAGTGGCACCGGCTACGTTGGTGGCCTGGTTGGCGCGTCGTGGGACGCCGGGACATCGATTACCGATAGCTATTCATCCGGCAGTCTGAGCTCTCACAGCGGCTACGAGGGTGGCATAATTGGCGGCTACTTTAATGGTAGTATCAATCACGTTTACTCCAGCATGAGTATTAACATGAACGGCAACTCATATAACGGTGGCCTGGTTGGCGATAGTCAAAAAAATGTAAGTAACTCATTCTCGTCTGCCACAATGACGGGCTTTGGTATCAACGACGGGGCAGTCATCGGTTTAGACAATGCCGGTAGCTATAGTAATAACTATTTTGATAAATACGCTACCAATACTATCAGCTGCTTTGGCTTAAATGGTTCAGGTACCTGTACTGGCGTTAACACCGGCAATACTACTCCTGATTACTTCAAGAACAACTCTACTAACGCGCCGCTTGATACATGGGACTTTACAGATGTTTGGGCTACCACGTCTGGGTACCCAACTCTGCAGAACATCAGTAGTTTCTCTACCAGTTCTTCCGATGAGAACGCCGACGGTATTGATGATTCATATCAGGCCAACATAGTTACAGTGCCGGATGGCAATAATATTCTTACAACCGCCGTTACGCCTAGCTCAAATGGCTGTACGCTTGATAACGGCTCCTGGATTGACGCTAATTATTTCAAAGTAGATTCAGGTTACACTCCTCAACCACCAAATATGTTAGCTTTTAAGGCATACTGCCCTACATCAGGGATGTCAATCCCAGTTACGATTATTTACGACAAGGTTTACGACACCAGTAGTTCAGTTTTGCGTTACTTTAATGATACGACGAATACCTACAGTACTATCACTGGTGCGGCTTTTGGCACTCTAACGGTTTCTGGTACTCCGCGCACAACCGTTACTTATAACATTACAGATGGCGGACAATTTGATAGTGATGGTTCATCCAATGGAATAATTGAAGACCCAGTAGGGCTCGCATCTTCCTCTTCTTCAACAATGCTAGTTGACACTGGCGAGACTTTCTACCTATCGACTTTTGCCAGCATCAGCCTGATATTGATAACGGTCTTCCTATATGTCAAACGTCCAAATAGTTGACCCATCAGGTCCATGCCTGGCGGAAGGGGTGGGATTCGAACCCACGGTATCTGTGAAGACACAACGCTTTTCGAGAGCGTCCAGTTCAACCACTCCTGCACCCTTCCAGTTACTGAATTATATCAATTAAAAAGCCCCTTTGTGGGGCAATAATTTTGGTACACCCGGCGCGATTCGAACGCACGACCTCCTGTACCGCAAACAGACGCTCTATCCAGCTGAGCTACGGGTGCTTAACAGATTAGAGTTTAGCACATAACAGAGGTGAAGGCCAATTTAGCATTTATTCTACTTATGTTTTTCTATAACATATGCCATAATCTGGTTTATACATAATTAAGAGGAGCTGTCATGGCCAAAAAACCAAAAAACCGAAAATACAATCTAAAAACAATCTTTTTAAAACTGTCGTTGTTGGTTGTTTTTGTAGTTATTGTTATATTGGGTTATTTAAAAGTTCTGGAATACAGAAATATCAGAGATCAGGTAAGCATGGTATCAATCCGTGAATTAATCATTACTTCTGTCGAAAACCTCAAACAGCCAGCAGTTTTAGACCCCAAAACTGGCGACGCCTACTTTCCGCCGGAAAAATTGTATTTGCCATATTCGCAAAATCAAATACCCCTAACATACTCTGAAACAGATGATGGCTCTGGCGGATTAGAATTTAACATAAGCAACAAATACGTAATTGGTGCATTAAAGTCTAAATTATACTCTGCGCAAAATTTAGAAAAAATGTTTGAACAAGTCCCCGAACTTCAAGCATGTTTAAGGGGTGTCAGAGTTACATACGAAAAACTACCCGATGAGACAGACTACAACCTAAATAGCAGTCATATTCTCAATAACGGCAAAACTGTCTATTTGTATTCTGAAAAAGTCTGCACAGGATTAAATGAAACTGCCGATCTACTAAAAAATATTCAATCGTACTAAAACCGGACACGACGCATCAGTCGGTCTATTGGGTCGAAGCTTTTGACTTCGTGTGGCAAGTAACTCCCCAGGGTAGTCACAATTTGCTCCTCGTTTTCGGGTGGAAAATACAGACTTATTGGAGGCATGAATCGTTTGAGTGGCATAAGTTGAATTGAGTTAAACGCCCCTTCTGCAAAAACTGAAAATGACTTGAACACACCGTAGGGAAAATGTTTACCATCAATAATCACACCTATATTGTCTATTTTGTAGTCCAATGTTCGAGGCCTACGCTTGGCAGTTACACCAAAAAGCACCGCAGCTATAAAAATAACCACCGCAGTTATAATATCTTGGGTTATAAGGTAGATTATTGCTACAGCTAAGACCGTGAGACCGGCTAAACCTAGATACCATGATGATTTTTTTTCGTGATCTATGAATTCTGATGCCGACCAGTTTACAGGCTTGATGTCGACAGGTGCTTGCTGTGTTTGATCCACGCCATCATCCTGGTTGTACTGCCATGGGCTTGGTTCTTGCGACTGAGCATTGTTTTCATCCGATGAAATCTTTGGAGTATTCGTATCAGTCGGTCTTGCATCCTGGGGTTGATTTGGAGTAGCTCCTTGGACATGGCTAGCATTGTTTGTATCGCTATCACCTCCAGGTGAAATTGTTTGTCCAGGTTGCATGCCTAAAAATCCTCTTTGATCATAAGCGTATTGTATCAGAAAACAAAACTTGGCGGAGAGCCTGCCTGCCGGCAGGCAGGGAGAGATAGCGGACTGCGTCCTTCTCCCCTTAGCCATACTCTAAGCAAGCTTATGCGTGTGGCTGAGCACCGCCGAACTCTTCCGCTCACTACGTTCGCTATAACGAGTTCAAATCTCTCGCAGAATAAAACAATCTGCCAAGGCAGACTGATTTATTCTGGCGGAGGAGGAGAGATTCGAACTCTCGCTGGAGATTGCTCCCCACTAACGATTTAGCAAACCGTCCCCTTCAGCCACTTGGGTACTCCTCCACGGAACTTATAATTTTAGCTGATATTGTTATTTGGCGGAAGGGGAGGGATTCGAACCCTCGGTACCGTTGCCGGCACGACGGTTTTCAAGACCGTTTCCTTCAACCACTCGGACACCCTTCCAATAACAGGGGTGATTATAGCATTTATCCCCAAACCATCAAAACTATTGTTTTTGAGCAAATATCAGAGCGTTCACTTTTTTTGCACCAGACTTTTTGAGTACTTGGGTCATAGCTTCTAGTGTTGCCCCTGTGGTTACGACGTCATCTATTAGCAATATTTCTCTACCTTTCACCTTGCCCGGACTAGTAACCACAAATGCATCCTTTAACTGTGCTAGTCGTAGTTGTCTGCTTGCTCCAACCTGTCTGGACTGATAAAGATGACTTACAGCGTGCGAATAATCATAACTGCCATTTTTGGAAATATTTTTTGCCATCAATATAGCCTGGTCATAGCCTCTTTGTCGTACTCTGCTTGTTGCTGTTGGCACGGGTACAATTAGTGTATTGGAACTCAAAAATGGCAAAACTTCCATCATAGCTTCGGAAATTATTTGGGAAGCCGAGCGAACTCTTTCAAACTTGTAGCTTTGCAACAGTTTTTTGGCATTCGCTTCGTAATAAGTTCTTACCCATACGTGTTTTGGGCGCATCGAAATGTTGCACTTATCGCAAATTGCAAAATCTCGAGTTATACGCTTGCACTTGTAGCATCGGCTTGGCACCACAATAAAGGCGTCTGGTAAACAGTACTCACATACTATCCTGCCCTCGCGCCCACAATTTACACAACTGTGCGGTGCCAGGACTGATATAAACGTGTCGAGCAGGGACATAAAATAAGTGTAGCACTCGAGTACTGCGTGGATTGTGAGTATGTTGGCAAGTCCAGCAGGGATTCAATAAATTTCGAAGCAACCAACAGCCCTCATCTGGGAGTGTTGTGATTAATATGTTGTAAATAAGGGCAGGGAAGGTTGCGCCCCTATTTACCTGTGAGCTATACTTACAAGTAACAAAAATTGCAAAAACCACCGTATTATTTAAGGGAAAAGAGCAGCCCGCCAAAATGTATTTCATTTTGCCGGCGCGATGAGAAAAACCGTAGGTTTGTCTCATGGCTCGTGGAGGGTAACAACTATGGCTAGAAGAAGCCGAGATGATGACTTATTGATGGAAGACGAATTAACTGCAGCGTTTTTGGGCGAAGAAGATTTTGGACCTGCAAGCGACAACAAAACAACTCCTTCTGACGACGCCACAACAGCTTCTAGCGACGAATGGGAAGAAGAAGACGCCGTACCAGGACAGCTAGCAGTAGATGTTTACGAAACCAAAGAACGCTTGGTTGTAAAAGGTCGGGTTGCAGGTGTAAACAAAAGTGACTTAGATGTTAGCATTGCCGACAACACACTTAGCATTCGCGGGACTTTATCTGCAGGAAACGAAGACGATGTAGAAAACTATTTTGTTCAAGAATGTTATTGGGGAGAATTTAGCCGTAGCATTTCTCTGCCTGTGCCAGTTAAAGAAGACGAGATTGAAGCTGTTCTAAAAGACGGCGTTTTGACTATCAGCTTCACCAAAGTCAAACAAGACAGCGTCAAAAAGATTCAAGTACTCTAAATAGTACTCCTATACTTGAGATACAAAAATCCCCGCTACGATGCGGGGATTTTAATTTGTTTTTATTATCTAGACTATGGCTTTTTGAAGTACGAATTTGACTACTACTTGAGCCAGTGCAACAACTACAAGTCCGATTATGGCGTAAAGTATGGTGTTTTTGGCACCAGTTATATTACCGCTATCTCCGCCAGAAGTAATGTATTTCAATCCACCGATGATTATCATGATAACTGACACTACTCCGACAACTAGTGAGAATATGTTAATCACAAGCTTTATGATGTTATCAACCGTTCCGCCTGGATCAGTTGCTCCTGGGTCAGCACACCCAGCTGTGTCATTGCCAATATTTGATGCATCCAGGTCTGCTCCACAGTTTAACCCACCGGCAATATCTGCATGCGCTATTGCAAGTGGCATCGCTGGCATAACTAACAAAGTTGCGATTGATAGAGTTGACATGAATTGTTTTAGCTTTTTTATCATTTTAGGTGTGACCTTTCTTAAATTCTCTATTACTTATACCACAAATGCTTAAACCTATTCAAGTAGGTCCTATCTCTAATTTTGACTTGGTCAGTACAAATTTGACAATGACTTGTGCCAAAGCAACAATCACCAGCCCTACTACAGCGTATAGTATAGTGTTTTTGGCACTCGATATATTGCTACTGTCGCCATTGGACGTTATATATTTCAGCCCGCCAACAATTATCATTAACACCGCTGCAATACCGACAATCAGACTAAATAAATCAATTGCCAGCTTTAGCGTATGATTTACATTTGGTCCGGCAGGGTCAGTATTACAATCACCCGTGCTACCACTAGCAACATTTAGCGCACCACAAGCCTGACCTTTTGGATCAATTGCCGCATGAACTGGTCGCACGGCCAAAACGGCGAAACTAAATCCAAATATTAGTCCCGACAAAGCAAAATATTTCAATCTTTTTAGCATCTATACTCCATTATAGTTTACTTACTACTAAAACCACTACTGACCTAGCAACAGCCACGACAACTAGACCAATTACAGCAAATAGTACAGTGTTTTTTGCCTTACTTATTTTTGAACTATCCCCACTTGAGCGAACATATTCAAAGCCCCCAATAATTATCATGATAATTGCCGCTATCCCAGTTATGAGTGCAAATATGTCTGCAATTTTGGTTATGATTCCATCCCTTCCAGATATGGGATCTTTGGTTCCATCAGCAGCACAAACAGCTGATTGATTTCCAGACGAATCGGTCTGGTTGCAAACTGTTCCACCAAAAGGATTAAATGCAGCAACTTTGCCCGTAAAACCAATAACAATTACCGAAAATACAAACACTTGTAGGATTGTTGCGACTATAAATTTATTCATATACTAAGTAACGGCCTTTACGAAAACATTTACGATACCAAACGCGCTAAAAGTCACAATAAGTCCTATGATTGAATACAAAATTATATCTTTTGCTTTTTTGATTTTGTCCGATTCGCCTTGTGACAAAACGTACTTAAAGCCACCATATACGACACTTATAAATGCAATACCCGCCAGAACTCCAAAAGTAATGTTCAGTAAATTTACAACTAGGGTTGAATCCGTCCCAGCTTTTGGCAAAGATCTAGTGTCAATCTCTACTTTCGATAATATTTTAAAAATAAATAGATTCATTTAACCACCCAGTCTATTCCCTATAAACGCAACTAAAACTGTCGCCAAAAGTACTATCCCAAGTCCTATTACAGCATTTACTATAGTTGCCATGGCAGCCTCGATGTTCTTTGGCTCTCCTTGGCTAGCCATATATTTATAGCCACCCATTATTATAAATACCACGGCGGCTAACGCTCCTGCACGTAGTAGGATGTCGATAACCGCCAAACCTATCTGTACAACATAATCGCTCCATATAATTTCAGCTCCACTTCTGCCAAAAAAACCACACCCTAAATCATGCCCACTAACCGTTTGAGGACGATAGTCTTTTATATACTTATACCAGGTAGGGAAAATCCCTAGAAATGTCTTATTTCTGTCAGCGTTACATTCTGCGGCAGTAGACCCGAAATAAATTGGAATTTGTGAAATTATCCAGTAGATCATATTGGCTCCTTAAAGTAATCCCCCGGGTATAATGTACTGCAAAAACGCAAAAGTTATACCATACCCTACCAGCGCCAAAACCGCCTGTGCTATGTGTTTTTTGGCTTTCGCAACCGCATTTGGGTCTTCACCAGCAGCTGAATATTGTATTCCACCAAAGATAATCATAATGGTCACTACTATACCAACAAGCACTGACAGGGCGTTAATAAGTTGGTTCAGGCGAAGAATAATTCTACAGTTTCCAGAGTTCAAATCAACTACTTTGCAGTCTGCATTATCTAAAATATTGTCACCACTTGCAGTGTATCCTCCGTTATTTCTACAGATTACGTCGGTAGAGTCGCCTGGGGCCCCCGTCTGAAGCGTATCGTCGTTACACCTAACCGTATTGCCAGTCTTTTTAAAAGGAGCATTATTGCAATCAGCCTCGGTTCCCAACAAATCACCATTAATTGCAGCGTACTGGTAGCATTTATCTGGCTGAATTGTTACTCCTGGAGCAAGTTTTGTAAAACTTGAACAATCAACAAAACCACCTGGGGCCAGTACATTTTGGTAACAGAGTGCGGCAGCCGCTTGAGACCTGACGGGAAATAGACACATGAATAATAGAAATAACCCGACCACTACCACTGTAATTCGTTTTATGTTTTGATATAAGATCATTTGACTTAACTATAGTATCGTAACTAGTAAAAAACAAGCGTATCTGAACTTTTAACACTTGTTGTATACTGGACATGAAAGTAATTATGCTCATGGTTAACAAACATCGGTTATTCAGCACTTTGATTGTTTTGACGTTTATATTAAGCGGTATTTTTGTATTCCTAGCGCCTAAAACTGTTTACGCTGCTGAAACTGGAGCCGTAATTGATCGCTCGACTATCAAAATCGGAGATCGTGTATTTTTTGATGGTGACATAGATACTAATTTTAAATACGAAGAGAAAAATCCCACCGATAGCTGTGCTGACCATATCAGTGGCTTTAGTAATGACAGTCTAAAGGGCACAAAAACGCCCTCCAAAGCAACTTTGGTGGTCGGTAAAAGTGGGGGAGCCGGTTCATCCAAATGTAATTACACAAACGAAACGATAACTTTTACAAATGATGGAAATTTCGCAAAAGCATTTGTGTGGATTGACGAAAACACTGTTGGGGGCTCCGATGGCAAACTGACCTTTAAACGAGATGGCAAAACCAGTACTTTCGTAAGTGATAAAGACAAAGCCGGATGTAGAGATACCATCACGGTAGCTGGCGACAACAAATCACTATCCCTGGTGGAGAGAGTAGGTGGTACTGCTGACACTGCGCCGACTGCGAGTCACGGTTATGATTGGTATCCCTTCAACCCTGGGTCTAGGTCGTTTAATAAATCTACAGACTGCTGGGAAGCACCCAAAATTAACGGTATACAGATGAGTGGTTCACCCGAAAAAGGCAACGAAGGTTCCGCTTCTGGTAGTGCTTCTGGAGCAACAGAGAACCAACCTTCTTGTGAGTCAGAAGGAGGCGAATCCAGCTGGATACTTTGCTCTGCGCTACGTATTGCAAGTAGTTTTTTGTCATTTATAGATGAAAAACTTAACTCGTTTCTAACCGTACCGAGCAGTTATTATGCTAGCCCCCAAGTCGTAATTGCCTGGGAGAGAATGCGAAATATTGCATATCTTATATTGGTACCAGTTATGTTAGTTATGGTAATAAGCACGGCATTGGGCTTCGAATTTATAAGTGCCTACACTTTTAAAAAGGCACTTCCGCGTATGTTTGTGGCTGTATTGTTTATTGCTTTGTCACTAGAAATTACCAAATTTTTAGTGATACTTACTAACGAATTAGGTCAGGGGGTGTTGGGTCTAGTGACCTCTGCTTTCAATGGAGCGTCTGACATAACTCTGGCGAGTTTATTCAACCCAGGAAGCGCAGAAGGGGCTCTGTTTACTGGCGGGGTTATAGTTGGTGGTGCATTGGCTATAGGAATAATTCCAGTTCTACTTCTATATTTGGCAAGTGCAGGATTAGCGCTGGCGATTGCGGTTTTTGCGCTGGCGTTTAGACAAATGCTTCTGATAGCTTTTATGATTTTGGCTCCTATCGCTATAATTGCCTGGATCTTCCCCGGCAACGACAAACTTTGGAAACTCTGGTGGGGAGCGTTCTCGAAATTATTGCTGATATTCCCACTTATTATGTTTTTGATTGGTAGTGGTAGAGCCTTCGCCGCACTAGTACAAGATAGTGGTTCGCATGACTTTATAGCCACAATATTAATTTTGGCGGCATACATTGGGCCGTTCTTCTTTATACCAGCCATGTTCAAATTTGCTGGTGGAATTTTTGGCACTATTACTGGAATGGTAAACGACCGAGGCAAAGGTGCCTTTGACAGGTTGAGAGGTGCCCGCAAAAAAGGCTACGAAAAAGCTTGGCACCGCGCAAAAGAAGGCAATTACTACAAAGGCGGTAAAGAAGGCAATTGGCGACAAAAACTTAACACCGGAATTATGGGCGGAACGCTAATTCCAGAATCAGGACTGCACCCTGCTCGCTTTAAAGAAAATATGACTCATGCTATGGGTCGCCGAGATTTAATGGAGTCTGAAGAATTTTTGAAAACAGCCGAAGGTCGACAGCTTCAAGACGATGATATAGCTGCTGCTACTGAAGAAGCAGGTGGTGATGAGGCTAAATTTAGAAAAATCTTGGCAGATCGTGCTTATGAGCGATTTGGAGGAGAAGAAAATGCCGATGCCATGAATGGTGCCGTAGCAAGTTGGAAGGCCATGAGTAGAAGGCATGGTGCAGAAAAAATTAAACTTGCAGCACTTCGTAGCAGATTTAATAGCTCGACCGGGTGGAACAATGAAAAAGTATATAAAAGAGAGGAGAATGGTGACTTTGCGCTTGACGAAAACAAGAAACGGATACAAGAAACATGGACCCAGGAAGACTTCGAAAACGGGGATTGTACCGAGGGTCAGATCGGTGATGGCAAAGTCAGGTACACCGCGTCTGGTGACATGCTTAAATCAATAAATAATGTATCTGGGGGCAATCGTCTACTGTCAACGCAATTACTGGCAGAAGCCCGAGCAGGACAAACACGCGCAGGTCGTGATGACACAGGTGGAGCTGGATACTCTGACACTGCTATAGAAATGGACAGACTTCATCGTGGTGACAAAGTCGATGTGATTGACAAAGAAACTGGCAAAGTAGTTGTAGGTGCAGACGGCAAAGCCGTACAACGAGATTACACCATAGAAGATGCTACTAAGGGAGTTACAAAGTCCTTCATTAAGGGCAAAAACGTTCACGAAATATTTAGAAGTGGTAAAGGCAAAGTTGCTGAAGCTGTGGCTCCGGTAATGCTAGAAATGACCACCGATGCAATTAACGCTGCGGAAAGCAAGCACTCGGGTAGAATATCTGAAATAGACGCTGAAATAGAGCAAATTAGCACTCAACCAAGTAATGTTCAAAGCACACTAGGACAACAACAAATCGATGCTATTACTGCCGATCCAAGCCTTAACAGACAAGAGAAGTTGGCTAGAATTCAAGCAATAGCTGAACATCCTCCTTTAACACAACAAGCCGAAGCAAGAGTCGACATCCTCCGTGCTGAAAAAAATCAGCGAGTCGAACAACAAACAACAGAGGTTATCCGTACTTTGGCACAAGAACAGATGAAACACAGTGTCGCTGCTAGTTCCTCAGCTGATGTGGCAAGAATTATGGGTGATCAAGTATTTAACAAACCTATTTCACTAGAACATTTCCCTCAAGAACTACAGGCTAAAATTTTTGAAAGAACCAAAACCACCACCCCTACCCGTGGCCAAGTATACGATGCCATGCGTGACGACCCAGTCTGGGGTGCCTACACCAAAGAATATGGCGTGCGTCCTGGTGGCGGATTTGATATGTCATCACGCATGAGACAACTACAAGAACAAGGAGCTACAGCCGAAGCTGCCCAAGCACAAGCAGCCGCAGAAGCGAGAGCTGCCCAAGCAAATGAAGAAGCAGATGCCGCAGCCAGAGGTCCACTCGGTTAATCATTGGTAAAGCCTAATGTTGACATATGTGCATGCTTATGCTAATATACACATACTATGTCTCGCCCAGGACAGCCAACACCAAACACAGCACCAAACCCAACAACACCTGAACACCCAGTATTGAGTAGAGTCGGAGGACTAGCACTAACTGCACTTGGTGGCTACGCACTGCACAAAGGATTCCACGCGGAAGTATTTGGAAATCCTGCCGAAGCCATGGGTACTCCCGCCGGAGAAGTTATAGAAGCCACTGTTATTGCCAGCACTATAGCAATAACTGGTTTGCGTACATGTGTTACGGATGCGCGTCTCGGAATTGCTAGTCATCGAGCCAAAAAAGCTGAAGAAGCTGAAGAAAAAGCAGAACAGGCGGCCAAATTAATAAAAAACAGTAACACCCGAATTATGCAAGGAAGATATAAGGAGGATAGAAGAATCAAAGAAGTTTCAATCGATTTATCTTTACCAGCAGTGAAAAAGCGAGCTGAGAAACGGGCAAAGGATAATATGAAAAACTTTAAGCGTATCAGAGATGGGAAACCCGTTATATCAGAAACCAACGATAAAGATGGCGATAGAACACCACAAGACATTAAATCTACCCGTCGCAGTATATTACACCCCTTCCGTGAGCCAGGTATTACTCCTAGCAGAAGCTGGAGACACAACCGCGCAGTCAACAAAATGGTACGACAACGAAATAAAAGAAACAAAATAGAGAATGAAGAATACAGCACTCGTAGATGGATGGGTAACGGCACACATTTTGAAACTGATTATCGCAATCCAGAGCCACTTTCGGCCACCGACGACCTTGGTACAGTAATAGGCTGGAAGCGCTTCATGCAAACTCCAAGAACAAGACTTGAAGTACGTGGCTACAGAAGAGCCGTCAAGACTGCCACGCACGAACATCATCATGCAGACAAAATAACAGAAACTACACATGAAAAAACCGTAGGGCGCGCCGAGGCAAAAGTCGAAAGAATCAAAGAGCGCAAAGTAAAACAACAGAGAAAAATCGAAAAACTACAAGACAAAAAAGAACGAATAGCCGCGCGCGAAGACATCCCGAGCAGAATTTATGACAAAACCAAAAGCAAAGCAAAATCAGGAGCTATCAAAACAGGTAGGGCGGGTAGAAAATGGGCTCGTGGCATATCTAAAGCACCTGACACTTTTCGTGACGCTCAAAATGGTAGGGTTGGTAATTCCGGACGCCTACAAAATAGAATGAATAGATTAGCTCGAAATTTAGGTCAGCGACGCGCTCGCAGTAGCGCCAGCACATCGTAACAGTAAAAATACTTACTCTTGACTCACGTCTAATGACCCTAGATACTTATTGCTAGTGGCTACTTATAAAGTAATTCAAGATATTGAGTCAGAAGACAAGCTGTTGGGGCCTCTAACGCTTCGCCAGTTTGTGTATGCTTCACTTGTTTGCATCATGGGTTTTGTGGCATTCAAAATGGCTGCCATAAGTTTATATTTGATACTCCCTTTTCTCCCCCCTATGGCGTTTTTCGGGCTACTTGCTGCGCCTTTTGGACACGACCAGTCGTCTGAAGTTTGGTTACTTGCCAAAATTCGTTTTATGCTAAAACCCCGTCGCCGTATCTGGAACCAAGACGGTATGCAACAACTAGTTTCTATTACAGTGCCCAAAAGAGTTGAAAAACATCTTACCGATGGACTATCGCAAACAGAAGTCAAAAGCCGATTAAACGCGCTGGCAAGCACTATCGACAGTCGTGGATGGGCGGTCAAAAACGTAAATGTTAATTTGTACAACCAACCCTCGTATCTTTCCGGAGGGCAAAATGATTCCGACAGACTAGTAGAGGGAACTAGCTTGCCACAAGTTGTTTCGAATGTGGAAGTTTTGGCTGCGGACGACATGTTGGACCCCGCCAACAACCCAACCGCAAGACACCTAGACTCCATGATTACCCAATCAGAACAAAATCATCGTCAGACTTTGGTTAGCTCAATCCAAAACGGACAAGCCCCCCCAGACCCACCTGCTGATTATTGGTTCATGAATCAACCCACCACCCCTCCCAAGTTAAAAGCAGGCTACACAACTTTTAATAGTAACTCGGCAATATTGCCCGGCACACCTCCTGTAAGTGACCCCGAAACACAAACCACCACAGTAGATGAAGAAACTCTACTTAAGCAATTACATGAAGAACGCTCCAAGCCCAACCCCGCCAATGGGCATATGAAAATATTAGACTCGACAGGATCAAAACCAACAAAAAATCACTCAAAATCTGGCCACAAACAAAAGCACGATGACAAGATACAATCAACTGTTCCTAACAACCCTAATCCTGCTATAATGAGACTCGCCGGTAATGATGATTTAAACGTATCAACGCTCGCCAGGGAAGCTGACAAAGTAGGCAAAAAATTTCCTGACGATGAAGTTGTTATTTCACTTCGCTAAAATGCGCAAAATCAAAGTTGCAGGGTGGGAAGAAAATTAATGGATCCAAATAATACACCCCAATTTGCTCAGCAATCTACTTCAAATACAGCGACCGGTGATGGTGGCCCGGTTGACCCGTATCCCAATACTGCACCCCAGCCACAAGTAGCAAACTCCCAACAATACTCAGCGCCACAATATCCTAACCCAACACAACCACCCCCTCAGTTTGCTCCGCCTAATCCTGGCTTTGCGGGGCAACCACTGCCTCAATATGCTCAACCACAGGGTCCTGGACAACCGGGTAGCCAAGTACCACAACCACATCTAAAATCTAACCCAAATAGCACACAAAACACCCTTCAAATCGCCGAAATACGTGACGGGATAGTTATAATGAACGACGGTAGCTTTCGGTCCGTTGTTATGGTCAAGTCTATCAACTTTGACCTCATGAGCCCGCAAGAGCGCGAAGCAGTAGAGTTTAGCTACCAAGGATTTTTAAATTCACTTTTTTTCCCAATCCAAATTTTCATTCGTTCTCAAAAAATAGACTTGCGACCATACATAGACCGCTTAGACAAAATCCGCACTGAACACGACAATATGCTTCTTGCTCTTCTAATGGAAGATTACATCGGATTTATTGCCGATTTATCACAACAAACTAACATTATGGACAAAAAATTCTACGTAGTAGTTCCTTACTTTCCAGTGGCAGATATTACTAAAGCAATTACCCAAAGTAAAAATTTCTTTAGTGGCCTAAAAGGCATGTTCAACAACAAAGAACAGCATGTAACTATAAATGAAGCTGATTTGAACAAAGCTAAGGACGAACTTAGAAATCGTGTTCAGGCAGTAATGTCGGGGTTACTTCAGTGTAATGTTCAAGGACTTCCACTTGACACTCAAGAGCTAATTGAACTGTATTACGACACCTATAATCCAGATACAGCCACCCGTCAACAGCTAAAAAACTTTAATGATTTGTCTACGCCTGTGATAGAAAAAGGACAGGGAACGGCATACCAACCCGGACTCGACAAGGAACTAAAATAATGGCATTTCGTAAACAAAAACCTCAGCTAAGTCCAGTTGCCCTTGCACAGCAACAGCAAATGCGCGAACAAATGGAAGTCCAAGCCGCTTTCCAAAAAGGCGTAACTGCTCTAAGGGATTTTATTGCCCCAAGTTCACTGGAGTACTCAGCAAGTCACTTTCAAATTGGCACGAGAATAGCTAGGTCTTACTATATTTATGGTTTTCCTAGGCAAGTTTTTACGGGATGGCTGTCAAGCATGGTAAACCTCGACGAAGTGATTGATTTGTCAATGTTTATTTATCCCGTAGAAAGCCAAGTAGTGTTAGAAAATCTGCGCAAAAAAGTGTCTCAACTTGAAGCCGGACTTCAGATTGATTCAGAAAAAGGTCGAGTTCGTGACCCGGGCAAACAAGCAGCCGTAGCGGACGCTGAAGAAATGCGCGACAAATTACAAGTTGGCGAAGAACGATTTTTCCGTTTTGGAATATATTTCACTCTTTATGGTTCTTCAATGGACGAGTTAGAGTTTGTTGCACACAAAGTTGAGTCAATTCTTGGCCAGCAACTAGTTTATTCAAAACCAGCGACTTCTCAGCAAGAACAGGGTTTCAACAGTACAGTTCCTCAGTTTAGTGATCAATTGCAAATAAAACGCAACTTTAGCACCGGTGCCCTCAGTACAACTTTTCCTTTTACAAGTGCAGACCTAACTCAAGACAACGGTATTTTATATGGCATAAATATGCACAATTCTGGACTTGTTATATTTGACCGGTTTTCACTGGAAAATGGTAATTCTGTAGTTTTTGCCAAATCCGGTGCAGGTAAAAGCTTTACGGTTAAACTAGAAGCCCTAAGAAGCATGATGTACGGAACGGAAATATTTATAATAGACCCCGAAAATGAATACGAACGTATGGCTGAGGCAGTTGGTGGCGCCTATGTTCGACTTAGCTTAAATTCGTCCGTTCGCATAAACCCCTTTGAGTTACCAAAAGTAGTTGATAGTGAAGAAGCTGATAATGCCTTGCGGAGTAATTTAATTACGCTTCACGGTTTACTACGTCTCATGATGGGTGGAGCACAATCCCAAATGGCATCCAGTGCATCAGGAGGTCAACAGGTTATTGCCCCGGCACTTTCGCCTACTGAAGAAGCGGACTTAGACTCTGCCCTTATAGAAACATACGCCAAAGCCGGCATAACTAACGACCCACTTACCCACAATTCTCAACCACCTACTGTAAATGACCTATACGACACACTGCTCCATATGGGTGGCACTGGGCCACAATTGGCTCAACGATTGCGAAAATACACTACTGGTACATTTGCTGGAATTTTTAGTCAACAAAGCAACATAGATATAAATAATCCAATGGTAGTCTTCAACATTCGTGATTTAGAGGACGAATTACGCCCAGTTGCTATGTATATTGTCTTGAACTTCATCTGGAACAAAACCAAATCTGACCAGAAAAAACGCCTGCTTATAGTTGACGAGGCTTGGCAATTAATGAAATATGAAGATTCTGCTAATTTCCTGTTTAGCTTAGCCAAAAGGGCTCGAAAATATAATCTTGGCATAACTACCATTACTCAAGATGTGGAAGATTTTATGGGTAGCCGAATGGGTAGGGCAATCGTCGCCAACGCCAGTTTACAAATACTCCTAAAGCAATCCTCGTCCGCGGTTGATGTATTATCAGACACCTTCAAACTCACAAGTGAAGAGAAAAAACGCTTAAGCCAATTCCCGGTTGGGCAAGGTCTGTTTTTTGCGGGACAAAACCATGTGCACATACAAATAACTGCTAGCCCAACCGAAACTGGACTGATAACAACCAACCCCCAGCAAGTTCAACAACAGGCCCAACAACAAGGTGACTTCAACCAACCCCAAGGCACTATAGATCTTCAAAACAGATTAACTCCGGGCGTATAATACAAACCAATGAGAGTTATTGATGAGCGATAGCGAAATTGAACAAAAAGAACAAGAAGCTACGCTAGAAGATTTAGCGTCTGACTTTAGCCCAGAAGAACAAGAACAATTTAGCAGACTTGGCGACAACGACTCCGAGCCTGAAAGTGATCAAGTAGGCAAAGGCTTTACTGGTAAAGGAAAACCAAAGGGAAAATTTTGGTCCCGACGCAAAAAAACCAGTGGCGGTATAATAGGCTTAATACTTGGACTGCTTATTGGTGGGTCAACAATATTTGGACCCGGGCTTACAGTTAACCATCTTCGTTCGTTGCTTATAGAAAAAGTTGGCCAACTTCAGATTGACCACACCCGCAAATACCGACGCAAAAAACTCAGCAAAGTAACTGACTTGTTTACCAAAGATGGTCGAAGGGGTGGAAAAATTATTGCCGAAATGGAAACAAGGGGCTACCGATTCAAGTTTGATCCTAGCGACAATAAAAAAATTGTAGGATTAACGCTACCTGACGGACGCACCAGTTTATTCAACGCAGATAACGGTGCCCTTGCCGATCATATTGATAAATACATGGAGGTACATCATCCCTTGAGGACCTCTAGATGGAAAACCAAAAGAATGGAGGCCTTTTATACGCGCTACAAAGTTTCGCGTAAAGCGGTAACTACCAGAACTTTAGCCAAAATTGAAGATCCGGAAGTTGAAACCAACAAAAGAATGGTTGAACAAATAGATGATACGGGTACGGATACCACGGTCCGCAACGCGCCTCCGGATAAAAACGAAACTGATGCAGAAAAAACAGCTAGGGAACAAAGAGTAGCCGATGATGCGTTTGTGGCAAAAAACGACGGTTCGCTAAAAGACATAAAAGCCAAACTTAAAGAAGGCGTGCCAATCAAAGATCTGTCAGATGAAGAACAAAAAATCCTAAAAGTAGCAAGTAGAGTGGATAACGAAGTGATGGATCTTTTAAATAATATTGGTAGTGGCTCGTTGGCAGGTAAAGCATTTGGGACATTCAAAGGAATAGCTTCGAGCACTGACGTATTAGACAAAATTTGCACAGCCAAAAACAGATTGAGGGCTATATCTTTTGCTGCAAGGAATTATCGAGCCCTAAGCCTAATTCGCTATGCCTCAGTTTTTATAAAAGCAGGTGACGATGTCAGGCGTGGCACAGTAGATCCAAAGCTAATGAATGAACTCATGAAGCGCGTGACAGAAAATGACTCCAACGGCAATTCTATTGGCGGTTCGCCAGGCTTTGCCTACATCCTAAAAAACAAGTTTAGTCGATCTAAAAATGATGTTTCAAAAAGTAATGTCAACGTAAATGGCACACAGACCGGCGTAGTCGCAGCACTTCAAGGCGCTACAGACCAAATACCTGCGGTTAGCAAGAACCAATGTGGGGTTTATCAGAATCCTGGGTTTCAAATTGGCGTTGCCGCAGTTGAAGTTGGTGTTGCGATATTTACTGGAGGAACTAGCGAGGGTGTCGAACAAGGATCTAAGGAGGCGGTTGTCCTAGCCTTGAAAGAAGCTTTGAAAAGCATCATAACAAAAGAAACCGCAAAAGGTCTGGCAAAGCAGATTGCAATCGACTTAACATTTGAGGGGGCACTTACCTTGCTACAGTTTTACGCCGAAAAAGCGACTACCCTGAACTTCACTGGACAGGAAAAAGGAGGCGAACTGGGTGATATATTGACAGCCGGTGCAGGTACAATGAACAAACAACGCGGGTTGCAGTCGGGTATGGTGCCAGCAACAGATGAGCAGTACGCCGCAGCAAATACTCAGTTTATTGCAGAAAAAAAAGCAGACCAAAAAACCCAAAGTTTTTATACTAGGGTTTTTGACTACAACAACCTGGATTCGGTAGCATATCAAACAGCCTCAAAAATAGCCACAATGCCTTATGGTGTAGAAGGTGCTGGAACATTGGTTACCAATAGTGTAAATATGGCCGTTTCGATACTTAGTAAACCGTTTGCAATTTTTGGTAGTTTGGGAGGTGTGCTGTCAGGTAATGTATCTGCACTTAACTCCGATGAAATTCCGTTTGAAACATACAACGCAAAAGGAAAGTCACTTGCTACAGACCCCGCCGGCAATCTGCTACCAGTAATGAGAGACGATATTTTAAACGTGGACCCCGAAGAAAATGTGAAATTTTTAATAAACTCTGGTGATATAGATCCAACAACTTATCAGCCCGTAAGTGGTGGAAGATTTGAAGAGCATGTTAAAAATTGCGTGGAGGGCGTAGACACAATAAGCGTTATTGAAAACGAGGATCAGACGGATCCTCAATATGACTGCCTTGCAACTCAAGCTATAACCGTAAGGTTTAAGGCTCATTTAGCGTGGTTGGATATGCAAGATGGACTGGACGCTTATTTGTTCCCGGAAGAAATCGCCACTGATCCTTCAACCACTAGTACCACAACAACTACCGCAGAAGCCCCTCCGCTAAGCTGTACTGTCCCTAAGAGCTTCCCTGCCACCGCCCAAGGCGGAGGCATGACCTATGTGAATTGGAACTTTAATACACCTTCCATAAATAGCCTGAAGCATGAGATTGATATCAAAAACGATCCTGGCGCAAATAGTAATGAATACCTGCAACTATATGATGCCAATATAGACAATACTGGACAATACTACGGACTACAGACAACAGGTATGGCAATTTTTAGTCGTTTTGGTACCGTAGACAAGTCAAATGTAGTAGCAGGACCAGGGTCAACAATTACATCGGGCACAAACGAGGGCCCCTTTATAAGTCTAAGACACCAATTTGGGTCATCGCTACCAGTCGGGCATTATTCAACGCGTATGGTTAGGGCTCGGTTTGATGGTAGGGGAGACTGGTTTGATTATTTCGTGACTTTACCTGGTAAAAACGAATCCTACATTGGGAGTATCCGTTTTCCGCGTGCCAATCCAAACACGCCAGCCTCATACAAAGACGGTGGTGGCACTTGGACTGAGTTTTGGGACAACAACGCTACTGGACCCCTCAAAAAAGTGCCCCTGTGGCACACGGTCGTTGGCGCCTCTGCCAATGGTAGTGTCGGCCCTGCAAGTGCGATTTCCAAATATTCTGCGATGCCCAACTCTGATGTATATGCCCTAGCCAAGAGCGGCCCGGTTGATCAAATATTCGGAGGCCTTACCCCACGGTGTCATCCTGCAGGAGCTTTATGGTGAAACGTAGTTTATGTACGTTATTACTTAGCACTCTGAGATTCTTACGCAACCTTTCTGGAAGGTGCCTTTTATTTTTAACAATGAGTACCAAGCGAAATATGAAGAACTTTTATATACGTTTTATGGCAATACTTATAAACTGTTTATTAATTTTTCCCATGGTTACTACCACACTCGTTCGAGCCGCTCCGTTGCCAGCAGACGAATGCACTGAAGCAAAGCTTAGAGACTTGGGTGTTGCTATTGTGGCCTGCAAGGAACCTTCTGCATGCGAAACTTCTGCCTCCACCGGCACTGGAAAAGTTTTTGTTTTGGGAGACTCTTTGACAGTTGGGATGCGTGATAGTGGTGTGCTTGAAAGCAAACTTACTGTCGCTGGCAACACCGTCACGCAGATAGACGGCACCGTCGGGACTAGCATCCCCAGCTCCATCCCAAAAATCGATGCCGACGCAGCCAACGTAACTAGTGCAACAAAAATAGTAATAGAACTCGGAACAAATGATGGTAGTGGCATTACCGCAGATTCCATAAACCAAAGAATAAATGACATGGTTTCGAAGGTGAAGTCGGTAAACCCAACCGCCCAAATTTACTGGGTCAATATTCATAGCACCAAATCAAACTACTCGGTTTCTAATACTGCTATTGCCACGCAATCCACAACACTCGGTTACCGAGTGATTGATTGGGACAAATACGCAACTTCCAACTTACAACCTGGAGATTTTGATAGCTCCTTAGGCGTACACCCAAATGGTGATGGATACTCAAAAATGAGCGATTTAGTAGTTCAATCAATTAGCACAGCATCTACTTCGGGCGTTAGTGGAGCGAGCTGTTGCCCAAACACAAATTTGAATGGGGGCGACAATCCTGCCAAGATTTTTAACTACCTTGTTTCAAAAGGCCTAACGCCACCACAGGCTGCAGGTATCATGGGCAATTTACAAGCTGAGTCGCATTTTGATCCAACCATTGAACAGGCACCGGGGGCATGGAGTGATATGAGTGGCGCATATCATAAGGCAGTTGGTATTGCCCAGTGGGATGGCGGCAGACGTGTTACCATCGTAAAGGCCGCCGAAGCCCAAAAAAAAGACCCTAAAGACCTTGGCTTTCAGCTTGATTACTTGTTCCAAGAGGCTACTGCCAGAGGAGACTGGGAAAGACTAAAACAAACGGCCACTGCTGCTGACGCTGCACTTTCTTGGCATAAATATTTTGAGGTCTCGGATGATGGCCCAGACAAAATACAGGGCAGGATTAACAATGCAAACAACCTACTCGTGCAGTATGGGTCTGGAACACCAACCGATACGTCATCAACCACGACAACAACAGGTTGTGGAGCCAGTGGCCCATTTAGTTATGGCAAGTACGCTTCACTTTCTAGGCAACAGCTTATAGATCTAATTTATGGCGCTCCAAACTGGAAACCTCAAAACAATAGATCAGTAATTGATATAAATTCAGGCGTAGCAACCGACAATCTATTACGACTTCTCGCCGCTTTGATAGAAAACGTATCTGGTGAACTTATAACACCTTCAGTAATCCAAACGGGACACAGTTGCAGAACCCACGTAACTGGAAACATCTCAAACCACATGGGTGGACTTGCCGTTGATCTTGGTGGCAACGGACACTCCAGAGAATCAATGGTTGCATTGTTCAACTTCCTATTTACAAATCGCGAAGCTCTGGGAATAAATGAGCTTATTTACGATCCAGTACCAAGCGGAACAAGCACCCTGAAACACGGAAAGCCACTCGGGTATGATAGCGTCACTCTTGGTGACCACAGAGACCATATCCATGTATCAGTTGAAGGGCCAAGACCAACAACGTGCCCAGCAGGAACATAATAACTATGTGTTTAAATAACTTTATAGGAGTAAAGAGATGAAAAAGAAAATTATATTCGTTGCACTAATATTTTTACTCCTTGTTGGGCTATATTGGTTTTTCACACACTCATATATTGAGATAACACCAGGTGCAAACGACACAACCAACACTAGCTACACAATTACAGAGGTGGGTTCGCAAAAACAAACATATTTTACAAGCAACAAGCCAATAAAAAAACTTGTCAAAAAAGGACAATATGAAGTTTTGGCACAAAATGGCGAAACTAGCTACTTTGCGTCTGCAGGGACGAAAGG
This sequence comes from Saccharimonadales bacterium (SeqCode), assembly GCA_038206875.1. Lineage (GTDB taxonomy): Bacteria > Patescibacteriota > Saccharimonadia > Saccharimonadales > JBBQAJ01 > JBBQAJ01. The sequence continues at coordinate 85,480 of JBBRAK010000003.1, forward strand.
ATTTCTAAGCAAAAGCACTGTATTCGTGAAACTTGAGCAAGAAAAAAGCAGAAAATTCGTAGGGGACAATCCTGGTGCTTGTATGTTTAACATCGGCCAATCTTTGGCGTCTGTTGATTGTGGAGATTTATTTAGCCAACTAAAACTACATGTTCCAGCTACTTCTAAACAACCGACATATACACGTACAAGTACGGAATTGATCGATGGAATAATTGAAGGTAGCGCCACCACAAACCAGGGTACGATTTTGTTACTTCGGTCTAGTGCAGGCACAAACCATACTGCATATTTGCTAAGCTCCGATCTTAAGCTTGGCAACAAGGTACTTTTATCTGAGCTGGATAGCGAAAATGCCTATTACATACAACCCTATAAAGATGGGTTTGTGATTTATGATGGAGGTTATAGTAAGATTCTTTATTATTCATCTTTGGGGTCGAAATCAGAAGCAATAACAATAAAAGCTCCGGACGACAAAAAACTGACACCTGGTGCTTTATATGCACAAGGAAATACGATAATTACATCTTATTCAAACGACCTTAGTAACGACGTACATGAAAGTGGAAACGATAAAGATCCGAAAAAACCAAAATCGTCAAAAAAAGTTACCACAGTTTTGTCGATAAATACAGATAACGCTACCAAGCAGTACAAATTTAGCAAACCTATTTTTTCTGCCCGACTTTGTGGCACGAGCAAGCTTTGCATACTTAGCAACGAAAAACTCGAGGTTTATGACATTACTGGCTCAAAACCACGATTTGTATTTTCTGTTGGCGGTGTAAATCGTATCGACATTGTCAAAAACACTCTGCTGGCGGTCAAAAACAATGCGGTAATTGGCTTGGACGTCGACAAGCAGTCCGGGTCAATACAATACAGCTTTGGCGAATATCAATACTGTGGATATGCAAACAATATTACCTACTACACGGTATGTATTACAACTGACAATCAAAAAAGTTCGGCTTTATTTATTGACCCCTCGACATCAAATAACGGAAGCATCGATAAAAAGATATTGCCGCTTCTGGATTTGCCAGATGTTAAGTCTTTGTCTGTCTATGATAAATATATATTTGTATCACCAGACCTTGGCGAGGTAGTTTTTAATGAAGCCTCGGGTTCATTTGGTTATGATGCAGCCACTAAGACATATGTAAATAAAAAAATTAACCAAGCATTTGACAACTCCGGAATTGATAAAAACGCATATCAGCTTATTAATCCTTTCAAATAACAGTTCTACTAAATTGTAGTATTGGTTGGAATAATTGTGCAATTATCTAGAAAATGCTGAACAACAATATCGGCGTCTGTTGTGGTTATGAAAGTCTGATGATTTTGTAAATATTTTATTAGCGTCATTCTACGTGCTCCATCAAGTTCACTAAATACATCGTCAAGCAATAATATTGGCTTTACTCCTCTGGCCTTTTCAACGCTTTGTATTTCCAATAGCTTCAGTGCCAAAATCATTGTTCGAGTCTCACCACGAGATGCAATAACCGACATCGGGTAACCGTTAATTGTTATTTGTAGGTCGTCGCGGTGAGGTCCGACAGAAGTAAATCCTCTCTCGCGGTCAATTTTTGTTCTGTTTTCTAAATCCTTTAGCATACTGCTTGCATATGAATCTATATTGGACTTGGTTTGATAGCTAATGCTTGTTTTTTGTTTTTTGCCTGCAAGTTTGTTGTAAAGCTTTGTTAGTTCTGTTCTATGCTCATCAATATAATTTGTACGTTTTTGAGCAAGCACACCACCCAACTCGCTTAACCTAAGATTCCAGACAAATAGTTGATCGGGCAAGAAGTCTTGTTTGAGCAAACGATTTCTTTGGGCAAGTGCTCTTTTGTATTGTCTCCTCGTATCTCCGTACTCTGGGTTAATTTGCTCTACTATATCATCTAAAAAAATCCTACGGAGCTCTGGAGATTCTGTCAGAAGTTGCAAATGATTGGGTTCAAAAATTACCACAGGAACACTGCGCAGGACCGGCAAGCGTGTTAGGGTGGTTCCTCCTATAGTGAACTGTTTTTGTGTTGTTGTGTCATTTTTAACAAACTTTACACTTCTTTTTAACCCTTCTGACACACCGTCTATGCGCGCCCAGTCTTTGTTGTGTTGGATTAACTCTGTGTCACTGGCTCGGTATGAACTACCTCTGCACAGTACTAATATTGCTTCAAGTAAGTTGGTTTTACCGGAAGCGTTTGCACCAACGATAATATTTACGGCTTTCCCGAATTCAATTGTAGAGTCGGCGTAAGAACGAAAATTCTGCAGTCGAACGTTTTCAATCATAAGCCTATTGTATATGCTCAGCTTTTGAGTGGCATGATAACGTGAGCATAATCACCATGTTTTGGTCCACTCAACAAACAAGCCTCAAGTTTGCCGTTAAATCCTACTTTAACTTCATCTCCATTTATAGCATGAAGGGCATCCAGTATATATCTAGAGTTTAGTGTTATTACGCCTTCACCGTCAATTTTTGCATTGGCGCTGGCAGTGTTTTCGCCTAATTGCGAAGCAATCGAACGTATACTAACAGACTGTTTTGCATTGTCGAGTTGTATCGTAACGCTTCCTGCACTTTCTCGTGCAAACAAGCTTGATACTTTTGTAATGTTTGTGAACTCTTGTTTTTTGAGAATTGCGCTTTGGGCAAAGCTTAAAGGAATGAGTTTTCTATAGTCTGGGTATTTTCCTTCTATCAACCTAGCGACCAACTCTACATCTCCGACACTGAAAAGTACCTGCTGTTCGTCGTGTGTAACTGTTATTTCATCATCTATATCTGCTAAAATTCTGAGCAAATCCTGCATCGCAGTAGCCGGGATAAGTAAATTTATGTCTTGGGTTGTTTTGATTAATTTTTTTTCGGCCAAGCGATAGCTGTCCGTCGCAACCAAGTATAAATTTTTGTCCAATGTGTGCAGGTATACCCCCGTTAATACTGGACGACTTTCGTCAGACGATGCAGCCATCAGAACCTGCTGTAAACCACTTCTCAAAATATTCGATGGCACTTTCCAGCTGGTGCCCTCAGATATTCCAGGCATCACGGGGTACTCCTCGGCGCTTGTACCATTAATTGTAGATTTATACTGGTCGGCACTTATCTTTAGTTTTGTATCTTCGAGCTCTAGTGTGATGGTGCCCGACGGTAAACTTGCTACAAAATCCACCATCAAACGAGCAGGAACTGTTATAGCACCGTCTTCCTTCACTTTTGACCCTATGAAGTGAGTTATTGCAATGTCAAGATTGGTCGCCGCAATACTCAATCTATTTCCAATGGTTTTGATGAGTATATTGGACAGTATCGGTAGCGTACCTCTACTGTTTGCCACTCGTCCGACACTACTTAAAGCCTTGTGTAGATTTTCCTGGGTTACTTGTAGTTTCATAATAAATTAATCTCCTTTATTGTTCTTGTTATTAGGGCTGTGGATAGTGGGTAAAACAAAACAACCAAACCTGTAAATGAGATTAAATACACTAGCATAAGTCTGGGCAACAAACTTGTATAAACTGAGCAAAAAAACCAGATTTGTACCCAAGCTTAGCGTTTTTGAAAGTACCTGTGGGTAAGAAGGGGTGTTTTCCCACAGGTAATTCGTAGGGTAGACCTGGGTTTGTGAACTACTTATCAACACACTACGCATATAGTTTTTCCTTTATCTCACTGATCGCAGTTTTGATTTCTGGGTCATATCCAGATTCTTTTTCTATCTTGTCTACTGAGTGAATCGCAGTTGTATGGTCTTTCCTACCTAACTCCCTGGCGATTTTGGGGAAACTCAAATGTAGTTCACTGCGCAGTATATACATCGCTATTTGACGGGGTACCACTATATCCTTGTCGCGTTTTGGCCCTAACATATCTTCCATAGGCAACTGAAAGTATTTTGCGGTTCGCTCTATGATTTGTTTGGCACTTATATGTTTTGGTCGCGACTTGTTTACGCCTAGCAAACTAATGGCAATTTGCAGGTCTGGTGTCAGACCGCGCATTTCACAAAATGCCAACAACTGATTCAGAGCACCTTCAAGCTCGCGTATATTGGACTGGATAAGAGTAGACAAATACTCAACAACTGGCTGCGACAAAACTACATCGTGGTGCTGCGCTTTGGTTTGTATAATCGCACACCGAGTTTCAAAATCGGGATTTTGCATGTCAATCGACATGCCCCAAGCAAACCTTGATCGCAACCGCTCTTCTAATGTAGGGATTTCTTTCGGGGGCTTATCACTACTGATAATTATTTGTTTATTGGCTTGGTGAAGGGCATTAAAAGTGTGAAAAAACTCCTCTTGCATTTTTTCTTTGCCAGCAATGAACTGCATGTCGTCAACTATAAGCACATCAGCACTCCTATAATGTTTTGCAAAATCGGTAGTTTTTTTGAACCGTAGTGCGTCAACAAACTCTTGTACAAACTGCTCAGTCGACGCATATACAACCCGCGCAGAAGGGTTTTTAGCAAGCACGGCGTTTCCGACTGCTTGAACTAAGTGCGTTTTGCCAATTCCCACACCACCATAAACAAACAGGGGGTTGTATTTTGTTCCAGGATTTTGAGCTATAGCTTGGCAGGCAGCATGAGCTAACTCGTTACCCGCCCCAACAATAAAATTATCAAACGTATATCTTTCACTTAACCCCTGACGGTAGCTGTGAGTTAGGGTGCTAGTGAGTTGCTGGGCATTTGGTTGCGCGGACTGGGCTTGCGGACCGAGTATCATAGGGTCTTCATCATCTTTTTTTACCTGTGACATCCCCGAATGAATTTTGTACTCCACTCTTTCAGGTTTGACACCATTGTTTGATAAAGTCTGAAGTACCAAATCGTTATATTTTCGTTCAAGTTGTTGCTTTATAAACACGTTCGGTACGCCGATAACCACCACATTGTCTTTGTGTCGCAACAAACGTGTATTTTTGAACCACGTTACAAAACTCCCTCTCGAAACAGTGAGTTCAATCTCCCCTAAAACTGCCTGCCATAAGTTTTCCTGCATTTGTCTCCCCGACACATTTCCTTACCAACTATACCAAAAGCATCGAATAGTTTTCCACATCTTTTCAGAAGTCACAACGATAAACACGAGAAAACCACTTAACAGGGCAACACTTATACACACCAAAATAGTACATCTGTTAAGTTGTGGAAAAAGCTATCCAACATGGGGACAACCAGCAAATAATCGTGGGAAAATATTGTTAAATTAACCTAAGACTTGCAAACACGCACATCAATATAGTAGCCCGGTCAAATAAACAGTCGAGCAAGTCTGTTTCATTTTATGACCCAATCTGTTAATATAAATTCCTATGCCAAAACGAACCTACCAACCAAAAAAACGTCGTCGCGCTCGAGTGCATGGTTTTATGAAACGAATGGCCTCAAAAGCTGGCAAGTCTATAATCAAACGTCGTAGAATCAAAAAACGTACCAAGCTTTCAGCCTAAAATTTAGCGACCCAATGGTTACTAATTTCAATATTCTGAGTACTATATTCATATGATAAATCAATCTCACCGTTTCCACGGTCATGGTTCACTGCGTTATGTATATCAGCAGGGCAAAACGGTCAGAGGACCGCTGGTTTCTATCAAATACATTGAAAACACCCGGCGGACCAAATACCGACTAGCGGTAGTCGTGAGCAAAAAAATCAGTAAATCTGCAGTTACCCGAAACCGAATCCGTCGACGTTTATACGAGGAAGTTAGGACGATCAATGACCCAATAACTAGCCCATATGATATGGTCATGACGGTTTTTCATGAAAAACTAGCAGACATGCCCGCCGACGAATTACAACGAATGGTGCGGGCTCAGTTGCGCCAGGCCAAGATAATAAGTAGGGTTGAACCTACTGCACCTATGGAAGACAAATAAACAGGGCTTAATTTACTCTGTTAATCATGATAAGATAGAATCAAGAAAGAGAGTGTAAATGATTGTAGCTTCGCTATTTAGTACTTTTATTGTCAACCCAATATTTAACCTACTGGTATTTATATACGGGATTTTACCTGGGCATAACTTTGGGTTAAGTATAATCCTTTTCACAATTATCATCCGCTTGCTCATGTGGCCACTGGTCAAAAAACAACTTCACCAAGCAAAAGCCATGCGAGAGCTACAGCCAGAGCTCAAAAAAATCAAAAAAGCCACAAA
>JBBRAK010000004.1:0-71677 GCA_038206875.1 Saccharimonadales bacterium (SeqCode)
TAGCCGTCATTATAGTTACTGGGCTTCTTGCGTCTATACTACCAATCTTACTCGGCGCTCGCCGCAACCCGATAAATGACATGCGCGACGATACGTAGTAGGCAGTAAGTTCAGAAAAAAAACTAGCACTCTTGACATGAGAGTGCTAGTTTTCTATACTAAAACTACTTAAACAAAGGTTTGAACACATGCCACTTATTCCAACAGTTATCGAGAGCGAAGGACGTTATGAGCGAGCTTATGATATATATTCTCGTCTACTTAAAGACCGAATAATCTTCCTCGGTGAACAAGTCGATCAACATACAGCCAATCTAATTGTCGCCCAGTTGCTATTTTTGCAGTCGGAAGACCCCAAAAAGGACATATATTTATACATAAACAGTCCTGGGGGAAGCGTATACGATGCCTTGGCAATCTATGACACAATTCAATATGTGAAAAATGACATCCAAACTTTTGGAATTGGGGTGCAAGCATCCGCTGCCGCTTTCCTACTCAGTAGCGGAGCAAAAGGAAAAAGATTTATTCTGCCAAATGCTACTGTGATGATTCACCAGCCTTCGTCTGGGACTCGCGGAAAAGTTACTGACCAAGAAATTGATTTGCGAGAGTCGCTTAGAGTCAAAAAGCTCTTAGAGTCAATTATGGCCAAAAACACTGGGCAAAAACCTGCAAGAATTCACGAGGACATGGAACGTGACCGTTGGATGGACGCGGGGGAAGCCAAGGATTACGGGTTAGTCGACGAAGTCGTCACAACTCCTACAAAAAGTGCTTGACTTTAGAAAAATATACTGCAAACTGTAGGGTAAGAAGTAGTGTACAACGGGCCGTGCTTTATTTGTCCTCAAAAAAGTATCAAAATCCCTTGGTAGTGATCTTCATAAGAAAAATTACAACAAACAGATTGGCGACATTTTATTCTATTGCCCGAACAAATGGGCTGGTCTCTAGTCTGAAAAGTATCAACTTAAGCAAGGAGCGCACTAACATATGGCAAAAAGTACCGTCGAACCTAAGAAAACTAATCAAAAACGAATATATTTTTCAAAAAACGATGATGCGCTAGACTTACCGAATCTTGTAGATCACCAAAATCGTTCATTTCAGTGGTTCGTCGAAGAGGGCTTAGGGGAGCTGCTCGCAGAAATCAGTCCAATTGACGACTATACTGGCACTAAATTATCGCTCAGTTTCAAAGGCTATCGTTTTGAAGACCCTAAAACTACCGAGGCTGAAGCTAGAGAAAACAACGTAAGCTACGAAGCGCCATTAAAAGCCACTGTTGAATTGACAAACAAAATTACCGGTGAAATCAAAGAGCAAGAAATATATTTGGGTGACTTCCCTTGGATGACTACACGAGGAACTTTTGTTATCAACGGAGCAGAACGAGTTGTTGTCTCACAGTTGATTCGCTCTGCAGGAGTGTTTTTTACTGCAGAAACTCAAGGCACGCACAATATATACGGCGCAAAAGTCATACCCGGACGTGGTGCTTGGTTAGAGTTTGAAACTGCCGCAAACGGCGCACTTTTTGTCAAAATAGATCGCAAACGAAAGTTAGCAGTCTCTACTCTGTTGCGTGCACTTGGCATGAATGAAGGGACAATGAAAGAAGCCTTCAAACACGTCGATACTGGGAAAAATAATTATCTTGACAATACAATCGAAAAAGACCCCACTAAAGGCAACAATGAAGCATTGATTGAAGTTTACCGTCGACTGCGACCTGGTGATTTAGCCACCGTAGACAATGCTCGAGGGTTGATTGAAAACATGTTCTACAACTACAAACGTTTTGATTTTAGTCGAGTTGGACGCTATAAAATCAACAAGCGACTCAATCTCGATATACCTAACACTGCTGAAAACCGAATTATGCGGCTGGAAGACTTGGTGGCAATCGTAGCTGAAATTATCCGGCTTAATAACACCCAAGATCCAATCGATGACATAGACAGCTTGGCAAACCGTAGGGTGAAATTGGTAGGTGAGCTTGTACAGCGCCAGTTCCGAATTGGACTACTTCGTATGGAGCGTAACACCAAAGACAGAATGAGCATGAGTGAAATAGAAACGGTTACACCTGGACAGCTGATTAATGCCCGTCCGGTCGTAGCTGCAGTACGAGAGTTTTTTGCTAGTTCTCAGCTATCACAGTTTATGGACCAGATTAACCCACTTAGTGAACTTGCTCACAAAAGACGTTTAAGCTCTATGGGTCCTGGCGGATTGAGTCGCGAGCGTGCTGGTTTTGAAGTACGTGACGCACACGCAACTCATTACGGTAGAATCTGCGCGGTTGAAACTCCAGAAGGAGCAAATATCGGGCTAGTTCTAAACCTAGCTTCATACGCTAGAATTAATGACTATGGATTTATTGAAACACCTTATAGAAAAGTTATTAGCAATGTAACTGCCAAGAAAGCCGTCGGTCATGTTGCATCAGTAAACTTCGAAGACGAAAAAGGTAAGGTTATTGTTAAGGCAGGTGCCAAAATCACTGCTGATTTAGCCAAAAAATTGGCAACAGTAAAATCTCAAATCACATGGCCAGTTAAAGCAGTGGTTACAAACGAGGTTGAATATCTAGGTGCTAGCGACGAAGAAAAAGCTGTAATTGCGAGTGCTGGTGAAGAAGTAACCAAAGAAGGAGCATTTGTTAACGAACGCGTAAGTGCTAGGTCCAATCTGATGGCCGGCGAAGTGGACGCCAACGATGTAACGCACATGGATGCCTCTCGAAAGCAGATTATTGGCTCTAGTGCTGGACTAATACCTTTTATAGAAAAAAACTATGTCTATCGTTCGCTTATGGGTAGTAACCAACAACGGCAAGCTGTTCCATTAGTTCGTCCACAAGCACCAATTGTCGGGACGGGGATGGAAGCGCCCGCTGCTCGTAATACCGGTCAATTGACTGTTGCAGAAGCTGACGGTGAGGTAATAAAAGCAACTGCAGATGAAGTAATCATAAAGCATAAATCAGGAACTTCCACTTACAACCCTTTGCACTTTATTCGAAGCAACGAAGGCACAAGTATCAATCAGAAAGTCGTAGTTAACAGTGGCGACAAAGTAAAAACTGGTGATCCACTGGTTGAAGGTATGTCAATTTCCAACGGCGAACTAGCACTTGGGAAAGACCTGATTGTGGCATTTATGCCTTGGAGTGGTTACAACTTTGAAGACGCAATTATCATAAGTCGAAAACTAGTTGAAGATGATACCCTGACGTCTATTCATATTGTCGATTACATGGTTGAAGTTCGTGAAACAAAGCTTGGTCCAGAAATTGTAACGCGTGATATACCAAACGTTTCAGAAGAAGCCTTGAGACATCTAGATGATGATGGAATAGTCCGGATTGGTGCTGAAGTACACCCTGGCGACATATTGGTTGGAAAGATTACACCTAAAGGTGAACAAGAATTATCAAGCGAAGAGCGCTTACTGCGGGCAATTTTTGGTGAAAAGGCTAAGGAAGTTCGCGACACCTCACAACGCATGAGCAACGGAAAACATGGCAAAGTAGTGGGTGTAAAGGTATTCTCTCGTGCCAATGGACATGAGCTAAAAGCCGGTGTCTTGATGCAGATTCAGGTTTTTGTAGCACAAATGCGCAAAATTAGTGTTGGAGATAAATTAGGTGGTAGACACGGTAACAAAGGCGTAATTGCCCGGATTTTACCTGCAGAAGATATGCCCTTTATGGCAGATGGAACGCCTGTTGACATCATCCTAAACCCTCTGGGTGTACCGAGTCGTATGAACATAGGTCAACTGTTTGAAACACACCTAGGTTGGGCAGCAAGAACCCTGGGACTAACAATTGCCAGTCCGGCATTTGACGGGGTTAGTCCGAGCAAAATTAGAGAGCTTCTAAAAGAAGCTGGTTTTCCAGAAGACGGCAAACAACAGCTTTTTGATGGTCGCACTGGTGAGTCTTTCAAAGAACTAACTACTGTTGGTTCTATGTATATGATCAAACTAAATCACATGATTGCAGACAAAATCCATGCCCGTTCAACCGGTCCATACACAATGGTTACTCAACAGCCACTTGGTGGAAAAGCCCAAAATGGTGGCCAGAGATTTGGGGAAATGGAAGTATGGGCACTAGAAGCGTACGGTGCCTCAAATACACTTCAGGAAATGCTCACAATTAAATCAGACGATGTTTATGGCCGATCAAAAGCATATGAAGCGATAATTAAAGGTACGGAAATTGTAGGTCCAAAAGTTCCTGAAAGTTTCAACGTGTTAGTTAAAGAACTCCAGGGGTTGGGTCTAAAGATTGATTTAGTTGCCCAAAGCAAACTAATAGATGCAGAAGAAGTTTTGGCAAAAAACATCAAAGAAGAAGCAAAGCATTTGCCTGAGGTTGAAGTACCCGCACCATCTGCATCGGATATCGATGTAACCGAAGACGCAAATGAAATGAATGAATTTGTAGTAATGGAGCTTGACGATGATACTCCAGCAACAACGCTGATTGCGGATGACACAACACTTGCAGATGATGACAACACTACAGCGGCAGTCATCGCCGACGAAGACGATAAAGAGAAGGAGGCGTAATATGAAGCGTTATTCATACGGAACAGATATAGCAGACTTTGACGCAGTACGTCTCGCCGTAGCCAGTCCAGAAGATATTATGGAATGGAGCTACGGAGAAGTAACTAAACCTGAAACTATCAACTATCGAACTCAAAAACCCGAAAGAGATGGGCTGTTTTGCGAACGTATTTTTGGGCCAGTCAAAGACATAAATCCACATGACGCCAAATACAAAGGTGTTCGTTCAAGGGAAGCAGCAGTAGATAAAAACGGCGAAATTGTAACTAAATCAATTGTTCGACGAGAGCGCATGGCACATATCAATTTAGCAAGTCCAGTGGCTCACATTTGGTTTTTACGTGGTACACCGAGCGCAATCGGTTTACTCCTCGGCATGACTGTCAAAAATCTCGAGCGCGTTGCTTACTTTGCAAGCTATATCATCAAAAAAGTTGACGTAGAAAAACGTGACCAAATGCTAGCAGATAAAGAAGCAGAGTTTTCTGCTGCTAAAGAAGCCATAAAAGCACGTTACGAAAAAGAGGCTTCTGCTGAAGATGCAAATCTTAAAGCGCTTGCAGAAATGCAGACAAAGGAACTTGAAGACGCTCAGATAGAATTCGACGAATTTAAAACGCAAATAACTTCTCTAGCAAAATTAAATTTGATAAACGAAACCGATTACAGAATGTTGCCAGATGGACTATCCGACCTGATAGAGGTTGGTATGGGTGGTTCAACTCTAAAAGATTTGTTAGTTGATGTAAATCTTGAAAATCTAATTACCGAGTTGTCCGCAGAGGCAGAAGAAGCAAAAGGACAACGCAAAAAGAAATTGATGAAACGATTACGTTTGCTCGAAAGCATGCATCGGGCCGGGATTAAACCTTCCAGTATGTGTGTTTCGGTACTCCCTGTTATCCCACCAGACCTGCGACCAATGGTACAGCTAACTGGAGGAAGATTTGCGACCTCTGACCTAAATGACCTGTATCGGCGAGTAATAAACCGCAACAATCGACTTAAAAAATTGATTGATTTGAACGCGCCAGAAGTAATTCGCCGTAACGAACAGCGAATGTTGCAAGAAGCAGTTGATGCATTGATTGACAATAACAACGCACGAAGTGGTCGTGCTGTAGCTGCCACTGGCCAACGAAGACGACTAAAAAGTCTTTCGGACATGCTTAAAGGCAAACAAGGTCGATTCCGACAGAACCTACTAGGCAAACGAGTAGATTATTCTGGTCGTTCAGTCATTGTTGCTGGGCCGGAGCTCAAAATGTACCAATGTGGTCTACCTAAAATGATGGCTCTTGAGTTGTTCAAGCCATTTGTAATTGGTTGGCTCATCAGGAACGAATTTGCGCATAATATACGTTCTGCCACACGAATGATTGAAACTGGCGAAACAGCAGTATGGGATGCCTTGGACGAAGTGATAAAGGGCAAATATGTACTTTTGAATCGTGCACCATCTCTTCACAGGCTTTCCATCCAGGCATTTCAACCGGTGCTTATTGAAGGACGAGCAATCCAGCTACATCCATTGGTATGTAAAGGATTTAACGCTGACTTTGACGGAGATCAAATGGCTGTTCACTTGCCTTTGTCAGACGCTGCGCAAAATGAAGCAAGAGATATTATGGCAAGCAATAAAAACCTGTTAAAACCAGCAGATGGTTCACCAATTTTGCATATTGAACAAGACATTGTGCTTGGTTGTTACTATTTGACCTATGACCGCGAATCAGCAAACAAAAAACAGAAAATATATTCATTTACTGGGCTTGAAGAAGCAGTTATGGCGAAAGATGCTGGTGTAATTGACATACAGTCGCGTGTACGCGTACCTTTCCGGGGTGAAATTCGTCAATCCACTTTTGGACGATTACTATTCAATGAAATTTTCCCGGAAGATTTTGCTTTCCAGGACGAACCTATGACTAAGAAGAAGCTTACTAGTGTCATGGCACAAATCTACCAGCAATATGGTCAGGATGTCACAGCCGAAATTGCCGATGACCTAAAAGATATCGGATTTGACTGGGCAACACGCTCTGGGCTTTCGATGGGAATGGGTGACTTTACGCCAATCAAAGGCATGGATGAGCTCATGGATGGCGGTGAGGAACGTGCAATTGCTATAAGCCAACAGTATGAGCAAGGATTTATAACCGAAGACGAAAGATATCGTCTGACAGTTGAAACATGGACAAAGATTGAGAACAAAGTACAAGATATGTTGGCTAAACAGATGGAAGGTTTTGAATCTTCAATGGCTATTGCTATAACTTCTGGAGCACGCGGAAACATATCTCAGATGAAAATGTCCGTCGGAATGTTGGGCGTACTGTCTGATGCTACTGGACGTGCTATCGAACTTCCAATCAAGTCAGGTTATGTCAAAGGACTTACCCCACTAGAATATTTCACAGGTACACGTGGTACCAGAAAAGCCTTGATTGACATTGCGCTTAAGACAGCTGACGCTGGGTATCTAACTCGACGACTAGTCGATGTTGGTCAGGACGTGTTTACTATAAACGACGATGATACGGATCCTGGGTTCGCAATGAACAGAGCCGACGCTGAAGAAGTCGGAGTCAGCTATGCATCTAGACTAGAAGGACGTTTTGTTGCCGAAGATGTCAAGTCTGATGGTAAGAAGCTCATAAAAGCCGGAGAACAAATTAGCAAAGAGGTTGCCTCACTTCTGGAAGCTGACACATCGCTGGATGGCATAAAAATAATGAGTGCACTATCCTGTACTTCAGTGCGCGGAGTCCCTCAAAAGTCTTACGGAGTAGACCCAGCAACTGGTAATCTAGTGGCATCTCATCATCCAATTGGTGTTATAGCTGCTCAGAGTATTGGTGAACCAGGAACACAGCTGAGCTTGGACTCCAAACACCGCTCTGGTGCAGTTTTGGCAGATGAAGCTGCTCAAGGTTTGTCGCGTGTTGAAGAACTATTTGAAGTTCGTTCTCCCAAAGGCCAAGCATTTTTGACAGAAATTTCTGGCAAAGTAAACGCATTTGAAGAAGGTGATCAATATATTGTTCAAGTGACTGCCAAAGAAGCTTCAGACGTTGAATTAACTATCGGTACACGTGCCGTCCAGATTGCAGATGGTTCAGAGGTTGCGATTGGTGATGTACTTGCTGCAAACAAAGACAATTCTAAGCCACTTATAAGTCCAATAGCTGGCAAGGCGGAGATAACTGACAAGAAAATAATTGTAGTTCCAAGTGCAAAAAGTTCCGTTCGCTATGAAATCCCAGGATACAAACAATTGTTTGTCAAGGACGGCGACGAAGTAGTTGCTGGCCAGAGATTGACAAGTGGTTCTATCAATCTGCATGACCTTATGAGTTTGCAGGGTGTTGAAGCAACCCAGCGGTACATAATGAACGAAATCCTGCGAATTTTTGCAGGTCAGGGCCAAAACATCGCCGACAAGCACCTTGAAATCATAGTTAGGCAGATGTTTAGCCGTGTTCAGATTGAAGAAGCTGGTGATAGCGAATTCGTAACAGGAGATATAGTTAGTAAACTTGCTGTTGTAGAAGCTAATGAAAAACTGGTAGCCGACAAAAAACAGCCAGCAAAAGTTACGCAACTGCTACTTGGAATCACCAAGGCAAGTTTAAGCACGGACTCCTTCCTAAGCGCCGCTTCGTTCCAGGACACTACCCGAGTTCTTATAGCGGCGGCAACTAGCGGAAAAATTGACAAACTATATGGTCTTAAAGAAAACGTGATTTTAGGTCGCCGTATTCCTGTCGGTACTGGATATCATCCGACGCATGATTTAGATCAAATAATCCCGGTTGAGGGTGCATAGAGTTGAAAAAATCTATCCCATCTGTTAAAGTACTCAAGTCATTAAGTGATCCGAGCCTTACGACGGCATGCGTTTGTAGCAGAAGATCACACTTGCAAGGAGAATCATGCCAACAATAAATCAATTAGTGCGCAAGCCTCGCGCAATCAAACCCAAAAAATCTGGCGCACCACACCTTCAGCGTGTAACTAACAACCTAAAAACACGTAATTACGACAAACCCGCGCCATTTAAACGCGGTGTTTGCATAAAAGTTACTACAAAAACACCCAAGAAACCTAACTCAGCACTGCGTAAAGTTGCACGTGTGCGACTGACAAATGGATATGAAGTTTGGGCATATATTGGTGGTGAAGGTCACAATTTACAAGAACACGCCGTTGTAACAATCAGAGGTGGACGCGTAAAAGACCTTCCCGGTGTTCGTTACCACATAGTTCGAGGTAGTTTGGACTTGCAGGGTGTTACTGACCGCAAAAATGGACGCAGTAAATACGGCACCAAGAAAGCAGGTAAATAATGTCAGGTTCAGGACCAGAATGTTTAGGAGCAAAATGTCAAGTATTTCTTGAGTGCGTGCAGGCTGAAAACGATATCATTGACACCGGTGCACTTCGGTCGGAACCGGAAATGGCTGATTATAGTGCACAAACCGAAGTTGCTCGTAAATGCTCTGAGATGGGTGGATGCACATTAAGAAGTGAACTTGTTGTGGAATTAGAATCGGAGCAACAACATGCCTCGTAAAGTTACCAAATCACTTATAAGAGATATTAAACCAGACAGATTATATAACAGCGTCATGGTTCAACGTATGATTAATCGCGTCATGCGCCACGGTAAAAAACAAATGGCAGAGCGGATTGTATATGGCGGTTTGCAAAAAGCGGCCGACAAACTAGAGGTTCAAAATCCTTTAGAAGTGTTTGAGCAAGCTATGAAAAATGCTCGTCCCCACATGGAAACTCGTTCACGACGTGTTGGCGGTGCAAACTACCAAATTCCTTTTGAAGTGTCAGGACAACGTCAAAATCATTTGACCATGATGTGGTTCGTAGCGGCAGCACGTGCTCGCAAAGGTATGAGTATGGAAGACCGTTTGGCTTTTGAGTTTGTAGACGCATATAACAACACTGGCACCGCAGTGAAGAAAAAAGAAGATACCCATAAAATGGCTGATGCCAACCGCGCATTTGCCCACTTCGCGAGGTTCTAGATGGTTGCTTCAATAGAAATAAACTCTGGATCTGGCCAGCCGTGGTCATTAACTCCCCCAGGCATGTTGTCGGAGAGAGAGCATGAAGAAGCCAGACAGATTGAAGCTATTATTGCGCATTTTGGCTCCGAACTTCCTGGTTATGTTGCAGTTGAAGAATTAGTATATCGGGACATACTAAAAGATAGCGACCTTACTGACAATGTGAAGGAGAGGACTGCAATAGAGAGGGCTTTAGAATTTGCACCTAAATTCTATGCTATGGACATAGAGGGGGACACTCAATATATGTTGGAAGGTCAGGTTAGAAGTCTTATATTTGCGGGAGTAACAATAGAATCATTAATAGAGGCAAACTAAAAGGAAAATAATGGTAGCAAAAAAATATCCACTAGATAAAATTCGCAATTTGGGCATCATAGCTCATATTGACGCTGGCAAAACTACTACGACGGAAGGGATTCTATATAGGACGGGGTTAAACCATAAGATTGGTGCAGTACACGAAGGCGAAACTACCACTGACTGGATGGCTCAAGAACGCGAAAGAGGCATAACTATCGTTGCTGCTTCTGTAACGTGTTTTTGGAAGGAGCATCAGATAAACATTATTGATACTCCTGGGCATATTGATTTTACGGTTGAAGTAGAACGCTCTTTGCGTGTTCTAGACGGTGCTTGTGTGGTTTTTGATGGCAAAATGGGTGTGGAATCTCAAAGTGAGACAGTATGGCGACAAGCAGACAAATACAAAGTACCTCGGATATGCTTTATCAACAAAATTAATCAAACTGGGGGTGATTTTTACAAATCGCTAGACACTATTCATGCCAGGTTGAGTAAACGAGCGTTCCCTGTACATCTCCCGATTGGCTTTGAGCAGGCTATAAACGGCATTGTTGACCTGGTAGCAATGAAAGCCTACACCTACAAAGATTTCACAGACAAAGCGCTTGTAGAAGGCGAAATACCAGAAGACATGATGGACCAGGTCAAAAAATATCGTTCTTTACTGATTGAAAACGCTGTTGCAGAAGACGAACAGATGCTAGAAAAATACTTTGATGTTGGTGAAGAAGGTCTAACTGAAGATGATATCAAACAAGCTATACGAACCGCTGTGCTTTCAGGAAAATTCTTTGCGGTTACCGGCGGTGATGGCCGAGGAGTTATTGTTGAGAAAGTTCTGGATTTGGTAAACGATTACCTGCCAAGTCCAGAAGACCGAGGAAGTACCTGGGGAACTCATCCAAAATCAGGTGACGAAATTGAGCGTAAGCCCGTAGAATCCGAACCATTTTCGGCTTTAGCGTTCAAAATCACAACCGACCCATTTGTCGGTAAACTGGCATATTTCCGTGTGTACTCTGGCAAACTTGTAGCTGGTTCCTATGTTCTGAACAGCTCTACCGGTGAAAAAGAACGCATTGGTAGGATTGTCAGACTTCAAGCAGACAAGCGCACAGATGTCACGGAAGTTGGAGCTGGAGACATAGCAGCAATTGTTGGTCTAAAAGGTACTACTACTGGCAACACTCTATGCGACACCAATAATCCTATCGTGCTGGAAAGTATAACTTTCCCAGAACCTCCCGTGTCTATAGCAATTGAACCAAAAACCAAGGCTGATCAAGAAAAAATGTCAATCGCCATGCAACGTCTGGCTGAAGAAGACCCAACTTTCCGAATTCGAGTTGATGATGAAACGGCTCAGACAATCATTTCAGGGATGGGAGAACTTCATCTAGAAATTATTGTTGACCGTATGAAGCGTGAATTTGGCGTTGAAGCAAACATTGGCGCACCACAAGTGGCCTACCGTGAAACAATTCGAAAAGATGGCGTTGAAGCTCAAGGTAAATTTATCCGTCAATCGGGTGGTCGGGGACAGTACGGTGACGTGTGGCTTAGGTTGAGCCAAAACGAACCTGGTAAAGGTTTTGAGTTTATCAATTCCATCAAGGGTGGAGTTGTTCCGAGTGAATATATTAAACCTGTTCAACAAGGTGTTGAAGAAGCATTGAATAATGGTGTTGTTGCTGGTTACCCGGTAGTAGATGTGAAGGCAGAGTTATATGATGGTTCATATCATGACGTAGACTCAAGCGAAATGGCCTTCAAAATTGCCGGCTCTATGGCAATTCAGGCAGGTGTCAAGCTAGCAAATCCTGTAGTTCTTGAGCCAATTATGAAAGTAGTTGTAGTTACTCCAGAAGAATTCATGGGTGAAGTCATCGGAGACCTCAACTCTAAAAGAGGTCGGATAGAAAGCATGGAGGATTTGAGCGCAGGAATCAAAGAAATTACCGCTTTTGTGCCACTAGGAGAAATGTTTGGCTACACCACAAACCTGCGTAGTAGTACTCAGGGACGTGCTAGTTCAAGCATGGAGCTTGACCACTATCAAGACGTGCCCCATAACGTGGCAGAAGCCATAATTGCCAAAAACGCCAAATAAGCAAATTAAAGATAATGAAGTTTACAGGATTAAATCAAAGCATTCTGGAGGCTGGACATGATCTTGCCAACTGGCATAGGACTTATGACAGCGAACACAGTAGCTCGCCTCGTATAGTCAGAGATGCACGCTTTCTGATGAGAATTGCAGGCGCTATCATGACAGGGGTTATTACGCCGGAAGTTAGTGAAGTTGAGGCGGAAAGGTGGAGAAGAAACGTAACAGAGTCCGGCTATGCCGCAGCTCTTGTAGACTTGATGGATGTGGGCCAGTACTTGCCTGCTAGGGTAAGTACTGCTGAAGATGTAATGAAGCGGGGTGTAGTTGATCCGGGTATGCGCTTTGCACGTTTTATGGTGAATCGTAAAATCTCAGGTCAAGAACGCCACCTTTCTAGGCGGGCGGCTCCGGTTATGACCCTAAGTGATAACGATTTGATAGTTCTTGCATATCCGACGGGTAACGGTCAGAAAAAGCCTTTATCTGTTGCTACTACTGTGGAGCTAGAAGGATCTTTAAGTATCGGATTATCGTCCGATGCGATATATCCAGCTGCCGCTCAAGGTATTCTAGACATAGTTAATGGTAATGAACTGCCTCCACTAAACCAAGATGAGAACTTGAAGGCTTTGCAAGCCCTTCCAAGGAATACCTTTTAGCAAGCTTGACTCTTTACAAACATCTTAAAATCAGATAATATTATTCGGTAACTCGCGTGGGTTTCTTTAGCTCATGCGAAAAACAACTAATTATATCAGCAATTGTAAGGAGAAAAAGATGGCAAATTTTGACCGGAGCAAGCCACATGTAAACGTAGGTACAATGGGACACGTTGACCACGGTAAAACTACCCTAACCGCAGCTATTACTGCCGTATTGGCAAAAAAGCTTCCTAGCGAAGTAAACAAGCCAGTCAAATATGATGAAATTGACAACGCACCAGAAGAAAAAGCTCGTGGTATAACTATTGCGACTTCTCACCAAGAATACGAATCCGAAAAGCGACACTATGCGCATGTAGACATGCCAGGTCACGCGGACTATGTAAAAAACATGATTACTGGTGCTGCACAAATTGACGGTGCAATTTTGGTTGTTGGTGCAAACGATGGTCCCTTGCCTCAAACTCGTGAGCACGTACTTCTAGCCAAGCAGGTTGGTGTACCAAAAATCTTGGTATTTATGAACAAAATGGATCTTGCAGATCCAGAGCTGATTGAACTCGTCGAACTGGACATACGTGAACTTTTGGCAAAGAACGGCTATGACGAAAATGCTCCCATCATAAAGGGTTCTGCAACTAAAGCCCTAGCCGGTGACGCAGCTAGTGAAGACGCAATTATGGAATTGGTAAAAGCTATGGACGACTTTATCGAAGAGCCCAAGCGAGAATTAGACAAGCCATTCCTGATGCCTATTGAAGACGTATTTTCCATCAAGGGACGTGGCACGGTTGCCACTGGACGTGTTGAAACTGGAATTGTAAAAGTAAACGAAGAAGTAGAAATTGTTGGAATCCGCCCTACCAAAAAAGTAGTTGTAACGGGTGTAGAAATGTTCAAAAAGAACTTAGACCAAGGACAAGCTGGTGACAACGTTGGAATTCTGCTTCGAGGAATCGAGCGAGACGACATCGAGCGTGGTCAAGTACTTTGCAAGCCAGGTTCTATCACTCCACACACAGAATTTGACGCAGAAGTCTACATTCTGACAAAAGAAGAAGGTGGAAGACACACGCCATTTTTCAAGGGCTACAAACCTCAGTTCTATTTCCGAACTACGGATGTAACGGGTGAAGTTGAACTACCCGCTGACAAAGAAATGGTTATGCCGGGTGATACAATTACTTTTAAAGTTAAATTGCTCGCTCCAATTGCCATGGAACAAGGTCTACGTTTTGCTATCCGTGAAGGTGGCCGAACGGTTGGTGCTGGTGTAGTAACCAAAATCAACAAGTAGTTAAGAGCTACCGAGAAGCCAAATAAGAGCGGTCAAAACAACCGCTCTTTTCTTTTATAGCGCGATATTGTAAAATAGTAAACGTAAATTAATGGTGATGACTAAAAGTCATCTCGATATCTCTAAATAGAGTCGGGAAGATGTTACATCACGTAGGAGATAAACCACATGGTTGAGTCAAAAGATAATAAAGGCGGAAAAGCCAAAAAACCCGTGTCTAAGAAAGTAGTAGACAAAAAGTCAGTTGCCAAACCAACTGCAAAACCAGAGATTGAAAATGAAGTTGCAACTGAACCAGCGGTTGAGACTAAGCCAACGGTTGTGAGCGCAAAGGCAAAATCCGAGGCTCCTGTCAAACAGCGAATTCGCATTCGCTTGAAAGCGTATGACCACAAAGTTATAGACCAGTCTACCAAACAAATTGTAGATGTTGCTTTGCGTACAGGCGCCACAATCGCCGGACCAATTCCTCTTCCAACCAAGAAGACCACATATACTGTGGTTAAAAGCCCGCATGTATTTAAAAAAGGCCGTGAACAGTTTGAAATGCGTGTTCACAAACGCCTCATAGACGTTTTTGAACCAACCCCAAAGACAATTGATTCCCTAATGAACCTATCACTACCTGCAGGCTGCGATGCAGAGATTAAAATGTAACAATTCGAGCAGCTGTGACCTGTCCGTCCTGTCGGGCAGACAGGCGGGCGCCGAAATCAAGATGTAGGAATAACCATCTATGGACGATAAATTACATCAAAAAGACCCGATTTCTCCGGAAAAGGATATATATAGTGATGCAGAGCAAGTTTATGCTGGAGCTAGCGATAACGAGAGATGGAGGTTAATAGATACAGTTGTAGGATTAGGAGCCTTGGCTTACAGCGGTCTTTTGGACAAGCTGGACACTTTACGTAAGAAATAGACACTGTCAAAGTAAACGCTTGCTGTTATTTTAGATGACGAAAACAACGAAGTATTCTTGACAAAATTGGACGTAAAGCGGACATCTTCGATACATTTTATCAACGTGTAGTAGTTTACGAATATGATGATACACGCTAACGTCAGTGGAATATACAACACCTTGACAGAGGTGCCCGTAGCGTGGTAATCTGTTATGGTATTTAAATCAATTACTTGGTCTATTGGCAAGGTTTACCACCAATATCAGGGGTGAAAACCAGCAGTGACCAAGCATTTTAATTTCTACATTCAAATTGTGTAGTTTATCGAAGGAAGTCAGTGAAAGCATTCATTACCAGAAAAGTCGGTATGACTAGCACCATTTCAGAAAATGGTGTTATGCAGGCTGTAACTTTGCTTTCAGCTTCACCCAATACAATTACGCAGATTAAGAACGACGAAACAGACGGATATATGGCAATTCAGATGGGCATGGAAAAGGCCAAAAAAATGGGAAAATCACTCGCAGGACATTTCAAACTTTCCAAAACACAGCCCAAGGTCACTCGTGAGTTCCGAATTACAGAATCCCAAGAAGACCTAAACGTCGGCTCGCAACTAGCAGCCGACGTTTTTAGTGTAGGGGATATTGTGCACGCAACCGGCACTAGCAAAGGAAAAGGTTGGGCGGGCACAATCAAGCGACACAACTTTAATACGGGTCGTAAAACACACGGTGGTGGTTCATATAGACGACCTGGTTCCATTGGTCCCATGTACCCCCAGAAAATTTTTAAAGGCAAAAAAATGGCCGGCCAAATGGGAGACGAACAAGTAACGGTTCGCAATCTAAAAGTCGCAATAGTAGACACGGAACTGGGCGTGATTGGAGTCACGGGTGCTGTGCCCGGACCGCGAAAAGGTATTGTTTTGATTCGAGGAGCTACAAAATGACAGCTACTTACACCAAAACAGGAACCAAAGCTGTGACTCCCGCTAAACTAGATAAATCAATTTTTGGGGTAGTGCCTAAAAGTCACGAGCTCTTAAAAGCAGCCTATGTTGCCTACCTTGCGAACGGGCGTACTAGCGCAGGAAATACAAAAACTAGAGGTTTAGTTAGAGGTGGTGGTAAAAAGCCCTGGAAACAAAAAGGCACAGGACGGGCTCGTTTTGGATCTTCTAGAAACCCAATTTGGCGTGGTGGTGGAATTGTGTTTGGTCCATCTGGGGCAGAAAATTATTCCCACAAAATGCACACATCAGCAAAACGGCTGGCACTCCGTCAGGCACTTAGCGTTGCTTCCGCTGAGCACAAACTAATTGTTATCGAATCTCTCACGATTAAAGATAACAAAACATCTGAAGCGACCAAGCTACTTGGTAAAATTGGTGCTGTAAAGAACATTCTAATTGTCGTTTCTGACAAAACGCCCGAGATTGTTCGCGCAACAAACAACATAGCGTCTGTCAAACTAGTTCAAGCACGTTACCTGAATGTTTTCAGCATTATGAACTCGGACAGTATTGTAGTCACGAGTGATGCATTAAAAGACATAATTGAATGGCTGGCTGATAGTCCAAAAAAACAAGCAGATTCTGTCAAGGAGACTAAATAATGGACAAAGCCATGACTCTCAAACCACGCGTCAGCGAAAAATCATACGCACTTAGTCAGTTGCGAAATGTATATGTTTTTCAGGTACCATCCGATGCAAATAAACTGACAGTCAAAAAAGCTGTTTCTGCGCAATTTGACGTTACCGTTACAGATGTAAAAATTGCAAACATCAAAGGCAAAACCAAACGAACCGTGCGCAAAGGTGGCAGGCAAAGTTTTGGTAAACGAGCGGATATTAAGAAAGCCTACATAACACTGAAGACTGGTGAAAGTATTGCTGTTTTTGCATCAGAAGACGATAAAAAAACAACTGATAAATCTACAGAAAAGTCTAAAAAAGCAACCCGGAGTAACAAATGAGTATAAAGCTATACAACCCAACGACTCCCGGTCGCCGTGGCATGACAAGCCAGGATATGGACGCCATAACTACCAAAAAACCACTGAAGTCGTTGACAGTCATCAAGAAAAAGCACTCTGGTCGCAACAACATGGGACGCATAACCACGCGTCATCGTGGTGGTGGTACACGCAAATTTTATAGAATCATGAACTACAAACTCGCGTCCGGTACTGAAGCAGTAATCGAACACATTGAATACGACCCAAACAGAAGCGCCAGAATTGCTCGTATAAAAGACAGCGAAAACAAGCATCACTACATTTTAGCTGCACAAGGTATGAATGTTGGCGACAAAATTCACAGTGGTGAAGAAGTCCCTATAGAAACTGGTAACAGGCTACCGTTAAAAAGTATTCCTGTCGGAAGTCAGATTCATGCTGTTGAAATGACTCCAGGACGAGGGGCTCAGTTAGTGCGATCTGCTGGTGCAAGTGCACAATTAGTTGCACGAGAAGACGTATATGCACAAGTGAAGTTGCCGAGTGGAGAAGTCCGGCTAGTTCATGTTGAATGCACGGCTAGCGTAGGTGTAATTGGTAACGAACAGCATCAAAACATAAAATGGGGCAAAGCTGGGCGTATGCGACACAAAGGATTCCGTCCCACAGTTCGAGGCGTTGTTATGAACGCTACTGATCACCCACACGGTGGAGGTGATGGTGGAAGACACGGAATTGGTAGAGATCCTCGTACTCCATGGGGCCAAAAAACCCTGGGTTACAAAACCCGTAGTCGTAAGGCTGACAATAAATTTATACTAAAATCCCGACACGTAGGAAAGAGGAAATAGCGTATGTCTAGATCACTGAAAAAAGGACCATTTATAGACCCAAAGCTTGCAAAGAAAGTTGCCGCTCTGGGTAACGAAGACCGCACTATAATCAAGACATGGGCTCGAGCTAGTACAATTTCGCCAGAATTCGTTGGTAAAACGATTGCCGTTCACAATGGTAAAGTTCACGTACCAGTGTTCGTTACTGAAAACATGGTTGGTCATAAACTTGGTGAGTTTAGTCCAACCCGTAAATTCCGTTCTCACGGTGGCAAGCTAGCAAAAGGTGGCAAATAATGAGTGTTAAAGCATCTGCCATGGGCGTTCGTATGAGTCCACGTAAAGTCGCTGTAGTTGCTGACCTTGTTCGTGGTCGCTCAGTTGCAGACGCAATTACTATTTTGACAAACACACCAAGAAGAAGCGCAACAGCAGTGCGAAAAGTAATAGAATCAGCTCGTGCAAACGCTGACTACAACCACAACTACAAACCGGAGTCTCTACAGATTACCGAAATCCGCGTCAGTTCTGGTCCAAGTATAAAAAGATTCCGTCCAGCATCACATGGTCGCGCACTTCCTTTCCAGCGACGAAGTAGCCATATTTATGTCGAAGTTGATGGCGACATACGCGTGGTCAAAAAACCAAACGCAAAACCTGATAAGGAGACTAAATAATGGGTCAAAAAGTTAACCCTATCAGCATGAGACTGCAAGTGAACAAGGACTGGCGTAGCAAATGGTTCGCTAACAAGCGTGACTATCGCAGGTTTTTGACACAAGACTTAGCGGTTCGTCGACTAATTCAGGACAAAGTAGGAAGTCGAGGTGGCGTTAACAAGGTTGACATTGAGCGGTCGCCCAATCTTTGCTCAGTTACTATTAGTACAGCCAAAGCCGGTGTTGTAATAGGTCGTGGTGGAGCTGGAGCGCAGGAACTAAAAGCCGCCATAGAAAAAATTTATGCTACTCCCACTAGAGTAAACATTGAAGAAATCAAAAAACCAGAACTATATGCTAAATTAGTTGCTGAAAATATCGCACACCAATTAGAAAGAAGAATTGCTTTCAGGCGTGCAGTCAAGTCGTCTGCAGCAGCAACGATGCGCGCAGGCGCTAAAGGAATTCGTATTGAAGTATCTGGGCGCTTAGGAGGCGCTGACATGTCAAGAAAAGAAAAAACCGTCGAAGGAAGCGTGCCCTTGCACACCCTTCGCGCTGACATTGATTTTCATAAAACTGCTGCACAATACCCCGGTTCAGGACTTATTGGTATTAAAGTATGGATATATAAAGGCGAGGTATCGTAGCATGTTGATGCCCAAGAGACAAAAACATCGAAAGGTGTTCAAAGGCAAAATCCGAGGTGTAGCAACTGTCGGTAATGAAATTGCCTTTGGTCAATATGCTTTGCAAGCACTTGGTCATGACAGAGTAACATCTAGACAAATTGAATCTGCACGTCAGGCAATGACACGATATATAAAACGCGGAGGCAAAATCTGGATTAGAATATTTCCACATACCCCTGTTTCACGTAAACCCCTGGATGTAAAAATGGGAAGCGGTAAAGGTAATCCGGAGTTTTTTGTAGCAAAGGTACGTCCAGGAACTATTCTATTTGAAATGCAGGGTGTTACTGATGAAGTCGCGCGTGAAGCTATGAGACTTGCTGCACACAAATTGTCTGTGAAAACCAAATTTTTGGTTAAGGAGGATGCATAATGAAAATCGTTGAAATCCGCAAGATCAAAACTGGTGAACTAGCTTCTGAAAGTACAAAGTTGCGAGAAGAAATCGCTGAAATCCGTAGACGAGTGCATATGGGTGAAACCACGAATGTTAGGCAACTTCGCACCAAACGCAAGGATTTAGCACGTATGCTAACAGTTTTGTCGGAACAATTACTAAAGGAGGCTGCATAATGGCTAAAACACTTCAAGGTGTAGTAACGTCTGACGTTGCAGACAAAACGATAGTCGTTACTGTACGGACTCGTAAAACACACCCAATATATAAGAAACAATTTACTGTGAGCAAAAAATTTCTGGCTCATGATGAAGAGAACGAAGCAAAAACCGGTGACAAAGTAATAATAAGTGAGACAAGGCCTATTTCCGCTCGGAAACGATTCAAACTAGATTCAGTGGTGGTTAAAGCTACCATCAAACACGTAGAACCTGAACCAGACAAAGTAGAAGTAGAAATACCCGAAAAAATTGTGAAAGTCGACGCCAAACCTAAAGTTAAAAATACAGATAAACCACCTAAAGAGGATAAATCATGATTCAACAAGAATCTAGACTAATTGTATGTGATAACAGCGGAGCTAAAGAAATTTTATGCATACGTGTTTTGGGTGGAACACGACGCCGATACGCTCGTGTTGGTGACACAATCGTTGCCACGGTCAAACAAGCCAACCCTACTGGACAGGTCAAAAAGAAATCGGTAGTAAGGGCGGTTGTTGTGCGAACTAGAGACGCAATCCAACGCAAAGACGGTTCTTCAATAAGATTCGATGACAACGCCGCGGTAATAATTGGTGATGACAAACTGCCAAAAGCAACACGTATCTTTGGACCTGTACCTAGAGAACTTAGAGAACAAGGCTATTCCAAAATCATCAGCCTTGCACCGGAGGTACTATAGTGAGTGTTTACAAAATTAAACTCAAAAAAGACGATACAGTAGTGGTGCTGACAGGTAAGTACAAAGGCAAAACTGGCAAAATAGTTGCTACTCACCCGTCACTAAACAAAGTCACAGTTGAAGGAATAAACATAGTCAAAAAACATCAAAAGCCAAACCGCGAACATCCTCAAGGAGGAATCATTGATATCACAAAGCCAATATGGGTTAGTAAAGTAGCTGCTTATGAGCCAACAAGCAAAAAAGCTTCAAAAATCGGTTATAAATTAGACAAAGACGGTAAAAAATCACGAATATATAAATCCAACGGAAAGGAGATGAAATAATGACTACCGCAGAAAAAACTAAACCTATCAATTCAGTGCCTGTTTCATCTGCCCGTTTGAAAGCTCAATATATGAGCACGATAACTAAAGAACTTGTAACCGAATTAGGACTTTCAAATATTAACCAAGTCCCAAGGTTAGAAAAAATTGTAATAAATGTTGGCCTAGGGAAAGCCAAAGATGACAAGAAAGTTATAGCCGCGGCGCATAACACGCTTACGAAAATAACTGGTCAAAAGCCAATCGAAACAACAGCAAAACTATCAATTGCTGGATTTAAGCTCCGTGAAGGCAATAAGATTGGTCTTAAAGTTACGCTTCGGGACGAGCGAATGTATGAATTCATGGACAGGCTTATCAATATTGTCATACCGCGGTTGCGCGATTTTCACGGTGTTAAACTAAGAGCATTTGATAAATCAGGAAACTTTAGTATTGGTATCAACGACCAGTCTGTTTTTCCCGAGCTGTCATTTGAAGAAACAACAACCGTACATGGACTACAAGCTGTCTTTGTGATTCGTTGTGAAGAATGGGAACATGCAAAACTATTGTTAGAAAAATTTGGAATGCCTTTTGAAAAACCACAGGGCAAATCTGCTGAGACAATTAAGGAGACAAAGTAATGGCTAAAAAATCTATAATTGCGAGAGACCTAAAACGCAAAAAAATGATTATTCAGTACGCAACAAAACGAGCAGAGTTAAAAGAGCTTGGAGATCGTGAAGGTTTACACCTGTTACCTAGAAACTCTTCTAGAACTCGTTTTAAAAATAGATGTAGTGAGACTGGACGCCCAAGGGCATATATGCGTCAATTTGGACTGAGTCGTATGTCTTTTCGAGAACATGCCTCCAAAGGTGAAATTCCAGGCGTAACTAAGGCGAGCTGGTAGGAAAGGATAATTATATGTCAACAGTATCAACAGACCCAATAGCAGACATGCTTTCAAGAATTCGTAACGCAATTGCAGTTAATAAAACAGAGATTCACTTGCCTCATTCAAACGCAAAAGAAGCAGTCGCAAGGCTAATTCAATCATCCAAATATATCGACAATGTAAAAGTTGTAGATGCAAGTATCGGTAAAACCTTAACTTTGAGCCTGCATTCCGAAGGAACTAATTCCCGAATTACAGAAATAGACCGTTTGAGTAAGCCAGGTAGAAGAATGTACACTTCAGCCGACAAAATGCCAAACGTCAAACAGGGGCGTGGAATTGTTATTGTCAGTACTTCAAAAGGTATGATGACCGGAAGCGAAGCCAAAAAACAACGCGTTGGCGGCGAATTAATTTGTAAGATTTATTAAGGAAATAAGGATAATATGAGTCGTATAGGAAAACAACCAATAGACATTCCGTCTGGTGTGACAATCACTGTAGAAAATGACTTGATTACCGTAAATGGTGGTAAAGGTTCTTTGACTCAATTTACTATGCCTGGAATAACTGTTAAGCAAGAAGAAAACCAGGTGGTTGTAACTAGAGTTGACGATGAGGCACCGAACAGATCTAAACACGGACTTATGCGTACCCTGATTAGCAATATGATTTTGGGTGTATCGGCTGGTTTTACCAAACAACTAGAACTAAATGGAGTTGGTTACCGTGTAGCGTTGGCTGGCAATGGATTGAAGCTAAATCTAGGCTTTTCACATGACGTAAATTACGAACTTCCCGTAGGTGTTACAGCTGCTGTAGATCAAAACATAATTACTATAAGTGGGATCAACAAACAGCAGGTCGGTCAGGCTGCTGCTGAAATTAGAGCTCTAAAGAAACCAGAACCCTACAAAGGTAAAGGTATTAAATATGTTGGTGAGCGTATTATTCGTAAAAGTGGTAAATCTGGTAAGGATAAATAATGGACAGACTTAAAAAGAACGTACAAAATCTAGCAAGGCGCAAACATCGTGTCCGAGCGAAGGTTATTGGTACCTCAGCTCGACCTCGTTTGACTGTGTTTATCAGCAATGCGAACATATCAGCTCAAATTATTGATGATAGCTCTCATAAAACATTAGCGTACAGTACTACTGTTGGAAGTAAATCTGCAAAAGGAACGATGACCGAAAAAGCGTCGTCAGTCGGAACCGAAATTGCTAGCAAAGCAAAGACTGCAAAGATAAAGCAGGTGGTTTTTGATAGAAACGGGCGCCTGTATCATGGACGAATTAAAGCTCTTGCAGAAGCCGCAAGAGCAGGAGGATTGGAGTTTTAAATGGCAGAATTTGGTCAAGACCGAAGCAATAGACCCAATCGTGATAATCGTCGCGACGGGGTTCAAGAAGAAAAACAATTTGATGAAAGAGTTGTGCATATTGATCGTGTTGCGCGAGTGGTAAAAGGCGGTCGTCGTTTTAGATTTAGAGCACTTGTTGTTGTTGGTGATCATAAAGGTAAAATTGGAATTGGAATCGCCAAAGGGGCCGACGTAACAACCGCAATAACAAAAGCTGTCGAAGTTGCAAAAAAGCATTTTGTCCATATTCATATCGTAAACGGAACCGTTCCACATGAATCAGAAGTAAAAGTTGGTGGAGCAAGGATTCTTATAAAACCCGCAGTACTAGGTACTGGATTGATTGCTGGAGGTGTAGTTAGAACTGTACTCGAAGTTGCAGGAATTAGTAATGTTTTGTCAAAATCACTAGGTTCTTCAAACAAAATAAACACTGCATATGCAACACTTGCTGCACTTCAAGCTATCGAGCATCCTGACAAATGGATTACTATCCAAAATAAGCCCAAAAAAGGAGTACCACCATCTCCTAAGACTACCGACGAAAAGGTAAAAGTATGAAATTTCACGAATTAAAAGTCAAACCAAACAAGACAGCGCGAAGAGCCGGTCGAGGGATTGCTGCTGGACGCGGTAAAACTGCTGGTAGAGGTACCAAAGGACAAAAATCTCGCACCGGAAGCGGTAGACGACCCGGATTTGAAGGTGGCCAAAACCCACTGATGCAGAGATTGCCAAAACTGCGTGGGTTTAGAAGTATTCGGGAGCCAAAAGAGAATGTTTATACTGGTCAATTAAACAGTTTGGGCGCTAAAATAGATAATTTTTCGTTGTACGACGCTGGTGTAGTAAGTAGTCCATATGTGTCAGTAAAAGTTATTTTCAACGGCGAACTCACAAAAAAAGTTACGGTAAATCTGCAATCCGCAAGCGTAAACGCCGTAGAAGCAATACAAAAGCACGGCGGTACTTTCGTACAAACACCCCGCGTAGCGCGTCAAAAACAAGAAAAGCCTGAAACAAAATAACTATTGCAAAACAGTTTGCTTGGCTTTGTAAATACTATATACTTTCATGAGATATTAAGAGACAAAGAGGGTAATTCGTGAGTTGGAAAATCATATGGACATCACTGAAAAGTAGCGACATGCGCAACCGCATTCTCGCTGTTTTGGGAATGTTACTGATTTTTCGAATTCTTGCCCACATACCTATTCCACTGAGTAATCCAGAAACACTCAAACAAGTTTTACAGAACCTGTTTACATCCAACAACACGCCGTCGTTACTTAGTTTTATAGATATTTTATCCGGCGGTGCGCTAGCAAACTTTTCTATCATGCTTGTTGGGCTGGGACCGTACATTAATGCCTCGATTATTATGCAATTACTTACTAAAGCAATTCCACATCTCGAAAACATGAACAAAGAGGGTGAATACGGACGAAAGAAAATCAACCAATACACTCGTTTGCTAACTCTGCCACTAGCGATTATTCAATCTGTTGGTGCAATATATCTTGTGAGACAATCAGCACAACAAGTAGGTGGGATTGGCGATATTACTGCAAATACATCTCTAATCCAATGGGTATTAATGATTAGTGCGCTTACCGGTGGTGCCATGATGTTGATGTGGCTAGGTGAATTAATTACTGAGAAAAGCGTGGGTAATGGAATATCACTTATCATAACTGTAGGTATTGTGAGTAAACTACCAAGCACAATTTCACAAATAATATCATCGATTGTTGCTAAAGGAAGCCATTTCGTAGTATTTGGCAAAACACTACCCATAAACAAAGAATCACTAATTTTTGGGCTATTGATGCTAAGCATTGTTGTCGCTGTCACGGTCTTTATCGTCAAACTCAACGAAGCCGCCAGGAATTTGACTATCAACTATGCAAAAAGAGTACAAGGAAACCGTGCCTATGGTGGTGTTACTACAATACTGCCAGTCAAGCTGATAACAGCTGGAGTAATTCCGATTATTTTTGCAGTCGCTTTTTTGAGTGTCCCGAGTTTTGCGGGTCAGTTAATGACTTCCTCAAGTAGCGCACACTTACATGAGATTGGGTCCAAACTTGTGTTATGGTTTCAGACACCAACAGCACAGTCGCTTAGAAGTGGAGGCTTGATACCCTATATATATCCACTAGTGTACTTTTTGCTTGTATTTGTCTTTACCTATTTCTACACTAGCATCACTTTTAACGCTAAGGAAATTTCTGAGAATCTACAAAAACAAGGTGGATTTATAGCAGACATTCGCTCCGGTTCAAAAACCGAAAAATATTTGAGCCAAGTCGTTAACAGACTAACTTTGTTCGGTGCATTGAGTTTGGGATTTCTGGCATTACTTCCAATCGCGGGGCAGAGGTTTTTGCAAACAAACATTGCTATTGGTGGTACGAGTATTTTGATTTTGGTTTCCGTAGCACTCGAAACACTTCGAGCAATAGAATCAAGAGCTCTCATGGTAACGTACGACCAGTATGAACAGCCTGATTTCTTTTACGATTCAGCCCAACCGGCTCAGGCGGCAACTGGCGGTAGAATATTGAGATATCTGCCTAGGCGTAGGCGAAAAAAACAACAATAATTCATATCTGAAAAACTTCTTTACAAACTATTGACATATCTGGTATACTGAACCCTTGTTATATCTATGGCGAATAAAGAGGTTATCGAACTAGCAGGAACAATAGTAGAGGCCTTACCAGGTACTCAGTTCCGAGTAGAGCTCGAAAACGGCCATAAGATTATAGCTCACGTCGCCGGTAAGATGCGGAAACATTATATTCGCCTTGTACCCGGAGACGGCGTTACGGTCGAGTTGACCCCTTATGATCTTACTAAGGGAAGAATCACCTATCGCAAATCATAATATTTAAGCAGTGTGTCATTCACGAGCAGATAGAGGAGAATGATCCGCATGAAAGTGCGTGCAAGTGTCAAAAAAATCAGTCCCGATGATAAAATTGTACGTCGTAAAGGGCGTGTTTACGTCATAAACAAGCTAAAGCCAAAGCATAAACAGAGGCAGGGTTAGTACATGGCAAGAATTTCTGGAGTTACAATCCCCGACGGCAAGCAAGTGCATGTTGCTCTGACTTATGTGTATGGCATTGGCCCAAAAACCTCGGGTGATGTATTGAAGGAAGCTAGTGTGGACGCTACGACAAGAGTAAAAAATCTAACGGATGATGAAATTAGCCGTATACAAGAGGCAATAAACAAAAAACTGATCGTAGAAGGTGAACTTCAAAGAATAGTCGCCACCAACATAAAGCGTCTAAAAGACATCAATAGCTACCGAGGTCTACGTCATAAAATTGGGCTTCCTTCCAAAGGTCAAAGAACTCGCACTAATGCTCGAACTCGACGTGGTAAAAAGACGTCAGTGGGCGGATCTCAACCTAAATCAGCATCAAAGACGTAAGCAAGAGGATATATGGCACAAGATAAACCCAAACAAGATTTAGAAGAGACACCAGTAGTAGAAAACGCTGTTGTTGCAGAAAATGCTGAAACCAATGATGTTGATGCTACAATCAACAAACCAAAACCTTCAAAGAAAAAAAAGACTAAGAGATCGGTTCCATCGGGCCAGTTACATATCCTTTCAACATTTAATAATACAATCGTAACTTTCACTGACAACTCTGGTGGAGTTTTGTCTGCATCTAGCGCTGGTGCGTGTGGTTTTAGGGGTTCCAAAAAAGGTACTGCATATGCAGCACAAATTGCGTCTGAGAAAGCTGGCCAGATAGCTAAACAAAGTTTTGGTTTGAACAAAGTCGACGTTTTTATAAAAGGCATTGGTATGGGACGTGAAGCCGCAGTTAGGAGTTTGCAAGGAATGGATATTTCAGTTGATAGTATACGAGATGTGACTACAATTGCGCATGGTGGTGTACGTCCACGAAAGGCTAGAAGGGTTTAATACAATGGCACGAGACACAGGTTCAATCGTAAAAATGAGTCGTCGTGAAGGCTACGCACTTCACCCAAAGGCACACAAAGCTTTGGTAAAACGTACAGCCACACCAGGACAGCAAAACACAGGGCGAGGATACAGAGCTAAAACTAGCCAGTATTCCCTGCAACTTCGTGAAAAACAAAAAGTCAAGCGTCTTTATGGTCTTTTGGAAAAGCAATTTAGCAATCTTATGAAGGAGGCTTCGAGACGCCAAGGCCAAACGGGTGAAATGTTGCTACAGTTACTCGAACAAAGAGCTGACAATGCAGTCTACAGAGCCGGGTTTGCATCCTCGCGACGTGCTGCAAGACAACTAGTTACCCATGGTCACTTTATACTTAACGGTCATCGATTTGATATTCCTTCATTAAGGCTCAAGTCAGGCGATGAATTAGTGGTACGAGACCACAGTAAAAAAACCGAGTACTTCAAGCGAATAGAAGATGTAAGCCCAGCTCCAGCCGAATTACCTGGATGGTTAAAAGCTGACCGGAAAAAACTGTCGATAAAAGTTACCGGATTACCGCTTCGTACTGAAGCCGAACCAGATATTAATGAACAACTAATCGTAGAGTATTACTCTCGCTAAGCCAAGGAGGCCAAATATATGTCAAAAATAATTCATACACCAGGAGTAGTACGGGTAGACGATCACAGTCCAACCAGTGCGACATTTACTATCGAGCCGCTTCACACCGGTTACGGAATGACACTGGGAAATTCCCTGCGAAGAGTTTTACTTTCTTCAATCGCTGGTGCTTCTGTTACCTCGTTTAAGATTGAAGGAGTGACGCACGAATTTACCACCGTTAAAGGTGTAAAAGAAGATGCCGTAGACATCATGATGAACCTAAAATCAATCAGATTTAGAGTTTTTGGT
This sequence comes from Saccharimonadales bacterium (SeqCode), assembly GCA_038206875.1. Classification (GTDB taxonomy): domain Bacteria; phylum Patescibacteriota; class Saccharimonadia; order Saccharimonadales; family JBBQAJ01; genus JBBQAJ01. The sequence goes on from JBBRAK010000004.1 coordinate 27,834, forward strand.
GATGACGTACAAAACGTTCGGATTGTTCATTCAGGAAAAGGAGTTGTCACAGCTGGCGACATTCAAACAAACGCAGAGGTAGAAATTGTAAACCCAAAGCAAATTATTGCTACAATCGACGAAGAAAAAACAAAATTTGTTGTGGATTTGGTTGTCGAAACTGGACGAGGATATCGGACCATAGAAACCGGCACAATTAAAAAACCTAGCGACCATGTGGCGTTAGATGCGATATTCACGCCGGTACACCGCGTACGATATAAGGTGGAAAATACTCGTGTTGGGCAAATGACCGACCTGGACAAACTGCTTCTAACGGTAGATACCGACGGTTCGATAACTCCTAGAGATGCATTTGAAGAAGCCGCTGCAATTCTGGTAAACCAATACACTGCGCTAGCAGGACAGACTCGAATTGAAGCATCTGCTCCTCTGTCATTAGCAGGAGAATCTTCTGATGCAACTGACTCAGATGAGTCAGCAGAACTCATGACGCCAATTGAAGATTTAAATCTATCTGCAAGAACTACCAATGCATTGATAAATAATGACATTCACACCCTAAAAGATTTGTTTGCACTTAGCGACAGCGAACTTCGAGAACTTAAAGGCTTTGGTAGCAAAGCCCTCGACGAAGTAAAAGAAAAAATGGCGGAGATGGAACTTTAAGATGCATCGCCACGGGTACAAAGGTCGTAAATTTAACCGTGAACGTGACCAGCGCGAAGCTTTGTTGCAGAGTTTGGCGGAGAGTTTGATTATTCATGAATCTATTGAAACTACCCTGTCAAAAGCCAAAGAAATCGTGCCGATGGTTGAAAAACTTATAACAAAATCAAAAATCGGCGACTTACATAACCGTCGTCAAATCATTTCAGAGTTGCAGACTATTGGCACAGCTCACAAGTTGATTGACGAAATCGCGCCCAAGCTCAAGGGTCGAAATAGTGGACATTTAAGAATTGAGAGAACTCGATTGCGTCGTGGAGATAATGCACAACTAGCTAGAGTAAGTTTTGTGGATGATTTGAAAGATGCGCCCGTTGCAAAGGCTGTATCAACAACCACCAGCAAGCAAGCGTCCTCTACTCCCAAAAAAGTGACACCTAGAAAATCTGAAACCAAGAAAGTGACTAAATAATGAAAACCTACAGTGCAAAACCTACAGATGTAACTCGCGCATGGCATGTCGTTGATGCCTCTGAAGTTCCACTCGGACGAATGGCAACAGTTATAGCGACTCTTTTGACTGGCAAAGGTAAACCACAGTTCACACATCACATAGATTGTGGTGATTTTGTAGTCGTTATAAACGCCGAGAAAATCGTTGTTACTGGTAATAAATTAGTAGACAAGAAATACTATCGCTATAGCGGGTATCCTAGCGGGCTAACTACAACTGCACTGAAAGATTTAATTGCTAAGGACCCGTCGCAGCCAATTTACAAAGCTGTTAGGGGCATGTTACCGATAAATAAACTGCGAGCCGATCGACTTAAAAGGCTTAAAATTTATGCAGGGCCTGAACATGAACATGAAGCACAGAAACCCAAAAAACTTACATTGAAAGCAGGTAAATGATGGCAGATAAAGCAAAACATTATTTTTACGCACTGGGGCGACGTAAAAGCTCCACATCTAGAGTCAGACTTATGAATGGCAAGGGTTCAGTTGTTATTAACGGCAAGCCAGCAAACGAATATTTAGCGGATAGTAAATCCCTACTTCATGAACTTGAACGTCCGTTCATAGCACTCGAGATTCAGAATAAATACGATGTCAGCGCTGTAGTCTCAGGAGGAGGACACAGTAGCCAGGTAGACGCAATTCGCTTAGGAATATCCAAAGCTCTGGCAGTAATGAATGAAGATTTACGAAGTACTCTAAAAAGAGCTGACATGCTAGGTCGTGACCCTAGAGAAAAAGAACGAAAGAAGTTCGGTCTCAAGGGCGCCAGAAAACAGCGCCAATTCACCAAACGGTAGACAACTATTGACAGACATGGTATAATGTATCTTATGTTAAGAGTAAGTTTTTGGAACTACGCATACTTTATCAACCCCCGAGTGGCGACGAGTTCATAGCGATTGCAAAATCACCCAAGAACAAAACCGCCAAGAGGCGGTTTTTTAATTAAAGGGAACAAGGATAAGAATAATGTCATTTGAAACTAGCGAGTTACAGGCACCAGTGCTGGACGAAGCAATGCGAATTAAAGACGTACTGTTAACCGCTCGTGAAGACATCGAGACCGCGCACACGAGAATTGAAGACAGTATTCTGCAAGGTGCGCGAGTGCGCTTAGGATACTCAGAGTTTGAACCCGGCGATATGTCAGAGTTGGTAGATGCAAGAGTAACAAAGCAACCCATGGTTACACCGAGAATGGTCACTGGCGTACTCCCATTGTCCAATCGGAGCGCATTAACCACTCTCGAGGCCCGCAAAACATTAGCTGACATACATGCTCACCGCAATTTCAAGCTCGCTGTAGGCATAGGTGAATGTTCTGTTCGTGATCCAGAAGCAACGCTCGAATATACTAGAAACGTAGTTCGATGGCAACCAATGTTTCCAAACCTTCTACTTATGCAACGTGCATTTTTAGAAAAACCAAGAACACCCAAAAAAATTGGAGGCGAGATGCCTTGGAAAGGCTTCATTTATGACCCACTCTTAGATGGCTCAAACGACATCAATTTAGGTGTAATAGCGTCCAGACTATTGTTATGTCGAATTACTGACATGGGCGTACCAACACTGAAAGAACAGCTAAATGCTCTGACGCCACAGTTTCTTAATGGTTTAGTAACTCAGGATAATATAGGTGCACGCTCAGTTGAAGACCAAAAGGGTATGGAATATGCTTCTGGGACATCGGCGGTTGTTGGAGAAAAAAATAATCTCGAAGGAGATATAGAAGTTGCGATGCAGGCTGCTGCCTCCGCGCATGGCGAACATGCATTCTTGGGAATAGATGATTATGGAAATATATGTCTAGTGCGAACTACAGGCAACGATACAGCGCATGTAATATTACGTGGTGGAAAAAACGGTCCCAATTATGAAGCTGAACACGTCGAAGAAGCGCGTCAATTGGCAGAAAAATACGGCCTTGAATTTTCTCTAGATATTGATGCAAATCATGGAAATAGTGGTAAAAAAGCCAAGAACCAACTAATAGTGGTTAGGAATGTCGCATCACAAATTGAAGCAGGAGAACCAGCAATCACTGGTGTGCAGATGGAAACAAATTTAGTAGAAGGCAAACAACCATTTGAGGTTGGCATGGATTTAAGTCTTCTCGTGTACGGGCAAAGCATTACTGATGAATGCATGGGAATTCCCGATACATTAGAAAGTCTCAGCATTCTAGATGAAGCTGCTGCAAAACGACGCGAGCGTGCAAACGTGATTGGGATCACGTAATGACAGAGTTAGCTGTTGGAATTCAAGGTGGGGCGGGTAGTTTCCATCACGAAACTGGGCTCGAATATTTTGGAGCTGGGAACGTTGATAGGTTTGTATCATTCCCAGACCATGATGCAATGCTTAGTAACTTATTTGACAGATACTCTGACTTGCACGTTGCAATTATTGCGGTTGATAATAATACTTCAGGTAGAGTCCTAAGCGCAGTTGAAGCACTTAGCAAACAAACGGACGTTCGGGTCGTGGGCAGTATTACTCGGAGAATTAATCAGTATTTGTGGGTTTATCCAGGTCACGATCCAGATGATGTTGAAGCTGTCATTTCTCAACAACCTGCATTGGATCAGTGTGAACAAAATATTGCTGCCGCTGGGTATACGCCAGAGGATTACTTTGATACAGCTGAAGCAGCGCGTCGAATAAGTACTTCAAAGGGGAAATACAAGAACTACAAGTCCACTGGTGCAATTGCATCACAAACGGCCGGTGAACTATATGGGCTGACTATGGTTCGTAAGTTTAACGACAATGAAAACAATGCTACAAAATTTTGGGTTATATCTGATAGCGAGACTAACACTGAAGGGACACATTCCGCACTCACATTTGAAGTACCAGACATTAAGGGTGGGCTCTTAAGAGCGGTAGAGAGAATATGGCAGGAATGCGGTTTTAATTTGACTGACATTGATAGCCATCTTGCATCTGCACTTGACGGTGACCGAGGCTTTTTCGCAGAAATTACTCAAGATGATCCTAGCGTGATGCGCGAGTTGCTTATAAAATATCTTGTAGCTGATGGATATAAGCCTCACGTTCTGGGCAACTACACACCAAAGGGTGAAGATCTTGAGGTTATTGATGAAAACCATCAGATACCTCCAGCTCTTAGGCATGACAAATGGGCTGGAAGAAAGGGGCTGATATATCCAGAAGGGTCAACAAGATTGTATGTTGAAACAAATCATAAATCTGGTGCACTCTATAGTGTTCTGGGCTGCCTCGCGTCATGCAACTTAGTTGATCTAGGACGTCCTGTTAATCCGAAAGACAACAGATTTAACAGAGGTTTCTATATAGTACTCGACCCAACCACGCCGAGTATTATTGAAAAATTAGCAACAGCAACAATTAAAGCACAGGGCTTTCATGTTGAAATTGTTGAAGATGGAGAGAAAGTAGTAGCATGAGTAGCACTGAGGTTATCGGTATCGTTGGAGTGTATGGTGATTTGGGACGTCAGATGGTTGTGCAGGTAGGGAATGCTTCTCAAAATGTGATAGGATACGATATCCCTAGTGCCGTGCCAGTGTCAGCACGATTTGGAATAGACTCAAAACTTTCAGCATCTGCGCTGACTACACAGCCAGAATTGGTAGATAATTTAGGGGATTTAATCCATGAGTCTAGCATAGTTCATTGGTGCGCCCCGATTGGTGCACTAAAATCTCTAGGAGAAGTATGTGAAGATACTATGGTTGTATTACATGATGGTGTGATGCATACTAGCACTTCAGCAGAGAAAAGATTGCTACAACGGCCAAATTTCGCTGGCCGAATTGCAATAGTGCACTGTTTGATGAATCCCGAGAAGACGGTTATTATTGACTCTGATGCACCGGCTATGGAAGAAGCTTTTGAGCACTTCCTTGGTATTGGGCTTAGGCCCGACCTAATGACTGTCGAGGAACATGATTATATGATGGCCGTAATGCAGGGTCTGTTTGCGGTGGCTATTCAAGGAACAAGCGGTGGACGCTTGGATGAATACCAACTGGCTGGTCGGATGACTCCTTCAGGGTTGCATTTTAAAGAAGCAAGAGATTCCAGAGATTCTAAATGGACACATCAAACCAAAGAATCTATATTTAGAAACCCCGAACTGAAAAAGCTAGTACGCGTACTTCTCGATTTGCTTGAAAATCCAAACCAGCCAAGACACGATGAGCTTGACATATAAATTGGTAGTGTGATAGTATTGCTCTTATGTCTAATTTACAAGATGATCAAATAATACCTAACCTTGGTCAGCAAGGTGCATGGCGAAACTCTCAGGATACATGGGAGTCTATTTAGTTTTGTAAATTTTTAGTAATGCAATTTATAGCTCCCGAAAGGGAGTTTTTTAATTTAAGGAGAAAATAATGAGTGAATTTGAACAACAACGAAGCTATGTTAGGTCGTTTGGTCCTTACATAGGAGACGAGATTGAGTTTTACCAATCCGATGAAGTTACTAATCAAACAGGTCAGGGACCTAAGGAGTATGTTGCGACATTTTTAGAGCGAAATATGTATTACGGTATTATGAATACTTCAGTGAGCGAATATGCTCAAAATCTCTATGCTTTTCCAGCCCCTCCAGATGAGATGAGTCTGCGTGATTACCACCTTCTGGTTCGAAATTTAGCGATTGGACTATCCTACGAAGATGAACGTTACGCAGAGCTAGAAGCCTTCGTTTTGGGGATAAGAAACGGAACTCTCGAAGAAGATAGAAAAGCAGGCAAGGCTTACACAGATTTTAACCCGAGTCAAGGCGACTACAATTTTTTTGAACGGGCTAGAACGGCGATTGAAGGCGCGGGCGGATACTGCTCGGATGGAGGAATGATATGACGAATAATGCAGGATACTTTGGACAATATGGTGGTAGATATGTTCCAGAAATGCTTCAACCAACTTTGAAAGAGTTGGCTGAAGTCTATGACAAGTTAAAGATTGATTCGAAATTTCAACTGGAACTTCAAGAGCTTCAAACACAATATAACTCTAGACCTACACCCTTAGTGTTTGCAAAAAACCTAACAGAAAAGGTGGGGGGTGCCAAGATATATCTAAAAAATGAAGGTATGAATCACACAGGAGCACACAAGATAAATCATTGTCTTGGTCAAGCACTAGTTGCCCGTAAACTTAAAAAGACCCGTCTTATAGCCGAAACAGGCGCCGGCCAACATGGCCTGGCCACAGCGACCATTGCCGCAAGAATGGGCTTCAAATGTACAGTCTACATGGGAGAGCTAGACATCGACAGACAAAGGCCAAATGTGTTGCTTATGGAACTGCTAGGCGCAGAAGTGATTCCGGTGAAATTTGGTTCACGAACATTGAAGGACGCAGTCAACGCAGCCATGAAAGACTTACTACAAAATTCCGAAACGACACATTATGTAATAGGGTCTTGTCTGGGGCCAGACCCTTATCCGAGAATGAACCGAGATTTCCAATCAATTATTGGTAAAGAAATTCATAGCCAGCTCAACAAACTTCCAGACTATATAGTGGCGTGCGTAGGAGGTGGTAGTAATGCGTTGGGTGCATTCACGGAGTTTATTGACAAGCAATCGGTGAAACTTATCGCAGTAGAAGCTGGTGGCAAGGGTAAACGCATTGGAGAACATGCGGTGAGGTTTCCATCAGCAAAGGTAGGCATTATTGAAGGATATAAATCATTTTTTCTTCAGGACAACGATGGCAACACCGCAAAAACTCATAGTGTTGCAGCCGGACTAGATTATATTGGCATTGGTCCAGAGTTAGCCAATCTACACGACAATGGCAGGGTAAAATTTACAAGTATGACGGATATAGATGCTCTACAGGCTGTACAATTACTCGCAAAAACGGAAGGAATTATACCTGCACTGGAGTCCGCACATGCGGTTGCTTACGGAGCAAAAATTGCCAAAAAATTGCCAAAAAGCAAATTAATTGTTGTCAATGTCTCAGGAAGGGGTGACAAAGATATGTTTACACTTGCTAGGCATTTTGATAATACAAAGTTTCAAAAGTTTTTGGCAGAGGAGTTAACCCGCTATGAAACATAAATTGATGACGCATGTGGTTGCTGGATACCCGACCACGGATTTATGCATTGAACTGCTGTTGGGGATGCAAGAGGCAGGAGTCTGTGCTATTGAAGTTCAAATACCGTTTTCTGATCCAAGCGCGGATGGAGCTTTAATAATGCACGCAAATGACGTCGCCATTCAAAACAGAATGACAATAAACCAGTGCTTTAAAATGATTCAAAATGCACGCAAAAAGGGCCTGAACATACCCATATATATAATGTGCTATGCAAATAAACTATACAATTATGGGTTTGAAGTTTTTTGTAAAAACTCGGTCAAATGTGGCGTTTTCGGTTTTATAGTTCCTGATTTACCACATGATACTAACGAATACTCTGAGTTAAGACAATTCGCAAACACCAATGGAATTGAGATTGTGCCAGTTCTATCACCTGGCATTCAGTCAGATCGCGTAAAAATGTATCAGTTACATAAAACAAAGCTAGTCTACATCACAAGTATGAAAGGTATAACTGGCAATAAGTTGATTATACGTAGTGATTTAATACATCTAATTCGTACAATTCGGAAGCAGTCTGATTGTGAAATTGCCTTAGGATTCGGAATACGAACCATAGTGCACGTCGATATGGCTTTAGAAATCGCAGATATTGCCGTTGTGGGTAGCGAGGTGATTAGGCATATTGACAGAAACAATGTGTCTGGTGCGATAAAATTTGTTTCACAACTTGTAGCTGGACAGAAATATTCCTCAATATCAGGAAATTCTACTATACTAGGAGATAACGATGAGTAAACAAGTGATATTGACCGGACTTCGAGCCAATAACGACCTGCATATAGGAAACTATTTGGGGGCTCTTTTACCAATTGTTGATATGGCAAAAAGACAAGCTAGTGAATATCATGTTAACTTAATGATGGCCGATTTGCACAGTTTCTCTACACCGATTGACCATAGCAAACTCCAGGACCAAATCCAAGCAAATCTAAACGTGTACGTTGCCGCTGGACTGCCACTGGACAATGAAAACATACGTATTTTTCGTGAAAGCTACGTGCCCGCACACTCCGAGCTAATGCACATTTTAGATGCATTCACTGGAGTAGGTGAAATGGCAAGAATGACGCAGTACAAAGATAAGTCTAAAAAGATTGGTTCTGATAGGGTTAGTGTCGCACTATTTAACTACCCAACCCTAATGTCTGCTGATATCTTGCTATATGGAGCTAGCTATGTGCCTGTTGGGGACGATCAATCACAGCATTTGGAGTTTACTCGAGACATTGCCAGCCGGATGAACAAAAAATTTGGCGAACTCTTTACAGTTCCAAAACCAGTCAATGAGCAACACAAATTCTTCGGAAACGATCAGGGTTTGCGCATAAAAGATTTGCTTGACCCTACAAAAAAAATGAGTAAATCGGATGAAACAGGAAAAGGAGTTATATTTTTGAACGAAAATCCCGAATCTGCCAAGAAAAAGATTTTGGGAGCAACAACTGATTCATTTGGTGATGTACAATACGATTTTATCAAACGGCCCGGGGTTAGTAATTTATTGGATATATTGAGACTACTTGGTGGCAATCCCGAGGAGTTCATAGGGCAAAAGCAGTACGGACCACTTAAAACTGCAGTCGCAGAAAAAGTCTCAACTTTTCTATCTGATTTTCAGTCTAAATTGTCTGAAGTAGAAGACAAGACAGTATTAGAGAAACTTGAATCTAGCGAAAAAACCTTGAACTTACAGGCTAATGCTACTCTGCTCAATGTTCAACATGCCGTTGGCCTCCGAAAATGATAACTTCTCCCAAAGTACCCAAACAGCGCCTAGACCACTACTTAGCAGAAAAATACACAGATATCAGTAGAGCTTTTTTGCAAAAACTATGTACAAATGACCAAGTATTAGTAAATGGGCGTCCAGAACGTTCTGGTTATAAACTAAAGCCAACAGACAAAGTAGAAGTCATATATGACATGGCAGGTATAGAAAAAATTGAAGACATTGATTTGCCAATTTTGTATCAGGATGAGAACGTAATTGTGGTAAACAAGCCTGCTGGAGTAATAAGTCATAGCAGGGGCAAATTCTGGAATGAACCATCGGTTGCCTCGTTTATCAGACAACTGACTAATCAACCCGGGGGCAGAGCAGGGATTGTACATAGATTAGATAGGGCCACTTCTGGAGTTATGATATGCGCAAAAACACAGTTAGCTATGATAGCCCTTCAAAAGGAATTTGCCGATAGAAAAGTTAAAAAGATGTATGTTGCGGTAGTTTCTGGCCATCTGGACCCCAGACAAGCGGTAATTGATATGCCAATTGAGCGAAATCCTAAAGCGCCGTCAACATTTAGAGTTGGCTCAAATGGGAAGACAGCACAAACGCAATACAAGGTTACTGAGTCATCAGACAAATATGATTTGGTTCAACTTGAGCCTAAAACTGGTAGGACTCATCAACTGAGAGTCCACATGCAACAGCAAAAACATCCAATAGTTGGTGATACTTTGTATGGCGGAGAAACCCATGACAGACTTATGCTACACGCGCTACAAATAAAAATTAAGCTACCGAATGGTAAAGCAACATTGTTTTCTGCACCCATACCAAATGATTTTGGCGAAATGATGAGTAAATAATCATGCAGGAACTACTTCTACACCCAACCACGAGACATCAGTTAGTTGCACTCCAGCAATCGCTACCGCATGCTGTTTTGATACATGGCAACTCAGGAACAGGCAAAAAAACTATAACGGATGCATTTGTAACCAGTGTTGTGGGCAATTTAGACAAAAACAATCCAAATATACTACGAATACTTCCAGAAGATGGAAGCATTGGTATTGAACAAGTACGTAGCATTCGCGAATATCTAAAACGAAAAACACTTGGTAAAAAAGCTGTACGTAGAATTATTCTCATCGTGGACGCACATCTTTTGACAGTAGAGGCCCAAAATGCATTACTCAAAATGCTGGAAGAACCCCCCGCCGACACTATTGTGGTACTGACCGCAGATGATGCAAGCAAACTTAGGCATACTATACGCTCTAGATCTCAACAGTTGATTGTTTTGCCAGTCGATCTTGACACTGCAGAACAGTACTTTAGTTTGCAGGGCTTTAAACAGCAGGACATAGTTTCTGCCTATTACATGAGTGACGGGCGAGCAGGACTATTGAACGCGATTTTGAATGATTTTTCAGAGCACGAACTGGTTCAAGCAATAGCATATGCAAAAAAACTACTTAAACAATCATCGTTTGAAAGATTGACGCAAATTGACGCTATAGTAAAAGACAAGGAAGGCTTAACAGCAAAATTGCTTGGACTAGAACGAGTTGTGGCAAGTGGACTACGACAAGCAGCGGCAAAAAATGAATATGCGGTAGCTCGAAAATTCTACAAAATTAGCAAGCTTATTGAAAATTCTAAATATGCGTTGGGTGCAAATGGGAATCCAAAATTAATTATTTCAGAATTATTCATAAATTTATAGAGAAATAGATTTATGCACTAATGCCTGTATAATGAAAAGTATATTATGTATGAATTAGCCCTTCTGGTGGGATTTGGAATATTAGCATTGCGTGGCATAAGTCTTCGTGATGAGGAGCTTTCCCCTCTCCCGCGTAAAATTAGCGATAAACTTGGCAGGTTGTGGGACATTGCTCACCAAGGAATGCGTGAAAATCGATTTCTAAGAGCCGAAAAGGCTTTGTTGTCCATACTCAAGATTGATGAAAAAAATGCCGCTGCCTATAACAGGCTGGGCATACTATACGCCAAGCAAAAAGAGTACAAAGATGCTATTGACTGTTTTGAAATTGCCTCTTCAATAGAGCCCACTGCCTCGTCACTACATAACCTAGGGCTTATATATTATGAAACAGAAGATTATCCAAAGGCATCTGCGGCATTTGAACAGGCAATTAACTTAGAAAGCGATTTAGCAGCTCGTCATATTGCTTACGCAAAAGTTCAGGAGAAACTTGGAAACAGTAAACTGATGTTGCAAGAGCTAGAAATTGCCGTTGAGTTAGAGCCTAACAAAGAGAGCTACGTACTGCTAATGAACAGTTACAGAAGTAATGGACAGGCAGAAGACGCTGATTTGATAGAAAGCAAGCTTCAAAAACTTATAACGCCTTCTGGGTCGCCCAAGCGCATTGTTCGACCAAAAAGAGTCGTTATATAACGTAACCCGGTTTTTTATATGGAAAAAGCAATTGTTAGCGGAGAGGTTGTAGATAAAAACCTTGTGGTCATACCAATAGATAATAAAGGGTACTTTTTTGATTTTTGCGTGTATTCGACCATGAAAGTATTGCAAGGCAAGCTTTTTTTCCCGGATTTCCACGCAGAGCGGATTATTGAGTCAGCCAACTTGCTAGGTATTAAACACAATTTAAATGTGTCGGATGTTTCTAAATGGCTAGCTAAGCTGGTAAAAGTAAACAAATATGAGAATTCTTTAATTCGAATGGTACTGGTCGGCGATCCTGATGATGTTGAATACGGTAGTTTATATATTTTTGCGGTAGGCTCACTCACTTTTTATCCTAACAAATTCTATACCGGAGGCGTCAAAGTTATCACATATCCAGGTGAACGGCTTGTGCCAAAAGCAAAATCAAAAGACTTACTTTTGTCAGCTCTAGCGTACAGAGAAGCAAAAAAACACGGTGCATTAGACGCACTACTTGTTGACAATAACGGAAATATCCGAGAAGGAACTAGAACAAACTTTTTTGCAATAAGAGGCAACCAGCTGATAACTCCACCTGCTGAGCAGGTTTTGGGTGGGATAGTTCAAAAATTAGTAATAAAACTATCGAAACCTGACTTTGAAATTGTACGTGAAGATATCCCACTTCTCAAAATTGAAGAATACGATGAGTTCTTTATGACCAATACGAGCATGAACGTCATGCCTATCAATCAAATAGACGACCATAAGTTTGTTTCAAATTTTCCAAAAACCAAACAAATCCAAAAACTACTAAAACACTACTACAAAACCAATAATTTGATGCATAGTTATCTACCAACTACGAACGATATTCCGCACCCAATAATACCACTATCTAATTAGTGGTCGCTTCGCGGCTTCTTACAAACAGCTCTGCGGTTGAAAAAATAAAGTCCTGGCCGATATGTTGTAGGTCAAAATTTCGAGCATCCTTTTCATCACGATCATAATGAGTATAATGCCAATTGCGGACTCTATGTGGTACTAAACCAGCGGCAATTGAAGCCGGGACTGCAAAAAATAAAAACCTAGCCTTTTGGGTTAATGAGGCATCATCTTGTATGGCAACTCTACCAATTTTTAGAATTAAGTCGCTCATGCGTTGCCTTCTTCGACCCTCACCAACCTCTGGACGATCTAAAAAATGTGAAGTTTCGTGGCGTAGAATACTGCTTAGTTCGGGGAAAAACTCCGGATGAATGACTATAACTGAACGACCCAACAGATGCATGTCAGGATCTAATTCTTTGCTCCTAAAATTAGTTGTGTAATATCCTTTTATTTCAATGCCCTCAGGGTCAGACAAATCGGGCTGAGGGGCGAAAACAACGCATAAATCAGTTATTTGCTCATCTGTCGCGCCCTGGGTTCGTAAAAAATCGGAATAGCCTTCAATATCTATACCTATATCCACCAAATTACCTACCGGGGTTTCTAAACCATATGTGCTTATGCTAGTTAAAACTGTAGGAGCTGTTTCTGGCCAACCTACTTGAGTCGTCATAAAACATATTATAACATTATGCGATACCTAAGTAAATGGTGCAGGGTGTAAGATATCACCACCTTCGTGGCTCTTTCGCTGTGCCGTGCTCGAAGTAAACTTCTGCGCGTGTGCTCGCTCCACCGAACCTTAAATTGCTGTGCAATCATGCCCTAGCAGCCCACAGCCTAAACCAATTAAAAAATCCAGCTTTGGCTGGATCTATTAATTGGTGCAGGGTGTAGGATTCGAACCTACGAAGGCATAAGCCGACAGATTTACAGTCTGTTGTGTTTGACCGCTTCACTAACCCTGCGTATGGAGCCACCTGTCGGATATCGCACGGCTACGCCGTACTCCTTCCTGCGATGCTCGTAAACAAGAAATATATTTCATGTTTTCTGCGCTTCTCGTCCGCCGAACCTTCGGTTCTCATCAGATCATTCGCATAATTATTGTAACAAGTATTTACTTCTTACAATAATTATGGAGCCACCTGTCGGATTCGAACCGACGACCTACTGTTTACAAAACAGTCGCTCTAACCAACTGAGCTAAGGTGGCATGTAACAGTTCTAAAGTGTAGCAAATACTCAGTATTTTTGCTACTATGCCTTGGTTAAATTTTGCCGTCGTAGCTCAGTGGTAGAGCATCGCCATGGTAAGGCGGGGGTCAGGAGTTCAAGTCTCCTCGACGGCTCCAGTATTGCATAGTACATCCTAATCTGTTAAAATCTAATCCCATATGGCTAAAAAAGGCGGAAAAAGAAAGATAATTGGCTTGGTGTCGGAAGAGTCTGGGCACAGGCACTATTACACTCGTAAAAACACTATGAACACACCCGACAAACTTGAACTCAAGAAATACGACCCAGTACTACGGAAACACGTTTTGTACGTAGAAACCAAAAAGTCTCTAGGTCGTAACGAAGTAAAGAAAAAGAAGTAATATAGCAAACTTGGGTAAGTATTTTGTTTTTTAGCAGACGATCAAGCTAATGACAAAACATCGTAAATCGGCTATGATAACTCCGTACGATGACACTATAGGGGCGTAGCTCAGCTGGTTAGAGCGTTGGTCTCCAAAACCAAAGGCCGCGGGTTCGAATCCCTCCGCCCCTGCCATGCTTTGCAACAGAGACATAAAAGTTATAATATATTAGTCTATGCAGAAACTATTGCTATCGCAACCAACCATTTTTATACTATATGGGTTTCCAGGTTCAGGTAAAACTTTTTTTGCAAGGCAGTTATGTGAAGAGTTGCAAGCAGCGCACTTACAAGGCGATAGGGTTCGATTTGAGCTCTTCGACCAGCCACGCTACGACAGACGTGAAAATGAGATTGTTAGACATTTGATGGACTACATGACAGAAGAATTTATACAAGCGGGAGTTAGCGTAGTATATGATGCCAACGCCATCAGAGCTAGTCAGCGTAAATCCATGCGTGAACTTGCGCTAAAAAACAAAGCAAAATCTGTACTTGTTTGGTTCCAGACAGACCTGGAAAGTGCCTATGAACGCGTTTCTGGTCGGGATCGTCGCAAAGCGGATGACAAATACACCGCAGAGCTAAACCGGACACAATTTGACTCTATCACACAGGGGATGCAAAACCCCACCAGAACTGAAAGCTACATAGTTATTAGTGGTAAACGAACTTTTCAGACTCAGAGAAGTGCGATTATCAAAAAACTTTATGATATGGGACTTTTACAGTCAGAACAAACAACAGCTGGTTTGGCAAAACCAAACTTGGTTAATCTAGTCCCAAACATGAGTGGTGGTAGAGTAGACCCATCCAGGCGTAACATTACAATTAGATAATTTTGGCACAAAAACTCATAAACCTATCAGGAGTTGGAGCAGTTAAGCTCCAAAAACGAAAAAGAGCAAAAAGAATACGGCTTTCTGTTGGTCATGACGGAGTTATACGGGTATCACTGCCTGTATGGACACCCTACAAAGCTGGTGAAATGTTTGCACTAAGTAAGAAAGACTGGATTTTGAGCCAGCTTATAGATAAACGAAATCAAGATATTTTACATAACCATAGAATTGGCAAAAACCATCGCGTAAAGTTTGTGATTGTCGACTCAGGTAAAGTCTCGTGTCGAATAACCGACACAGAAGTCATAGTTCGAGTGTCAAGAACTAAAAGCACATCTGATGAAGATGTCCAGAAAAAACTTCACGCAGGTGCTATCAGAGCTTTAAAACAAGAAGCAAAGAACTTACTACCGCAAAAACTAGACATGTTAGCTCAAAAATATGACTTTAGGTACAAAAACGTAAACATTAAACAGCTCAAAACTAGGTGGGGGAGCTGTAGTTCGAATAGTGAGATAGTGCTAAATTGCTTTTTGATGCAACTACCCTGGGAACTAATTGATTATGTGCTCTTGCACGAGTTAGTTCACACGCAAGTAATGGCGCATGGAGGCAAGTTTTGGAGCGAACTTTCAAAGTATGTTTCAGACTTGCAAAACAAAAAGAAGTTGATAAAAAAATACCACCCCACACTACTGCCTGAGATAAATTGACAACAAACTAGGGCCTCTTTGTTACAATATGCTTATGCCTAACGACTTCGACAATTTAGTACAGGAAACGTTATCTGGTGACCAACAACCAGACGTAGAACTAGAACGAGAAAGATTGACGAGCCTGATTAACAGCATGGGGGATGGGGTTTTAGCAGTAGATGAAAACTTCAATATCGTAGTAACGAACGGTGCCGCCCTCAACATACTGGACGTCAATACAACTTTATCGGGTCAAAAGCTATACACTGTTCTAAAGCTACTGGATAAAACAAACGAAGAACTTGATTTACAAAAGCTTATTTCTTCCAAAAATACGTCTCAAGCCTCACGAGAATGGCGTATAAAATACTCTGATGGCAGTTTAGTCAATCTATATGTCAGTATAGCGCCTGTGCGGTTAGGATATGGAAAACGTGGCATGAAAGGCTATGTTATTTTGCTTCGTGATATAACACGTGAAAAATCGTTAGAAGAAGAAAGGGACGAATTTATAAGCGTAGTGAGTCACGAACTTCGTACGCCAATTACTATAGCAGAAGGGAATATAAGTAACGCAGAGTACATTCTAGAAAAATCTGGACTAAACAATCAAGGGATTCATGATGCCCTTGCACAAGCTCATTCACAAGTGGAATTTTTAGCTGGACTAATAAACGACCTGGCTACCCTATCACGAGCAGAAAGAGGTGAACTACACGTGGAAAGTGAGTCCATAAATGCTCACTCACTAGTCGAAGAGCTAGTATCTGACTACAATCCTCAAGCTGTCGCAAAAGGGCTAAAACTAACAAGTGAGCTTGACCCTACCCTTGAATTACTAGATTCTTCAAAGCTATATGTGCGTGAAATTTTGCAAAATTTTATCACTAACTCTATAAAATATACTGAAAAAGGTGGTGTCACTATTGGTGCCTCCTCAAAAGAAAACGGCATTGAATTTACCGTATCAGACACCGGTATCGGAATAAGCAAAAACGATCAGGCAAAAGTTTTTGACAAATTTTTTCGTTCTGAAGATTTTCGAACTCGCGAAAGCAACGGCACCGGGCTTGGTCTATACGTTACTATGAAGCTAGCGAACTTGATACATGCCAAAATTAGCCTCGTAAGTGAGCTTAACAAGGGAACAGTTTTCATAATTTTTATACCAAACATGAAGTAGTTTCTAAATTTGACGTTTGACTATTTTTTATACTTTTGGCAATCGTGGAATTACATGCATAACAGGGATACAGATATTCCTATCTTTCCATTCAATTGTTAAAAATTCGTATTGAACCATTGATATATAACCAATCACCATCTCGCTGATTGCGGCTACAGGGAAGCTAACAACAGCAAAAAGACTGTTTTCAGGGTCGGTGATGCTTACAATTGTAACGTGCGAAATCACAAGCAGAACACATGTTATACCAACTAACAGTGCATTGATAGAATTCTCCCAAACACTTGCTACAAGAAAAGCAAACGGTAATACAAGAAATAGTAAATTGATAGCCGTTAGCAAAAGTGCCCACTCCGGGCGCCTACGAATCTGTGGATACCTATTTCGTATTGCAGTATGAAGCTGTTCACTAAAATTCTTGTTTGTTTTTACTTCAAGCTCGTTGCTACTTCTAACAAAACTATACTTATCTTCCTTAGCTAGTTCTCTAGCAAAAAAGCCTTCTGGGATGATTGCATGGCTTACAGAACCAAATCCACCAAGCTTTCTCAAAGATTCTCTTTCAATCATCCAGCAGGTGTTAAGTACCGGCGGTCTATTGAATAATCTTCTTGGCAAAGCAAGCTCCCACCAGTAGCGCATTGGCTGTATAAAGGCATCCATAGCGGTGCTTGCACTACGGACAGGCAAAACACTTAGCATTGATTTGTTCCTATTCTTCAGTAAGTTCACCATACTCCTGATTGCCTGACTGCCTATCCTTGTATCAACGCCACAGAAAAGCACAAAGTCGCCACTGGATTCGACTAAAAGCTGTTCATACGCCTGGTTTTTTGCTAACCATCTTTCGGCAGGTGGCTGCCCCTTCACGAACCTAACCCCTTTTTGAGCATAGCTTTTGATGATTTCAGCAGTTTTCCCCTGTGAACAGTCATCCAAAACAATGACTTCAAGTTTAGGGTAGTCGTTTGCTAGTACTGCGTTCAAACACTCCTGAAGTGAGACTGTTTCGTTCCGGGCTGGAATTGCAACCGTAACTGTGGGTAGCTCATTATCAACCAAATATTTTTCTGGCATATGAAATCTTAGCTTCATAACATTCTTTTGAACCACTATTAGTATGCTGCCGGCTATGATTAATTGTAAATAAACGACTAAATCAACGATGTTTGACCTTTCCATAAAATACCCTAAACTCAATACCGAAATTACCACAGGATATATCAAAAATAGATGTAGGCTGGTCTGAGCAGTGGCTCGTCTCAGGTAAGCTTGGTGCATTCGATTTTTTAGAATTCTCATCATATTCAGAATTCTAAAAACCGCAATCAACCCAATTGGCAATCCAATGATTAGATTAACCTTCATTAGGAGCCAAACATTTGTAGAAATTATTAACAACGCAATAATTACAGACAGAGTTCTCTTGATTCTCCATAAAAATGTGACGCTAAACAGCAGTCCCTCAAATGCGAGCGTCAAAAACCACAATTCATACATATTGTTATCATACTACGTAGTAGTTATGATGTTATAAAGTACTTTTTAAATTGGAACTATATATAGTTACAGACTTTAAATATATCGTAAAGGTATTGCAAATTGGCATCTGTATGATATATTGACATCAGCGGAACCTATACATAGGTTCTTTTTATTTGGAGACATATGGCAGAACGTAAAAAACCCAGCATCAAGCGACAGTTGAAAAAATCTTCGACTGTTAGAGAGCGAGCCGAAAAATTTGGCGGGGTTGTAAAGAACCGTCGCATAAAACAGGCTCACAGCTCAATCTTGCGTGTGATAAAGCCAATTAGACAGGTTTCTAAATCAGGCCGTAGAGAATATTATCTGCCTCTGCCTGATAACAAAATTGGTCGATTCCTAAACAAACGACGCAGGATTATACCAAGCTATTTCCGCAATGCATGGGCAGAATTGCGTCAAGTTAAATGGCCGAACAACAGGGAAACAATCAAATTAACGTTCGCAGTGTTTGTTTTTGCAATATTTTTTATGTTATTTATTTCAGCAGCTGATTTTGGGTTAGATAAAGTGTTTAAAAAACTTATTTTGAAGTAGGAGAAATTTGATGGTAAAAAGATACGATGCAACAAAACAATGGTATGCAATTCATACATATAGTGGATATGAGGAGAAAGTAGCCGAAAGTATACGTCAGAGAACAGAGAGCCTGGATATGAAAGACAAAATCATCCAAGTTCTTGTGCCAAAAGAAAAAATGATTGAAGTAAAAAATGGCAAAAGAAAAGTAGTTGAAAAGCGAATTTTCCAGGGCTATGTATTGGTTCAGATAAAGATGACTGAAGATGCTTGGTACATTGTTCGTAACACCCCCTCAGTTACGGGTTTTGTGGGTAGCGGAACAGACCCAACGCCAATAAGCGATGATGAGATAGACAAAATCATGAAGCGTATGGGTCGTGACGAGCCAAAACACAAGATAGATTACAAGATTGGTGAAGTTGTAAACATCGTAGATGGACCATTCAAAGGCTTTGACGGCAGTATAAATGAAGTTGACCAAACCAAAGGCAAACTAAAAGTCCTTGTAAACATGTTTGGACGAGAAACTCCCGTAGAACTCGACAGTCTACAAGTCAAACGCGTATAGTCATGTCAGAGCTAGAGCCAAATCAGCAACTGGAGTTGCCAAAGATCATATCCATTGGCGCTAAGGTTGGTGGAGTTGCACTTATATCTGAGGCAGTACTGGTAATGGGGATTGAAATAGTACAGGATTCACTCAATACTACCCAGGCTCTGAAGTCTGGGTTAGGGGCTCTACTAGGAGCAGGCGCTCTGTTTGCATCCCGGCTCATTGACAAAGCATATGGATGGACTAGACAACAGGGGTAATTTGTAGTACAATCTACAAGTTACGCACTTGGTTACATGCTTTAGTAACCATTAATGCAAGGAGAATACTACTATGGCCAAAAAGGTCACGGCAAATTTGAAAATGAAAATCAAAGGTGGGCAAGCAAGCGCAGCTCCTCCCGTAGGTAGTACGCTTGGTCAATATGGCGTAAATATGATGGACTTCATAGGCCCATTCAATGACGCTACAAAAGACCAAATGGGCCAGGATTTAACTGTACATATTGCTATTTATGAAGACAGAAGCATGAGCTTTCGAACCGTAGGCATACCCACAGACGATCTCATACGAAAAGCCCTAGGTATACAAAAAGGCTCTGGCAAACCTAACACTGAAAAAATTTCTAAAAAACTATCTGAATCACAGCTCACCGAAATTGCTGAGACAAAAGCAGGCGACATGAACACAGATGATATTCCAGCAGTCAAAAAAATAGTTGCGGGAACCGCCCGAAGCATGGGAGTGGAAATAGAATAGAAATAACCATAATTGTGGGAGGACATAGACCGTTTGCACCACGAAGGAGAAAATATGTCAGTTAAGTCAAAACCTGAAAGTAAATCAAAAACCACAAAGGATGTTAAAACAAAGCAAGCTAAAGAAGTTACTAAGCCAAAGGTTGATGCAACTGTAGACACGAAAACACCGGAAGACTCCAAGTCAAAGGAAGCAAAATCTGAAGTTGTCAGTGAATCAAAATCGACTGCTAAGTCTGGCAAACGAAGCGACAAAGGCATAAAAGAAGCTGAAGATAAACAATCCAGGCTTGAACAGCAAGCGAAGGTACACACGGACCTAGACAGCAAAGCAAAACCCACCAAACCTAAACATGTTCAAAACATTCGCACCAAGCTAGAACGAAGCTCAAAAGGCTACAGGAAAGCCTCGGAACTTCTTGAAACTGGAAAAGTTTATTCCGTAAAAGAGGCTATGGAAGTGATAGTAAAAACCAGCCCAGTCAAATTTGACGCAACAGTCGAACTTCACGTACGACTAGGGATTGACCCTAAGCAAGCAGATCAAAATATACGAGACATCGTAACTTTGCCAGCCGGAACTGGCAAAACATTGCGTGTTGCAGTATTTGCCGAAACCGAACTGGCAGCCGCAGCAAAAAAAGCAGGAGCAGACATATCATCTGGTGACGAATTTTTACAACAGTTAGAAAAAGGTACAATTGATTTTGACATCTTAATTGTTACGCCATCACAGATGCCAAAGCTTGGCAAATTTGCAAGATTGTTAGGTCCCAAAGGACTTATGCCAAACCCAAAAAGCGGTACTGTTACACAAGACGTCGTAAAAGCAGTTACTGAAGCAAAAGCCGGTCGGCTAGAATACCGCGTTGATAGTACTGGGATTATCCATGTGGGGATAGGGAAAGTAAGTTTTGGTCCCGAAAAATTGCTACAAAATGCTCAAGCATTATTCACTAGTGTCAAAAACAACAAACCGTCCACGCTAAAGGCTGTATACGTAAAATCAATCTTTGCGACTACAAGCATGGGTCCGAGTATTTCAATAGAATTATCGTCTGTATAGACTAACTAGACTTAGGTACCTCTCACAAAGTAAAATATATTCATGCCACACGTTCATGAACTATACGATTTCACCTCAAGTGGCTATATTGTATTTAAAAATAAAGTATTGCTTGTCCACCACAAGAAACTAAAGGTATGGATAGCGCCAGGTGGACACATAGAGTTAGATGAAGACCCTCTGCAGACACTTTGGCGAGAAATATTTGAAGAAACAGGCCTAAAAAAGCAAACTCTGAAGCTTGTTAATACTGGCCAGAAAGTACAGGGACTTGAAAATACTAAATCTTTCCAGTCACTCCCATCGCCGTTTGCTATGTTTGTTGTTGATTATGATGAAAGTTCTGCTCATAAACACATTGATCTTTGCTATTTGATGTCGTCAAACACTTCAGTGGTGACTCTCGAAGAGCGATCCTCGCATGACATAGATTGGTTTAGTGAAAAGCAACTTGCTCAGTTGCATAATAAAGGACTGCTGTTTCGAAATTCGTTAACATATTGTAGGTTCGCACTAAATTTTGTCAAAAAATAAAGTTTTAGCTATGGCTTAACTCTTGTACAATATGCTCATGATTATTTTGGGCATGACAGGTCCTATTGGACATGGTAAAACCACTTTTGCGGACGCATTATCGACACTGGAACCTAACACAGTGCATTTTGAATCTTCGTTGGTTATTGCCGAAGTCGCCAATTCCTTGCAAGCAGCTTTGACAGACATTCCAGACCCATACAATGTGGAGAGACTAAACAATTGGTTGCGTGCCTTACCAGCAATATTACTTGAAAGTGCACATGTCCATTGTACGTTTGAACAAATCAAATTACACCAATACTCCATGGAAGAACACCCAATTGAGTATCAAAAATTGATTTTACACGTAGAAAACCTGCAACGTAAACCAGAACTTATGAATCAACAAATCACTAAAGAAAACAAAGAAAGTTTTAGACCATTTCTGCAATGGCTAGGAGGTTATCTAGTTCAGCGCATAGATAGTGGGATTTGGTACAACGAAATCGTCAGACGTATTCGACAAGCGGCGGGTGCAGGTGCAAATCTTTGTATAGTCGGAGGCTTGAGATACCCAACCGACGCTGCAGTTTTACGGGGAGCTGGTGCAATAGTTATAAAAGTGTACCGCCCCGGCCATCTTCAGAGTGATTTGTTGGACCCGACTGAACGTGAACGACAAAATATCCAGGTAGATTGCACAATAAAATCAAATGGAACAGTAGCAGACGTAAAAGTTTTTGCTAAGCAATTTTACGAAGATTTGAATAATAACAAGCTTCAGACAACATATAATACTGTTGTAGTTTAGTGACGTTCTAAAATACGGGACTAACTGTAGTAATATTTCCACATAACCTTGTGTTGCCACCAAAATATTTTGTACAATATATGTAGATTGGGAGTCAAATATGGCAGTTTACAGCAATATACAGATTAAAAGAGCAATCAAAGACGGTCACATTGTGTTTCACCCGTACAATGAGTCTCACATTGCCGGAAGTAGCGTAGATGTAACTTTAGGGGAGTGGTTTTTCCGCACGGAAAGGCCCAGCGAAGGTGGATTCTATAACCCTTTTTCCAAACAAGCTGTCAAGCAATATTTTGGGGAAGTATTACATGCCGAGATTCACAAAGATTGGGCAGAAAAAAACGGTCGTAGAATGTTTGATAACATCCCACCAGAACAACCAATAATTGTCCTGAGACCAAAAGAACGAATCTTGGGCCATACCAATGAATTCATAGGTATAAAAGCCCCTGGCACAAGTACCATGCAAGCACGTAGCACATGGGGCAGAAACGGTGTTGCGGTTTGTTTAGACGCCGGGTGGGGTGACCCAGGGTACATTAACCGCTGGACAATGGAAATATACAATATGAACGAGCACGAAAGTGTTGTACTTCCGGTAGGTGAACGGATAGCACAAATGGTGTTTTATGAAACTGGCCCTGTTGACAGCGAATACAAGAAGCTCAGTGGAAAGTACCAGTCAGATAAAAGTGAAAATTTAGAATCAATAATTGCCGACTGGACTCCCGAACAGATGCTTCCAAGAGCATATAACGACGAAAGAAAACTTCCGGAGCCAATTAAAGGTTTAAAAGTATGATGTCCAGCAACGGCGAAATTAGCCGTGGAACATTTGTCGTACTTGAAGGGACTGACGGAACCGGCAAATCCACCCAGTACGAAATCTTAAAAAATAAACTACGGACAGAGGGACACGATGTTGTCGAAATGCAGTTTCCTCGATACGACGACCCATCCTCTTTTTTTGTCAGAGAATATCTGCGAGGCAAATATGGTTCCGCCGATGAAGTCGGTCCTTATACAGCCTCGCTATTTTATGCCCTGGACAGATATCAGGCGTCGGTTGACATTGAACAAGCTTTATCTGCCGGCAAAATAGTTCTTTGTGATCGTTTTACTGGAAGCAACATGGCTCATCAAGGAACTAAGTTTATACACGCCGAAGAACGACGTGGGTTTTTTATATGGTTGGACAATTTAGAATTTGAAATGCTGAAAATACCCAGACCAGACATAAGTCTAGTTTTGACAGCCCCGTACGAAGTAATCGCTCAGAGACTGAATTCTAGAGTTAACTCGAGTAGTCACGCAAACGGCAAAGACATTCATGAGACCAACCCAGAACACATTAAGAAATCGTTGGAAATATACAAAGACCTATGCAATCTGTTTCCCAAAGATTTTAAAGAAGTAACCGGTGTCCGTGGAGACGAAGTTCAAACAGTAGAAATAATCAGCAAATACATATATGAGACTCTACAGCCCCTACTACCTATTAGAAGCATAAAACCACCCGCCAAAACCAGCGAAGCGAAGGTTGAAAAACAACCTTCAACAGTTACAAAAAACCCATATATTGAGAAAACTTCTGATGGATTTGAAATTTCACCGGCTGGTCAAACGTTTTTAGATTTGAGTGTTACCAACTCACACGACAACGTCTACGCTTTTACAGATAAACTCAGTCCAACTACCATTGCGGCCGCCATGGCGAGATTGTCTAGACGAGCAGACGATATGCGAATAACGATTTTGGATGAATTCGCAGCTGCAATGGGAAAGGATGCCAAGCTTTTACAAAGAGTTATTTCCGCCTACGGTGATGATTCCGTACAACAACTCATCGGCCAACACGTTGTCGTTGAAAACGCCAGCAACTTACTAACAAAAAAACTAGAATGGGGTCGTTTGGCATCATATCTGGAACAGTCTACCCGATATATATATTTTGATAAGAAAGATACTGCTGGCAAATACCGCTATTTCACACCGGAACATTTCGACGCTAAAACCAAAAAACTCTATAACGCAAGTTTAGACGAAATTTTCGATTTATACTCAGAAATGGTCCATAAGCTCACCACTCATGTCAGGGAGAAGTCCGATGTACCCAAAGACCAACAAGATATTGCTTGGCAAGGTGCTACTAGGGCACAAGCATGTGATGCTATTAGAGCCGTTTTACCAGTTGCTACTAAATCTACCGTCGGAATTTATGCTTCGGGTCAGGCACTCGAAAGTCTTATCATGCACCTTATGTCAGACGATTTACCAGAAGCAGTTACAGTTGGTAAACAACTTCTCGTCGAGAGTCGGAAAGTAATACCAACTTTTCTAGAGAGAGCCGACAAACCAGACAGAGGTGGTGCAACAATTGCCTACAATGCAAATACGCGTAAAGATGTAAGAGAATTGACCAGCAAGTACCTACCAGACAGTCACTCTTCGCAAACTGAGTCGGTTCAACTAGTTTCTTCGTGGCCAAAAAATGAACTTGATCTTGTACCAGATATGCTTTACGAACACAGTAGTCTTTCTGTTAAGGAATTGCGTTCGCAAGTAAACAAATGGTCAATAGCCAAAAAAGAGAAAGTGTTTAATGCGTATATGGGTGAGCGACTAAACAGACGACACAGACCGGGAAGAGCTATCGAGAAGGCACATTATAGCTGGGATATAGTTTGTGATTATGGCATATTCAGAGATTTGCAACGCCATCGTATGGTAGACGATATGAACTGGCAGGTTTTGACGCCAAGATACGGCTACGAGATTCCCGAGCTTGTAGAAGAGTCCCTGCTAACCGACACATTTGAGAAGTGTTTTGACCTCAGCCTAGAGCTATACAGTAAGTTACAAGAGGCCGGATATGAGCTGGAAGCCCAATATGCTACTCTCCTAGGTCATAAAATGCGCTGGAAGGTGACATACAATGCTCGTGAGGCATTTCACTTCCATGAGCTTCGTACAAGCCCACAAGGTCACCCAGGCTACCGCAAGCTAGTACTAAAGATGCACGAAAAGCTCGCAGAGGTACACCCCATGATGGCTGAAGCTATGAAATTTGTTAATCAAGATGAAGATCCAGCACTTACCCGACTTGCAGCAGAGCGTGCCACTCAGTTTAAGCTCGCAAACCTCAGCTAGGGTTTAATACTGATATAACCGAAACCAAGTCCAACATTGATAATCTAGCGGCTTCGGTAGCGGGATATTCAACTCGAGGCGTTGCTTCAGATACTGCGTTATATCTTCCTAAAACTACGTCCGGTATGCGCCCAGGGTCCGCGACCCAAATATGTTCAACATCCAGTTCGTCACGTAACAAATGGGCAATCTTTTTCATTTCATCATAGACAGCGCCAATAATGGGGACCACAGTGCCGTTTTTTTCAGTTCCAAACTGCCTCTCTGAAAATACCGTTGCATGATTTTGCATTGCAGAGTCTAGCTCTCGCTCGTACTCATCTAACTCATGATAATAATGAGGGTCGGATAGAACCTCAGCAAGATCCAATCTAAAAGGATATACTTCATCTGGTGAATTTTCTGTAAATGTATTTTCATTAAAAATACCTACACGATATTCTACAGTTCGTATAGCTTCTAACGGCGAATGTTTCAAAAATGGTACTACCATAGTCGTAAATATTAAACTATTATGCTAATTTTGTCAATGCTTAGATATCAACTTATCGTTTGCGCTTGTAAGAATGCCTTTGATAGGATAATCTACATCTATAATGAATTTCAGTCAGAAGCAAACAGCAAACCTACCTCTCAGCCCTACAAGGCTGTGCTTCAGTATGATTGAAGCCTATCCTGCCTAAACAGGAATAGCACAGTCAAACCAATCAGGCTTCACAGCCTGATTTTTAATTTAAGTATTTTAAAGGACAATAAGATGAAAAGTATAATGTTTGGTGCGGAAAGCTTTAACTGGAATTCTGAAGGATTACCCTTCTGTACTCAAGAAGTACAAGAGGCAACACAAGCGACTAAAGAAGAAATGGATAGAAGTAAAGCAGGAGATGTTGGAGGAATGGCAATTGGCAAAGTAAATGAGTCTGGAGGCTTTGACATACCAGAAACACTAAAACCATCGGATGATTTTAGGGAGTATTGGGCAAATATGATTGCTTGACATATAAACGGAAACGGGGAATAATGACAGACATGGCTAAATCAATTCGAATAAATAAGATTGTCGCACCCCGCTTACGGGACTGAAGCCATTTACTTGAATAACACAATAGGCTTCACCCGAAGCCTATTTTTAATTGAAAGGAGAGATATGCCTGAACATGCAATATTTGAATCAGACAGACCACTGTCAGACGGACTGGCGATAATTCCCCAGGCAGGCGAAGTATCAACGCTGGAGCGAGATCCCGAGACGGATAGAGCTGAGCGCTATAAACGCTTCCTTGATGCACGTCCACCAACTAGTCCAGCTACTCATAGACTTCTGGGCAGAACCACAAGCATGGTTAGTGTTGAGCCTGCGGAAAAATAAAACGCACCAATATTAGCGGTTGACCACGTAGTGTTTCTCTGTTAAGCTCTACTCACGTTACCAAAGACAGCGACGACTGTAAAAGGTTTGATAATGTCGCCTAGGTGCAAGCTAACTTTTTGTTTGTAAGCATGTTTTTATGGCCCTTTGGTAACACCAAAGGGCCTTTTTGGTAGTTTTTGGAGTTGACAGGTCGAAAACTTCATACTAAATAATCTAAAGGAGAAGCCCATGGCTTTGACCAAAGACAAGAAAAATACATTAGTTACGGACATATCCGCCCAACTAGCTAGCTCTAAACTAACCGTCGTGGCTGCCTATAAAGGTACACCTGTAAAAGCTATGCAAGAGCTGAGACGCCAAGCAAGGGACAACGGAACCAAAATACAAGTTGTCAAAAACCGTCTGGTTATCAAAGCACTTCAAAACAACGAAGCAACTAAATCTATCGACACTAGCACCCTTACGGGTATGCTTTTGTACGCGTTTAACAACGATGACGAAATTGCACCTGCTCAAGTACTGGCACAGTTTGCTAAGTCGCAACCGACTATTCAGTTTGTTGGAGCAATTAACTCTGACGGCAGTCAGATGAGCGCCGAAGAAGTAAAAGCTTACGCTTTGTTACCGAGCAAAAATCAGCTTATAGCTGGAATAATCAGTACACTCAACTCACCAGTTATGGGAGTTATGAGCGGTCTAAAGGGCAACCTGCATGGGTTGCTTGACGCAGTAGCTGCAAAATCAGTAGCATAATTAATTGAAAGGAAATAAGAAATGGCAACAGATCTAAAGAAATTCGCAGAACAATTAGTAAATCTAAGCGTTTTAGAAGTAAATGAACTAGGAACAATCCTAAAAGAAGAATACAACATCGAACCAGCTGCCGCAGTTGCAGTAGCAGGTCCAGCTGGCGGTGGCGCAGACGCCACTCCAGCAGAAGACGAAAAGTCTGAGTACGATGTAGTGCTTAAAGACGCTGGTGCTCAAAAAGTAGCAGTTATCAAAGCCGTAAAAGACATCACAGGCCTAGGACTTGGCGAAGCCAAAGCAATTGTTGACGGTGTGCCAAAGAATGTTTTGGACAAAGCTAAAAAAGAAGATGCAGAAGCCGCCAAGAAAACGCTTGAAGAAGCCGGCGCAACTGTAGAACTAGCATAATTACTCTGTAGTTTTACATATAAAAACCCGTACTACTGCGGGTTTTTATATGTCCTAAACCTAGAGCGCTGATTATGTTTGTTCTCCATGAACTACAAAAGATTGCAACCTCTAAACATATCAAAATGTAGAATAGAACTTCGATACATACGCCAAGAAAAATAACGTCGATTCAAAATACCGCGACGAGCTTATGGTTATTGTCAAAATGTTACTCCACCTGTATTCTGAAGTTATGAAACTACACCAAAAGGGGATTGCTAATTCAGGACTTTTCCTAGCTCTGCTCGTGATTTTAGTTGCCGGATTTTCGGGATGGCGAGTATATGAAGCAAGCGTAAAACCAAAACTAGCTAAAGTAAACCAGAGCCCTGAATCCGAAATTGAGCAAGCACACACAACCTCTGTACCTAATGGTTTTTCTGAATATCAGAACACGGAACTTAGTTTTAGATTTGTCTACCCAAAAACATGGGGTGATGTTGTTAGCCACACTCAAACTCCAGTCGCAGGCAAAGACGTGTATCTGACGTTTAGTAACAATGAAAAAGGATCAATAGAAGCAGCATCTCACGATTATAAGGGCAATCCCGCCGGATACCCATGCTCTAGCCCTGTCAATTCGCCTTCCGCCACTAAGCCTGATATTACTAAATCTGACCAGAACGTTTCTTTCTCAAACACTGTCATTAAACCTATAGAATCCGCTACAGATTATCTGATAAACAAAAAATTTATCAATGATGGCTGCCAAGGAAGCTACAACTATCTTAGTGGCGTGCATGTCATTGACAGTAAAACATATGCTGTGTACGTAATATATAACGTGAATCTAGAACATCTTGTATCCAATTCCGAATATGCTGCCGATGAATTTCAATTCATATCCAAACAAGAAGAAGCCGATTTCACGACATTGGTCAAATCAATTGCACCAATACAGTAATCATTTATCCACAGTTTATCTGCCGATTTTTGACTTGACTTGACATACGTGGTAACGTATTGCAAGGAGTGTAGTAAATAAACACTTAAAACATATGATGTGAGACGAAACAAATGGCAGATGTACCAGAAAAACAAATCAAACGGCTAAAATCTTTGATCCAAGAAGCAGAAACTAGCATGGCCGCGGCCAAAGAACTACTGATGAGTTTGGTTGGGGAAGACCCTGTGATTGCAGATGCTATTACGGACGAACCACTAGGCAAAATAATAGAGGGAGTTTTTGATGGTCAAACTATGGTGGGTAGTGATGGCAAAAGTTACCCCGTTCCTGCTAACTATGCGAGTAAATCCAAACTTGTCCAGGGCGACATACTCAAGCTTACAATTGCTGACGACGGTTCGTTCCTATATAAGCAAATCGGACCCGTGCCACGCAAACAAGTTGTAGGCATGCTAAAGCTTGAAAACGGCCACTATTTTGTAGATGTTGGCACCAAACAATACCGCGTGCTACTAGCCAGTGTGACTTATTTCAAAGCAAAACCCGGTGACCAAGTGAGTGTAAACGTACCAGAAGACGACACCCATGCCGAATGGGCCGCCCTGGAAGCCGCGCTATAAGCACTTGATATATTGTATTAATTATTGTACTGTCTGTTAATGGTAGAAATATATGGAGAACAAGTTGTTAATGTACCAAACACAATAACAACTGTTCGAATTATTGGTTCTGCGTACGAGTCATTTCAATACGCAACAACAGGGGACTTGCAACACTACATAGCTGCAGGCGCATGGTATGGGGCAGATGTACTTGATGGTTTTGCTGCTCGAAAGCTTGGTCAAGAAACTGATTTTGGCGCACAGTTGGACCCAGTTGGCGATAAGATTTCTGTAGTTGGACTGACAGTATCTGCATTGATGCAAAAAAATGTTGATGTACCCGTCGCAACTGCGGTTGGCATTATAAATACACTCAACGCGGTTACAACGATGGCTGCAAAGAATAAAGGCCTAACTTTAGAAGTTGGCAAGGTCAACAAACGTGCGCAATTTCTTATGAACAGCGGAGCAGGCCTTAACGTAATAGGAAACCACTTTCGCAAACATGGCAAAACAAGATTAAAAAAGTCAGGTGGACAAGTTCTAAGAATAGCTGGTGCAGGTCTAGCTATAGGAACAGCATTTACGCTAGGGGCAACCTCGTCAGCCGAATTAATCCGTCAAAAGCGTAAAAGCTCAGCAACAATCACAACGGATTAGCACAATGTAATTCGGTATAATGTAGATACATGGGGAAGGCGCTATACCGGAAACACCGGCCTAAAAAGTTATCGGAGGTTGTCGGTCAGGAACACATAACCGATACTCTTGGACGTGCGCTAAAAAACCAAACCGTTAGCCATGCGTATTTACTAACCGGACCTCGAGGAACAGGAAAAACGTCTGTTGCTCGAATTTTGGCGTACGAAGTAAACAGTTTGCCTTATGATGAAGAAGGCACACACATGGACATTATTGAAATAGATGCCGCCAGCAACCGCCGAATTGACGAAATCCGAGAACTCAAAGAACGTGTCAACATTGCACCAACAAGTGCAAAATACAAAGTCTACATCATTGACGAAGTTCATATGCTTACTAAGGAGGCCTTTAACGCACTTCTAAAAACTTTAGAAGAACCACCAGAACACGCTATTTTTATATTGGCTACTACTGAATCCCATAAGGTACCTGAAACTATAGTCAGCCGCACACAACGATTTACTTTCAAACCCGTAGAAACTAACAAAGTCGTAAATCATCTTAAATCAATTGCCAAAGCCGAAAAAATTGTGATAGAAGATGGCGCCCTAGAACTAGTTGCAAAGTTTGGCGAAGGAAGTTTTAGGGACAG
This sequence comes from Saccharimonadales bacterium (SeqCode), assembly GCA_038206875.1. Lineage (GTDB taxonomy): Bacteria > Patescibacteriota > Saccharimonadia > Saccharimonadales > JBBQAJ01 > JBBQAJ01. Next base: position 58,844 of record JBBRAK010000004.1, read on the forward strand.
TATCAGTTTGCTTGATCAGGTCAGATACACTAGCAACAAAATAACCTTGCAAGATATCCAAAATGCAGTGGGTCAGGCACCAGAAGATATCCTAAACAATGTATTGAGGAACGTAGAAAGTCACAATCTCCAACAAATTGCAAAAAGCCTAACTGAATTACGCACCCAGGGAATACAGTCTACTCAGATTGCCAAACAACTATCAGCAAAAATTCGACAGAGATTAATTTCTGACAGCTCTGTTATCGTCACCCTAAGTGAGGTTGAATTACTTTCTGATTTGCTTAACATTTCCGCAACTACGGAGCCAGATATAGCCTTAGAAGTTGCATTGTTTAAAACTGCTTTGGACAAAAATATTGACCCAATTTTACAAACTATGTCAAAGACACAATCAAAAGCAGATATTTCTACTAAACCAAAAAAAGGACTTAGTTCTGAGAAAAAAGCAGAAAAAGAAAGTATAGTTCACGACTTAGCTGTATCTAAACACAAAGAACTGTCCGAATTAGACGAAACCTCGTGGCAAGAAGTATTGTCCGCTATCAAATCCAAATACAATACGCTTTACGGCATAGCACGAATGGCCACTCCAAGGTTTGAAAAAGACAAGCTCACACTTGTTTTGAATTTCGCATTTCATTTAAAACGCCTAGAAGATCCAAAAAATAAAGGTTACATACAGGAGTTGATTGCTCAAACAACTGGCCAAAATGTTTCCATTGAATTTCTATTGGACAAGCATGTTATAAAACAAAATTCACAACAACTAGAAGAAGAAGCTTCAAAAGAACTAAACCTAGAAACCATAAGCAATATCTTTGGTAGCGCAGAAATAGTAGAGTAAGTAAATGGATAATAAAGCTCCTCTTGTGCCACCGCAGAATACTGATGCTGAAGCTTCACTTCTAGGGGCAATTTTGATTGACACAGATGCTTTGGTTAAGATTGCTGACAAAATTGATTCATACGACTTTTACGATGAAAAACATCGGTATATCTATGAAGCAATCACTCAGCTATACGACAAACACAGCGCTATAGACGTCTTAACACTTTCTGATCAAATGAAAACAAATACTACACTGGAAGCAATTGGTGGCTCGTCTTATCTTGCAGAATTAACAAACTTTGTGCCAACTGCAGCTCATGTCGAGCAATATGCCGAAATTGTAGCTCAAAAAGCCTTGCGTCGACGACTTATCAAAGCCGCCCAGGACATCACAACCATGGGGTTTAACGAAACCAACAAATTACAGGAACTCATAGAAGATGCTGAAACACGTTTGTTTGAAGTTAGCCAAAAGTATATCAAACAAGATGTCACAAGCCTAGAAACCATATTAAATGAGAGTTTTGAGAGGCTGGACGAACTACACAAAGACAAAGGCAAAATTCGTGGCGTCCCAACGGGCTTCAAAGACATGGACAACATACTTGCCGGGCTTCAAAAGTCTGATTTGTTTGTTCTCGCGGCACGGCCATCCATGGGAAAAACCGCACTTTCACTTAACATAGCACACAATGTTGCACTCCAGTCTGCTCTCCCAGTGTTAGTTTTTAGTTTGGAAATGAGCAAGGAGCAACTAGTAGACAGACTGCTAGCAATGGAATCGGGTGTAGATGCTTGGGCTCTCAGGACGGGGAACTTGACTGACTCTGATTTCGAGAAAATCGGTCAAGCCATGGGGGCATTGTCGGAGACACCTATATTTATCGACGATAGCCCTAGCATTACGGTTAGCGAGCTACGTACCAAAGCCCGCCGTGAAGCGCACACTCATGAGCTGGGACTAATTATTGTTGATTATTTGCAGCTTATGAGTGGCGGGGGCAAGTTTGGCGGTGAAGGCAATCGTGTTCAAGAAATCAGTGAAATATCTCGTGGACTGAAGGGCGTAGCTCGTGAGCTAAACGTTCCTGTGATGGCGCTTAGTCAACTGAGCCGTTCTGTTGAATCTCGAAGTCCACAAATTCCTCAGTTAGCAGACTTACGCGAATCTGGTTCCATCGAACAAGATGCCGATGTCGTAGCATTTATTTACAGAGAGGATTACTATAACCCCGAAACTGATCGTCGAAACATAACAGACATATTTATCAAAAAGCATCGAAATGGTCCAACTGGTTCATTTGAGCTATATTTTGACAAAGAAAAACAGCGTTTTAGAACTCTCGACACCAAACACACACAACCATTTGAGAATTAGCTAAACAAAGCCACTATAGGGCTATCTTGAATCCTAAATCCTGTATAATGTTGTTCAAGAGATGAAAAATTCTAACAGTAAGTTTAGAGAGTGGGTCTTCACAATGTGGCGTCCAATATTGATATTTATTGGAGTTACCCTAATTGTAAGCATGCTGTTTGGGTTCAAGCTCGGCAACCTGACAACGTCTGCCAGCGAACCAGAAACATCCTATATAAACTCTGTCAGCTCAGGTAGCGAACTTTTAAAACATCCGGTATATTTTATACATAAATTACCCGTATATGTTCTTTTTAAACTTAACGTTCACAGTTTAGTGGCATATAGAGCAGTCAGTGCTTTTTTTGCCGGCATAGCTGTTGTTAGTTGTTTCTTTATACTCCGAGAATGGTACACGAACAGAATTGCACTCCTGGGTACCGGATTGTTTCTATGCTCTGCATGGATACTTCACACTGGTCGACTAGCTACACCGGAGGCGTCATATCTACTACTGATGCCACTTGTCTGGGCAGTTGTTTGGTTGTATTTCACTACTTTTCGGAAAACCGCGTTATTTGTACTGAGTTTACTGTGCACGGTTAGTACTTACATACCTGGGTTTGCTTGGTTATTGTTATTTATTATCATTTGGCAGCACAAACGCATATGGGAAGAAATCAAATACGTCCCTTGGTGGTTTATTGGCTTTTGCATTCTTGTTATCGTGGGTGGCTTAATCCCTCTGATATGGGCAGGCGTAAACACCCCTAATGTCTTTCTCTTGGCTTCCGGCCTACCAGACCATCTTCCCTCGATTAGATCAGTATTTGATAACCTTATTCATATTCCAGAAAATCTTTTTTTACGCGGTCCTAATGACCCTGTAAGGTGGCTAGGACGTCTACCACTGCTTGACGTATTCAGCACAGCAATGTTTGTACTTGGGATATACAGTGTCCGGTATGGCTTAAAACAACAAAAGATCCGAATCCTAACCGGTAGTTCTGTATTTTTTGTGGTGCTTATCGCAACTGGGGGAGCATTGTCCATTACAGTGCTAATGCCTGCAATATATATATTAATCGCTGGTGGAATCGCATTTTTGTTACAACAGTGGTTCGCCGTTTTCCCGCGAAATCCATTAGCTCATACTTTAGCAACTTCGTTGATTTCCATAAGTGTTTTACTGGTTTGCTTTTATCACTTAAATCACTACTTCGTCGCATGGCCTAAAACTCCGGCAACTAAGTCATCTTTTAGACATTCTCTGGTAAAATAGTACATAGGACTTTCGCACATTTACGTAGATAACAGGGCATAGATAGTTTAAGCGAAAACTGTCTAACTTATGGAGGGGTAGCTGTAGCTACATTGAGATGAGATAGACAGTTTGTAGCCAGCTATCTGTGGTCTGGTGCTACGATAATGTGTGAATGTCCTATTTAGAAGTAAACGAAAGGATAAATGTGAGTAAATTCGACCAAGCAAAAATGCTTTTAAAAGTAAAAAAGTTGCAAAAAGAACTGCAAAAAATGACTATTATAGTCGAAAAGGGCGATGGAGCAGTGAGTATTGAAATCACCGGCGAGCAAAAGATCAAAAAAGTTCACATTGACCCAGAGTACGTAGACCTTGACGACATTAATCAATTAGAACGATGGATAGAAGATGCCGTAAAAGAAGCGATCCAGGAAAGTCAAAAAATTGCAGCCGAGAAAATGCAGCCAATGATGGGCGCACTTGGCGAGCTTGGTCTGTAGTAACACATGGGCGTACTTCCTCCGGCACTAGAATCAGTGATTGAAGCACTTGGCGCACTTCCTGGTGTAGGTTCTCGTACAGCTGAACGTTACGCATACTATTTGCTAAAATCAGACCCTCAGGGAGCTCAAAAGATTTCACTAACTCTAGGCAAACTGCGTTCGGGAATAGGTTATTGTAAAAAAACCTTCGCGCTCGTTCCCAGTGGCCAAGAATTTTCGCAGTTATACACAGACCCAAAACGCGACAAAACACTAGTCGCCGTAGTTGCAGAGCCATTTGATATTTTAGCGTTGGAGAAAACCGGTCACTTTCATGGAACTTATCATGTATTAGGTGGCCTAGTATCTCCAATCGATGGCGTTACACCTGAACAGTTGCATATTGCTGAGCTTTTAAAACGGATAGATGAAGATAAGGTTGTTGAAATCATATTAGGCACGAACGCCAGCGTAGAAGGTGAATCGACTGCAATGTACATACAGCAACAACTGGGTAAACGAAACGTAAAGATTACTCGCTTAGCACGGGGACTTCCTGTTGGCGTAGATTTAGAATACGCTGACCAAATCACGCTTGGTAGAGCCCTTGAAGGTAGAACAATTTTATGAGCAAACACCAAAAAATTTCTGATATCATTGATTCTGCAAAAAAAATACTCATTCTGCAGGCCGACAACCCAGATGCCGACAGTTTGGGTAGTGCACTGGCACTCGAGGCAATTCTTGAAAATCGTGGAAAAGAAGTGTATTTGTATTGTGCGGTTGATATGCCCGATTACCTGAAATATCTTGAAGGTTGGAGCCGAGTAAACAACGTGTTACCTTCGCAGTTTGACTTGAGCGTTATCGTGGACGCTTCAACTTTAGATTTGTTCGAACGATTGAACAGCTTAAACAAAGTACCGTGGCTCGCAACAAAGCCATCAATTGTGCTTGACCACCACAGAGAAACTTCAAATAATATTCAATTTGCTTCGGAGATATTAAATGACCATGATGCTTCATCAACCTGTGAAGTCATATTTAATATTGCTAAGAGTTTAGAATGGGAGCTACCCAAAGATTCACTTCCGTATATATTGACCGGAATTTTAGGTGATACTCAGGGTTTATCAAATCAGTTAACCCGCGCAGATACTTACCGTATTGTTGGTGATTTAGTAGAGCTTGGCGTAGACAGACCAGCCCTCGAAGAGCTTCGGCGTGCATCTAGCAAAATGCCAGAATCTATTTACAAATATAAAGCCCGGCTGATAAACAGGACCGAGTTGCTTGCAGACAGTCGGGTTGCGCTTGTAAGTATACCTCAAGACGAAATTAACACCTTCAGCCCTCTTTACAACCCTGGACCATTGATTCAAACCGACATGCTACAAATTGAAGGAGTGTTAGTAGGTATTGTTTGCAAAATCTATGACAATGGTAGGGTAACTGGAATGATTCGTTGCAATCCTGCTGGTGGCATTGGGGGCGAGCTGGCAGCGAGTCTGGGTGGTGGCGGACATGCGTTCGCAGCTGGATTCAAAGTACAAGATGGGCGGTCATACGCAGAAATCAAAACGCAGTGTATTTCCAAAGCAACGGAATTGTTAGACAATCTAAACATGGACGAAACAGATGAAGCTATACAACACGCTTAAACGTAAAGTAGAAATATTTAAGCCGTCAAATGATGATTCGGTTAGCTTGTACACTTGTGGACCAACCGTTTATGATTATTACCATGTTGGAAACTTACGTAATGCAGTTTTCAATGATACCTTGCGAAGAACTCTTGAAGCATCTGGATACGATACTCAACACGTTATGAATATAACCGATGTGGGTCATCTAGTTTCGGACTCTGACGAGGGCGACGACAAACTTGAAAAAGGAGCGACAAGAGAAGGTAAAACAGTCTGGGTGGTAGCAAAGCATTATACAGATGCCTTCAAAAACGACATGGTCAAAATGAACGTATTGTCGCCAAACGGCTACAATGACATGAAAAATGGCGACAATTATGCCCGAGCCACCGATTTTATTGACGAACAAATCAACATGATTGAACGGCTTATAAAAAACGGATTCGCCTATCAAACCAAACAGGCAATATATTTTGACGTCACAAAACTACCTAGCTACGGCGTTCTATCCGGGCAAAAGCTTTCTGATAAAGAAACTGGGGCTCGTGTTGATGTTGTAACCGATATCCAAAAACGTAACTCACACGACTTCGCAGTATGGTTTTTTGCAGTCGGCCACTTTGCTAAACATACCATGCAATGGGACAGCCCATGGGGTAGGGGTTTCCCAGGATGGCACCTTGAATGTTCTGCTATCATTCACTCAACCTTAGGTGACCCAATAGACATTCACACTGGTGGCATTGACCATATTGGAACCCACCATCCAAACGAAATGGCACAGACTGAAGCTGCATTCGGCCACCAACTTGCCCGATACTGGATTCACAACGAATTTATCTTGGTAGACGGCACCAAAATGTCTAAATCAAAAGGAAACAGCTACACACTCAAAGACGTCACTGACCACGATTTTGATCCGTTATCATTACGTTTACTATATCTTCAGGCACATTATCGCACTGAGCTGAACTTCAGCTGGGATAACCTAGAAGCAGCCCAGAACCGATTACATAATCTACATGCGCTAGCCGATCTTCGTTGGCAAAGCCAAAGCAATGGTGTTCATTTCAACTTTGAAAGTACTGTAAATCATATTCTAGAACGCCTACAAAACGACCTAGACACTCCCGGGGCTCTGGCACAGCTGAGCATTATAGACACAACGTTAGCAGGACGTGTCATTAGAACATCAGATCGCTCGAGTTTCGAAAAACTCTTACAATTCCTTGACGCTACGCTCGGACTTGATTTATCAACGCGCGCCGATACTAATGAAGAACAAAAAAAACAGCTACTAGCACGACAAAAAGCTCGCGATGAAAATGATTGGACAAAATCTGACGAACTTCGCGATGACCTTCAGAAACAGGGCATATCCGTGCGTGACACCGAAGCTGGCCAAATCTGGTCACGTATATAATCACATTTCACTCATCTGTAAAAGGTCGGACCTTTTACAGAGAGGAATTATGTGATGTTTGAAATTAACTGATTACTTGGTTATTAAAATTAGCTTGGATTTAGTCTTGTTCTGGAGAACTCAGAAACTTGCGAGTAGACAAGTAGTCAAGGACCAATATTCTGATACATCCGGCCACCGGGATGGCAAGTAGTCCTCCAAATAGACCGCCAAAGTTTACGCCAATTATTACAGAGCTGAAAACAAGCAGTGGTGACATGTTGGTTGAGTTGGATTGAATTTTTGGTTGTAAAACGTAATTCTCAATCTGCTGGTAAGTTATGTAGTATATTAGAACTCCCAAAGCAGCAATTGGAGAGTTGAAAAGAGCAACTGTACTGACTATAATCGCTCCAATAGAGTGTCCAACAAGTGGAATCAGACCTGCGATAAAAACAATCACCATTAATGCAACTGGATAGCTAACCTTAAAAACTATTAGAGGTATGAGTATCATGACCGCGGCGAGCGCCGCCAGAGTTACCTGCCCGTTTACAAACCCAGTGATAACTTTGTACATATCTTCGGAAATTTTTTCATAATGTGGAAGTTTTTTGTCGGGAATCAGTCTTCGGGCAAAGAGCATCCACCTTGGACCTTCAATTAGCATCATAAAAGTAAGTACAATTAACGTAAGAGTAGAGAAAATGCTACTAGTAATTCGGGTGAAAGTTGACACCGCCGTGCCACTAACATTTCCTAGCCTGTCAGAGAGTTCCGTCGATAATTTATCAGTCTGGTCTTGCAAGTTGTATTTACGCACAAACTTACCTAGCCCCGAGTCTTCGCTTCTTACGTCCTCAATTAAACTGGGCGCTGCTTGAATAAACGTATTAGTTTGCTTCACTAATGGCGGGACAATACTGGCTAGAAATCCTATTAAGAACGCAATTATTATAAAAAACGACAAACCCGTGGCTAAAGTTCTGTTGCCTCGACGTTTCCCTGGAATTCTTTGTGCCAACCAATGAACAGGTACGTTTAGAGCAATTGATAAGAAGAATGCCGTAAATATCAATATAAGAGCATGCGATGCTTTTCGAGCTGCCGAAAGAACCAACATCGATGATATAGTCAAAAGCAATACCTTGACAACAGTTGCATTGGCAATTGTTATTTCTATTTCACCCATGTTTTTTTTACGTCCAAAGTTTAACATAGATTAATTATCTCATTTCTTGTCTTCTATGCAACTGCGCTTGTGAATATAGCTCTATTATTTGGTCACCTACAATGTTTACATCATAGGTCTGCACCATTTCGCGTTGTTTTATATGTAATGAATTTCGCAATTTATCGTTTGTTAAAAATGTTTGAATTTTTTCAGCGAAAAGTAAAGATTTGCCGGGGTCAAACAGCACCTCTGGCATAGATGATAGAACACTTCTGTATCCTGGGTTATCTCCACCGAGTACAATCCCAGCACCCGCAGCCATTGATTCTATTAAAACAATTCCAAAACTTTCACCCCCAGTAGAAGGGAAAACAGCAAGTTCAGCAGACGCTAAAAAATCATTTTTTTGCTTCTCATCAATAAATCCCAAGAACGATACTTCGTTCAAACCATGAGTTTTTACATAATTTTGCAATTTTTTTCTTTGCGGACCATCACCCGCTATTAATATCTCGAGATCTTTGCGTAAATTCTCTGGTATTTGATTTATAGCACGCAGAAATTGCATGCAACCCTTGCGGGGGACTAATCGTCCCAAAAAGACTATTCGTTTGGGATGATTTAGGACACTACTTTTTAGATCTTTGATATCAACCATATTTGGTACAACAACGCTATTCAAACCATAGTGAGACTTCGCAAAGTCCTGTGCAGCTCCGGATACGCTACATATGGCGTCTATACGTTTAAATTGTCGCTTTTGTACTACTCCTAGTGTCTTGTTCGCGCTCTTTTGCAACCCTCCGTAGGGCAAAATATGAAATGTTCCGACAATCGCAGTCTTACCGGAAGCATACTTGATAACTTTGCCAGCCATGAACGGACTATAGGGCATTTGTACATGTATCACATCGAACATTTCTTTTTTTAAAAGAGCTATAATTTCATTTTTTCTAGCAGGGAGTGGCGTAGTTAGCCCGTTGCCATTGAATTTCACTCCAACGTTTCGACTAAGACTGTGCACATTTTTACTTTCATGCGATTGTCCTGCTAGATAGTGCACGTCGTGGCCCTTGCTACGAAGCCATCCACCAAGTGTCTTTACGTACTGCTGAACACCATCATTCCTATCCATACTGTCGTCTAGTAAAAAACCAATTTTAAGTTTGGTAGATTTTTTCATACTGATCAACTATATTTTTGTAGGCAAATTGCTTCACTTCCGCTTTTGCCCATTTTATCCACAAATCACGAACCTGCTGATCGTTCATCATGATATCAAGTTTTCGTACGAATTCAGACGTGTCTTTAGGATCTACAAGCGACAAACGGCCAGTATTTGTTAAAACTGACGCGTACCCCAGATTGTCCCCAGCCACAACCGGCAAGCCACATGCCATAGCTTCTAAAAGTACTATTCCGAAGCTTTCGCCATACCTTGCGGGTGAACAAAAAACTGTAGCTTGTCCAAGTAACTTAAACTTTTCGACCTCACTAACATGGCCTAGAAACTGCGCAGAAATTTCGCGTTCACGAGCATATTTTTCTAACTGCGCTCTATCCGGGCCGTCTCCAGCGACCAATAACTCAACTCTTCTGTTAGTCTGTTGAAGTTTTTTTACAGCGTTAAGTAAAAACTTCAAACCTTTTCTTTTTTCAAGTCGTCCAATATATAAGATTGTATTTGGTTTAATGTCTTTTGAGTTTTGGGCTTTGTATTTCGACAAATCAATACCGTTTGGAACTATCTCAATATCCCTATCAGTAAGTGTTCCGACAAATTTCGACGCCGCGCCAGACACAGCAGTTAAAGTGGAGAAATATTTAAGCAGAGATTTAGTATAAGGAGTAATGACTTTTTCAATTGTACGGCTCATAACAGTGTCTGGTAGTTTGGCATGAAAAGTTGCAATGTTTTTGGCCATGCTTCGAGTTAGCAACTGGTGAGACAACATGGGCACCCATGGTTCGTGAAAATGTAGTACATCAAATTTTTCAGTTGCAAACAAATCGTCGACCTCATCCATATCAACAGTAACAGAAATCTGAGCCGTGGTATTGAATGGCGACTTTACATCTCTTCCTCTTCCAAGTAATCGCACAAAACTAGGTATTTCGCTTTTTATTTCTCTAGGCTTGAAAGTTATGATAAGTACATCGTGACCACGCCTTGATAAATCTGACTGAAGAGCCATAACACACTCCTGCACACCACCACCCTTGAATAAGTTGTACGGACAAACTAGCCCTATTTTCATATTATGTACATTATATCCTACTAATTTAGACTAGCTAAATTGGTTGTGATAGCAGAGAACGTAGTTTGTTAGGCAGAAATGGCTTGGCCTGCTCAGCAGTTTGAATCATGCTTGGGCCATGTGACTGCATTTTTGACTTTAACTCATGAAAATCATCAAAAATTACACGCATATGTTGCTCAACTCTATGATGATCAAAATAACGATCTGCTTCTACGGATATATGCCAAACAGGCAGTTTAATTTTTTTATTACAATTGTTTAGAGTTAAAAATGCTTCTGCCGTGGCCATATAAGTCCGTACATCGTTACAATGCCACAAATATATTTCAAAGTTCATGATTGCTTTATGTTCTGCTTTACTTACTCCACTAAATTTGTCTTTGGCATTATGGGTCTTGCTATACGCCAAGTGCAAAAACGCCGGATTTAAAACAACATTTTTGAAAAATATTGAAGGAATTCGATGCTTAAAGATTCTCGATAAAGATAAATAAAACCTATACCTGCTTTTTGAAAAACTGAAATCGTCGTGGTGAGTAAAACCCACGGCACTGACGAGTAGACTCACTTTGCTCGTTAGTTCAGGGTTGCGTTGCAACATTCGCGTAGCAATTACAAAACCCAGGCTTAAACCAATGATAGTTACTTTTTTTCGTTTGTAGCGAAATTTTATAAAACTTGCCATGTAATCCGCCAGATTATCTAGCGTGGCATCCTGTCCAATTTTGTAAAAGCTATCCATGCCACCAAACCCAGGCAAATCTGGCATAGTCACTGGACCATACTGACTTAAATCTTCCATAACGCCCCAAAATCGTTCAAGCGAAGAGTGATGACCATAAATATATAGCATTTCACGCTTTTTATCCGTAGATGAAGGCAAGTGCAACATGCGACCTTGTAGACCATTTATATCCAAAGGCGTAATGTAGTCTTTTGGATGTTTTTGTGAGGTGTTCGACATGTTTAGCTGTATTTTATCACTTACCAGAAGTTATACGTAGCAAAATGTCAAAAATACCCACCCCCGTGACGAAGACGCCATACAAAAGAATGCCCAACTACTGCTTCTGGTACAATCAAACTCATTTCGTATGTTTTGTTACCGGCAGATATTTTGATCGTTCCGACTCTTTCATTCGCGCTAAGTGTCGAATGAAGTTGTTCGGTAGTAATGTCTATTTTAGTAGCTTGTCCTACCCAGCTAACGACTGGTTCACCCTGCTTGACTATAATATCAACCTGTTTGCCGGCTTTCTGATAGACTCTACCTACTACCTGGTTTGTGACAATTGGCGTTGATATTTGGAATTTTTTGAACACACCGTCTATCAAAGGTTTCGAGTCTGTAATAGCAATCGACAAATTGTCTGCGCCCATTATGGCACCCACAACGGTAATGTTGCTGTCGATGCCTATTGGCCTGGTTGCGGCGAACAGGTAAACTCCACCAGCTTCGTTTGTGTTGCCCGTCTTTATGCCCACAATCCCATCAGTGCCTAACTGGTAGTTTACGTTGCGAACCACACCTGCGACCGGCAACACTGCCTGTGGCTGTGCAACAATTTCTGAAATAACCGGGTGATTCATAGCAATTTCTGCCAACAAAGCTAAGTCTGTAGCGGTACTCATTGTACCTGGCGAAAATCCGCTTGCGTCTGCGATGACTGTATTTTGCATGCCAAGCGTTTTTGTAAATGGATTCGCGAAGGCAAGATAGTTTTCAGTTGAACCGAAAGCCCAACGCACCAAGATATCCGCCATGTTGTTTGCAGAAGGTAACAGCAGTGCTTGTAGTGCCTGATACAGACTAAGTTCTTGCCCAGCCTTTACTTCAATCACTGACTGGTTTTGCGAATAATATTCCTTATATGTTTGCTCGTCCTGTGCGGTTATTGAAATTTGTTCTCCATCTTCACCTTTTGACAAGGGATGTTGTTTCAAAACTGCCAGTGCAGTAATAACCTTAGCTACGCTTGCAATTGGAAGCTGTTTTTGTTCACCATTTTTCGCTAATAACCCATACCCAACGGCCCCAACGGCCGATTCACCATATGTAGGCCATGGAAGGCTAGCAGATTCTGCTGGTGGTACTGACAGACGAGAAACTTCTGCTTTGAGAGCCGGTGAGGGAATCAAAAAAATAGCACCCAAGTAAACAACAAGGACAAAAAATATCACAGGAACTAAGGAACGTTTTCTACGAGTCGACTTCTGCTTCTGCGTACGTTTGGTACGACGCTTCTCTAACTCTTTTGGCTCCAACACTTTCATTAACCATAAGTATAACTCAGTAGGTCGTTGCCCCCAATGGTAAAATAAGCTAAAATCTAATCTGTTGATGGGGCGTGGCCAAGTGGTAAGGCACCAGTTTTTGGTACTGGCATTCGCAGGTTCGAATCCTGCCGCCCCAGCCA
>JBBRAK010000005.1:0-69126 GCA_038206875.1 Saccharimonadales bacterium (SeqCode)
ATTTGAGGATTCATTCTACTGCGGTCTGTACCAGTACGGCGATAATATAGTGAACCTCACGGACATCTATAGCTTCAAGCCACTTATCACTACTGATGAGTACATCATGCTGAACAGTGACATAGCTAAAGACTTTAATAAGAAAACTACCGTCAAAACCAACAGAGTCAAGCGCCTCAACTACGGCTTACTAAACAACAAGGTTATTTGTGACTACTGTGATGAGCAAATGGTATTTCAGCACCAGCCCATCCCACGAGGTAAGAATAAGGGCAAGATGGTCGTTAGCTTCTACTGTCGAGATAAGGGTCAGGGCTGCTTACGCCACAATAAGGACGAGCAGAATAAGCAAGGCATTAGATTGTCTAAGAGCATACGTGCCAAGCACGTTATGGCAGGTATCGAGTGGCAGCTACGCCACTTAACCAAACAGAGTGAAGAAGCGTACCGTATGTACATAGGCAGACTTGAATCACGCATTGCTTCTCGGCGTGCAATCTTGGAGCGTAAACTTAATCAAGCGATGGAAGATAAGCGTACTAACGGTAAACAGTACACTCGTTTGCTAGACTTCCAAGTTGCCGATCCAAAGGCTTACGCAGCACATCATAAGGGTCGCCTAGAACACTATAAACATCTTGTAGAGCTGGCAAAGGAAGATATTGAGAAGCATGATGAAACTCTGAAAGAACTAAATACTGCCCTCCCAACTAAGGAGGAGTTCTACGAACTCACCAAATCTAAACTGTTAGACCTACTACATGAGGATGATATTGTGGTTCTAAACGCTATATGTAGCGAATTCGTTACGAACCTACGAGCTGGTAACGACTCTACCCCCGTTATAAACCTAAATCCACCATACGATTTAATGGTGGATTTGGACAAAATACTTATTGGTCGGGGTGAGAGGACTCGAACCTCCGACCCCCGCGTCCCAAACGCGGTGCGCTAGCCAACTGCGCCACACCCCGACAATGTAATATGAAAAGTTTAATTGTTAACTTCAGCGCTGAGTACTAGCCAAAGCCGACGTTTCAGTCGGCTCCCCGTACATCCGCCCTGTGCGAATCGTCGGGGCTGCGCCACACCCCGGCGTCAGAATTAACATTTCAGCTTACAAATAAACTTGAAATTAGTTTATTTTCCAGCTTGCAGTTACTTCTTCCTTTTAGTTTTTCAAACAGTCGAATCGGGAAACCCGCTCCTTGGTTTGAAAAACTGGCAAAAACCATCGTAACTTATCAAGTTACAGACCAGGATTATAGCTTAGTAATCTGTTTTTTGCTAGTGGGACTGTGGCTCATATATTATTTTGATGATATAATAATCCTATGAAATACGCATCAGTTTTTTTGACCATACTGATGATATGGGTGGCTGTAATATTAATAGCGCTTACTAGGCATAACACTTCAGAAATTTTTCAGCTATATATAGCAACTATGGCTTCTACCATAATTTTGTTTCTTATAGGATTTTCCAAAAAGTAACTTTGACATGGTTCAGCAAACATATACAAACAGTCAAAAAAGCATCAGAAGAATCGCTGCGCAAATCAAGCGCAGGCGAACCATAAAACTTGCGCAAGTTGCCAGCAAAGCCTACAACCAACACCGCAAAGGTGACAAAGATGGCATGGCGGAAACAATCATAGATTCGTTCATTGACCTGGGTGGAGTATATGTAAAGTTTTTGCAGGGGGTGTTGTTACAGAGCACCAAATTAAAAGCTAGCAAAAACGCCAACAAGCTACGGATATTCGAAAACCTGGAAAGCGAGCCGATGGATATTAGCAGATATTTGCAATATCATTTGGGTCCAACCAGATTAAAAAACATCACTAGTATAAACCCGGTACCCTTTGCGGCTGGGAGTTTTGGTCAGGTATATTACGGCATCCATGCCGACGGAACTCCGATAATCATAAAAATCATGCGACCCTTAATCAAAGAAACCCTCAAATACGACCTAAAGCTGATTGGAATTTTTACCAAAAGGTTTATCAAAAAAGGCTACACCAACATGGACATAGACTTAAACCAGGCCTATGAAGAGTTTCGCCAAGCTACACTGCGCGAAACTAACTACGTCGAAGAGGCAAATTTTGCCAACGAAATGTATGAACACTACAAAGAAAATCCCAAATTTATCATACCCAAAACATATCTAGACCTTTGCACCCCCAGCCTGATTGTCCAAGAATTTATAGATGGTATTTCCGCAGCACAGCTACTGACACTCAAAGAACAAGGTGTCGACCCCAAGCCATACATACAAGAACAACTGGGTTCAGATATAGACGAACAGCTGATAACCGTCGGTTTCGAATATATGTACGGAGTTTACACTCTGGAAAGACTTCAGGGTGACCCACATCCCGGAAACATTAGGTTCATGACCGACAATCGAGTTGGACTTATAGACTTTGGAATATCTGCCAGAACTCCCAAAGAAAAAGCTGCGTTTTTGGATTTGTTGCACGAATACGGCAAGCTTTACAAGGGGCAACAAGACGTGGCAAATATGTTCAATCAGTTTTTGCGGTTTTTTGTATCCGACCTGTACGGCGCACTTAAAAAACTAAACACTATGATGCCAAAAAAGCCCACTGACGAAGATTTTACAAAAATTGTCGGCAAGATAGCCGAACAAGCTTTCAATAGCGAAATGGGCGACAAAGCTACCCTAACCTCACTGCTAAAAGATGCAAGCGAAACTCAGCTCATGATAACGCTCAACAAAATGGTAAACAAAGACAATCGGTTCGGTCTGGTTATGAAACTAGAAACTTCGGAATTTACTCGAGCAACTTCTACCTACATCTCACTCGTCGGTGCGCTAGAGCGGAGGCCTCAAGTACTGCCAAACGTTTTTTTGCGCAGTGTAGCTGCTATCGAGAGAGATTTTGGCGACGTTATTGACGACCCCACCGGTGAAAAAAGTATCAGCCAAGCTCTAGAAATTATTAGTAGTTGGCTGGAGCGGATAGCACTGCGCGATCCACAGCTGTTTAAGCAACTGATGGAACGAATTAGAATTGGTGATAGTATAAACAATGTAAAGGAGATTCCAAATGCTTAAAGATTTCTTTCTTTTTATAAAATACCCTTACACAGCAGCAATAATAGCTACAATATGGCTAGGAAGCGCTGCACTTTTGGCGATGAACGACGGGCTTCCTCTAGTACAGATAGTGATAATTGATATGTTTGCCAGCGTGTTTATAGGTTTTTTTGGGTTTAGCGGAACACAAAACTAATTTAGCTTTTTAGTTATAGGACTTTTGAATCTGGCTTATTGATTTTGCCAAACCTGTTTTGGAGTCGATGTCCACCAAAACTGCATTGAACTGGTATGGACCGGCGTTTTCGAGTACATTTCGGCTAGCTTTACCGCTTAGCCATCTCTCGACAATGATATTGGTTTTTACACCCAGAGAAGAGTGCAGGGCACCACACATGCCAACGTCAGTGATATGGGCAGTTCCGTTCGGCAATATCATGGCGTCTGCTGTGGGCACATGCCAGTGATCGCCAATTACTGCACTAACTCGACCATCCAGATAATAGCCAATAACCCGTTTTTGACTGCTATAGTCACCATGAAAGTTTACGATTGTTGCCGATAAATCCGTTTTGGATGTTTCTTTCAATATTTCGTCGATAATTTTTAGAGGATTTTGCATGGGATTGTCAGAATCTTTTCCTACGATATCACCAAGCAAACTAACTATTAGTACGCTACCTGTAGCGTGGCTGAGTATTTTGTACGCTACACCTGGTGTGCCTTCGGGGTAGTTTGCCGGACGGACTATTGGTTGTTTTGGGTCGTTTAGGGCACCGAAAATTTCCGGTTTATTCAAAGTCCAATTGCCTCCTGTACAAAAATCCACCCCAATGTTGCGGAGTTTCTGGAAATCGTCCAAAGAGACGCCCTTCCCGTCCGTAGCATTTTCAGCTTGGGCAATTACGATATCTGTTTTTGATTCTTTGATCAGATCGGGCAAAATCTGTGCTACGACTTTCAGCCCAACTTCGCCCATAACGTCACCAATATATAAAATTCGCATGTTTAAAGTGTACTATTTTTAGTAAAACTGTGGGACTATTTGGCAAACTCAATTGCACGGGTTTCACGGATGACGTTTACTTTTATGGTTCCAGGGTACTGCATGCTGGCTTCTATTTTGGTGGCAATGTCTCTAGCAAGTTTAATGGCAGATAGGTCATCTATGGCGCCTGGGTTAACGAAAACCCTAACTTCACGTCCGGCGCTAATTGCATATGATTTGTCGATACCAGGAAAGCCATTTGCGATGTTTTCAAGGTCTTTCATACGTTCAGCAAAGTTTTCTGAGCTAATATTTCTAGCGCCTGGGCGGGACGCGCTAATTGCGTCTACTACACGCACTATGACTGCTTCTGTACTGGTTGCCTCTACGTCGTCATGGTGTTGTTCGGCGGCAAGTGCTACTTCTTCTGGTGCGCCAAATTTGCGTAACATTTCGCCACTTATGTGGTGATGTTTGCCTTCCATTTTGTGTGATAGGGCTTTTCCGAGATCGTGTACAAGAGCGGCGTATTTGGTGGTTTTTACATTTGCTCCCACTTCTTCGGCTATGATTCCTGCTATATGTGCCATTTCGGTACTGTGTTTTAGCACGTTTTGTCCGTAGCTAGTACGGAACTTGAGTTCTCCAAGTAGTTCCAAAACTTCTTTTGGAATACCAATAATTCCTACTTCTCGAGCAGCATCTTCTCCGGCGTGAATAACCGTTTTTTGAACTTCTTTTTGAGCTTTTTCTACAATTTCTTCAATCCTACCAGGATGAACACGACCGTCTTTGAGCAACATCTCAAGTGCTTGACGGGCTACTTCACGACGAACCGGATCAAAGCTACTAAGTACAATATATCCTGGTGTATCATCAACCATGATGTCTACTCCGGTTGCCCGCTGAAGTGCCTGAATGTTTCTGCCTTCTTTGCCGATTATTCGACCTTTCATCTCTTCGTCTTCTAGTTTTACTGAAGTTATGGTCCGCTCTGCAGTCACTTCGCTGGCCATTCGCTCCATAGCACCTACCAATATTGCTCCAGCTTTTTCTTCAGCCAAGTCTTTGGCGTCGTTTTGGAGTTTTGAGACAAGTCCTGTTAGGTCATTTTTTATGTCACGCTCGGTCATTTGCAACAGCTTGTCGGCCGCATCTGATTTGGTAAGTTTGGCTATTTTTTCAAGCTTTTCTTGCTGTTTGCCACGAATGTCTCGGATTTCGTTTTTGAGTTCTACCAACTCGTCTTCGCCTTTTCGTAAAGACACTGCTCGCTTGTCTATGTCGTCTAGTTTTTTATCTAAAGCTTCTTCCCGACTAAGTAGACGTTGTTCGATTTCTTTGATTTCTTTGCGGCGTGTTTGGTCATCTTTTTTGGACTCTTCGGCAGCTTTTAGCGCTTCTTCGCGGGCTTCGTCAATTAGTTTGCTTGCTTCTTTTTTGGCTTTTGCTAAATCTTTTTTAGCATTTTCTTCTGCACTACCCAATTTTTGCTTGGTCACAACTGTGTTTGCGCCAAAGCCAATACCTAACCCGACTAATGCTAATACAATAGTTATTGGATCCATACTGGACACCTCATCTTTCTATATGGTCCAAAGTAATTCGTTGTGCGTCACTATCACTTCATTAGCACTAGATTTACTTTAGAAATTCAAATTAATACGATTTTTGGATTCTGCTCCCAAAGAACAGTGGTTATCCTGCCTAAATAATACCTTTTTTTGGATTTTCTGACAACTAGTCTTGAGCCCTGGAATATTACAAATCGCATAATTGCTTTTCGGAAGTTGGTGAAATGTAACGTTTACTTACGTTGTTTCGTAGTTGTGGCTGGCGCGCCGTAGTTTGGAACGGGTATTTTTTCGGATTGACCGTCAAGCAGTCTGGCAATGCCCGATTCCAACCAATCCTCTGCACTCGAAACAATTGGTATATTCAAGCCGTACGCTAGTGCGCCCGCCACAGACACTCCAATTCGAAGTCCCGTAAAACTTCCTGGACCTTCAAAAACCACGATACCCTCTACCTGATGAAGCGTTATGCTTTGTATATTTAAGAGGCTCTGGATTTTTTGGTGAATAGTTTCGGCAAGCAGTCGATGGGCTTGCCATTTGTCATATGCTAGTTGTTTTTGGTCATCATATAGACCAATTTCGGCTTCTGGCTTGTCGGTTCGGATGGTTAGAATAATCATATCGACTCTACCAAATATGCTAATCTACTGGGATATGTTAGTTTAAGTTCTCGTGCTTCATCGGACGATTTTTTGATACTTATTGTCAGACGAGTTTCTGGTAATACGTGCCGAACAACTTCTCCCCATTCCACCACAACCACTGCCGAGGGATTATCTAGAGATTCTTGAAGTTCATGTTCCATCAGGCCTGCTTCTGTCAATCGATAGAAATCGAAGTGATGAACAGTGATGTTCGGGGACTTGTATATTTTACTCAGCATAAAAGTTGGACTACCTACCACGTCACTGCTCCCAACTCCTCGGGCAAGACCTCTAGTAAAAGTAGTCTTGCCTCCTCCCAAATCGCTCAATAGTTCAATTACCTCTCCTCCTCCAAGCCGTCGCCCAATTTTTACACCGATATTTTCTGTAGAATCTGCAGAATCACTTTTAACAATTTTCACTTTCACGGTGCTCATTTCACCATACTACAGTTGATGACCCAACTCGGGCAACAAATTTATGATACTTTATATATATGCTTCAGCTTAGTTCTACGCTTTTTAATCAGTCAGTTTTGTCACTCCGCACTGGTGGCGTGGTAGCAACAGCAGTAGAGCCGATTATAAATCCAAACAACCTCAAGGTGGAAGGTTTTTATTGTGACGATAGATTTGAAAAAAATCAGTTGATTTTACTCACGCAGGATATACGCGACCGTGTTGAGCGGGGATTTGTCATAAATGACCATGAAGTTTTGGCAGAGCCCGAAGAGTTGATACGCTTAGAAAAAGTGCTGAAACTGCGATTTACTCTAATTGGCAAACCAGTTGTAACTGTCAACAAACACCGTTTAGGCAAAATAAACGATTATGCAGTTGATGACACTGCTTTGTATGTACAAAAAATATATGTGGGTCAGAGTGTTCTAAAAAGTTTCACTGGTGGCAATTTGAGCATAGATAGAAATCAGATAGTAGAGATTACAGACCGCAAAATAGTGGTTCAGGAACCACTAAAAGGCGTTAGAGATGCTGTACCTGCAGGTGCACCAGCACCTGCAGCATAAGCCTATTTATGTTTCTTCTTTTAGGACGGATTTTATATCACCGTAGTTGTAGCCTTGGCGTACTAGGTATTGCATAAGTTTTAAATCGTCACTGTATTTGGATTGTTTGCGCTTTCGGGCTATCAGTTCACGGAGAACTTCACTTTCGTCTGTTTCGTCGTTTTCTAGCGTTGATTGGATGATTTCATCGGGAACTCTCTTTTGACGTAATTCTTGAGTAAGGCGTCGTTTACTAGTGGATTTTAGTAGTCGACGAGACTCGACCCATCGCTTTGCAAAATCAGCGTCATCTACAAATCCCCTTTCACTTAACTTGTTAAGTATTGTATCGGTCACGTCCGTACTATAGTCTTTGCGTTTTAAATAGTCCCGTAGTTCCCACTCACTTCTGGGACGTCGCATAATAAGATTTAGAGCGCGGTCGTATCCTTTGTCTACAACTGCCCTATTTTTGAGCTCGTCCAACTCTGTCTGAGAAAACTCCTGTCCAATCTTAATCCCAGTGCTTAAAAGTTCAGTTTCCCCCAATGGAAACGAATATTTGCCATCTACAAAAATAGAATACCTATCTACTCTCTTAATCTGATGTTTAATGTCAGTAATTTTCATGCGCGCGTACTAAATTTACTTCGATTCTGAATAACAAATATGCCGATATTTTTCTCTTAATCTTCTTTTTTGGCAGCGTCTTTTACTTTTTTAGCAATTTCCGCTAGGACTTTGGGATTTGCTTCTAGGTAGGTTTTGGCAGCTTCTCGGCCTTGACTGATTTTTTCACCATTATAGGCAAACCAAGCCCCAGATTTTTCTACAATTCCCTTGTCTGTTGCCAGGTCTAATATGTCGCCACTTGCACTGATGCCCTGGTTGTACATGATGTCAAATTCAGCTTGTCGAAAAGGTGGAGCAATTTTGTTTTTGACCACTTTTACTCGAGTGCGGTTGCCAATAATCTCATCCCCCTGTTTGATCTGAGCTATTCTGCGAATATCCATACGAACAGAAGCGTAAAATTTTAGGGCATTTCCACCAGTTGTTGTTTCTGGGTTGCCGAACATGACGCCAATCTTCATGCGAATTTGGTTTATAAATATCACGGTGGTGTTGCTACGGCTAATAACACCTGTAAGTTTTCGCAGTGCCTGGCTCATAAGTCGCGCTTGGAGTCCCATGTGACTGTCGCCCATGTCGCCTTCGATTTCAGCGCGAGGAACTAGGGCCGCCACAGAATCAACAACAACCAAATCAACGGCGTTGCTTCGCACAAGTGTTTCAACGATTTCGAGTGCCTGTTCGCCGTTGTCTGGTTGTGAAAGCAATAAATTCCCAGTATCAACACCTATGCGTTTTGCGTATGCAGGATCTAGGGCATGTTCGGCATCAATAAATGCTGCCGTCCCGCCCTGTTTCTGAATTTCAGCAATTACATGAAGAGTTAATGTAGTTTTACCAGAACTTTCTGGACCATAAATCTCTATGACGCGTCCTTTTGGCACACCACCACCCAATGCCAAGTCTAGACTCAAACTACCGGTTGGTATGCATTCAACCTCTACGTCGACCCTTTCGCCAAGTTTCATGATAGAACCTTTGCCGTACTGTTTTTCGATGGTTTCGATGGCTAAACCTAACGCCTTGGTTTTACCAGTCGTTTCTGCTGGAGATGCCTGCTTTTTGTCCTTGTCAGTCGCCATAGTTTTACCCTCCTGTTAATCCAAAACTTGTACTTATTAGTATAGCAAAACTGTTAGAGTTAAAAACTGCTTATGCTCAAAACCCTAGCATCACGCTTGTGGTTACACTATAATAACAACAATGCGAATTTCAGACTCTCTTGTTGAGAAACTTTTGACTGGTACTGGCAAAGTAACTACAGAACAGTTAAAGGGTTTACGTGAAGAAAAAACAGACGAGAAAAAACCCCTGCAAGATTTGGTAGTAAAGGGTAATTTATCTACGGAGAAAGAATTGACTAAGTTGTACGCTGCGGAGATTGATTTACCTTATATTGAGCTTAATCCTAAAGAAATTAAACTTGAAATACTACGTCTTATACCTGAAAGAATTGCGCGCCAATATAATGCGGTACTTTTTGGTGTAGAGGAAGATGGTAGTAAGTTGCTTGCCATGGCAGACCCGGATGACATACAAGCTATAAGCTTTTTGCAAAAACAGTTGGGTGACAAAATCAAAGTTTCTGTAGCAACAAACACCAACATACAAAATGCACTAGACCAGTATAAAGGAACTATCGGCAATGAGCTTACAAAAGTTATTTCACCCGAAGATGCTGCCGACGAGGAAGCTGACGAGGATATAGACGAAGCAGAGCTTGCAGAAGATTCACCAATTGCCCAAACTGTGAATCTGGTAATTGAATATGCTATTCGCTCTGGCGCTAGTGATATACATATTGAGCCCCGCGAAAACTACATTAGTGTCCGATACCGGGTAGACGGAATCTTACGTGAAGCCAACAAACTACCCAAAAAGGTACATGGTGCATTCGTTTCTAGAATTAAAATTCTTTCAAATTTAAAGATTGATGAACGTCGTGCTCCACAAGATGGGCGATTCAAAATCCAACTTGGAGGTGAAACGTATGCATTACGTGTCTCTACACTTCCAATTTCCGAAGGCGAAAAAGTAGTTATGCGTATATTGAACGAATCGTCTTCGGCAGCAACTTTGGAGGAGTTAGGTTTTTGGGGAATAAGTCTGGAGAGCATTAACAAAGCCATAACTCAACCTCATGGCATGATTTTAGTTACTGGACCGACAGGTTCTGGAAAATCAACCAGTCTATTCAGCACGCTAAGCTTACTAAATAAACCAAGTATCAACATTTCCACTGTTGAAGATCCAGTAGAGTACCGTATTCCTGGCGCCAATCAAGTTCAGCTAAACCCTAAGGCGGGTATGACTTTTGCAACTGGACTAAGGGCACTCATGCGACAAGACCCAAATGTCATCATGGTTGGTGAGATTCGAGATAGCGAAACTGCTGATATCGCGGTTCAGGCAGCGCTGACTGGACACCTAGTTTTTGCCACACTTCATACAAACAACGCCGCAACCTGCCTTCCTCGACTACTTGACATGGGAATTGAACCATTTTTGATTGCCAGCACCATAAGAGCGATTGTGGGTCAACGTTTGGTCCGCAGGCTATGTGTTGACTGCCGAGAGATGATAACTCCAGACGCACCTATACTAAAACAAATTGATGAAATTTTTGACACAGCAACTCCGTCTGTTATGAAAAATGTTCACAGCCTAGAAAAGCAGGCGATGGCAGGGGGCATTGGAAAAGCAAATACTGGCAAAAGCCAAGCAGACTCTTCAGTGCTTTCCACGTCAGATTCTAAAATTACAAGACTTTTCAAGTCGCACGAAGATGGATGTTCCACTTGCGGTCACACAGGCTACAAAGGGCGAATTGGTATATATGAAGTTTTGAATAACTCGCAAGCAGTTCAAAAACTAATAGTAATGAATAGCACCAGTGATGACATTCAGGAACAGGCCGTTAAAGACGGCATGATTACTATGCAAGTTGACGGATTAGTAAAAGCACTTCGGGGTCAAACGACAATCGAAGAAATATTACGTGTGACGAGCGAGAAATAGTATGAAGTTTATTTATACAGCCACCAACAGCGAAGGCAAAACTATCGAGGGTTCGGCAGACGCCACCGATCGAACGAGCTTGATAGCTTCTTTGAACAAGCAAGATTTACGCCCTGTATTAGTAAAGCTCGCTGGTGCAAAATCAAACAAAAAAAGCCGAGCCAAAAAAGTAAGACTCAAAGAACTAGTAATATTTACACGACAGCTGTCCACTATGGTTTCAGCCGGAGTTCCAATAACTCGCGCACTGTCAACCATGCAGTCACAAACAGAGAGTAAAAATTTCAAGGAAGTCGTAAGTGGCATTATAAAAGACGTCGAGGGTGGAATGAGTATGGGTGATTCGCTGGCAAAATATCCTGGAGTATTTTCTGATATCTATATAAACATGGTTAAAGCCGGTGAAACTGGTGGAATATTGGACGAGATTTTGAAAAGACTGGCATCTCAGATGGAACAGGACTCTAGTATGCGCAAAAAAATCAAGAGTGCCATGATGTACCCAATTGTAATTTTTAGCATTACTATTGTAGCGTTTTTTGGGATTATGATATTTGTCATACCTAAAATAGGTGCGATATTGCTCGATTTAGGCGGCCCAGATGCCAAGCTTCCCGTATATACCCAAGTTTTGTTGGACATGAGTAAATTTTTACAAGGTAACTTTGTTTTCGTTGCTGCAATCGGTTTTGGAATAGTTTATGTGATACGGAGATACATAAAGACACCGAATGGAAAATATAAATTTCATGCACTGTTGTTGCGAATCCCGGTAGTAAAAGGATTGATAGTCAAAATAGCCATTGCCAGGTTTGCTCGAACTTTTGCTGCTCTTATGTCGGCCGGTGTGAGTGTGTTGGACGCGCTAGAAGTCACTGGTGGTGCGATTGGCAACAAAGTCATTGAAGCAGAACTAAAAGAAGCTGCCAAAGACGTTAAAAACGGCAAACAATTAAGTGAGCCTTTGAGTCAAAGCAAACACTTTCCGGCAATTGTCAGTCAAATGCTAGCAGTCGGTGAAGAAACTGGTCAAATTGATACTATCTTGGTCAATGTTGCTGATTCTTACGAAGAAGAAGTCGAAACCATGATTGACGGCCTAAGCGCACTAATAGAACCGCTAATGATAGTTGTGCTTGGAAGTATTGTAGGAGTAATTGCTGCTAGCGTGATGGGGCCAATAGCCAGTCTAAGTAAAAACATCGGCAACTAAATTACTGTACTGATATAATTAAACATAAGCATGAATGTCCAGGCATCAAGGGAAGCAGGATTTACGATTGCAGAGCTTGTTATAGGTCTGACTGTTATGGCTATAGTAATTTTGAGCGTTTTTGGGCTATTCATAAGCTTAGTCCACAGTACTGTTATTGCAAAAAAGAAGGCAGCGGCCACGACCCTAGCAACAAATCAAATGGAATATTTAAAATCATTGCCTTACGATAGTCTGGCGGTTGTTGGGGGTAGTATTTATATTCCAAGCCCCCTTCCGGCAACTTCATCAACTAAAGTAAATGGGATTAGTTATACCACAACAACTAGTATAAATTTTGTCGACGAAGCATTTGATGGTTGTGCGGACTATCCAAACCTGCAACTGAAAATGCAATACTGTAGAAACTATCCTGCGCCACCAGGAGCCCCCAATCCAGATACCAATCCTCAGGACTATAAAATAATTCATGTCTCTGTTGCAGATGTTTCTGGACGTAAACTGGCAGAAGTCGACTCTACCGTTTCGGCAAGAGTTGCAGAAACCAATAGCACAACTGGAGCACTTTTTGTAAGTGTCATAGATAACAACGGCAACCCGGTTCAGGGAGCAACAGTTAATATTTCAAACCCGACACTTGTGCCAGTAGTGGCGCTGTCAGACTCAACTGATTCAAATGGGATTTCCATTTTTTATGGCCTCAACCCCGACACTACAGGAAATGATTATCTTATAACTGCCTCCAAACCTGGCTACTCAACACTATCGACCTTAAAGCCTGCTGGGTCCTTACAGCCTAACTATGCGAGTCAAAATATCTTCACTCAACTTTCTTCATATGTCACACTCACAATCAAACTACAAGGAAACCCTAGCTTACTAATTGAGACCACCGATGTTAACGGTTCTCCTTTGGCAAACGTAAAAGCATACGTCAAGGGCGGATACAAAAAATATAGCGACAGCACGGACACGCAGTATTATTTCGACAATTTATCACCCAGTGACAACAGACCCGTAACTGACAGCAGTGGGCTGGCGACTATAAATAATTTGGTCCCTGGCGATTACATATTTTGTGGTGACGAAGGAGCTACAAGTTGTAGTGTTGGAGGCACAACATACTATTTGGTAGCGGCGGTTCCGTCTGTGGGCTCAAACTCCCTCAACCCCATAAATGTTCCAATTTTTGATTCATCATCTCCCCCTGCAACGACGTTTCCTTATGGTGGTCAAAATTATTTGCAAAAAGTACGCCTGATGCTTTCAACATTTTCAAATTTTCCAAGAGTATTTAACATCTCTCCCTATGAAGTAAGTTTAAGTGGGGGGTCGATAAACAATTTTTCATTTAGTTTAGCAGGTCAAAACCTACCATGTGACGCTAGTCCAGCAAGCTGTTCCACGACTGTGCGTGTTACTAAAGATACAAATGTATATTCGGCCAGTTGCACTGGCGATTCAGCTGGAACGACAGTAAACTGCACGATAGATTTAACAGGAATATCTGTGGGTGTGGGAAGTATTTCTGTAATTGCAAACGGTCACACACTATCCCTTCCAACAAGTCCATTTTTGGGAGGCATAAATGTCACCCCGTAGAATTGAAAATAATCAAAATGGATTTACTCTTGTTGAGATATCGATAGTTATAGTGTTAATTGGCATAATCACAACTACTTTATGGACCGCAATAAATACTTCTTTTGCGCAATACTTGTATTTACAGGAGTCTAGCTCGTCGTTCGGGGAGCTCGCCTCAAATTCACAAAGAATTGCTGGCGTGGTTAGAGGACTAACGGATGTAAATTCTGCCTCTGCACACGATTTAGATATTTATGCATACTTCTATCCCAATGATACATATGTATCGAAAGTTCACTACTACCTAAGCCCAGGAAATGATGTTTTGTATGCAGACATTACACCCATGACAGAAAATCCACCAACTGGTGTGCCAGTTACTTCTGAAATAAAAACCTATACGGTTATCTCAAAATATAATTTTCAGGCAAGTGTAAATTTGTTTGATTATCAAGATGGTTCGGGCAACTCGTTAGGGCTGCCGATTACTGACCTAGACACCATAAAGAACATCAAGATCAATCTATCCACGGCACCTACATCCGGAAGCCCGGCAATTCAAAATCTGTCTACGGTCGTTAATTTGAGAAACCGAAAGACAAATCTATGATTAACCTACGTCGAAGCTTCATTGACGAGAATGGTGCTATTTTGCCGATAGTTTTGGCTTTTATTCTTGCATCAACCATTTTGACTGGTGCTGTTCTGACCGTAATTCAGACCAATTTTTTTACAGTTAATTTAAATACCCAGAGGCAACAGGCACTAAATATCGCAGAGGCGGGAGTAAATTATTACCTGTGGCACATGTCGCATGATGCAAACGATTTCAAAGACGGTCAAAGTACGCCAGCTACTCCAGACCCTGACTTGGGCTATGGTCCCTACGTGCACAATTACGTCGACGACAACAGTAAAACAACCGGTACATATACTCTATGGATAAAACCCCAGAGTGCTGGCTCTACAATTATGACAGTACGTTCCATTGGGAAAGTTAAAAATACAAATGTAATTCGTACAGTTGATGCCCAAATTGGAGCAACGTCTTTTGCGAGCTACGCGTTAGCTTCAGATTCGGCCCTTTGGTTTGGCAATACCGAAGTCGCAAATGGCCCTGTACATTCCAACGTAGGTGTTAGAATGGATGGAGCTAGTTTCGGAGACGTAACAAGCGCCAACGCAACTTACGTTCCGCCCGGATCACTTGGTGGTGACGGCGCGAGTCATCCAGGCGTTTGGTGCAAAAGTTCAGTCACAACACCCGTAAACTGTAATTCTAGATCTAAAGCGGACTGGCATTACCCAGTGCCTTTGCTGGACTTCAATCAAATTTCTTCAAGTTTGTGCACTATCAAAAAAGTTGCATTCTCTAGTGATGCCACTACTTCAGCATTGTCACAGCTTAGCAACGCTTGCTCCCAAACACCCACCACTAGAACCCCGTCATACTTGCCACAGAGGAGTGCCAGTGGAAGTTTCAGTAGTACCCAAGGGTATCTTATAGAGCTCAACACCAATGGAACTTATAATCTTTATAACGTAAACTCGGAAAACGATACTAAGGCTACATATGTAAGCGCTCTGGGCAAAAGCTTAGTATCTAGCAATGTTGTTATTCCAAGCACCGGTGTAATTTTTGCAGAAGACAACGTCTGGATACGAAGCAACCCGACATACAAAGGTCGCGTTACTATTGGTTCTGGCAGACTTGCACAAACCAACAGCACTGACATAGTTATCGCCGATGATCTAGTGTATACCACGAAAAATGGTGATGATGCTATTGGCTTAGTTACCGAAAATTCAGTAATAATTGCACCCTATGCACCACCAGCGTCAGGTGCGTTTACTTTCGAAGTTGATGCATCTATGATTGCACAATCTGGTAGCGTTACTTATCCACTACATTATAGATCCACGCCAAGCAAATACACACACGGATGGATAAACTCAAATCAAAAATTCATTTTTTATGGCTCTATATCCACCAGACAAACTTGGACTTGGACATGGCTAATTGGGTGTGGGTCTTGTGCGGACGCAGTTTATAGCGCCAGTAATAGTGCTTATATATCTGGAATTTTAAATAACAGCACTGATTATGACTATAATTTACTGTACGCACCTCCACCCAACTACCCAATTACGGGTGGGTATAATATTTTGTCTTGGCGCGAAGTCCTGACAACTCCATAGTCAGTTTACCGAAATTCATTATCACCTTTAACTGTGGTATAGTTTAGTAAAGAATTTATGCTTAATGATGGGCAGCATATCGACGTATGAATAACTCAGTTTTTTATCAAGACAAACCGGTTTTCGGATTCGATATTGGTTATTCGAGTCTAAAAGTGATGCAAACATATCGGCAAAACAACAAGCAGTTCGTTTCGGGGTATGGAGTAGCCTCTTTTGATCCGAAAGCGATCAAAGACGGAATTATAGTAGATCCAGAAGCAATCGCAAAAGTGGCATTGGAGTTATTTGAAAATAATTTAGTTGGAGATATAACTACCAGACGTGTCGCTGTAGCAGTACCGGCAGCGCGTACATTTACCAGGACAGTCACACTGCCCTTTCTTGACACAAAGGATCTGGCCGAAGCGATTCGATTAGAAACCGAGCAATACGTTCCAGTACCAATAGAAAAGCTATATGTTGACCATTCTATCATTAATAAATCTGAGAAAAATTTGGAAATACTAGTAGTAGCTGTGCCTAAAGATATTGTTGATTCATATATAGACCTAACAAAATTAATGGGACTGGAAATTGTGACAATTGAATCAACGATAAGCTCGGCAAGTCGGTTATTTGTTCAGGCAGAACCGAGTGACGTCCCGTCTGTACTCATAGATTTTGGGTCGCTTGCATCGGACATAACCATATACGATAAATCCCTGGTAGTAACCGGCACTGTGCCGGGGGGTGGAGATAGTTTTACAACTGCAATAACTGCAAAGCTTGGTATCACGCGCGCAGAAGCACACATAGTTAAGTCAAAATATGGGCTAGGTCTCAGCAAGAGACAAAAAGAAATTACCGAATGTTTAACACCAATTTTGGACCAAATGTTGAAAGAAATACGCCGTATGATTCGTTACTACGAAGAACGTTCTGATACCCAACGCAAAATTGGCCAAGTAGTGACTATGGGGGGTGGAGCAAATGTGCCCGGACTTTCCGAACATATGACAAATTTGCTACGGCTACCAGTTCGCATGTGTGACCCATGGCAACATTTAAATTTTCGTGGGCTTCAAGTGCCAAACACAACAGAAAAATCCATATATGTAACGGTTGCTGGCCTGTCCTTGATTAGGTCTGAGGAGGTTTTTGCTTGATGCTCAATCTACTCCCAACTGATGCAAAAGATAACATTGTCTACGCCAGACGAAATACTCGATTGCGACGGTGGACAATAGCCTTGTTTTTTTCCATTGTTGGAATTTTTGGAATTGTTGGACTCAGTTATTTATACTTGCAACAATCTATCAACACATATGCTTCGGAGGTACAAAAAGGAACTGATAATTTGAAGTCCCAAAAATTAGATGAAACCCAAAAACAAGTTCAAGACTTAACAAATAGCTTGAAACTTGTCGATCAAGTTTTGCAACGTGAGGTTTTGTTTTCAAAACTTCTTCTACAAATAGGATCGGCTTTACCAAACGGTTCAGTGCTGACAAATCTAAGCATCAACAAAGTCGAGGGTGGGCTAGACCTACAAGCGGCAGCAACAGACTTTCAAACGGCCACGCAAGTACAGATTAATCTGAAAGATCCACAAAATAAGATATTCGAAAAAGCTGACTTAATCAATACTCAGTGCGCAACCTTAACGTCTCCAACAGCTAACACCTCTTATCCTTGTACGGTGCAACTTCGTACATTATTTGCAAAAAACAATTCGTTTTCAGTGCTGGGCGGAGTAAAATCGCGATGACAAGTAAAAAAATATATTTTGCAATGTTGGGCGTGCTGGGTGTAATGAGTATTTTGGTAATATCCAGCGTATTCCTGGGTAATGGTTTGCTTGAAAAGCAGTCTAAAAAACTTGTTGGGCTTAAACTAGATAGTCAGGTTATAGAGTCTCAAGAAATTGCGCTAGCGCAAGCAAAAAAAGATATCGTTAAGTACAGTGAGTTGGAAACAGTTGCCAAGCAGGTCGTTCCTCAAGACAAGGACCAGGCCAAAGCCACTAGAGAAATCGTGAACCTAGCCCAACTTTCGGGTGTAAAAATTTCTAGTATTGGCTTTCCAACCTCAAGCCTAGGTCAACCTGCAGCAAAAACTACAGCCAAGAAAAGTGAAGATGATACTTCAAAAACCCCAGCACCAACAACGCCAGCCACTACCGAAACTCAAGTTAAGCCTGTTACAGGGATAAATGGACTCTTCCAAATGGATATTAACGTAACTTCCGATTCTACAAGCCCCGTGAGCTATGGAAAGTTGATTGATTTTCTAAGCAGACTAGAGAAAAATCGAAGGACTTCGCAGGTGACACAGATATCAATACAACCCGACGCAGCTAATCGATCCGTTTTGAATTTTTCATTAACCATAACCTTATATATAAAACCATGAAATTTGATACAAAAAACATTTCCTCCAAACTACAAAGTTACTTGTCGATGCTTAAGAAATACGTAGTTTTTGTTTTTGCAATAACTATACTTTTAATTTTTAGTTTCTTTGTAGTTAGGATAAATCAAATTAGTCGGTCTGAACCAACTGAGCAGCAGATTGAAGAAAAACTTCAGACAGTTCAACGACCCAGAATCGATCAAGCTGTGCTAGACAAAATCGAGGAACTGCAGGGTCAAAATATTGAAGTCAAATCCCTTTTTGACCAAGCCAGAAACAACCCTTTTAGCGAATAATGAATCAGACTTGAGTTCTGGGCACATTCAAAATTTCGTTTGCTCTTTTAGCAATTTGTGGCTCGTTTTCTATGTATAATTCACGTGCGTGCAAAATAATTCTTGCATATTTGTTTGGACTCGGACAATAAATAAAATAAAAATTTGATCTTTCGCCTGCTGTTTCGACCTTTAGCACACCAAAGCCAAATAATTCTGCTAGCAATCCATTTTGTTCGGCTGTAACATCTTCTATATTTGCCATCGAAAGCTCTGACGTTTGGCGACGAAAAAGACCAGTTTGGGAAATCTGACTAATACTATCATCTGTTACGATCCAGCGATTACTTCGATAAATCGAATTTGCGAGTACTAGAAATACTGCAACCAAGGCAGCCAGCACCACGCCAGCTAATAATAAAAACCGAAGGGCTTGATCTTTGGAGTCTCCTGATAATAGTGTTGGTATAAGCAAATACAACATCACAAACGCTACACCCATCCCAAATATCGCCTCAAAGAACAAAACAATAATGCCAAACGGATGTCTTTTTATGATTACTCTTTCCGTGTTTCCTTCCGGTACGCTACGATCAATAATTTCTTCGTTCGAATTTGGTTTTGTTGATACATCGGGGATAGGTTCAGTGTCAATATTCATTTGATATAATTAAATCAGTCTTGTCTGATCTTGGCTGGTATGTTTTTTCCCTAAGTGTTTATACGCTTTGGGTGTCACTTTTCGACCCCTAGGAGTTCGCTCAAGTAATCCAATTTGCATCATGTATGGTTCGTAGAAATCCTCAATCGTTGTCCGCTCATCACCCGTAAGTGCCGCAATGGTGTCCAAACCGACTGGACCACCGTTGTAGTGTTCGATAACCGCTTCCAACACACGCCTATCCGCTGGGTCTAGTCCTAGCTCATCAATTTCTAGCAGTGCCAATGCTTGATTCGATATGCTACGATCTATTGTTCCATCACCATTTACGTCCGCGTAATCACGAACACGTTTGAGAAGCCTGTTTGCGATTCGAGGAGTTAATCTGGCTCTCTCTGCTAGATGGGCCGCCGCCTCTGGATTGATTTTGACTTTTAGAATGCTTGCTGCACGTATTATAATTTGGGCAATCTCTTCCCGTGAATAAAACTCCAAGCGATGCTGTAATCCAAACCTATCACGAAGCGGTGCTGCCAGCGCGCCGGTACGTGTTGTTGCCCCAATGAGTGTAAATTTAGGCAAATCTAGCCGTAAACTTCGGGCGCTGGGGCCTTTGCCCAACATGATGTCTAGCTTGAAATCTTCCATGGCACTATATAGCACTTCTTCTACGCTTCTGTGAAGCCTATGAATCTCATCAATAAATAAGATGTCGCCGTCTTGCAGATTGGTAAGCAAACTGGCTAGGTCTCCTGCTCGCTCTATGGCTGGACCGCTAGTTATTCGTATGTTTGCATCCATTTCGTTGGCAATCACACTAGCTGTGGTAGTTTTTCCCAGTCCAGGCGGACCATAAAGTAGCACATGGTCTACTGGTTCCCCGCGTTTCTTAGCTGCGGCAATTGCCAATTTGAGATTTTTTACCATTCTCGCTTGACCTATGTAGTTAGCAAAGTCTTTGGGACGCAGTGTAATTTCCATTTCCTGCTCTACTGGGTCGTCATCCGGAACAATAGGCTGCACAATCCGTTCAATTGCCATGATTATTTACCTACTTTCATAAGGATGAACCTTTTAGAGCCTGCTTGATACGTTCTTCCGTAGGGATTTTGTCATCGATATTTTTTAGCGCAAGTGTCGCATCTTGTGCAGTGAAACCTAGAGCTACTAGTGCCTGAACGGCTTCGTCTTGCATAGCAGGGCCTTGCAAGAAATCTGTTGCTCCCTCGCTACTAACTAGCCCCACTTTATCTTTTAGTTCAACAATTACACGTTCAGCAACACGCCTGCCTACTCCGCTGGCTGCTTGGATAAATTTAGTATCGCCACTTGCAATAGCAGTTCTAACAGCCTCTGCAGTCCCAACTCCCAGTATGTTTAAGGCCATCTTTGGTCCAACTCCATTTACATCTAATAGTTGTTCAAACAAATGTTTTATATCCAGCTTCCTAAATCCGTACAAATCATGCGAATTTTCACGAATATGTTCGTAAACATATACTTTTGCTTCGTCACCGATTGCCAATCCACTAAAGTCTTCATTTGTGACATATAGTCCGTAACCTACGCCTTTTACATCCAAAACTAAAATTACAGCCAGTTTTTCAGAAACTACACCGTTTAATGTCGCAATCATCGGACCTCTTTCAAAACACTTAATCGTAGGCAAATCTACTCTAGGAATTGTAGCATGTGCGTGTTGTTTGGAGGAGGGATATCTATAAGATATATTGACGAGAAAAACACACCCAGGCTACGGTTACTGTGGAGATTTGGTAGATGAAGTGGCTTGAAAGAGGTTCAAATTATCTCACACTTTGGGCACAACAAAGGGCAGCGGCAAGCGCATCTGCACAGTCATCTGGTTTTGGCGCCTCTTTTAATCCCAAAATCACTCTGACCATTTCTTGCATTTGTTTTTTGTCTGCTCGACCGTAACCAGTAATCGCCTGCTTAATTTGTAGGGGCGTGTATTCGTATAGCTCAAGACCGTTTTGCTGTCCAACAAGCAACACGACACCTCTGGCTTGCGCTACGGTCATAGCAGTAGTTACGTTTTGAGCAAAAAACAGCTTTTCAACAGACATTATCTGTGGTTTTGTACTAGATATAATGTCAACAAGCTCCTCATATATTGTGTGTAGTCGCACGGCGTCATCTTCTTTGACTGGCGTACGGATAACTCCTGCATCAACCAGATGCGCTTTGTTTTTAGCATCTATCTCAATAACCCCAAACCCCAAAATCCCCGTACCCGGATCAATTCCCAGTATGCGCTTCACGATGTTTCTTTATGTATTTGGCGATTAGAAAGATTGCCATAGTAGCAACATTAAATGCTATTAGATTGAATATGAACGCATCTCTGTTTGATATATTCCTGTTTTCAACTAATTCATTATCGTTTTTTTCGCTTTCTAACAGTCTACTAAGTGGTTTTGGCCATCCATACAATTCCGACGGACCATACGCCTGACAGTATGTCGCTCCTGCATAAGGATTATTCGGTTTGTCGCATCCTTGATTGTTTTGTCGCGAATATGCCAAAGTTGAAAAAGTAAGCAAACTTCCAAGAACAATCATTACCAGTACTGATTTTAGGAAGTTCATGCCAACAATTCCTCTGGGATTTCAAAGTTAACATGCGTGGCGGTTACGTCATCAATGTCATCTAGGGCGTCCATTAGGCGCATGATTTTATCTGCCGTAGGAGAGCCTTCAACTAGCACAGTGTTGTTTGGTACATATGTGAGTTCTGCTTCTAGTACTCGAATCTTCGAATCTTTGAGATTATCGCGAACTTTGGCAAGCTGTTTGGGGTCAGTGTAAATAACTGATTCTTCCCCTTCTTCTTGAACGTCTTCGGCGCCAGCCTCAAGTGCAGTAAGTAACAAATCATCTCCTCCGCCAGCTACCCTTATCATGCCTTTGTGGTCAAACTGAAAGGCAACTGCTCCTTTTTCGGCTATGTTGCCGCCGTGTTTGCTAAATGCGAGACGTACTTCGGGGTAAGTTCGATTTATATTGTCTGTTGCGCACTCTACGATTATTGCGACCCCACCGGGTCCGTAGCCTTCGTACAGTACTTCTTGCACTTGTGCGGCAGATTTATCGCTTACTCTATCTATCGCTCTCTGGATGTTTGCCATGGGCATATTGGCAGACTTGGCTTTGTCAATTGCCAAGCGCAGGGAAAAATTGGTGTCTGGGTCTATCCCGGTGCGAGCGGACAGCGCAATGGCGTTGCCAAGTTTGGTAAACACCGCACCCCTGGCCGCGTCTTTGACGCCTTTTTGCCTCTTGATTGTTGACCATTTGCTGTGACCAGACATAAACTTTCCCTATTTATAACTGTGATTTTAACATTTCGACGTATATAGTTCAAAAACTCATCCCAGCTAACAGATTGACATTTTTGCCAAAAAACGGATAATGTAAGGAGTTAATTTCCCTTGAAGCTAAGGGAAAAGAGCAGCCCGCCAAAATGTATTTCATTTTGACGGCGCGATGAGAAAACCGTAGGTTTGTCTCATTACGGGCCCATAGCTCAGCTGGTAGAGCAGCGGCCTTTTAAGCCGCGTGTCGCGAGTTCGAGCCTCGCTGGGCCCTCCACGAAAGTACCGTCCAATCTGGGCGGTTTTTTCGTGGCAAGGTCTAGTCGGGTTTAAGTCGTGATATGCGAAGCGTGTCGCGAGTGAGAAATGCCGGGGGCATTTTGCAAGAGAATCTTTCAGATTAGTAACTTGTTCCTAGTATGAAAGTTCTGGGCCCGCAGAATGTGGGCGAGCCTCGCTGGGCCCTCCAAAACAGTTATTTTTGAAATGTTAGGAATTTATTAGTGCTATACTTAGTTTGGATTAAATTATGGCGAACAAAAGTACCATAACAACAAATAAAAACAATCACCTAAAAGACCTAGCTCTACTTTTTGCTATTCCGATAGCTATAGCGGTATTTGCGGCGTTTGTAGTCTACTTTCCAAACTTTTTGACAAATCCAAAATATGATTTTGTCTACTCACTTTGTGATGACTATCGTTGCAAGAATAGCTACTCTGTAGAAAGTACAGGATATGTCACTCAAGACTATTCAAATCCAGCTGATCCAGACTATTACAACCAAACAACGAACCTTTTTTATTATGATTCGGTGAATGATTCCACAAGAAGACTAACGCTGGATGAAGCAAAAATGTATCGTCTAAATACATCTTCTAAATCACCAGACGGCTACGCCTTAACAAGAGAAAGCTCTAGTAGTGGCTTTTTATTCTGGGGTGATACAAATGAAGGTTGGTTTTTGAAGAATGGTGCAAAAAAGAAAATGGTTGAGTTAACAACCAATGGTTCCTACTATTCACGAGAAATTAATCTTTTAGGCTGGGTCAAAAAATGAAAAACAAACTGGAGATTTTACAAGACGTACAAGAAGGTCTTAGCATAGGCACGATTTCGGAAGATGACCTTAAAACCTTTCTTCACACACCACCACCACAGTTAGTCGGAGCGTCTCCAATAGTAGAACCAACAAACAAACCAGAAAAATTATCTGCAGTTGATGTTATGTTTTACATCGCTGGAATTGTGCTTTATTCTGCAATAATGTCGATAATTGTTCAGTCGTGGAACGATGGTAATGCCATAGTGCATATACTACTAAGCGCAGTGATTGGCATAGGTCTATGGTCAATAGCTTATTACTTAATTAAGAGCTCATCACAAAGCGATATCAGAAAAGGCTTGATAAACGCCCTCTTGTTAACTGGTTCGCTTTTGGTTGTTACTGGTGGATACATAATTACCAATGAGCTAATTGGTGGTTATGATGAGGTTAACTTTATACCTGGTGCTATTATGCTTGCCGTTCTAGGCGGAATACACATTGGCTTCGACAGTTTGATTAAGAGAGACTTGGCACTTCTTATGGGCGTACTTCTTTTGGTGGCATCATTCCCAACATTGCTATTCGGATTCTTGAAAGATTCGGGTGTTCCAATGGACGTATGGTCCATCATACTTATAATTTCAGCAGGGCTACTTGCTTATGCCACAAGAGTTGTTGCCACAATTAACCCTGACAGACAAAAGATTCACAGTTCATTTGACTCTTCTGCTGCGTTCCTCGCGCTAATGGCTATGTACGCATCAAGCTTTGGAGACTACGGAGTTTTGTGGTTAGGGGTGTTGATTGCAGGTGTCTTTGGAATTTTTTATCTTAGTATTGTTCTTCAGAATAAACATTTGCTAGGTAATGCGTCCTTTTTCCTAGTTGTAACTGTAATAACAATCTCATTCAAGTACTTCTCAGGATATGGCGTAACTTCTAGCTTGATTTTGGCAACTCTTGGTCTGCTTGGTTCTGCTGCCATTGCTGCTAGTATTAACAAGAAATACTTCAAACAACCTTCTAAAGCACTTGCAATGCCCACCGACGAACAGTCTGTTTAGCTACATATGCTATTTCAAGGCAAAACAAATAAGACTCAAGTTTATATAAATATATAACTTATGCTGCTTATCTAAATTTTTTGTCGTAGTTTTTTATGTCGCAATCAATCACGGCATCTATCTCACGCGTTGGGCCACATTGACCCGCTGGAACACAATTATTGATAGCTCTGTCCCTCTTTGTACATCTGTCGTTTGGAACAGATTTGTTATAAAAAACTAGGCTAACAACTATAGAAATTGCTAAGAAAATTATTGTAATTTGTTTTGACTTCTTTTTCATTTTTTCGATGCCGACAAAAAGTTAATAATCCTTCTATCTGATAGAGTATATTCCTCCTACAGAATTTCCGAGAATATTGGTGTTGTCACTTGAATTGACGATTGCGGAACCCGACGCAAAGTCGACTGCCGTTTTATTATATTTTTTCAAAACTTTAAAGCTTACTTTTGCGACCTCCTGTTTTCCAGTCAAACTGCTGACGCGTGCACGGGCTATTTGTATCGTGCCATTACTGGCTTTGGACTGGGCGGCTAAATCAAAGGCACTTGATGCAGTGTCAAAAGATAGAAACTGTAGTGCATTTGGATCATAGCTCAAGTTAGCCTGTACGGCGTTAGTTTGATTGACTAAGGAATCTTCGCTAATTGTAATAGTCAACGTTCCACCAACTGAAGATGTCTGTTGTGCGGGTGTCAGAAATAGCCGAGCAGGACCAGTATTTTGGGTACTCTTAGGAGCTGAACGGGTTTGCAGAATAGCAAATGCACCGACGAGTACAAATACTACAATAAACATTAATGACCGCAGATGTTTTAATTTAAAAAGTCTGCCCCGTTGTTTTGCTTTAGAATGTTTATTTTTATGCTGTTTGTTCATTTCGCATCACCTAGATTAAAACTTAACTGTATTTTACTTCAGCAATAGATATTGTCAATCAGCCAACTGTTGCCTGGATCTAGCCTGAGCTTAAATCTGTATTTGTTATTTGATTGCATAATTTATCTATTAAGCTTATTCTTAAATAAATAATCAAAGGAGTTCTGTCATGCAAAAACGTAATCCCATTGCCGTCGCCCTACTGCCCTTCATAACTTTTGGTATTTATTCTATTTATTGGATGGTCAAAACTAAGGGCGAAATGAACTCTCTGGGTGCAAAAATCCCAACTGCATGGCTTATAATTGTACCCTTAGTAAACATTTGGTGGGTGTGGAAGTACTCAGAAGGCGTTGAGCAAGTTACTGGCGGTAAGCTAAGTGGCGTACTCGCTTTTGTACTACTATGGCTTCTTGGATCTATTGGCGGTGCCATTGTACAAGATTCTTTCAATAGCGTGACAGCCGTTGCGTCCGCAACCGCCGCTGGTGGTTCTCCATTATCAGAATCTCCCACCACAATTCCAGTACCAGCTCCTGCAGAAACTGCTCCAACGACACCGCCTTTAACCCCCATCGACGTTCCACCTGTCGCAAATCCAACTCCCCCCGCTGAAATGCCACCGTCAAACAATGCTCAGTAGTACTATTTGTGTTTTTTACCGTGAAGTTTTGGTCTCATAAAAAACATTACGAGTAAATGCAACCCCGCAATGGCCGCTATAGACACGTCGTGAGACTGCCTAAATATATTTCCAATGTTTGTTTGATATATAGCTCCCTGTGTACCAGCAGATAGAAGGGGCACTAAAAATGTTGCAAGTAGTATGCTGTCGGCAAGTAACAACACGAACTGAAAAGGAATTGATGACGTTGACAATGTTTTTCGCATCAGTAAAAACGTAAAAAACAGCGGTATAAAAAGTAACCCGACGTTTGTCATAACTTCTGCATTTGATGATTTCACTATAGAACGAACAATCAATTCCGCCGTGCTCCCCAAAAACTGTACCCAAAAATATCCAGTGACAATTGCAACGAATAGATACAGTGGCTTGACCCTTAGAAATATCTCGAGTAAAAGTGGTATACCAATAATTAATGACAATAGAATGGTTGGTGGCATGCCCTAATCATAACTAGCGTATGCATAAAAAGCTACAGCTTAATACCCAATTCTTACGAAATTGTATTTTGTCTACGCCAAAGTTTTTGAACGAGCAGGTTTTCTAACTTTTATTTGTATAGCTTTTTCCAATCGTCGTATGTCAGCCAGTAAATTTGAGCGTTTAGGGTTAAACAAAACTACGTCGAGCACTGGGTCGTCACCATTTCTAGCGAAGTCACACATGTCGCCTATCTTTTTTTTGATTTTTATCCTTGAAAAAGATTCTAGCTGTCGCACTCTATTAACGCCCTGAAGTGCTTGCAAACGCCCTTTTTCTTTGGAATATAATTGCAACACAGCGCACGAGCCTTTAATTTTTTTCGAAATCAGTGGTTTTTTTGGTATACGTATCAAAATATCATTTAAAGAATGGTCAAAACCATAGGCAAGTTTATACATTTCGTCTCTAAACCCTCCAATTCTAGGACCAAGTTCAATTACTTTCCATCCATCTTCTGTTTTCATAAGTTCTATATGGCAAGTTGTACTTCGCAATCCCAGTGCTTCAATGGCTTCTTTGGCAACTTTTTGCGCAGCTTCGACTTTATAAGGTTTTAGCTGAACGGGTGTAATACGCATATAGCCAAAAAAATCTTCAAATCCCACTGAACGACCGGTTTTTACATGCACTAACGGTGTGTGATAAATAGTTCCACGTTGGTTTACATATGAATCTATCGAATACATGACACCGTCCATAAACCCTTCAACTAGTAT
Source organism: Saccharimonadales bacterium (SeqCode) (assembly GCA_038206875.1). Lineage (GTDB taxonomy): Bacteria > Patescibacteriota > Saccharimonadia > Saccharimonadales > JBBQAJ01 > JBBQAJ01. The sequence continues at coordinate 27,470 of JBBRAK010000005.1, forward strand.
TTGAGGTTCCCCTCGCCCTTTTTTCTTTTTATAAATCTGGTTTATTTTTCGAACTGTTTTACTCAAATATTCTTCCAGCTCTTCGCGGTGATAGCACAGGCTAACCAACAAACTAGCCGCCAAACCTGCTGGCTTGATTATAAGTGGGAAACCGACTACTTTTTCAATCCTATTCAACGTTTCTTCGCTTGCGTCATGTGCAACCAAGAATTTAGGAGAAATTGTTTTGTCGTATCCTCTGAGCAATTGCCTCATTCGAATTTTGTCTGTGGTCCAGTCTAGTGAGAGTTCTGTTGGAGTACTCAAATATGGCACGTGTGGGAGAATTTTTTTCAGCAACGGGACGTTTTTTTCTGCCCTGTTCGTGACTGCAAGCAGATTATCCCGATATGGATACAGAGACTTTTGCAGTGCTAAGGGGCTTGAAAAATCACATGCCTGGATATGAGCAGTTGAATCTGCAACGATAGACTGTCTAGCTGAGGTGTCAGTTACGTCGTACAGTACAACTGCACTTATATCTCTTCCCAACAATCTAGTCAATTTTTCGAGCGCTTTTTTTTGTGATTCCAGATAGGAACCTACAAAAAGTACTTTGTTACGATCTAAAGCTTGTGCATATGTTGACATGTTACTTCCCTAGCCTTTTTGGGTGTCAGAAACAGACCAAAATCCGTTTCATTTGATACTCTCTATGTAATCAAGATATTTGTCAATAGCCATAAGTTGCGCATCTGAATTTAGATCTTCGTAGTGTGTGAGCGACGGGCAACTATTTACTTCAATAACCTTTGCTTGTAATTCTTCCGAAGTGCTGGACGGCAATGGTTTTTTGGCAACAATAAAATCTACACCACACACTGGTAATTCCATGATTTTTGCGGCTTTTATGGCCATATTTATCAAAAATTCTGGAACTGTATTTTTGGTGTTTATCCTTGTGCCCCCTGTACCTATGTTAGATATACCAATCACCTGCACCTCTTCGTCGTCTGCAGCGATCCTATCCAATTCACCTGGTTCCAAAAAAGCTTCTGCTTTGTCTATTGATATTTTTGCTAGCCGAGATTTGTATGTTTCGCCCCTATCTTCGTGCTGGTTAAGTTCCTCGATAAGCTCTCGAATGGTGTGTTGACCATCACCTATTATGTGTGGCGGTATACGGCTCATGGATTCTAAAAATTCATAACCAAGTGTAACTATTCTGATATCGTGACCACGTAGTTCTTCTTGAATCAATACTTTTTTGCTTGGACTATTACTTGATGCATAGTCGATTGCTTTGTGAAGTTTATTTAAACTGTTTACGCCCATGGTGATACCTTTGCCATGAGCAGAATCAAGCGGTTTTACGACTATTTTTGTATGTTTGTCTATAAAATCTGAAAGTTTAGCATCTGAAATAGTGATTTTTTGAGTAATTAACATCTCTGCCGGAACGGGGATACCGCCTTGTGATAATAATTCACTTGTGATGTGCTTGTCCCGTGCGATTTTGGCAGAAATATATGAAGTGTCTGGAGTAAGTGCGCTAAAAACTTTGACAGGCTTGGCGTCGGGACGCGGATATATAAAAAGTATTGCTGGGTTTGAATCAAAACCAGCAACACGCCATCCACGCAGTAAAGACCTCTGGATTATCAGACGAGCCGTAAACTGTCTTTCGCTCAAATCAATATCGTTATTCCACTGCATGTGTGATTGTTACTTTCGTCTAAATTAATGTTTATTTCGGTAGATTGCCAGAAGTTTTAATTCCAATTTCTGCTCTACCAAATTAGTATTATTTTAACATAGTTTTTATTATTTTGTCAACTACTGACGCTTCTGACACGGAGGTACACAAACACTACACCAATAACTAGCAGAAAAATAAGTGCCAACATAAGTGGTATAAATCCAGACTGGTCGTTCGTTTTTGTCATAAGCTTTTTCATTATATTAACTATTATTGTCCAAGACGACCAAAAAGTACAACCCCTATTGACATTTATATACACCTTATGCTATAATATACTTATGGCATCACCTAATAAATATTCCGTGAAAGAATTGCTCAAGCCAACTCCAGATACGCAATACTCCGACCCTAAAATGAATGCAATTGCCAAGGGTTACAGATTGGCGGGTCGCGCGACCTGGGAAGCATTCACGAAATCTCAAGAAGCAATGCATGATCCATTGACAGGACTGCTACGTAAAGAGTACTGGAAAGCTGATTTGGATGATCGAATGCAAGCCGGCGTTGCATTTGGAATAGCTTTTATGGACCTTGATTATTTCAAGTTGGTCAACGACAAGCTGGGACATGAAAGAGGTGACAAACTGTTGAATGCATTTGGTGATTTTCTTGAAGATAAATTTAAGCGTAAAAGCGACGTATTTGGTCATGAACGAATAATACAAAGTTCGGATGCTCCAAATGAACCTGATGAACAACCCGTTAGTGGACGTTATGGTGGAGACGAATTTACCGCAACTTTTGATCTTCACGAAAACAGCCGTCGCAATAATCTTTCACCTCAAGAATCGATGGTAGATGAAATTGACTACATGCGTGGAGTGACGGCCGAATTTGTAGATATGCAACCGCAAGATATTAAGGATTTAGGGTTCAATATTTCCACTGGCTTTGCAGTCTGGGATCCGGAGCATCCAACCAGCAGAGAAACACTACTAGCCGAGGCGGATGAATCAATGTATGCCGCCAAAGCACTCCAAAAACAACCTGCATAAATTCTAATTAAATAGACCTCTTTTTTGGTTTTGTTTGAACTCTTCTAGAAGCTCTTGCTGGCGTTTACTCAGCTTTGTAGGCGTATCAACTAGCACTGTCACTATATGCGCCCCGCGGGTGTCGCTTTTTAGATGCGTTACACCGTGATTAGACAGTTTGAAATCTGTTCCAGATTGTGTACCGGCTGGGACTTTCATTTTTATCGGTCCATCTACCGTATCAACCGAAATTTCTGTTCCTAACGTAGCATCTACCATATCTATGTGCTCTTCGCTCAGAATTAAGTCGCCTTCACGGGTAAAGCGTTTGTGTGATTTGACCCGAACATGTACATATAAATCACCCTTTGGACCATTGGCTATAGCTTCTCCGTGTTCACGCAAACGGATAGTTGCGCCGTCTTCGTCTATACCCGCAGGGACTTTCAGGCGTATTTCTTGTTTTTTGGACTTGGTACCTTTGCCATGACATACGGTACATTCTTTTTCGGGGATTTTGCCTGTTCCTTTACATTTTGGGCAAGTTTGCGCTTGTTGTATATTGCCAAATATTGTTCTTGTGGCTGTAACGACTTGGCCTGAACCTTTGCAAGTTTCACATGTAACTAGTTCGTGTCCGGGTTCAGCAGTTGTGCCTTTGCAGTGTTCGCAAGTATCTTCTAGGCTTAAATTCAAGTCTACTTCCGTGCCAAAAACAGCCTGCTCAAAAGTAATTTCTATCGTTGTCTCAACGTCGCGTCCACGACTCCGTCTGCTTCTTTGACTGCCTTGCTGTCCACCAAAAAAGCTTCCAAATATATCGCCTAGTCCAAGGTCTCCGAAATCAAAGTTTACTTCCTGACCCTGTCCACCAAATCCCTGATAAGGATTTCCACCACCTCCGGACGTACCTCCTACACCGGCATGACCAAACTGGTCGTATCGTTGACGTTTGGATGAATCTTTGAGTACTTCGTAGGCTTCGTTTATCTCTTTGAACTTGGACTCATCACCGCCTTCTTTGTCTGGGTGATGCTGAACTGCGGCTTTACGAAAAGCCTTTTTAATCTCATCAGCACTAGCCGACTTGCCTACCCCCAAAACTTCATAATAATCTCTTTTAGACATGTGTTCTCTGCGATTTAATAATTTTTGTAGGTCTTATTATAGCTGAAATTGGCACTATACACCATAGAGTGCTAGTTTTTATCCGAATGTTTTTGCAACTGATATACTGCGAGTCCAATCAAAAAAGTGGCTAAAACAGTGAGTGCTGCCCATCCAAGATTTCGCAACTGATATAGTACCGCTCCTAGCGCTACATATAGCCCCCATTTTATAACTATTGGTTTGTGTATTGTCATGCCTAGCAACATAAAACCAATCTGTTCTAGCAGTAGCCACCATCCATATAATCCACCAGACGCTCCTGCCAGTGCTTGAAAAATGAGCGGTATAGTTGCACTTGCCAGCATGAGTATCAAATAATTGTCTGCGTTTGACGTTTCTCCCCTCTGTGTTCTCCAATATGCGTAGCCTGCAAATAAAGTCGCGGTAATATGACTATAGGCCTGGATTTCTCTAACGCCCGCGTAGTGCAAGAACCACATAAATCCTGCTACCACCACAGCACCGGCAAATTCGCGGTTGTCTTGTGTGGTTTCGCTCAAATAGTCATATAACAAATACCCGGCTATCATTAACCCTAAAGGCATAGGCCATACCGTGAAGCCCACAAACAAAATCGAAAATGGTGCAATAAAGGCACACCATAATGAAGCAATTAATACGGATTTGTATTTTTGATAGGTTTTTAAGTCCATAGCCAACAACCTGACCCCCAAATAACCAACGACCGAAAGCCCAGTGCTAAATAACAGAAAACTGTATAACCCGGTTTCAAGACTGGGTCGAATGGCACTCCATGCAGTAAATTGAGCCAAAATTGGAATAGTCACAAGTATATCAGCACGTTTTTCTACAAAACGACTAAGTAGCATAACGATAGACAGCAATACCAGACTGATAAGAGTCGTATGTAGCTGTGAATTGTCAGAACTAAGAGACAAAACTATCGCCAATATAGCTGCAAAAATATACCCAGCTACATACGACTGACTCGCAGACTTGACATAACTTGCCAGGGGTATGCGCGTAGATAAGAAAACCGAGCCCCGAGCGATGGCACGCGACAAAATCAGCCCTAACATGGCAACAACATATGCCCATGCATAACTTTCGATTTGCCAACTCGCAATTAAACCTATGTGGCCAAACCCTACTGGCAACAAAAGCCACAATAATGTGCTTATCCACCTGTTTATATCCTGCCTGATCCACATAGTAAGCCCAATATTGTACGCGAGTGAAACAATTAATGATACCAGAAACAATCCCGGTTGCGACCATGCCACAACAAGTGGTGTGGCGATTAATATACCCCCTACGGTTGCCCAGGAGTTTTTATCATCAACAAACGCGAGCACTAAGGTAGTTATCGCTACAACTGCAGAAACCTGAAACGCTACACTTGGGTCTACGAATAGCGCGAAAACAAGCACAAAAATAGCACTTATTAGATACATGGTACGTGCGGTCATTACCCAATCTGAAAGTTTGTCATCAAATCCGTGCGCTAGCATAACTGCAAAATGTATTAGGAGTGTAGCCAACAATAACAGCGTCTGCTGTCTAATATCTAGCTTATGGACCGCAACATATTGACCAAAAATTACTGGCAGAGACATCCAGGCAACAACAGCCATGCCATAAGCATCCGCTCGCTTCTGACGCAACCATATTACTAGGGCAATCGCAGTAAGTGCAACTACTGTTCCAAAAAATAAACTGGGGTGACCTGCTGCAAAAACTATACTCGTACCCGAAGAAAGTAACAGTACGTTTGCGTAGTTTTTGCCTATTTCTGTGGTAGATTTCAAATACCACAATCCAAAAATCTGTATAAAGTTCAGTGCAACTAGTATTTCGACGGTCGCGGTTGTACTACTCGTAACTGAGTATACCAAGCAAGTAATGCCCGCAAGTACTGCAATATGACTTACGAGGAAATTATTGTCTCGGTATGTGTCATTTGTGCGCCACGCTTCAAGTGCGTAATACAAACTAGCTAGGATTAGCGAAACCCCCAATTGTCCAAAGCCCTGCTGTGATACTAAAACGGCCGAAACTAGAACGGAAAGAGGTAAAAATAATTGTCCACTATTACGCGAAGATTCTTGAAGTTCCGGCCAAAAACCTTTCCATTTACTGACTAACTGAAAACATATTCCAACTAGAGCCATTGCCCAGCCAAAATAATAAACTGGGGCATTTGAGATGGATATTCCAGATTCAAACAACGACAAAAATGTGAAAATAAATATATAATTAATTAGTGGCTTGCGAAGCTTTATCAGTGCGTGTGCATATAACATCATTGATAAGATTGATGTCGCAAACCAAACTTCTCTAGCTTGATTCATGAACACATAGTTGTATGATGCTAAACCTACCAACGGCATTGTTGCTATTCCAATTCCAGCAAATGCCAGTCCTGCCGGTCTGAGCTTTGGTTTGTTTTGGAACAACCAAATCCCCCCGGAATACATAACTAACGTAACCAGCCCGACCGCTAGAGTTCTTAATACTCCATTTGCTTGGCCAAATGCAACGAACAATCCTACAGAAGCTACAAACAAAAAAGCTCCAAAATACAGCAATAGGGTCGCGTTGTCTAGTGGAGCAGAGTCCGCTTTTTGTTTATTAGTCTTTAGCTCTGATACTGAGCCGACTGTCTGTGGACTATTTCGGGATAAAATTGAAGTTTTGCGTGGTTCCGAGTCGTTTGTTTCATCAGTTAAATCTCCTGTTACGGACGTGTAATTTTCATATTTTCCTATTGGCAGTCCTCTGGCTTTTAGGTCAGAAAGCATAGTATCTATTAAATTTTTCTGATCTTTGTTTTTGGTTTTGGCCCTGTAGCCTGCTATGAATAATGCCCATTCAATATTTCTCTGCTCTAATTCATTGGTTTGGACATTGCCTGGTGAATTCGATTTTCGTTTGGATAAATTCCACAGCAATACAACAAGACCGATAATAATCAGTAGTTCCATGAAATGTTCCTCTTATAACAAGGAATATACTCTATTTTCTATTAATCAACAAAAGAAGCACTAGAATTTTAATTGGTAAGAAGAGTCGTATCGTCGATAGCTGACCGAATTTCCTTCCCCCCAATACTTCATAGTAGTCCCGCTTAGACATATATTAAATTACACTCCTAGTATGTTGAACTTTCTTAGCCACTGTAAGGCCCCTAATACTCTGGTATTTGCAAGTTCTCTTTGTAGCCGTGTGGAATCGTCCTGATTTGCTTCGCCTGTTCCTGATTGTTCTTCAATTATTTCGGCGGGCTGATCTCCAACCCAAAACTCTAACACTTTTCCAGCGGCACTTAACCTTGCCTTCCAACTGTCATTGACTATCTTTTCCGCTCCCATCAATTCTCCGGTTTTTTGCACCAATAAACTCCTGTCCGCTTCGCTTTTGCCAAGCCAAACAAACCTATCAGGAGCACTTTCGTCTCCAGCATCGGCATTACTCTCTGTCATATCAACATGCGCGCTGGTGCTATGAATTTCACTCAAGAGAACACTAATAGCAAATTCTTTGCCCGCTGTTTCGCTTGTTGGCTCTCTACCTTGTGGCATTATTTTTCCTTTTTGTCTTCTTTTTCCTCATCTACTACTTCGCCTTCAACTGGTTCTTCTTTGTCGTCTTTTTTCTTATCACCCTCTTCGCTTGATGTGTCTTCAGATTTTTCTGATTCTTTAGAGGCTTCTTCGTACATTTTGGCACCTATTGGCATGATTTTGTCATTTAGCTCTTTGGCAGCTTCTTCTAGTACTGTTTTGTCTGCTTTTTCATCGTCTTTGACTTTTTTCGCAGTCTCTATGGCATCTTCCAGTGTTTTTGCATCTTCTTCGCTAATCTTGTCTTTGTTGTCTGATTTCATTTTTTCTGCCTGATAGACTGAACTGTCCAATGTGTTGCGGGCGTCAATTGCTTCACGCTTGGATTTGTCTTCGTCAGCGTGTGCTTCGGCTTCTTTAGCCATTTTTTCTACTTCAGTTTTGTCTAAGTTACCGCTTCCGCTAATTGTGATTGATTGTTCTTTGCCGGAACCTTTGTCTTTGGCGCTGACATTTAAAATTCCATTTGCGTCGATGTTAAAGGTCACTTCGATTTGTGGCACGCCCCTGGGAGCGCTTGGAATACCGTCTAGCACAAATCGACCAAGTGATTTGTTATCAGCCACCATTTCGCGTTCACCTTGAACTACATGTATTTCTACTTGTGGTTGGTTGTCAGCTGCCGTACTAAACGTTTCACTTTTACTGGTAGGAATTGTCGTGTTACGCTCGATTAGTTTTGTCGCTACGCTTCCCAAAGTTTCGATTCCAAGCGACAACGGGGTAACATCCAGAAGTAATACATCTTTTACATCACCTTGAAGCACACCGCCCTGAATTGCAGCACCTACTGCAACAACTTCGTCTGGATTTACGCCTTTCATAGGATCTTTTCCAAATATTTTCTTTACTTTTTCGATAACTGCTGGCATTCGTGTCATACCGCCAACAAGTACAACCGCGTTTATTTCACTGGCTTTCAGTCCTGCGTCTTTTAGAGCTTTTTCACATGGGGTAGCAGTCTTGTCTACCAAATCGCCTACTAGCTGTTCCAGCTTGGCGCGGGTAAGTTTGTGTTCGAAGTGTTTTGGACCATCTGCATCTGCAGTCAGGAACGGCAGGTTGATGTTAACTTCGTTGGTCGTGCTTAGTTCAATTTTGGCTTTTTCTGCTTCATCTCGCAATCTTTGCATAGCCGCCTTATCATCCGTTACGTTAACGCCGTGCTCTTTCTTGAATTCGTCAGCAAGATAATTAACTACTACGCGATCAAAATCAGCTCCTCCTAAGTGAGTGTCGCCGTTGGTGCTCTTTACTTCAAAAACGCCATCACCGAGCTCTAGAATTGAAACATCAAAAGTTCCACCGCCTAAGTCATAAACTGCGATTTTTTCGTCTTTTTTCTTCCCCTTATCTAAGCCATAGGCAAGAGCCGCGGCCGTAGGTTCGTTGATAATCCGTTTTACCTCAAGTCCGGCAATCTTACCAGCGTCTTTGGTGGCCTGACGCTGAGAATCATCAAAATACGCCGGTACGGTTATGACGGCTTCTGTTACTTTGTCACCCAAAAAACTTTCGGCGTCTGTCTTTAGTTTACCTAAAATCATGGCACTTATTTCCTCAGGACTGTATTCTTTGTCACCCATTTTGACTTTGACACCTTTGCCACTTTTGACCATTTCGTAACCCATAAGTTTAATGTCGCGCTGAACTTCTTTGTCTTCCCAGTTCCGACCAATCAGCCTTTTGACTTCATACACGGTATTTTTGCTGTTGGTGACCTGCTGTCTTCTGGCAACTTGTCCAACCAGACGTTCACCGTTTTTGTTCACGGCAACTACACTTGGAGTAGTTCGTGAGCCCTCGCTATTTGCAATGATTTCTGATTTACCAGACTGCATTACAGCCATTGCGCTGTTTGTTGTTCCTAAGTCTATCCCTATTATTTTTCCCATTATTATTCCTCCTTTATTACTTTCTTGTTCTCCATTTTCACTTTTACCATGGCATGTCGGATTACTTGTTCGCCTAGTACGTATCCAGGCTGTAGTTCCTCGCAAACCACTTCAACATCGCCCTTGCCTTCTTCCATATGAATTGCTTCGTGAAGATGGGGATTAAACACCTCACCCACAGTCTTTATTCTTGCAACACCTATGTCCAGTAAAGTTTTTTCAAATTGTTTGACTACACCTTGCACGCCTCTGACGTAGTCGTTGCCAACCAATTCTTTAGGTACATGCTTGAGAGAACGCTCCAGGTTATCGATTGCTGGCAAAAGCTCACTTATCACATTGGCTTTGACCATATTCCGAAGTTCGCCAATCTGCTGTTCGTGCCTACGGCGCATGTTCTCAGCATCTGCCCTCTCTTGCTTTAATGCATTCGTAAGCTCTTCCATTTCTGTTCGTGGGTGCTGAGGTTTGGTGCTCTTAGACATGTTTTTTTACCCCATCTGCAAAAAAATTGTTTATTTCAAATGCCGTCATCAGCGCAAGAGTCGCTAGAGGACTTGCAGAATCCCAAGATGCTACGATTCCTTCCGCACCTACCCGGGTCCTAGCGGTTGTTATAGCAATGTCGTCACCAGCTCTAACAGAGGAGTCGCATACTCTGACTAGTCCTTCGAAATCAGGATAAGTCTCACCTATTGTTTCAAATACTTGTCTTGATACTTTACTCATACATGGCTCCTTCCAGCGCTTCGCCAGCGCGTTTTACCAGACTCATTACATCTTTGTAGTTTTGACGTGTTGGGCCTAGTACTCCAATGTAGCTTTCGTCACTGTATGAACTGCGAAATTTACTAATAATTAGCGAGCATTGGGCACTACTGCCTATGGGGTTTTCGGCGCCAATATATACGCTAAGTGGTTTGTTGGGCGATGCTTCTCGTAACCACGGCTCTAGATTGTCTAATAAACTTGCGACCTGTTGAACTTGAGCACCACCAATAAACTCTGGTTGCCCAAACAGATTTGCAAGTCCACCCATGTATAACTGATCACCGATTGTAGCCAGTCCTAGATTGTGCGTAAGCTCCACAAGAGTGTCTACGGCATTTCTTATGGTTCGCTCCGGCAATCCACCACCACCAACTCTGGCAGTTAAAGCGCGTTCACCTCGACTTTCGGTTGGCGTTTCAGTTTGCTCGCTAACGTTGTTTACGTAGTATCTGTAGCCTTTGTCTGTCGGCACGCGACCGGCGCTGGTGTGAGGTTGGTGAATAAACCCAAGTTTTTCTAGCTCAGCCATTTCAGCACGAATAGTCGCAGAACTTACGTTAAAAACTTTCGCAAGCAACGAAGAACCTACCGGACTGGCAACTTCAGCATACTGTTCAACTATAGCTGATAAAAGTAATGTTTGGCGTTCTGTCATGGCACTCGTTTAGTTATAGTGCCAATTATACTAAAGCTGGCACTCCTGTGTCAAGAGTGCCAGTTCTTTTTGTTGATTGGAGATTCTGGAAAAGTATAGCTTGGAGGTTTTAACGAGTACCCGAGCAAGTTGTAGCTGGCTACTACTTGTTGGAACGGAGATAAAAACTTCAAGCTAGGCTATTTTAGAATTTCCAGACGTCGAAAAGATGCTGGCACTTTTGACTGTAGCCCTTGAACCAATCCTACGCTGACTTACTTGTCGCCGTCACCCGACCACACAATTGGTTTTTTGGAAGTAACACCCTCGCCTGCATTAGGTAAGACCGTTTGACCAGACTCTGACTTTTGAGATTGTAGGCTTGGCTGAACGCTCGGGGGGGTTGTTTCTGCAGGTGACTTGAATGTGTTAGGTGATTTGTTTGGTTGATCTGGAAAATGATTCTTGTGAAAAAGTCTTTCGGCTCGAAATTTTCTATACCAAGCTCTAAAAAGCAGAAGCAGTATGATAATTCCAAAGAAACCGATTATTGGAAGTACATAAACTAATATGTTCTTTTTAGGTGCGACGTTAACAGCAAATTCTTGTACTGTATAAGGGTCTCCGGGGGTGTCGTTCACAGTCACACTGGCGAGCACCCTTCCCTTGCCATCTTTTTCTTCAGTTATATCGTAGGTGCCTGGTTTAATATTTACAAAACTAGCGATTCCGTTATCGTCAGAAACAGCAGACTGTGCACCTATATATACTGTTTTTCCAACCACCGGATTGCCTTTTTTGTCCAAAATTTTGATGGCAACAAGATATCCTGGTTTTTCAACGGTGTCTTGTGCGGGTGTAGCAGGATCAGCTGTAGTGGGTGATGGCTTAGTTGAGGTTGAAGGGGTTGAGGTTGAAGGGGTTGAGGTTGTGGGTTTAGTTGGAGGAGATGTTGCTGGTGGAGTTGATGGTGGAGTTTCAGGTGATGTTAGAGTATATGTGCCTCCGGCGGTAGCACCATTCCATACATTTTGTCCATCAGAAGGACGAACCATGGCACTACTTGATGCAAATGTAATTGCCGTGGAGCCAGAACCAACTAGAACTTTGAAGCTAACATCTGCAACTTTATTGGTACCTGTTAGGTTGCTACTGTGAGCACAGCCAATCTTTACACTACCACCACCCCCGCTCGTCGAGCAGTAAAGCGTAAAGGCAGACGCGGATTTATCAACACTGATAAATTCAAGTTGGCTGGTGTCGTAGTTTAAATCCGCTTCCACGGCGTTGATAGCATCAGTTGAAGTGGAATTAACCGTAACTTTTAGAGTGCTGTCTTTCAGATAACTCCCGCTTGCAGGTGTCAAGGTCAGTTGTCCACTTCCAGCGGCACTTACGCTACTCAAACCTACGACAGCCAAAAATAGCGTTGTCAAAGAAGTAAGCGATACAAGCTTGGACATAAGACGCTTAGGGCTAAATGAGCTTTTGGGAATATTATTAATCATTGTTGAAATTTCCTTCATTTTTATAATCCCCAATTAGCAGCTAAAATTGATAAGTCGAATATGTTCACCTGGGTGTCATTGTTTAAATCACCTTGGGATCTTGTTTTTGATGTTCCGCCCCAATTAGCTGCGAGTATGGAAAGGTCGAAGATGTTTACCGAATTATCCCCGTTGACGTCTCCAGCTTTGGATGGAGGTGGAGGCGCTTGACTAACAGTAATCGAGACTGATGAGGCTCTATTGTTTCCGGCGGCATCATAGGCTGTTGCCGATACAACATACGGACCATCATTAACGGATGTACTGTTCCAGTTGTAGCTGTAGGGACTAGTGGTATCAGTATTCACTATTGTTGCGCCAACTCTAAACTCAACTTTAGTGACACCAACGTCATCGCTAGCTGTAGCAGTCAACGGCACAGTTCCACTTACGGTTGCGTTGTTGGCAGGCGCAGTTAGAGAAACAGACGGTTGAGTGGTATCGCCAGGGTTTGAGCAATTTGTCCCAACGCCAGTAGGCACACATGTAGTGTCTGCTGTTAATATAACTAAATCTAAACTTACACTTGGCTCACGTCCAATCATTTTAAAAGTATGGTTCCCTGTGGATAAAGTTAGGTTAGTCTTGGTAGCACTATTGCCACTTTGATAATCCACCCATGTCCAAGTGTTTGCTGTAATTGCACTATCCCCAACTGTTATACAACTTCCGCCATCCACCTCTAGAAGATAGGAATTGTTCGTGGAGTCCGGAGCTTTTATACGACTCCAAACTCTATAAGTACTGGCGACTGGGACGTTAACTGTTATAGTTGAACTACCTAGGTCTGTGGGCTGAGTAGCACAAGCAGCATTTACTTTTTTTGAGTTGATACCAAGAAATAGTATTAAAAACAGTAGTCCGACGAAAAACATTAGTGGCGAGGTTACCATTCCTAAAAGTTGTTTCATGAATTTATCCATAAGGGTCTGTTTATGTTGTTTGTGGAGTTCATTTGCCTAAAATTTAATTATTACTAGTTTACTCCCTAAATTAGCATAAGGTCAATTAAATTCTTCGTGATACAATAAGCTTAATTAAAAATAGCGGAAAAGGTACATATGAAAAAACTTCGCAATTCCAATAGAAAAAATATCAAAAAAAGTCTACTTTCCAAGTTCGGACGAAAATCAGGCAACCAAAGTACGTCTGTACTACTAATCGCAATCCTGTTATTTGCCCTGGTAGGCGCAAGTTTTCTTGTTAGGTCGTTTGCTGCTAGCGCAACTCTGTATCTAACCCCAGCAACATCAACTATTAGCCTAGGTTCGACTTTTAGCGTGACAATACGAGAGAACAGTAACACGGAAGTAATAAACGCTGTTCAGGCAAATTTAACCTATAACGCAACTATGCTTCAGTATTTGAGTACAGACACAGCGACCAGCGCATTCGACCTATCGGGATCTTCTACCGGAGGAAATGGAAGCGTAAGTGTTGCCAGAGCAAAGTCTGGCACTAGCCTAACTGGAGATCAAATCGTTGCTGTGGTAAGTTTCAAAGTTATTGGCACAGGCAGTGTTACTGTAGGCTTTGCACCGAATTCTTCACTAGTTCGTACATCGGATACGGCAAATGTTTTATCAGTGACTACTCCTGCTACCTATACTCTGAACGATTCAACCGCCCCAAGCGTTCCAACCGGGCTGGTTGCGGGGACGAGGACGGTTAACTCGATTGCCTTTAGCTGGACTGCCTCAACGGACAACAAAGCAGTTACAGGATATAAAGTATATAGAAACGGCACCCTCGTAAACGGCAATGTCACGCCCACTAGCTTTACTGACTCTGGTCTTGCACCTAACACCAGTTATTCATATACGGTTTCGGCTTTTGATGCAGCTGCAAATACGTCCGCAGTATCTTCAGCTGTTGCAATTTCGACTTTGCCTGATACCACCGCACCAAGTGTTCCCGCCGGTTTAACAGCGGGCACAAAAACGGTTAACTCGATTGCCTTCAGCTGGACTGCATCTACCGACAATGTTTCGGTTACTGGTTATAAAATATACAGGAGTGGTGTTCAGATAGGAACAACAGCTTCCACGAATTATAACCAAACTGGACTTACTCCCAATACCAGCTATTCATACACCGTTGCAGCGTATGATGGCGTCGGTAACACATCTGCGCAGACAAGCCCGCTAGTTACAAGTACACTAGCCGATACTTCAGCGCCCAGCGCCCCGCAGGGTCTGAGCTCTCCTTCGCAGGCAACAACTAGCATTGCACTAGCTTGGAATGCATCTACGGATAACGTAGGGGTTGCTGGCTACAATATTTTACGAAACGGTACCAAAGTCAACACCAGTACGTCTACTAGCTTTACTGACACAAGTTTGGCTCAAGGTGCCCAGTACACATATACAGTAACTGCCTATGATTTGGCAGGAAATACATCGGCTGTAAGCAACTCTCTAACAACTACCACCAAGGTTAAAGCTGGAGATGTCAATAGTGATGGAGTTGTGAACATTTTTGACCTGTCAATCTTGGCAAATAATTTTGGTCAGTCCGGCAAAACATTTGCACAAGGCGACTTAAATAATGATGGAGTAGTGAACATTTTTGACCTGTCAATCTTGGCGGCCAACTGGGCTACTTAATTGTTTTCTAGCCAGTTTTTTGTGTCTGCCTGAAGTTTCATGACCAACGCTTTTCCTTTTTTTTGAACCTCAGAATCAATACGTCCCTCCGCTATATCTACAATATTGTTAACGGACTCGTGAAAATCATCATTTATAACAAATGAATAATATTCGTGGTTTAGAGCCGCATCAAATTCTAATACTGCACTTTCCAGTCGCCGTTTTTTTTCTGCCTTTGACATATCACCCCTGCCCTCTAGTCTTTTCATCCACTCCTCAAAACTTGGCGGAAGAACGAATATGGCAATAGCACTTGGGCATGCTTCTACAATGTTGTGCATACCGACTATCTCTATTTCATTTACAGCGATTTTGCCATTTTGGTGAGCTTTTTTTAGTTCACGGATGCTTATACCAGATACATGTTGATTGTGTATTATGGCGGCCTCTAGAAAGTTTCCGGCTTTTAAATCTGCCAATATTTCTGCTTCCGACCTAAACCAATATTCACGCCCATCTTGTTCCATTACGCCGTTATTTGCACGTTTATGTCTAGTTGTGTCAGAAATTATGTAGTGAAAATCTCCTGTTTTTAGAATTTCAGATATAATCGTATTTCGCCCACCAGCAGTCACTGATATAAGTAAAACTAGCTTTGTTTGATTTAGAATTGCTTTGCTTTCGTCTGATATACGATAATTTGCCAAAACATCTTGAAATTCCGTAAGACGCTCTAGTTTGTTTTCCATATCTTCTATCTTATCAGCATAGTAGTTGTTTTTACGATTAAATAGGCGTATACCTTAAAACGTAAATTAAGGAGGGCTATATGCCGACAGTTGATATTAATTGGCTAGCAATTGTTGCTGCCGTGATCGTAAACATGATCATAGGAGCAATCTGGTATTCACCGGCATTGTTTGCTAAAGATTGGTCAAAATTAGTTGGACGCAAAATGAACGAAATGGGTGATGGAGCTAAAAGTTACGCAATCACTACCGCCGGAGCATTCGTACAGGCTTTTATTTTGCTACACATCGTAACTTATTCTGCGTATTTTTATCCGGACTATTCCAATGTTTCTGTTGGACTAATAACTGCTGTTTGGCTATGGCTTGGTTTCGTAGCCGTACCACAAGGAGTGAATACGATTTTTGCAGGTGGTCGTAAAAAACTTTGGGCAATTAACACTGGTTATTTTTTGGTAGTTTTGTTGATAAACGGTGTTCTTCTATCTGTTTGGAAATAAGCAATTTTTACACTTTAAAAATTAAAATCATGTGCAATTTTTGTCGCATGGGTGTAGCATAAGAACAAACAAATACTCGTAAAAAATGCCTTGTGAAGTTCTCGTAATTTCACAAGGCTTTTTGATTTATATAGGCTCAATCTCGCTTGAGCAAAATCGTAAAAGCTTCGTTTGGGATGTCCACTTTCCCAAAGCGTTTTAGGCGTTTTTTGCCTTTTGCTTGTTTGGCTAAGACTTTTTTCTTCCTAGATACATCACCTCCATACAAACCCGTTGTAACATCTTTTCTATATGCACTTAAATCCGCTCGAGCTATGAATTTGCCACCAATCGCTGCCTGCAAAGCGACTTGGAAGTTCTGCCTTGGAATTACATCTTTCAGCTTGTCGACAACCTCTCTTCCCAAACTTTGCGACTCAGACCTGTGGACCATTATACTCAAAGAATCCACACGCTCCCCAGCAACATAGAAATCAAGTTTAACCAAGTCCTCGGGACGATAATTATCCAAATCGTAATTGAATGACCCATAACCACTAGTAACACTCTTTAGCTGATCGTAAAAATCTGTCAGTAGGTTTGCCAGCGGCGCCTCAAATGCTACCAGCGCTAATTGGGCGTCGACGTAACTTAGGTTTTTTTGCAAACCGCGTTTGTTTGAAATCAGCTGGATTACTGCACCAACATACTCTTTGGGCACTACCACTTCACCCTTTATCCATGGTTCACGAATTTCCAGAATTTTACTAACATCTGGCAAATCCGTAGCTGACTTTATATCTATTTCTTTACCGCCGACGAGCGTGATTTGATAGTCAGTCGAGGGATTTGTTACGACTAACTCTAGGTCGTATTCGCGCTCCAGGCGCTCACGAACAATCTCCATGTGAAGTAATCCCAAAAATCCTATTCGCACACCAAAGCCAAGCACAGGGGAGTTTTCTGGAGTAAACTGCAAAGCCGAATCACTCAAACTTAATTTTTCTATTGCATCCTTGAGAGTTTGATAGTTTTCATTACTGTCCGGGAAAAAACCCGCGTAGACAAATGGTTTAATTTCTTTGTAGCCTGGCAGAGAAGTACTTGCTGGGTTTTTTGCCAAAGTCACCGTATCTCCAACTTTTGCTTCTCGCGTACTTCGTAAATTCGTTACAACGTAACCTATTTCGCCTGATTCAAGGGTCTTTGAGGCTTTCATTTCAGGCCTAAGCACACCAACTTCAAGTGCTATTCCTTCTGCACCCGTTGCCATCATGAGTATCTGTTCATTTTTTGATATTTCGCCATCCACGGTTCGAACATACAAGATTACTCCCCGATAATCGTCATAGTAGCTATCAAATATCAGCGCCCTTGTGGCGGAACTACCACCACCGGTGGGAGGTGGCACATCAGTTATTACCCGATCAAGAACATTCTCAACTCCTTGACCAGTTTTTGCAGATATGAGCAAAATGTCTTCTTTTTTACAGCCAAGCAAACTGATAACTTCTGCGCTGACGCGCTCAACATCGGAGGCTGGCAAATCTATTTTGTTTAGCACAGGAATTATCGTCAGTTCTGCGGCAATTGCAAGATATACATTTGCTAGTGTCTGTGCTTGTATCCCTTGTGATGCATCCACAACCAAAATTGCCCCTTCGCAAGCCTGTAAACTTCGGGACACTTCGTAGCTAAAATCCACATGACCGGGAGTGTCAATTAAGTTTAATTCGATGCCTTTATATTCCATTCGTACCGGAGCAAGTTTGATAGTTATGCCTTTTTCCCGTTCAAGGTCCATTTTGTCTAACATTTGGGCTTTCATATCACGTTTGTTTACCGTACCTGTAATCTCCAACAATCTGTCTGCAAGAGTAGATTTACCGTGATCAATATGGGCGATAATGCAAAAATTACGTATGTTTGACTGCTTCATGTCGTATTAGTGTAACATCTCTGTTAAAATTGACAACATTAAACTTTATATGTTATAGTTTTATACATGCCTTCTTCTGAAAAATTAAACATAGATAGTCTAAAATCTGGTTTGCCAAACGATACAACTCCAAACTTTTTGCCAAGCACAGAACCAATCGAACTCCCGCAAACTCCAGGCGACGTGTCACGCGCTGAGCGTGATTCAGGTCCAGGCTTGCCCCACTCGATACTGGCACAAATACATGACATACCGCCAACGCCCCTCGACAACTGATAACGGTAATTAGAGCTTTATTGGGCGCATAATAAGCCGTTTGGTTTTGTTGACGATGATTTTGGCTTCTTCAAGTTCGAATAGTGCCGAAACACCAACGTGAACCATGACAGTCACTAAAGTAATACTGCCTAGCTTTGTTCCAAGAGTAACAATACCAGTATCGGTTATGGTGAGAGGAAGAATACTTATCATAAAAAATGCTGCAATTATGGTAAAACCAGCAACCGACAAAATTTTGGCAATACCGCGCCAAAAAGTTGGGTCAAGTAATTTTCTGTCTCTTTTTAACATAATAGCTATTAGTATTCCCACTTCAGCACCAGCAACGATCGATTGTGCTGCCGCAAGCCCAACTAGCCCGTATGCAGATGGCCTAGACAGCAAAAAGGCCAGCGTGATACCAAATGCAATCGACACTAGAGAAACTATCAGAGGGGTTTTTGTATCTTTTTGAGCGTAAAACCACCTAGATATCATAGAATAAATTGATCTGAAAAATATTGCCGCAGCGAAATATCCAAAAACAACCGCAATTTCGGGAGCACTGTTGGTAAAAATCAAACGCGCAAAATAACCTCTAGCAAAATATGAAACAATAGCCACCGGAACAGTAATCCACACAACGACTCTGAGGATCTGTAAAAATTCTTTTCGAAACAAGTCTTTTCGACCATGCGCTAATAGCTCAGTAAGCTTGGGAAATGCAGCCGTACTGATACTGGTTCCAATCAAAATTATCGGCGTTGTGTGCAGGATATAAGCATTTTCATAATAACTAATATTACCAACTCCAAGTCTTGCGGCAAAGTTAGTCTCTGCAATACTGTTTATGGAATCTACTCCTTGGTCAATAGACCTTGCTGGTAACAACCTGAGAACTTTTCGAAAGTCAGAATTTTTCCACAAAATTTTGGGATTCCATTGAAAGTTTGCACCAATTAGTCCAAATGAAATAACAACTAACTGTAAGACCGCTCCCAACATCGCCCCAATACCCAGTCCAATTATTCCTATGTTGTCACGAAAAATATAGACACTTGCCATGATTGCAACATTGTAAAATATTGGACCGGTAGCAAAAAAGAAAAACCTCCCAAATGCTTGCTGAGCTCCCGCCAATATGCCGGATATTGTAAATAATAGCGGGTTAAAAGATATAAACCGCATAATTGTTATTGCGTTATGCATCTGGTCAGGGCTAAACGAAGTTGGAACTAGCATTTTGACTAAAGGTTCAGCAAAAATAAACATCAGCACGCCCACAATAGCCATAATTACCGCCAGGAGGTTTAGCAAGCTACTTGTTAAATCCCAAACTCCTTTGCGATCACCCTTTGCAAGATGTTCTGATAATATTGGGATAAAAGCCACGCCTAATGCTCCGGCTGCTAGCGTGTAGAAAAAAAAGTCGGGTATTTTGAACGCCGCAAAATATGCATCTGTGCTTTCTGGTCCCAAGATTGGAAAGTTGGCGTTGACAATTTTGTAGCGCAAAAACCCCAGAACTTGACCAACCAAAGAGATTACCAACAACAATGTTGCCGCACTACTGACACCAAGCTTGTTGTTTGCGCGTCTGATAAATCGGTTCATTCTATATCAGTATAGAGATTGCCGGTGATTTTTGGAATTTGGAATTTGCTAAAGGCAGAAAATGCATGTGGGGAGATAAAACCTCAGGATTTTAGTAGAGGCTAGCTTCTTTGGGCATTTTAGAACCCTTTAAAATTTCAAGAACTTGGTCAGCTTCTACTGTCTCTTTTTCTAGCAATTCTTTTTTGAGGTCCTTAAGTTTATCAAGGTTTGCTTTAATTACTATTCTAGCCCTATTTGCCGCTTCGGTTATAAGGGCTTCTACTTCGTCGTCAATCAATTTGGCAGTTTCGTCGGAATATTGTCGTTCATGCATGACACGCTCCAACATAATTCCTTCCTCAACATGGAACACCTGATCTCTTAGCTTTTTACCCATACCTTGGTTTACTACCATTTCCCTAGCTAACTCGGCAGCTTTTTGTAGATCATTTCCAGCTCCAGTCGTTACTCGGTCATTACCATATATAACTTCTTCTGCTATTCTACCTCCCAACATACGAGAAAGGATGTCTTTGTACTCAATAATACTGTGGTAGCTACGGTCCTCGGGTGGTATAAACCAAGTCACTCCACCAGTACCACCACGTGGAATAATAGTAACTTTATGTACCATATCGCTATCCGGTAAGACATGGCCAACTATGGCATGGCCAGCTTCGTGATATGCAGTCATTTCTTTTTCTTTGTCGTTCATGATTTTGTTTTTGCGTTCTGGTCCAATAGCAACTTTTTCGAACGCCGAAGTTACATCGTTTTGATTTATAGTTTTTCGGTTGTGACGGGCGGCAACAATTGCAGCTTCGTTGGCTATGTTGGCCAAGTCTGCGCCACTGCTACCAGCACTTTTGGCAGCTAGTGCGTCAAGGTCCACCTCACTATCAACAGGTTTTTTGGCAAAATGAACTTTAAGTATGGCCTCTCTGTCTTTTCTATCGGGTAAATCAATGTTCACCCGACGGTCAAATCGCCCTGGTCGTAGCAGTGCGGGATCAAGTACGTCAGAACGGTTAGTGGCGGCTAACACGATAACATTTGTGCCTTGCTCGAAGCCGTCCATTTCAACCAAAATCTGATTCAAGGTTTGTTCACGCTCATCATGACCACCGCCCATCCCTGAGCCTCGACGCCGTCCAACGGCGTCAATTTCATCTACAAAAATTATACATGGGGCGTTTTTCTTGGCCTTGGCAAACAAGTCACGGACTCTTGATGCACCAACCCCAACAAACATTTCAACAAACTCGGAACCAGAAATGCTAAAAAACGGCACTCCTGCTTCGCCGGCAACTGCGCGTGCTAGCATGGTTTTACCTGTTCCTGGAGGACCGATTAACATAACACCTTTAGGGATTTTGGCGCCAACAGATTCAAACTTTTTGGGAAATTTGAGAAATTCTACTATTTCTGCTAAATCTTGTTTGGCTTCAAGTGATCCAGCTATTTCTTTGAACATAATTTTGTCTTTTTCATTCCCATACAATCGAGCACGACTTTTTCCAAAACTCATCGCTTGATTTCCCTGACCTTGAGCACTTTTAATCAGCCAAAAAATTCCTCCAAACATAAGCAGAGGGATAAATAACGAACCGCCAACCTGTAGCCATGTTGATGTAGAGTTGGACTCTTTTTGATTTATAACTTGAACGTCTTTGCTCGTAAGTCCTTGCTCGTATATGCTTGACCCTGATTCTTTTCTAGAAACTTCCAGTGGTTCTTTGTCATCTTTGTTTTTAAATACAGCAATCTCGTCACCTTTAATCTCTATTTTTTGAATTTCTCCTGAGTTTGCTTTGTTGATAACTTCGTTAAACGGTACAGGGGTTTTGGCTGGTGTTTGTGAAATACTAGCCCAAACAATAAGTCCAAATAGCGCAATTAGCGCAAAAAATCCAAGATTTTTTACACCCTGACGACCGGGTTTTTTACCACCACTAGATTTCCTGAAAGGTTTCTTGGGATCCATATATGTGACTATTATACATAAACTGAAATTTTATTTCTAGCGCTCTCTACGTATGAGTGCTAAATTGTCTTTTCCAATTTTGAAAAACATGGAGTCATCAATGTCTATTATTCGACCTGGCTTGCCTGTTTTCATTGCTACAATCATTCTTTCTATAGTTTTTTTGGTAATGTTTTTTGCGTCGTGCTTACGCAAAAAAGAGTGAATTAGCTCTTTAGCAACTGAGTGTGGTAATCCGACAAACCATTGTCTGTCAATTTCATTTGTTGCTGGCTGTACGTGCAATAATGTATTTAGGTGTCTGTCAATTTCGTCATTGTTACTTCGTAAATTTTCTAGCAGAATAACAAATTCGGCGCGTTTGCCTGGTAAAAGACGTGGTATCACATTTGCTCTAATATAGTTACGCAAATAGATGGTGTTTTTGTTGGTTGCATCTTCTCGCCAGGCAACAGCATGTTTCCCTGCATATTCAATTATTTGATCCTTGCCGTAACCAATCAAAGGTCGAATAATCCCGTCAGTTGTCTTCAAAGACGTCAGCCCCAACCGACCAGTGCCTCGAACCATATTGATAATCGCCGTTTCCAATACATCATCTTCGTGATGAGCTGTAATAATTGCACTAGCACCGCTGGCTTTTTTTACACTTTCTAGGAATTCATATCTAGCTTCTCGTGATTTTGCTTCACTTGCGCTACGACCCAGTTTTCCTTGCATATGCACAAAAGGTAATTTGTGTTTTTTGGCTATTTGTTGAACTAATTTTCTGTCATCTTGGGAGTCTTTACGAATTCCATGATCGAAGTGGGCTACTGTCAGCTTAAGGCCTGGTCTTTTTTGCAACAAATCCAAAAGAACCATTGAATCCACTCCGCCACTCACCGCAACAATATATTTACCAGCACCCACCGTAATCCTCATGCATTTAGTATACTAGGATAAATGAAGAAACTTTATTTTATTCGACATGGTCAAACTGTTATGAACGTTAGCGGACATTTTGGAGGCATTATTGAAACTCCCCTCACTCAAAAAGGACAACTTGAGGCGAAAATAGCTGGTCAATCAGCTAAAGATCTTGGGATTGATTTAATTGTTGCTTCTCCTCTGGGTCGCACTCTGGAAACAGCCCGAATAATCGCAAAGGAAATTGGATACAAACAATCCAATATACTTTCTAGTCCATTATTGATTGAACGCTTTTTTGGTGAATTGGAAGGAAAACAAAACAAATTTAACAAAACATACGATCAAATTGAGGGAATTGAAAGCGACAACTTTCTAGTTCAGCGTGCTCACTATGCTCTAGACTGGATAAATAGCTTAGAAGCTGACCATATTCTAGTTGTTAGCCACGGCTCGTTCGGAAGAGCCATGCGAAGTATTTTGAAATCTGATTATCCTATGAGCCACCCTGATAAAATAAATAATGCCGAAATTCTTTGCTGGGTCGAAGAAAATATCAACTAATACCCTTTAAATTCCGACAAATTCTTGCCATGATTTTGGCTCACGTACTGCTCCGTTTGTTTCACCCAAACACTTCAAAAGAAGTCGTCCCGTTTCTGCATTACTAAGCAGTGGTATATGGTTGTCGATGGCAAGTCGTCTCATAATATAGCCGTCAGTAGTTTGCTCTTCCAAAGACGACGGAACGTTTATCATAAGAGCAATTTTATGATTTGCGATTGCGGTTGAAGCGCTGGGTTCTTTTTGTTCAGAAAATTTGTTTAGTAAGGAAGATTTTACGCCATACTTATTGAAGAATTTCTGAGTCCCAGTAGTTGTATAAATTTTCCATCCTTGGCTTGCGATTATCGACACCACGTCGACAAATTTAAACTTCTGATCATCTGGTAAACTCAAAAATAATGACTTGCCATTAATTTTCTGGTCTGTAGCTAACCACGAGGAATAAAACGCATCCCCGATATCTTCACCTAAACAAACAACTTCTCCGGTTGATGCCATTTCTACGCCAGCTACTGGGTCGGCCCCTTTTAGTCTGTTATATGAAAATTGTGGGTTTTTTACTCCTACATGATCTAACTCGAAAGTTTGATAAGTTTTATCATTTTTTATACCAAGCATGGCTTCGGTAGCAATTTCAATAAAATTGTAGTTGCTGACTTTTGAAACGAACGGAAATGATCTAGATGCCCGAACGTTGCATTCAATTACTTTTAGTTCGTTGTCTTTGGCAATAAATTGAACATTAAATGGGCCGGTGATTTTTAGATTTTGGATTATTTGTTTAGTAATATTTTTTGCTTGTCTTACGGTTTCCAGATACAACCTCTGAGCAGGAAAAACAACCGTCGCATCACCGCTATGCACACCTGCGTTTTCGATATGTTCCGATATGGCGTAGATGATTAACTTGCCGTTTTGTGCAACACCATCTATTTCTAGCTCTTTGGCATTTGTAATGAATTGTGAAATAACTACTGGATGATCCGGTGACAATTGCGTGGCATCACTAAGATATTGTTTTAATTCCTGTTCGTTATTCACTACGTTCATTGCTCCGCCCGACAATACATATGAAGGTCGGATTAGAACTGGGTAGCCGACTTTTTTGGCAAACTTTTTGGCGCTTGAAAGTGTAGTCACCTCATCCCAATCAGGCTGGTCAACACCAATCTTTCCTAACATGGAAGAAAATTTTTGTCTGTCTTCGGCTCTGTCTATTTCTTCTGGACTTGTGCCAAGGATTGGATATTTCAGTTTGTGTAGTGGCAGGGCTAAATTGTTTGCTATCTGACCTCCCACAGAAACAATAATGGATTTTGGATTTTCAAAATCTGCAATATCACGAATCCTCTCCTGGGTAAGTTCCTCGAAATATAACCTGTCCGATCTATCGAAATCCGTAGATACTGTTTCGGGATTTGAGTTGACGATAATCGTTGGCAGTCGATGTTTGCGCAAGGTTTTTGCTGTGTTTACTGCGCACCAATCAAATTCGACAGATGATCCAATACAGTATGGGCCAGAACCGAGTACAATAATCGGTTTTTTGAGAGGTTCCACGTCATGACTACTGCCGTGATAGGTTGTATATAAATAATTCGTTGTGGCATCAAATTCACCAGCTAACGTGTCTATTTGTTTTATGGTTGGCACGATGCCGTAGTTTTGACGTTTTTTTCTAACCGCATTTTCATTTGAACCTACAAGCTTGGCAATCACTTTGTCTGAAAAACCTTTTTGTTTTATTTCCAACAAAAATTGTTTAGAAAGTTTACTTTTTTCAATCTTTTTTGAAGTTTCTACTATATCCTCCAAATGGTACAAAAACCATTTATCTATTTTGGACATGTTATGAATTTTCTCGACACTAATTCCACTACGCAAAGCCTTTTCTATTGCAAAAATTCGTTTATCTGTAGGAGTAGCGATTAGTTTGAGCGAATTTTTCATGGGGAAAGGATGGTCTGTTAAGCCACTGGCTCCTATATTTAACATCCTGAGTGCTTTTTGTAGTGCTTCAGGAAAGCTTCTGCCAAGCGCCATGACTTCGCCGACACTTTTCATTTCTGTTCCTATTGAATGTTCGCTGGCTTTTAGTTTACCCAAATCCCAACGGGGGATTTTGACAGCCACATAGTCCAGAGCAGGTTCAAAAAACGCGGAGGTTGTTCCTGTAACTGAGTTTTTAAGTTCATAGAGTCTGTAACCAAGCATCAATTTACCAGCCACAAACGCAAGCGGATAGCCAGTCGCTTTAGACGCAAGTGCACTAGACCGACTTAGTCTGGCATTGACTTCAATCACCCTGTAGTCACCATTATTTGGGTTGAGGGCATATTGTATGTTGCACTCTCCAATAATCCCGAGATGATTGATGGTTTTTATAGCCACTTCTCGAAGTCTGTGATATTCCTCGTTTGTCATGGTTTGGGAAGGAGCAATCACAATACTCTCTCCAGTGTGAACGCCCATTGGATCAAAATTTTCCATGTTGCAGACGGTTATTGTATTGCCATCTTTGTCCCGCACCACTTCATATTCGACTTCTTTCCAGCCGGTTAAGTACTCTTCAATAAGAACCTGGCCGACCACACCTAGAACCTCGTTAACCTTTATGACTAGTTCTTTTTCATTATCTACTCGTCCTGAACCTAAACCTCCCAAACTATAAGCCGAACGAAGCATTATAGGATAGCCGATCTTTTTGGCTGCTTTTTTGGCGTCTTTTAAGTTTCTCGCAGCAAAGCTTCTAGCTGTTTTGGTTCCAATTTTTGACAAGGCAATTTTGAACAAATCACGATCTTCAGTGGTTTTTATAACTTCTACAGGAGTTCCCAAAACTTGAATATTTAGTTTTTTAAATACGCCCATGTCATGCAAAGCCAGTCCTAAATTAAGTGCGGTTTGACCTCCAAAACTAAGGGTTACAGCGTCTGGTTTTTCTTTTTCTAAAATTTTGGTCACTGTATCTATGTTTAGAGGTTCGAAATATACTTTGTCAGCCATATCAGAGTCTGTTTGAACAGTTGCAATGTTCGGGTTAATCAAAACGATGTATATTTTTTCTTCTTTGAGAGCTTTGATTGCTTGCGAGCCAGAATAATCAAACTCCCCTGCTTGGCCAATTCTAAGCCCGCCAGAACCGAGGATTACAACTTTTTTAATCTGTTTTTTCAAGTGCTAATGCTTTCGTAAAATTTTTCAAACATCCAACCAGTGTCAGTTGGTCCAGGGCTTGCTTCAGGATGAAATTGAACGGAAAAATACGGTTTAGTTTTGTGCGCAATTCCTTCTACGGAATTATCATTCAGGTTTCTAAAAGAAACTCTCCATCCCGCAGGCAGTGTTTTCTCATCTATTGCGTAACTGTGATTTTGGCTGGTAATGTAACATTTTTCCGTCAAGTCATCCATGCATGGCTGATTATGGCCGCGATGTCCAAAAAGCAGTTTGTAAGTTTTTGCACCCGCTGCCAAGCCCAAAATTTGGCTACCCAAGCAGATTCCGAATATCGGTTTACCTATTGCTAAAGCCTTTTTAACATTTTCGATAGTTGGTTTGTAGTCGGTAGGGTCTCCGGGTCCGTTTGAAAGTAAAACACCATCATATTCATCTTTCGTAAAATCGTACCCTGCTGGCACTTTTTTAATTCTGGCTGGAAGCTTCAGTAAACTCTGAAGTATGTTTTCTTTGGACCCACAATCAACTAAAATTATGGTTTTTTGTTGATTTGCGTTATAAATTTTTGGTTTAAAGTCTTCGGGAATATTCACAACTGGCTTGAGCGTGCTAGTGTCAATTTGCACATCACTTATAGCACCCATCATTGATCCACTGGTTCGTAAATGTTTTGTAACCGCCCTGGTGTCTACGTCCATAACGATTGGAATTTTCTGTGATTTGAGCCAGTCCAAAAACGAACTATCGGCTTTGGTATGGCTCCACGACATTGCAGCCGAACTAACTACAACTCCACTTACTTGGATTTTTTCTGATTCAACAGAAGCTAAATCTACGCCGTAGTTTCCTATCATTGGATAAGTAAAAACTAGAATTTGATTGGAGTAAGATGGGTCTGTTAGTGACTCTACATACCCAGTCATACCGGTGTTGAAAACCACTTCTCCAACAAAACTTCCTGTTTGCCAAGGAGGAACAATTCCGGAAAATTTTATGCCGTCACTTAAATATAAATAGGCAAATTTTTTGGTAAAAAAAATGCTCCCATTGGAGCTTTTGACGGATTGATTACTGATTTTTTTGGGCTTTTCTAGCATAGGCATACTAGGACTTGAGTATAGCATATTATTATAGAATTGCAAAAACTGTTTTCGCTCAGTACTGGTGCATGTGTTTCAGGACTGCTGTTTCTGATATCATGAGTCAATGAAGAGCGACGCAGCAAAAACAGAGCCAACCGTAGTCGTACTAGATGCCGGAGGACAATATGTGGATCTGGTTAGACGAGCCTGTGAACGTATTGGCTATCCAACAGTTGTACTACCGCTAAATACTCCCGCTCAAGAATTAAAGTCGAAATATAAAGCAATAATCATTTCTGGCAGTCCTGCAAGTTCACAGGAAATCAACGCCCCCATGCCAGACCCAGAAGTTTGGAATTTGAACATTCCAATTCTGGGAATTTGTTATGGGCTACATGCTATGGTTACAAATTTTGGTGGAGAAATTATTCGTGGCAACTCTCGTCAAGATGGTCGAGCTACAACAATAGTCGACAACAAACACCCCCTGTTCAAAAATACCAAAACAAACTTTAGTGCGTTGTTTACGCATGGAAATTTTGTATCTAAAGTACCGACTGGGTTTGAAACGTTAGGTAAACACAAACTACCAGACGGAACTACTGTTTATTCCTCAATAGCAAAAAACAATTTGTTGGCAGTGCAGTTTCACCCCGAAGTTTTTGACGATACACCTGAGGGATATCAAGTTTTCAAAAATTTCTTGCATGACATTTCTGGAATAGAACCAAACAAACAATTTCTTGAACAACAAACAGATACTTTAGTAGCAAACCTTCGCAGAAAAATTAATTCAACGGCTAAAAATCGACACGTAATTGCTTTTGTTAGTGGCGGAGTTGATTCGTCGGTTACTGCCACTCTCGCTGCAACAGAAATTCCAGAAAATTATCTGCATGCTTATTATATAGATAACGGGCTCATGAGAAACGAAGACGACAAGGTCATTGAAATTCTTCGTCACACTGGGGTAAAGGTGAATAAAATTGACTCTTCAAAAGAATTTTTGGAGCCACTAGAAAACGTTATAGATCCTCAAACCAAAAGACAAATAATTGGCAAAGTTTTTGTAGAAGTTCAGGGCAAAATAATTTCCGAACTGGGACTAGATGAAGCCTTGCTATTGCAAGGGACAAATGCCGCTGACCGGATTGAAAGTGGCTATAGCAAAGCTGGCAATGAAACTGCCGTTATAAAAACCCACCACAACCAAGTAAAAGAAATTCAAGATTTGAAGTCTAGGGGACTTTTAATTGAGCCACTTGATGATTTGTTCAAAGACGAAGTCCGTGCAGTTGGCAAACACTTGGGCTTACCAGACGAAGTTACACAGCGCCAGCCATTCCCCGGGCCTGGCCTTGCCGTCAGGATTCTTTGTGCGACTGGCAAAGAATCAATTGCTGATATTACTGCGGTCGAAAACCAAATCAAATCTCATATAAATGTCGAAGACGCGGTGGTTAAGATATTGCCGATTAGAAACGTCGGCGTAGGTGGTGATGAACGCTCGCACAAAGCAGCTGTTGCACTGCAAATAAATACAACTTGGGAAAATCTTGCAAATCTTGCTACAGAATTACCAGCCAAATTTAGCAATGATATAAATCGGGTCATTGTGGCACTTGGCAAACAATCCATAGCCAACTTCACCGTGACTCCAACATTTATAAACAAAGACACTGTTGCTCAGTTGCAACATGCAGACAAAATTGTCTGGGAAGAAATGCGTGCTTTTGGTATATCAAACACAATTAGCCAATTTCCAGTAGTTCTTTTGCCTTTGTCGTTTGATAGTCCAGGCGAGCGCACAATTGTACTTCGACCGGTAACTACTTCTACGTTCATGACCGTACGGCCAATGATACCCGGCAAAGACATACCTATAGATTTTATTCAAAAAACAACCGAACGAATACTGGACGAAGTGCCAGGTATTAGCCAGGTTTTTATAGACCTAACACCCAAACCCCCCGCCACCACGGAGTGGGAATAAAGTTATGAATATATGCGTGTTTTGTTCTGCAAATGATCTGGAAGATAAATATACTAAACCAGCAAAGGAGTTTGCTCAATTGTTAGCTAAAAATCGGCACACCTTGGTATGGGGAGGTTCTGATTATGGGATGATGAACCTCGTGGCTTCCTGTGTTCAGGAAAACGGAGGCAAAATTGTTGGTATATCCGTAGAGTTTTTCAAAGAAAAAGCACGTAAAAACGCCGATGAAATGCTATTTACAAAGGACTTATCAGAACGAAAAGCCACACTACTAGCCCGTTCAGACGCAGTTGTCATGATGGTCGGTGGCACTGGTACGCTTGATGAAGCGACTGAAATTATAGCACTCAAAAAAATCGGCAGGCACAATAAGCCAATCGTGGTCTTGGACACAGATAACTTTTATAATGGCCTTAGACTACAACTAGAAACTATGGAAAAAGAGGGAATGCTCCCTCTTCCTTTGTCAAAAATAGTTTTCTTTGCAGATACTCCAAAGGCGGCGATCGACTACCTTAATGCTAACTAGCTAAAAAATCTAAGCACTGCTGGTATTTTTTTTCGTCAATTTTCTTTTCAGACTTCATGATATCTACCGCTTCACGTACAGTCATAAATGCGTGTAGCTTATAACCTTTTTTTCTAAGGTTTTCTGTTGCGCCTTTTCCATAATCTAGCAAAACTACAGCATCTTTGACCACAAGGCCGTGATTTTCCATAGCTGGAATCGCTTCCAACAAAGAAGTTGCCTTTGTTGCTAAATCTTCAATCATTACTACTGTTTCACCTTTTTTATATTCTCCCTCCAGGCTTTTTTGAAGACCATATTCTTTCTTTAGACCTTCTTTACGCATAAAAATCCAAGGCCGCTCAAGCTCCAGACTTATTGCCCCAGCTATTGGCAGAGCCGCATAGGCAACCCCCGCTAAACGGTCGTATTTTAGGGTTTCAAGTTTTTTTGCATAAACCTTAGCAACCTTTTTTAACAGTTGTGGGTGGCTAATAAACAGACGCAAATCCAAATACATTGGACTAACAATTCCGCTCTTAAAGGTATACTCACCAAACTTTAAAGCACCAATCTCGTGAAGGTTCAATGCGATTTCTTTTTTCGATACTTCTGCTTGCATCCCACAGCCTCCATATGCTTTACAATCTTTATATTCAAAATTATAACATATAGACAAATGAAATTTTGCATAAACCTCTACAAAGTAGTATAGTATAGAAATGTCTGAGCGGGTTGGTCATAATATAGGTGGTACTGAGTTTGCGGACGATGCAGCAGCCGAAGCATATGCCCGTCAGTGTCATGGAATAGATGGAAAATTTCTTCTTGACCCGTTTTTTCTTCCAAGTTTGGTTGAATTATCAAACAATCAGGATGTTGTTGATATTGGTTGTGGAGCTGCTCCTTGGTCAATTACAGCTACGAATGCTGGCGCAAACAGTGTGTTTGCCTTCGATTTATCTGGACCAATGGTAGGACAAGCGATTGATGCAACTAGTGAATTACCTAATAAGCCTTTACTGGGTAGGGCGAACGCTATGGATATACCAGCCCGTGATGGGTCATTTGGCCTTGCACTTAGCATAAATGTTGCCTGTAATTTACCAGGACTGAGTGACGAAAGATATCCAGTTTTCCGTCACTTTCAAGAGATATCTAGAGTGCTTAAGGATGGTGGGTGGGCTATATTTACAACTCCAAGTTCACTTAACGATACCTTCACGACTCAGGGATGTGAAGCTGACGCCGAAGCGCTAGAGACTGCACTCGAAAGCATTAGCCTAGACGATGAGAACCAGATGCGGAAAGTAGTTGCCAGCTACGAACAAATTCTTAGGGCTACAGTTTTTTCCAGCGGAAATAAATGGCGATTATCTAAATCAGACGACGAAATCCCACTCGGGCATCCAATTTGGCGCAAAATTCCTGGCTTGGTAGTACCAAATTACTACCACCCTGAAGAAGAATACCAAAGAGCCATCCAAGCTACCGGACTTGAAATAGTTGCCATTGATCAACCAGTTGTAGAGTCAGGGCAAATTAATCCCGAAGAAATGGATCTTGGATCACAGTACACAAAAACTAACGCATTTGCGGTGTATCTTCTGCAAAAAACAGCCTAGATTAGGGTTTTAGCGGTATTTATTAATTTCATCACGCAAGGTTTTGGCTTTTTCACGCGCGGCTTCTGCAAAAGCTTTATCGTTAGATGCAAAGATTATTTCCCTGGATGCGTTTATGACCAGACCGCTTCCGGTTGAAGTAAGTCCTGCCCTAATTGCCGCTGAAGCGTTACCGCCCTGGGCGCCTAGCCCCGGCATGAGGAACGGCATTGTGTCGCCAGCAATTTGGCGTAGTATCTTAGCTTCATTTGGAAAGGTCGCACCAACAATAAACATGCAGTTTTTGTTTGTATTCCATTTTTCAACAATTTCTTTTGCAACATGTTGGTAAAGTGGAATACCTTCTAGTTTGAGATCCTGAAATTCACCTGCCCCAGGGTTTGAAGTCCGCACCATGAGAAAAATTCCCTTTTCTTTATTGTCCAAAAAAGTCTGTATGGCTTCTTGTCCTAGGTACGTGTGGAGCGTTACCGCATCGGCAAATAACCTATCGAAGGCAAATTCTGCGTATGCATTATTTGTGTTACCTATGTCGCCCCGCTTGAAATCAAAAATTATGGGCACATTGGGGTAGTTCGATTTTATGTAGGCGCATGTTTTTTCAAGATACGCGATTCCCTCTGAACCAAGCGCTTCGTAAAATGCGGGATTTGGTTTGAAAGCACAAACTAGGTCGGCTGTTGCGTCGATTATTGCTTTGTTGAACTCAAATTGATTCAACCCTGCCGGTAAACGCGTATGGTCAGGATCCAGACCAACACAGAGTAGTGAATTGTTTTTAGCTACGGCCACGTCTAGTTTTTCAAGAAACGTCATTTGTATCTATGCTATTCTAAAAAGCAGTATGGCACAACTGTTTTACGACCCCGCGAAGACTTTTGGCGAAAATGTTGACGATGGGCCTTTTTTCGATGATTTACCTAAACTTATTCGTGATGGTGAACCAAAATTTAAATTTTTGGGCTTTCCTGTTTATTTACCATTTGGTATTGCAGCCGGACCACTACCAACTAGCAAACATGTGAATGCTGCTTTTGATTGGGGTTATGACGTGGTTCACTACAAAACTATGAGAACTGTGCCTTTTAAATCTAATCCATTTCCGAACGTGATTCCTGTAGATGCTAGTGGGGGTGTGAGCTTGGAACAAGCTGACAAAGGGCTAACGATGCTAGATGATTTTCCAAAAGATATCAGCAAACTTGTGATAACCAATTCTTTTGGAAACCCAGGACTTGGACCGAAATTTTGGATGCCGGATATGAAAAAGGCAGTGGCTGGTGCTGGCAATGGTCAAGTCATGGTGGCAAGCACTTTTGGAACAGCAACAGAGGGTATGAGCAACGAAGATTTTTGGCAAGATTTTGCAGATGCATCAAAGCTTGCAGTTGAAGCTGGAGCTAAAATTATTGAACTCAATCTGTCCTGCCCAAACGTGGTCGGCGAAGGAATTGTCTGCTACACGTCAGAAGCTGTAATTGGTATCTGCAAACGTACCCGAGAAGTAATTGGCAATACACCACTTATGATAAAACTTGGGTACTTTACAAAAGAACAACAAGGATTGCTGGAAAACATGATGGCAGAGGTAGCGTCACTCATCCAGGCCGTTTCACTTATCAATACAATCCCAGCAAAAGTCTATGACAAAAACGGCAAACAGGCTCTTCCCGGAGAAGGCCGTTTAGTGAGCGGACTTTGTGGAGCAGGTATCAAATGGGCAGGTGTGGATATGGTCAAGCGTATGGATGCCCTACGAAAAGTAAAAGGCTACACATACGAAATAGTCGGAATTGGTGGCTGTATGACGCCGGCAGATTTCAAAGAATACCGTGACTCCGGAGCAGACTTAGTCCAGGCCTGCACAGCTCCCATGTGGAACCCTAACCTTGCCCACGAAACCGCAGAAAGTTATAAAAATGTTTGACTGGCGAATTATTGCGTTTTCGGCACCAATATTTTTTGTGATCTATCAATCTTTATCAAAATTATTACCCAAGGGCTTGTCTGCGTTTTTAGTAACAGCCTATGCATCCCTTATGGGGTTTGTGATAATGTTCAGCTTGCATCTAATCACGCAGACCGATAAATCAATTAGGCTTCCGAATAAAGCTCTTGGACTTGCTCTTGCTATGGGTTTATTTATTGGATTAGGTAATTTAGGAATTATCAAAGCGTTCTCACTCGGTGCTCCACAATCAAACTTTACTTTGTATTTTTATGTACCGTTAATAATCTATGGCGTAATTTTTGGCGTAATTTTTTGGCATGAAAAACTACAACTCATTCAGTTAGCGGGCATACTTCTGTCAATTATTGGGATATACATAGTATTCCGTTTTAAGAAATAATTTCGCCGTTGCCGTATTTAAGGTTGCCACTGACTATTGTGTATACGGCTTTACCGATTAGTTTTTTACCGTTAAAGGCACTGTTTTTGCCTTTAGACAAGAACTGCTCACTATCGACTATCCATTCTTTGTTAGTATCAAAGATTGCTATGTCAGCATCAGCACCAACAGAAAGGTGGCCTTTATCAACCCCTATAATTTCAGCTGCGGAAATAGTCATTTTAGCTATACCATCAGTCAGGCTGATGTGTTTTGGTTTAACTAAATATGTATACATGGCTCCGAAACTTGTTTCTAGACCGACCGTACCCCGTGCGGCGTCAACGAATGGTTTGATTTTGTCGGGTTCAATGTGAGGTGCATGGTCCGTACTCAAAGCGTTGATGACGCCACTTTTGATACTATCAATTATTGCATCAACGTGGTCCTTTGAGCGCAAGGGGGGATACATTTTTGCATTGGTGTTGTAACCCTTAGTTTCTTCATCAGTAAGTGAAAAATGCTGTACTGCAACTTCTGCCGAAATGTTTTTAGCACCGCGAGCCCTAGCCTCAGCAATCGCGCGCACAGCACCTTTGGTCGAATTGTGCATAAGATGTAGCCTTACTCCAGTCTCTTCGGCCAGTAAAATATTCTTATAAACCGCAACGTCTTCGCCGACTGCTGGAATTCCTGCCAACCCCAGCTGAGTGGACACCCAACCTTCATGCATTACGCCGTCCTCAATCAAATCTTCAGTCTCACAGTGGCTCATCAACAATATATCGCAGGTTTTGGCGTACTCCATAGCCCGCTTCAATAGCCCTTCGTTTTGCACATCAAGACCGTCATCTGAAATCGCAATTGCACCGGAATTTTTTAGCTCATTAATTTCAGCCAACATTGAACCGTCCTGGGCTTTTGTTATCGATCCAGCCGGATAGATGTTAATCAGATCGAGATTTCGTGAACGGTTGATAATAAATTCAATAACTGTTTGATTATCAGCCACCGGGTTGGAATTTGGCATAGCAACTGCGGAAGTTATTCCACCAGCAAGTGCTGCCCATGATCCGGTTTCCAGTGTTTCCATATCTTCTCTGCCTGGTTCACGGAAATGTACATGCAGATCAATCAATCCCGGTGTCACTATTAAGCCTGTGGCGTCAATTATTTGATCAGCTTTGCCAAGATTTTTACCAATCGTGGCAACTTTGCCGTCTTTGACAAGAATGTCAGTAACTTTATCTAGCTTATTTTTTGGGTCAATGACTCGTCCATTTTTGATTAAAAGTGTGCTCATATTTAAAGCCTGCTAAATTCTTTGGTTTTACCGTCAATCCTAGTACACATAAGCCACAGTAGAGCTTTTCTTACAGCCATTCCATTTTCGACCTGGCGTAGAATCATCGACTGTTTATCAACAGCCGCTAATGCTGAATGCACGTCTATGTCACGCATAACTGGCCCGGGGTGCATCAAAATTGCATTTTTCTTAGCCAGATCTAGGCGTTTGCGTGAAATACCGTACATTTTTGAGTATTCTCTTAGGCTTGGAATAAAGCCGTTGGCACCATATTCTCCCTTTATGCGGCAGACATATACGATATCGGCTCCAGTAACTGCTTCATCAACTGAGTAGTAGGTTTTCAGTCCAAAATTCTCAACATGTGAAGGTAGGAACGTTTGCGGTCCCGCAACCCGTATAGTTGCATTTAACTTCTTTGCCAGTCTAACTAATGAACCGAAAGGTCGATAGTGAATAATATCTCCTACAATCGTGAGTACTTTACCTTCAAGATTTTTTGTACCGAAATGGTCAAGCATTGTCAAAGCATCTAGCAAAGCCTGGGTAGGATGCTCGTGCCAACCATCACCGGCGTTGAGGATGGATGCTTGGGTATGACGGGCAGCCATTTCAGGGACGCCTGATTCTTCTGAACGGATAATAATAATTTTTACGTTATAGTTGTCTAGCGTCTCGACAGTGTCTAGGTAGCTTTCACCCTTGGAAACACTGCTACTGGAACTCACAGACGTGGTATCCATTGAAAGCTGTTTGGCAGCTAAATCAAAACTCGACATCGTACGCGTTGAAGGTTCAAAAAATGCGTTTACTTGGGAATTGCCTTTGTTGAATGAGAATTTGTAAGTTTTATAGTCGCGGAAGCGTCGGGCTACATCAAAAACAAGCTCCAGGTCTTTGTTTGAAGCTTGTTCTATAGATACTAAGTCGAAGAAAGATAGATCACGACCTTTTCGAACTTTAATAAGCTCAGTCTCTGCGTCAGAATTTTGTTTCGGCTTATCTACCATCTAAAAGCGAATTTTAACACAAACACGCGAACTTTACAAATACAATTTATGTGTTTATTTAAGTTTTTGTTAAGTCGTGAAGAAATTCTTAAAACTGGTTTTTGCCGTCAAAGAGTGCGGAGACGCTATTTCCGGTATAGATTGCAGAAATTGCACTTGCGATAAGTGGTGCTATAGAGAGCACTACAATTTTGTCAGATTGAGCAACTGGTTCCGAGGGCAAAGTATTTGTCACAATAACTTTCGTAAATGCGGACTTTTCTATACGCTCTAGCGCTGGGTCAGACAAAACACCATGTGTCGCTACGCAGTGGATTTCTTTTGCTCCTTTTTCAGCCAGCAGATCTGCTGCCGCGCAGATAGTTCCACCAGTGTCTATCATATCGTCTGTAATAACGCAGATTTTACCTTTTGCATCGCCCAGCAAATACTTTGCCTCTACGCTGTCGTTAACTCTAGTTGAACGTTGTTTGTGAATAATTGCCATTTCGCATCCCAGATCTGTAGCATAACGTTGGGCAGACTTTACCCTTCCCGCGTCGGGAGAAATCATAACAAGTTCTTTATTTTTGAAAGTCTTTTTTAAATAATCAATCAATATAGGACGAGCTATCAAATGGTCAAAAGGTCCGTCAAAGAAACCTTGTATTTGCCCAGCATGTAAGTCCACACTTGTAATTCGGTCGGCTCCTGCCCTAGCCAATATATCCACAACTAGCTTGGCAGTAATTGGTTCTCTGCCATCAGATTTTCTGTCCTGACGAGCATAGCCTAAGAACGGGCAAACGGCTGTGATGGATCTGGCCGATGCGCGCTTGGCTGCGTCTATCATGATTGCTTGCTCCATGATTGCGTCGTTAATGCTTGGAGCACCGTGAGATTGGAATATAAAGACGTCGCTGTCCCTGACTGACTCCCCTAATCGACAGCTTATTTCTCCATTAGAAAAATTGCTGAGTTGTACGGTATGAATTGGTACTTCGAGAAGTTTGGCAACCTCTTCTGCCAAAGCCGGATGAACCCGTCCACTCATGATTTGCATACGATGCTGGGTTACGTTAAGCAATTAGCACTCCTCTCAAATGATTTAACTTAAGTGTAGTCAATTAGCCTCACCTCGTCAACAGAGATAAATCATGGTATATTTTGTACGTTAACAATCAAAACAAAACATGGATAAATTTTTACTACTTTTTATACCAGGTCTGCTCGGTGGGATAATAAATTCTATAGCTGGGGGTGGAGGTATTTTGATGTATCCTGCGTTACTTGCAGCGGGAGTACCTCCAATCAATGCCAATGCTACTGTTAGTTTTGCAGTATTCCCGGGCACCGTGTCAGCAACTTATGGCTATAAAAAACATCTTGGTAAGGTTTCAAAACATTTTTTATGGTTAATTGCACCCAGTATGTTTGGAGCATTTTTTGGAGCAAGAATTTTGACCAAACTTAACCCCGAATCATTCGCAAAGCTCAGTCCATGGCTGGTGCTGTCTGCAGTTCTTTTGCTGGCACTACAAGCCAAAATTCATAAATTAATTGTTAACGAAAAGCGTCTTGTCAAAACCACTAAAAGAATTGCAATCCCTCTGTTGTTTATCGTAGTTTTTGGTTTGGCAGTATATGGAGGGTTTTTTGGTGTGGGGTTTGGGCTCATGATGTTGGTTGTTCTAGGATTTTCTAGTTTAAAAAACTCCTATGAGCTAAGTGCTATCAAAAATTTGTCTGGTGTGGGAGTATCTGCGGTCGCTGCTAGTTATTTTGCGCTACATGGTTTGATAGATGTAACTACTGGCTTAGTTGTTGCAAGCGGAACTTTAGTTGGAGGCTACACCGGTTCAAAATTGTCTCAAAAAATCTCGTCCCATATGGTGCATGACTTAACGGTAGTCTTGGGACTTATAATCTCCATAGTATTGATAGCCATCAATTATTAAACATGTTACAATCACCCCTGTTCTATACGGCGGCGTAGCTCAGATGGTTAGAGCGCAGGACTCATAAGCCTGAGGTCACTGGTTCAATTCCAGTCGCCGCTACCATAATTGAAAGCT
This sequence comes from Saccharimonadales bacterium (SeqCode), assembly GCA_038206875.1. Lineage (GTDB taxonomy): Bacteria > Patescibacteriota > Saccharimonadia > Saccharimonadales > JBBQAJ01 > JBBQAJ01. The sequence continues at coordinate 65,946 of JBBRAK010000005.1, forward strand.
GGAACCTCTTCGGAGGTTCTCTTTAATTTGCTCATGCTTGCTATGTATATATTTCAGATGAGAAAATATGTCAATGTCTGAGTCTGCTCTATATTCCATATATGAAACGAATCGCTTACCACAAGTAGAGATTACTCCTAATGATTTTGGTGTGTACTCCCAACATCTAAAAATTACAGAAGAGGATGTTATAGGAAGGTACGTACTGGATATTGGTGCCGGTGCTTCAGATTTTGTTGCTCGAATAAACGAACTTGGTGGATTTGCAGTTGCGACTGACCTGCGTTACGGAACTACTCCTGTCGGTGATCTGAAAGATGTGGTTGAAGATCGTTTTGCCGAAGCTGACAAGGATGAGTTATTTTCTGCTCTGGATAGGTTTGCATATGCAATGCGCCATAGCCGAGGGCACTTTATCAAAACTTACACAGGAGCATTGCCGTTCGCAGAAAATAGTTTCGATTTAGTGACTTCACACCAATTGCTATATAAACATTTATTTGAAATTATTGACGGGGAGTATACAAAACAAGTAATAGGGGAATTGATAAGGGTTACAAAACCGGGCGGGAAGATAAAAGACTTTCCTGTGCCTAAAACCCCTCTACCGCAAGAAGATAATATGAATCAGCGTATTGCAGATTGGTACGTGGCATTTATGAAGCGTCAAGAAACTGCATCGCCAGATTATCTACTAAGTGAAGAAGAAAAAGAAGAAATGAAAAATGCTTCTTATTATCTTGCACTACTCGACGCTTTTTATAACGGCCTAATCACTATGCCACGTTTTTATCGGACAGATAAAGAAAGTAACCATTGGATGGTTGAAGTTACAAAGAAGTAAGGCTCTTCCTAAGGTATCTTTCTCATGCTTCGAACGCACCTGAGCAACCATTCTACTTATGCTTGCTTTTGAATAGTCGCATTTATATACTTTGCATATGGCAACACCTAATTTTGAAGTGGTTGGACACACACCTTGGGACGAGCTTGAAGGAATGTTACGCGATGTACCCCTTCTCGGACAACCAGACACGCGACCATATGCCGATGCCACTATTACCGTTGAGCGTTTTCCTTTGTCAGAGCTTGCATCTACAACTAAGTATGTTGAAGTGGGATTGTTAGTTACTCAAGGGCTAATTAGAGCTTCGCTATTGCCCCAGGGATACGATCAGCTTGACCTTCGTGAAGGCGGTATATTTATTGATGGTGGCGAAGGACCAAAACATATTATTCCACCGATTGTTGAACGCTACGAAGCTGAAGGTGATACCAAATACATCCTCGACGGGTCACATCGAGCACAGCTGGCTCGACGTGACGGCGAAGAGACTGGTGATGAAGACCCCGAACTTACAGTTGTCTTCGTGCGAGATGGAATAACTTTCCCACCCTATGCATATACAAATCCATGGGAACAGGTAGAGGTTGTTCAAGAGCGTCCAGAGGATAAATCTACTTGGAAAAATTATCGAAATTTTGAAAATCGCTATGCATTATACAGAGACTTCAGTTCAATTGTTGACAGCGCCCCTCGTGGTGAAGACAAATAGTCCGTCGCGTTTGATGGTTTGGATGCTCATAGGTTGTTCTTTTTTTGATTGTACTTGTGTTTAAGCCGTGTTAATTGGGTATACTTTCTTGTATGAGTGAATCTTTCGGCTATATGGATGTTAATCGCAATCGGATTGAAAAATTATTTAAGCGAGGTAGCAAGACTCCTCACGCGTACTGTGTAGTTACTACAGAAGATGATTTAGTATTAGTTCGAAAGAGAATGGTCGGAGATCAACAGGGTGTTGCAATAAAAAAAATAATGCTTCGTGAATCATGCAGTATTGAGGAGGATGTTAAAAATAATGGGTTCTTGCCTAGACTACGCGGTTTGGGTACGACTGCCACAGAACAAGCAATTCATGTTGAATTTCTTGGGGCATATAGGTTTGTTCCACCAACCGGGAGAGAACTTGCTCTGCCCTTTGCCGTTGAACTAGATGCTACATCAGATGGATTGGAAGTTCCTTCCCCGGCTGATGAATGGGTAGAGCTTGATTGGCTTGAAGCCTTTTTGACCGACCATGAAACACCACGTCATTTGGAAGATTCCCATTACGCACTCGGATTATACTTAGATAAAATGACATTTGAGGAAACTCAAGCTTCCCACTAAAGATAGCCAGAGCTATCACTCCTCAACACATTAATAAGCTAGCCCGTATCTATTTGCACATTTTTTAAAATGTTCTATACAGTTAATTTGTGGCTACCAAATGTTGTGTTCGAACAAAAAGAGTCCCGAGGTTGGTCGGGACTCTTTTGCTACCTTATGCGCTTATCAAAATCATTCGCTTTGATTTGGATTTGCGCAGTTTAAAGTGTTTGCCACTCGATTTGTTGCGTGGAACTATATCCTGAATTAACAACTTACCCTCCTATTTTTGTTAATTTACAATTTATGCGTCGTTTAAAAACGCATCAATTTGTAACAATTGTTCGTCGGTTGTCGGTATGAACTCATACGCTAACTCTCCGGAAAGTGATAGTACACTCACAGGTATTTCCTTCCTGGACCTCCATAGCCCTGCCTGCCGGTAGGCTGGTTTACGCGAAAGAAGATCTTTTTTGTTTTTTGTGGTTTGGTTTTGACGAGTAAATAGACATCTAACTTTACTTAGATTTCTCGATTTATGCTACGTTTTATTTGTAGCAAATTTACCTGTCTAAACTAATATTTGTGTTAAAGCTTTAACATACATCATTATACATGGTTTTGCTGATTTGTCAATATAAGTATGCTCGAATCAATTGTCTATTTTATTTGTGTTGTTGCTTATGCACCTCTACTGTGCTTAAATACGCATGCAGGTTCCTTATCTGTTACGTAACGGTTCGATATGTTCCTTGGTACATGGTGATCAGGCGTTCGATAGTTCAAGACAATAAGTGGTCGTACCTGGATCATTAAATACAAAGGAATGTATACATGTACAAATTATTTGTAGGTGGTTTACCTTTCAGCACTACTGACGATGAGTTAGCCCAAGTATTTGGAGCTCACGGCACCGTAGCCAGCGCCAAAGTCATTACTGACCGCGACACTGGCCGTAGTAAAGGTTTTGGCTTTGTCGAATTCGAAAACGACGAAGAAGGCAAAACTGCTGAAAAAGAACTCAATGGT
>JBBRAK010000006.1:0-64442 GCA_038206875.1 Saccharimonadales bacterium (SeqCode)
TGTCAAAAGGCTTAAATGCTGGCAAGTCTAACTCTTTTGCCGGTTGGTACTCTAGTTCTAACCCCAGTGATTTTGCCAAGTAATCTAGGTATTTTCTAGCACTAAAATATGCTGCGCCCGTACGCTTCAGTTTGTCGTTGGCAACATATACCAGTGACAACATATTAAATTCCGTGGGTAACCCATTATCATCTTTTGCATGAGCTTTGTTGTGTGCTTTGTTTAGTTCAAAAATTGCGAATTCGTCATACCCAGCCTTAACATTTGGATGCACCTTGTCCAGCAAACTTGGGATTAGGCTCATACGATAATACTGTAAATCTGGACTTATAGCGTTTTTTAGCTCAAAAGCCATCTTGGAATCTTGACCTACTTTGTCTAACAATTTTCCGTGCACAAAACTGTACGTCAAAACTTCATTTGCACCACCTCTAGAAAGTATTTCACGGATTTTCTGCTTGAACTCAAGTTCTGTGTCTTTTTTGGCGGGAGTTAGGTCTCTTTTTGGCAAAACTAGTGGCAAATGGTCGTAGCCATACAGCCGACCAATTTCTTCTACAATGTCTTCTTGGATTTCTATGTCTGTTCGCCAGAATGGTGCAGATACCTTAAGTTCGTCTTTATTGTCTGTTCGCTCCACTACAAATTCGACGTTTTCGAGAAGATTTTGCATTTTGTCGGCTTGCATTTCTAGTCCCAGCCTAGCGTTTACGAACTCGGCACTAACTCGTAGCGCGCTGTTTTTGGATTTGGCTTGATTATCGTCAAATACAGTAGAAGCTACCTTGCCACCAGCATGTGCGTAAATCTCGTCTACAATTTTGGCCAGCACCGCCAAATTCTGCTGGGAGCTTTGACCTTTGTTGAACCTTGTGACTGCGTCTGTAAACAGACCATATTTCATACTAGTACGGCGTATGGCGTACATGTCAAAATTTGCACATTCAATCACAATGTTCGTAGTTGTTTCGTCGACTTCCGTATCAGCACCACCCATAACTCCGCCAATTCCAACTGGTTTGTCACCCGAAGCGATAAGGATAGTAGAACTATCTTCAAAAGTTATTTCTTTTCCATTTAGCAATTTGAGCTTTTCGCCCTTTTTCGAAACACGAGTTTCCAAACTATGGCTTGGCAATTTGTCGTAATCGTATGCGTGCAATGGTTGTCCAGTTTCTAGCATGAAAAAGTTTGTATAGTCCACAATGTTGTTGATAGATTTTTGACCAACTTTTGCCAGCTCTACTTGCAACCAAGCGGGGCTAGATTCGACTTTAATTTTGCTCATGACAATTGCCGTGAACCTTTGTACAAGTTTTGGAATTGTGTTTTTTATCTTAAACGGCAGTGTATTTGTTTCGTTTTTTGGAAAACTTGGTTTTTGAGTGTACCACTTGGGGCTTGTAAATTTCATACCCTGTATACCAGCAAGCTCCCTGGCAACTCCCAAAAATCCAAAACAATCAGGTCTATGTGTGAACATTTTGTTTTCTATATCCACTATATGACCATCTAACCCATATGCCTTGGCAAAGTCAGTTCCAGGTTTAAAATCTTCTGTAATTTCCAAAATACCGGAGTGATCATCGCTTAGAGCCAGTTCATGAGCGCTGGCTATCATACCATTGCTAACTTTTCCACGTAACTCCCGGGCTTCAAGTACAAATGGTTCTTTGTCATAGCTACTAGGAACAGTCGCACCTGGAAGGAGCCATGCCACCAACATCCCTGAGCGAACATTTGGCGCTCCACAAACCACTTGCACGAGTCCATCTTTGTTTCTGTCAACTTTTTTGACAACTCCACCGTCATCCAGCAAACACAAACTTAACTTGTCAGCATTGGGATGTTTTTCACATGACACGACTTTGGCTATGACTATGCCTTTGTATTTTGGTCCTTGGTCTAGTACTTCCTCGACAGCGCCCAGTTGAGCGCCAATTTTTTCTACAAGTACGTCAATCCCGTTTGGCATAACCTCGCCAGCACAACCGTATCGTTTATTAAACCCACGAACCGATTCGATACTAATTTTCATGGAAATTGCCTCAAAAATTCTAGTTTTCCAGAGTGAAAATTACGCACATCATCTATTTCGTGCTTTATCATGACAAGTCTATCGATACCTCCGCCCCATGCAAAACCAGAATATTTCACTGGGTCAATGCCAGCCATTTTGAGTACATTGGGGTGAATCATGCCGCAACCAAGCAACTCTAGCCACCCTTCTCCACAAACTTGACAACCCGCCTTGTTGCAAAACGGACAAGCAATTGCAAACTCAAGACTTGGTTCGGTGAATGGGAAATAGAATGGCTGAGTTTTTACTTCCATTTTTTTGCCAAAATATTCTTCAAAAAAGGTTTGTAACACCGATATCAAATTTCCCACCGTGATACCTTCACCAACATATACGCCCTCAAGCTGATAAAAAGTGTGTTCATGTCGCGCGTCCACGTCTTCATTTCTATAGACCCTGCCCGGCACTACATATGCAATCGGCTCTCCATTTTCTAGTTTGGCTTTATCGGTTTTCAAAATTCGAGTTTGCATGATGCTGGTGTGTGCCGGCGCGATTAAGCCTTCTGTAGTTATGAAGGTGTCGTATTCATCTCTAGCCGGGTGGTCGGTAGGAAAGTTCAGACTCGTAAACATATGGTAGTCATCATCGATCTGGCGAGATTCGATGGCCTTGAACCCCATACGATAATATATATCCAATATGTTTTTAATCTCTGTCATAAGAGGATGTTGACTGCCAGTTTCTGCAGGTAAAAGTGTGGGTTTTTGACCTGCTGGCACATTCACATCAAATGGCGCAGTTACGTCAATCGGTGGCAAACTTTGAGTTGCTGACTGATGGCTATCAACCAAATCTTCCAGTTCTGCTTTGAGTTTGTTTATTTCTTTGCCAAACACTGAACGTTTTTCTTCTGGAAGATTTGGTATTTGTGAATATAGCGCTTTTAGTTCTACTGCCTTTAATATTTCAGCTTTGTTTTTGAGTTTATCTAGCCGAGTTTTCAGCAAATCAGCAACATCTTCAATATCTGGATTTGAATATCCCATAGTTATAACCAGTATATCATCTGTGGTAATCTAGTAATATATGGCAAATTTTTCGTTTGATATTGTTTCTGACTATGACAAAGCGGAGATGAATAATGTGTTTGACCAAACTCAGAGGGAAATGGCTAACCGTTATGATTTTAAAGGCACGCCTGCAGAAATTGACTGGTTGGACAGCGATAAAACTGGCATCAAAGTCACCGGGAGTGGTGACTGGCAAATAGATGCAATATTAGACATCGTGCGCAAAAAACTGGCCAGTCGTGGTCAGTCCCAGAAAGTCATAGACACATCTAAAGAGCTAGTGGTGGCAAATCTAAAAACCACACAAGATGTACCTTTCAAAAAAGGCCTAAACCAAGAAAACGCCAAAAAAATCACAGCGCTAATTAGGGACAGCAATTCAAAAGCAAAAACCCAAATCCAGGGCGACGAAGTACGTGTTACCAGCAATAGCAAAAATGAGCTACAAGAAGTTATGCAACTTATCAAATCACAAGACTTCGACTTCCCTTTAAGTTTTACAAATTACCGATAATCCTATCCCAGAAAACGTACTTCGTGACGCGCCTGAAAATCCCGAGGACTTATAAGTGGGAACACGCTAAAAAGCCTATTCCTTCTGTCTCGAACGCGTATCGCACCTCCGTAGCCCGTGCTAAGTTGTACTTCTTCGAGGGTTCCTTGGACTGAAGTTTTAGCTCCTTTGCCAGTTGTTGCCAGCCCGGTTTGTGAGTCCCTCAAGCGTAGAATACCGTCTTTTATTAATGAAGTTACCTCAACAATGTCACCGATTGGCCATGCTGATTCCAGCTGAGTCGCTCGATTAACCAGACTGCCTTTTGCAATCTCGGCTTCCGCTCGCCGTGCCCGAGCTGAAGCGTAAGTATCAAAATAATGCTTCATTTGTGGCATTACCTCAGGAGAAGGTCGCTGTAATTCACCTAAAGCAGTATATCCAAGTTCGTGAGTATTACTTTCTGCAACCGTGATGATTTCTTTTCTGACACGATTCGCCTCAACCTTTAGATCAGATGCTTCTGCCATTAGGTCCGACGCCACCTGACCAGCCTCAGCGTGTCCTCGCATTAAACTCGCGAACTCGTACAAAACAGCACCCCCCAAGGCTTCTCTGCCGAGTTGTGCTTCTCCGACTGGCAAGCTCATTGTCTCTCCTTCGTTTTCTAAAATTCAGTTTACTCTTCTTAACTCTAAAGACAAGCATGAGCGCAAGACAAAGCTTGCGGTATACTTAAGTCTATGGATGAGCAGTTAGATGACCAGCCAGAGGTAAAACCGGATGTTTTGGAGCAGGCCAAAGCGGTTCTGGAAATGAACGACCAAGGCTCCTACACTGTACCGGCACCGGATTTATACCCCCATCAATGGCTCTGGGACAGTTGTTTTATAGCGATAGGCCTGCGCCACATGGACATTGACCGCGCAAAAACAGAGATTCTGAGCTTATTACGTGGTCAATGGCACAACGGTATGTTACCAAATGTGATTTTGTTGGGTAAGCGAAAATACCGACGAGACAGGGACATATGGCGGAGTTGGTCCAACCCCAATTCCCCCGACGAAGTGTCAACCAGTGGAATCACACAACCGCCTATGCTCGCGGAAGCTGTCGTAAGGGTGGGAGAAAGACTCAAAAAACCCGAACGTCGTAGCTGGTATAAGCAAACCTATCCGGCTCTACTGGCTCACCATAAGTGGCTATACGCCGAACGTGACCCTCACGACGAAGGATTAGTACTACAAATTCATCCATGGGAATCAGGACTGGATAATTCACCCCCCTGGATGAACGAACTTCACGAACATCAGCTGGCGGTCTGGGTAACCGTGGTTAAAAAACTCAAGGCAGGTTGGTTAATCAACCTTTTTCGCCGGGATACTAAAATGATCCCAGCCGAAGAACGGCTTGATATTATCGACGCTCTGGCACTTTATAGCACCCAGCGGCGTTTACGCCGAAAAGCTTACGATATTGACAAAATACTTTCCCATTCACTCTTTGCTGTAGAAGACCTTAGCTTTAATTGTATATTTATTCGCGCCAATCAACATTTGCGTGAGATTGCCAAGTTTCTAAATAAAGAACTGCCAGATGAATTACTAAAATCAATGACCAAAACAGAAAAAGCTCTTGAGCAACTTTGGGATCCATATTCTGGCCAATACTACTCAAGAAATTTCGTCACACACAACCTGTTAAAAGAACCAACTATTGCCACCCTACTGCCTTTGTACGCAGGCACAATTAGTAAGACCAAGGCCGACCAGTTGGTCCGTTTGCTAGAAAACCAGCACGTTTTTGGCGCCCACTTCCCCGTGCCGAGCGTACCTATTAATTCTCCTTGGTTTCGGCACCACACATACTGGCAAGGTCCAACTTGGGTAAACACAAACTGGCTTGTCATTGATGGTCTCCGACGAATGGGCTACGAAGACCACGCAGTAGCCCTAACAGAATCAACCCTAGACATGGTAAAACAAGCTGGATGCTATGAATATTTCAGTCCCGTGGACGGTTCCCCGGCAGGTGCACCAAACTTCTCCTGGACCGCGGCTTTAACTATTGATTTACTGAAAAACAGTGCCTAGTCGTCTAGTTCGGGGTTAGGTTTGTTGATAAGTAGTGGTTCAATCTCTGTATTTCCGCCGGCAATTTTTACCACATCTTTGTCGACCTTTCCGAGTTCTTTGTGAGCGTTATTAAAATGCCCTACTGTGGAACCTAGGCTGTTACCGACTTTTTGCATGTAGCCGTCAAAACCTCGCAAATGTTTGCCCAATTGTTCTACGTTTTTGCGAATCACTTCTGTGTCTTTTTGAATCTCTAAACTATTTAGGCCTTGCGAAATTATTTGGAGCATGGCAGAAAGCGTACTCGGGCCAACTATTGTCACTCGCTTATCAACAGCGGCGTACTGCATCAGGTCACGACCATTTACTCCCCCGGCCCCTACTTTGTTTGCCAACAAATCGTAGTAAATAGCTTCACTGGGGATGAACATGAGCGCTTGTTCTAATGTTCCTTTTTTTGGTTGTATGTATTTGGCAGTTTCATCTATACGCTTTTTGAGATCTTCTTTGAACGCTTTTTCTAAAGCTGGCCTGGAGTCTGCCTTGGCTTCTACTAAACGGTTATAATTTTCCAAACTGAATTTACTATCTATTGGAAGTATCTTGTCATCTAGTCGAATAATCGCGTCGACTATCAGGCCTTCGCCCATTTTGTATTGAAGATCATATGCTCCTGGTGGCAACATATTCTCCAGAATTTGTTTCAGATAAAATTCACCCAAAACACCTCTTTGTTTGGGGTTTTGAAGTACATTTTGAAGTGACTTTAACTCACCAGCAATATCGCCTACCTGTTGGTTGGTTTTTTCGAGTGATGTAAGTTTTTCTGTTATGTTTTTGATGACGTTTTGAGTGTTTAGGGATTGTTTTAGCATTTGGTCATTGTTTTTGTCCAAACGCTCACTTAATTCTTTTTGTAGATTGTCTTTTAAGTTCGTGACACTGGCTGTCAAATTCGTCAAATCCTGTTTGAGCAATAACGCTGCATCAGAATTTGACTGCGGATTTATTTTTCGAAGTAGTAAAACTCCCAATATCAAAACCACTACACCCAATACAATAGTTAAAGCCAGCATGCATGTATTATATCAGGCTACTTAACTATGAGGTGCGCCAGCTGTATGGAAATAGACACCACTACTACGCCCAGCAAGAGGAGTAAGGGCTGGAGTTCAAATAAACGTTTATTAGACGCTTTTTCATGTATTTCTGGGATTAGGTCACTGGTAGCAATATAAAGCAAAAAACCCGCGCTTATCCCAATAAGTACACCCAGTGGCAATTTGCTCTGGCTACCAAGCGCAAATGTTATCACTGCCATTACAGTTGTTGCCAGTGCGCTGATTACATTCACCCATAAGACTTTGCTTCGACTCATCCCCTTGCCCAGTAGCAGGCCAAAGTCACCTATTTCTTGTGGTATTTCATGCGCGGCCACTGCAATGGTTGTAACAATTCCAGTAGGAATACTTATCAAAAAAGCGGCGGCGATTGCTACTCCGTCTAGCGCATTATGGATTGTGTCTCCAACAACTATCAGACTGATGGTTGGATCACTATGTCCTTTTTCTTTGTGCTGATGGTGGTGGTGAAACCAATGCAAAAACCGTTCTGCAAAAAAGAATGTAACTAGCCCTATCATGGTTGACATGAGCACCGTGTTTACACTTGCCTCTTCCAGGCCGTCCTTTAACAAATCCATAAATACCGCCGCCAGAAGTGCCCCGGCCGCAAACGGAGTTGCATACGCTGCTAGATTTTCTGCAAGATTTTTGCGACTGAGCATCAGAATTCCACCAATAAGTGAAAAAACTCCCCCAACCAATGAATAAAATATTACATACCAATAATTTGCCATCGTTTCCTCATGTTTTCATTGATTAGTATATCTGACTTTCAGTTATATTCGTATATATACATAGACCCCAGTAAAAAACCAGGGTCTGTGGAAGCCTCACACTTCCACTTATAGCTTATGCCTTGATTTGACGTTTTGCAAGTCTGTGGTGACACTTCTCACCTCCATTAAACAGTAGGTTTTGCTGAGTGATTTTTATCACATTTTACATAGAATTTATTTTTTCTGATTGGCTGTAGCAGTGCCGTCTGCATTTATGCAGAAGGGTTCTAGCTCTGCAGGAATGTTATATTTTTCTACAACCGAACAGTGTGGCAACGCACCATGCGTAGGATCAACGCCATCTTTAAAAGGTGCAAAATATTCAGCTGGCTCTAACAGTTGCCATTTCCCTTGTTGTTTTACTGCCATAACGTAGCTAGATAGATTCCACGAACAGCCGTAAGCGATTTTGGCGTATTGTTTTTTGGATACCTGGTACACGCCCCACAGCCCCACCCCCCTGGGTGTATCTGTACCACGATATGATTCACAATCCCTTTTTGTGGCCAAATACTTACGTAAAGCTTTGGGGACTTTAACTGTATTATCCGCTGCCCATACAAGGTTTGATGGTCTACGACTACTCGACAAAAAACTTACCAAGCTGGCTCCGACTACCAAACCAAACAAGCCAGCCAATAATGGTATCGCAATACTAGCCAACTTCTTGCGGTCTTTTTTGGACAGTTTTAGTTTGAACCGTTTCTTCTTCGCCATGATAGTGCTTATGTATACCATAAAATCATATCATAGAAGTTGACGTAAATTGTTGCTATATATCCAGTTTAGAATTAAACTTTAAGCAATTCATGGGTGACTTTGTTCTGATTTTTCAAGTTTTATTTTTGCTAACTTTTTCGGCCATTTGCTCGGGGCTAAATGTCGGTATCATGTCGCTCCAGCCGGCAGACCTGAAACGCAAAGCAAAACTTGGTGACAAACGGGCAAAGCGCGTATTGCCATATAGAAAAAACAGTCATTTAACTATATCTGGAATTGTTTTTACGAACGTTGCGTTGATTTCTGCCAACGCATTGGTTATAGATACACGATTAAATGGATTCGCTGCTGGGCTTTTAAGCACACTTTTAATTGTGGTGTTTGCAGAAGTATTGCCTCAAGCATGGTTTTCTCGGTATGCACTTAGTTTTTGTTCTAGATTCGCATGGTTACTCAGATTAATGATAATCGTTAGCTACCCTATATCTAAGCCACTACAAATTTTGATGGACAAAATCTTGGGTCACGAACAAATGCTACTGCACACTAGGGGTGAACTTGGGATTTTGATAGGCGAACACTTATTACCTGGCGCGAGCGAGCTTGACGAAGATGAAGTCGAAATCATGAAAGGCGCATTGAGTCTAAGTACAAAACAGGTAAGCAGTATAATGACCCCAATTGAAGAAGTGTATTGGCTAACCCTTAATACCTTGGTCGATGGTGGTAAAATAAACGAAATAAAAGCAAACGGCTGGAGTCGAATCCCTATTTTCGACATGGACGAGGCAAAGTTTCATGGGATTCTGCTCATGAAAGACTTGGTTGATGTAGATTTTGACGAAGAACCCATATATGTGGAAGATTTGCCGTTACATAAAAGCGCGGTCGTAAACGGACAAACAGCTCTGGACACTATGTTTCGGAAATTTATTGCTGCTAAAACTCATCTAATCCCCGTTGTTATTAATAGCAAAATTATTGGAATCGTGACAATTGAGGACTTGTTGGAAGAAATTCTGGGTCATGAAATCGAAGACGAATCCGATACATCTAGAAATATTCAAAAAAACGAGGCTGTTCATGAAAACGCCAGCTGAACAAATTCTCAAAACTTATGTAACGCTTACACTACTGTCAACTTTTGCGTCTTCGTTTATCTGGGGAATCAATACTTTGTTTTTACTTGATGCGGGGCTCAGTATCACAGCTGCGTTTGCTGCGAACGCTTTTTTTACAGTTGGTCAAGTAATATTTGAAGTACCGACAGGAGTAGTGGCAGATACTTTGGGCAGACGGGCATCTTATTTGATGGGGTCGGCAACTTTGTTTATATCGACAATTCTCTACTTGTGGCTTTGGAATATACATGGCCCTTTTTGGGCCTGGGCTCTAGTATCAATGCTACTCGGGCTAGGATTTACTTTTTTTTCTGGTGCGACCGAAGCTTGGTTAGTAGATGGGCTAAACCACTATAATCACACAGGGACTCTGGAGCAGGCGTTTGCAAAAGGGCAAATTGCAAGTGGGGTTGCCATGCTGACTGGCACAGTAGCCGGAGGCGTAATCGCTCAATTTACAAATTTGGGGGTTCCATACGTTTTACGGGCGCTCATGCTAGTGATAACTTTTGTAGTGGCTTGGCAACTTATGCATGACGAAGGTTTTACGCCCAGAAAAACTGCCAATGTTTTTAATGAAATGAAAAAAATACTCAGCACTTCGTTGGATCACGGTTTGCGCAATCCTCCAGTCCGTTGGGTTATGTTAGCCGCTCCGTTTAGTGCTGGTGTTGGCTTTTATGCTTTTTACGCCATGCAACCTTACTTGCTTGAGTTGTATGGTAAATCCGGCTCTTATGCCCTAGCAGGACTAGCGGCTGCAATTGTGGCTGGCGCCCAAGTGATAGGAGGCTACCTGGTTCCATATATACGCAAAATATTTCATAAACGAACTTCTGTATTGCTGAGCGGTGCAGTTCTAAGCTCTTTATCTCTAGTGGGCATTGGTATTACGGGAAGTTTTTGGGTTGCGCTGGCGGTTTTAGTAATATGGGCGATTGTGTTTGCCTCGGTTATGCCAGTTAGGCAAGCGTATTTGAACCATCTTATACCGTCTGCTCAAAGAGCTACTGTTTTGTCTTCTGATAATCTTTTGGGGTCAACGGGTGGTGTAGTAATCCAACCGGGCTTAGGCAAAGTTGCAGATGTTTGGGGCTATGGTGCATCTTACGTAGTCGGAGCAACTATTCAGCTTATGGCGTTGCCATTTTTGTTTTTGGCGAAAAAACAACATGTACCTGCCGACGACATGCCGACATCATCCAAATCTGTTAAATAAAACTACACCTACAACAACTACACCTAAAATTTTCCTAAAAAGTGAACTGCCAGAATATATCTCAATCCCAGCCCATACCAAAATTGATACAAAAGCAACGTAACCGGCAATAGACTTTAAAGTCCCGACAAAAAGCTGATTTGAAATTGTTGATATGACCCAAAGTATCAGTGGAAAGTTTGGAAACTGAACAATAGCAACATTGCCATGTTTGTCTCGAAAAAGGTTGTTCGTCAGTTCAGAAATACTCAAGAGTCTAATAATAACAAAAAAAGACCTTTTTACGGATCTTTTTTTGTCGCTTCAATTCTATTGCTAGAATCGTTGCTAATCACCTCACAGTGACTATCAGAAACTATATTACTAGCCACAAATAAAGTCAATAAATTCCGTAGTGAGAGCTACAACGACATTGTTGTAACTTGTGGATAAATAGCATGTTTATCTCTGTATTCTTCAAATTCTCACTCTACTATCAAAGTCCCGATATGGTCTGGGTTCAAATGATTATGAAAACCATTCGTCCCAACGCTGGAAACACTGAACGTTTCACTCTTGCCTGGAGCAAGTACGCTCTTGTTGAGCTCCTTGTCTTTTGTATGAGTCGGATGATCGTCTGAACTAAACTGAAGTGACTTAGAAGAATTATTTTTAACTCGTATGGTTGTGCCTGCCTTTACAGTCACTGTGGCCGGCTCGAACCCATTGTCTGTGTAAGTTATTGTATTTTCTGATGAAACTTCTACGCTAGATGCTGGCTCTGGTTTTTTGCCTGATCTTGATGTGATCACAAACGCACCAACAATTAGCACCAAAACTGCAACTACAATTATTGTCAATTTCTTCACTCAAACCCTCCCTTTAACGTGACTACATTATACATGCACTATTCAATTACTTTTTTAATACATCGACTGGGTGCATAATGGGAACATGGAGCACCGGAGTCCAGACTCGCCAAACAATCTTCCCGTAGATACAAATCAGCACCAACCACTGAAATTAACTGAAATGTATCCAGTCAAAAAAAGTAACAAAAAGCTTCTTGTACTTGTAATTGTGGGTCTATTAACAGTAATGTTAGTAGTTTATTTCTTCACAAATGGTAAAAAATCAACAAAAAGTACAGCAACCTCAAACACAGTGGCCCAAACAGCTCCTGTTGTGGCTGAAAAGGACGTTGAGAATTCAACCGAAACCAAAGAATATGAAAACGGCTTTTTAGGCGTCAAACTGTCATATCCTTCAAATTGGACCGCAACCGATGCTCCTGGCAACGGAATTAGGGTAGAATCTCCTAACTTTAGCTACCAAACATTGGACAAAGGCAAAGTGACTGGAAATTTCAGAATTTATATTCGTAAGGGTGCAAGAAGCCAAGAGAGCAAATACATTGGACGAGGCTATGCCATAGAACCATCCGAAACACTCACCTATTTAAAACCCGCACTTGGCCAACGCCCCGAGACTTTACTAACATTATTCGGGCTCGACACGCCTGACAATTTTGCATATTTTCTCATAGCCGGAAACTACACCCTTGCTAAAGGCGACACTTTGGGGCCGGACTATGGAAAAGAACCTGAGACACACATAATTGTCGGAGGGTTTTCGGCCAAAGAGTTAGAAGACGACATGGCGACAAACACAGTCTCCACGGAGCTAATAAAAACTAGCAACGCCTATAAACAGGCTATAGAAATACTAAAATCTCTTCAACTCCGCTAAAATTTCAGCATTCCTAGCATTTCTCGTGTTTTTATGTCAATATATAGTTTATGACTACCCCTGATGCAAACCGTTCTCCCGAATCTTGGTCGGGGAAACCATATACTCCTTCAGATTTCCGGGTGTATTCCCAACTCCGTCAAGAGATGGAAGGCACTTCGCATGGCTCACTTTTTGGTACACGTGAATTTGATGAATCACATGACCCGCTGGGGCTTCTGCATTTAGAAAACGCATTCGTACCGTCATATCACTTTGACGCAGAACGATTTGAATATCTTAAACAAGGAATTATTTTCAATTTATTAATTACAGAACCCTCGTTCGATGTGTTAGTAGATAGCATGGACGAAGCATTGAAAAGCGACGCAGTTGCAGAACATACAGGGCCAGATAACAATGGTTCGATTTTGTGGGCGAGTAACCACATATCTTATGCTGATATTGCTGCACTGCTAACCGCTAGAACAGAAGTAAACATTCGTCACAAAGTAGAAAATCCAACAAATAGAGTTGTTGCGATTATTTCTAGGATTATTACACTGTTCGAATTATCACTACTTGCATCCCGTGATACCGATGAGGGCTTTGTAGTTGATAACGGCTTACTTCATTTGGCTGGGATTCTACAGACTGTTCCGGCATCTGCTTCTGGCTCCCGTGTCAGACAAATTGTCGGCAGTGGTGATATAAATGAAAATGTCAGAAAAGAATACAGTCGCTTGCTGAATATTGGGACAGAATTCTTTGTTGCGACGAGTGGAGAGCAAGACAAGAAGGAAGATGGAATGCTGGTCATGGGTACCGTTAGCAAAGGAACGGTTGATTTTGCGACCGAACCAAACCAAGTCGATGGGGCTGAGCGCTTGTTAGCTATCCCAGTTTTTATTGACTGCAATCCGTTTACCCGAGGTGAATTTAGTGGTGCAGTGGCTGCAACTCATAAAATCCTAGAGCCCAGATTCTTGCATGACGAAGCCCAGGTAACAAGTATGATGCTCGATATAGCATATGAAGGCAACGTACACAAGCGGTCTGGCACATTACCAATCGCCTATCGCAGACCACAACGCATGAGTCATGTTTTGGGGAGGTTTGGCGTGGGAGGAACCGCATTTTATAAAGACTAGTTTCCTCAATATTCATCAACTTGAGCTAAACAAATACTTACAGAGGTAAGTTAGTCATCGCAAACTTATTAAAATTTCAACAGTCATCTTCAATGTTAGAATTTTATGAATATGTAAGGTTTTTGTATATTAAAGCTCCCTCTTGCTCGTTTTTCGTGTGTTTTTATGAGGTGGGTGTGTTGGTGATTGACTGAACGTTGTTTGCTGTTTATGGCTCTAGCGTAAACATTATAATTTTTGGCTTCGTACTTGCATATCAAGTCCATGATGTCTTTTCGTTCGCGAGTGGTTAAGTCGTTCATACTACGCACATGACGTTTGGGGATTATTAGCAAATGGTCAGAAACAGCTCTAAGTTCCCAGAGGTCATAAAAGATTCGGTTCGGTACTACATATGCATATTTGGTAACTTCAACTTTCCGATCATCCATGTCATCTTCGCAGAAAGTGCAAACCTCTGGCTTTGGATAGCTTTGGTAAATTTTCAAATTTTTACGATAGTGGAACATCTCTACTCTTCATGATAGCAAAATCTTAGTGCCAATTGCGTTCTATTTCATGAATTCTATCGTGGTCGAGACCAAAATGATGACCTATTTCATGCCATAATGTATGTTTGACTTGACTTCTGAGGCTTATCAAATCATGACTAGCGTGAGAGATGGGCCCTTTAAATATTGTAATCCTGTCAGGCAGGACCAAATTGTACCCGGCTCCTCTTTTGGTGAGTGGAATCCCCTCGTACAGACCAAATAAAGTCTGGTCATATCGTAATTTTTGTTTTTGTCGTTGCTCGGGTGTGGGAGAGTCTTCAAAAGTAATAAATACATTTTTCATGCCAGTAATGTACTCCTCGGGCAGTTCGTCCATACACTCAGCAATAAGTTTTTCAAATTGATTGTCAGAAATTTTAATCATAAAATATTACTTAACAAGTTAAGCATAAATACATTAATCTACCAAGTATCCCCCAATCACATTTCCCCTCTCTGTAAAAGGTCGGACCTTTTGAAGTGTTAATTTTGTGATTTGTTGTTTTGGCGTTTTCTTTTGGCTTGGTCTAGTTCTTTTTTACGGAGGCGGAGAGATTTGGGAGTTACTTCTAATAGCTCGTCGTTTTCTATGAAATCGATGCATTCTTCTAGACTAAATATGACTGGTGGGGTGAGCTGGACGACTCCGTCAGATGAGCTACTACGCATGTTGGTCAAGTGCTTTGCTTTACACACGTTTATTTCCATGTCTTCCTGGCGTTTGTTCAAACCGATTATTTGTCCAGCATAGACTTTTTCGGCGGGGCCTACGTACACAATACCCCGCTCCTCGGCAGTTTGAAGTGAATATGGAGTTGTTATGCCTGCTTCAAATGCGATCAATGCACCACTACGAAGTTGGTTCAAAGACGTTCCCATTGGCTGATATCCAATACTAAGACTGTTCATAATTACGGTTCCTTTTGTGTTGGTGAGTAGAATGTTTCTCAGTCCAAGCAGTGCACGTGTCGGAAGTTCGTAAACTAGTTTCGTTACCCCTTTTGGGCTGGCAAACTGTTCTTTTAGTATTGCCTTGCGGGCTCCAAGTTCCATTTGTACCGTGCCAACATGTTCGGCAGGCACTTCAATAATTAGTTCTTCTAACGGTTCTTCTGTAACACCTTCGTGCTCGCGGGTAACAACTTGTGGGCGTCCGACTTCAAATTCATAACCTTCTCGACGCATAGTTTCAATTAATACGCTTAAGTGAAGTTCCCCTCTTCCGGATACCAAAAAACCAATTCCGTCGTCTGCTACCCGTAAACCAACGTTTGTTTCCAACTCCTTTTGCAAACGTTCACCAATCTGTCGGCTGGTATTAAATTCGCCTTCCGTGCCCTTGAATGGGCTGGTGTTTGGACCCAAGTAGATTTTTAGCGTTGGAGCTTCAACTTCCATGACTGGCAAAGCTTCTGGTTGCGCAGCGTCTGCAATTGTTTCGCCAATCTGCGCCTCTGTAATTCCAGTCAACTGTACGATATCTCCCGCAACACCCCCAGGAACTTCAAACTTACTAACTCCGTGACTCATATACACATTGTCGACCTTTGCTTTGGCAAGTGTGCCGTCTTTTTTGCAAAGAGTAACTGCGTCTCCGGGCTTTACTTTTCCACGACTTATTCTGCCAATAGCATATTTTCCCTTGAAACTGTCCCAGCCAAGTGCAGTTACTAGCATCTGAAAAGGTTTTTGCAGTTCAATTTTTGGAGCTGGTACGTGCTCAATAATAGCGTCAAATATAACTTCCAAATCACCTTTTGATTCGAAATCTGTTGGTGGGTTTGCCCACGCCTTGCCTGCTCTACCTACAGCAAAATAAACCGGATAGTGCAGTTGATCTTCGTGCACAGCAAGTTCTAGAAACAAGTCAGCAAGCTCGTCTTCTACCTCTTTTATTCGGCTGGCTGATTTGTCAATTTTGTTTATTATAACAATTGGCTTGAGTTCATTGGCGAGTGCTTTTGATAATACGAACTTGGTTTGGGGCATAGGACCTTCCTGGGCATCAACAATTAAAATGCATCCGTCGGCCATGTTTAAAGTTCGTTCTACTTCTCCACTAAAATCGGCGTGCCCAGGGGTGTCAATGATGTTTATACGATAGTCACCGTGCTGAACCGCAGTAACCTTGGCAGTGATAGTAATTCCTCGCTCACGTTCCTGGTCGCCACTATCCATTATTAAATCTTGGCTCATTTCAGCTTGGTGAGCACCAAAAGTCTGTGACTGCTTAAGAAGCCCGTCAACCAAAGTAGTTTTACCGTGGTCTACGTGAGCTATAATTGCAATGTTGCGAATTTTGGTTGTGTCTTGTGTCATTTAAATCAAAAAGCGCCAACGGGCGCTTACCTTCGCAATATTATAACATAAGCAGACCTATACAAGCAAGCATAAATACCTTCCCAAAGTGATATAATAGAAATACAGTAAGGAGGAAATATGGAAAATTTTGCACATCACACCATTCTGCATACATTGAGTATGAGTCTGCCAGTCCTGGTGACAATGGTAGCAACATCGTTAATTACAATGCTTTTAGTTGTTATGAGAAGGCGCAATGAAAGTTGATTTAGACGCTGGAAACAAGACAATCACCGCCAAGGCAACCGCGAAGGTTGTCGGCCCTGACATTGCGGGAGTTGCGGTTTTTACCGAATACGACGTGGACGGCTGGAAATATGTACATATCAAATTAACACTTCAGGGTGACCCCAAGGTATTGACTGCCGGAAAGCACGCTGTGCATATACACGAAAAGGCCGACTGCGAATGTGATGGCTTCAAATGTGCAGGTGGGCATTTTGACCCAGGTCCAAGCGGTAATAGTGACGCTGACGCCAATCACGGCTACCATGCCGGAGACCTTCCTAGCATAAGCATAGACGAAAGCGGGGATGGTGAGCTACAAACAATAACTTCGCGCGTTACACTGTCGGATGGCCCAGTGTCAATTTTGCAACCTACTGAAGGCACATCACTCATGGTACACGGCAAACCGGACCCTTACACTCCTGGTGATACCGGTTCTGGCCACAGTGGCGGACCACGTCTTGCCTGTGGCAAAATCGAAGCTAGCTAAAACTCAACAATCCATGATAATGCTAGCAAGTTTTCTGTTATTGCTTTGCAATTTCTTCCCAGGGGAGGCCTGGCTTGCCAAAGTGTCCATAGGCAGATGTTTGGGAATATATCGGTCGACGCAAATCTAGAGTTTCTATAATGCCCTTTACCGATGTGTCGATTAACTTATCTTTGAAAGCATGAAGTTCTTCTTCGCTGACCGTTTCAGTGCCAAAGGTTTCAATTGTCTGCATGAGTGGTTTTGGCTGACCAATAACATATGCCAGGCCAACTTCACACTTGGTGGCAAGTCCTGCGGCAACGATGTTTTTTGCTATAAAGCGAGCTGCGTATGCACCAGAACGGTCAACTTTGCTGGGGTCTTTGCCACTAAATGCTCCTCCGCCAACTCTTGCGTAACCGCCATAACCATCTACTACAATTTTTCTACCTGTAAGCCCAGCGTCTGACTCTGGACCTGGAATGTTCCATAGACCCGTTCCATTGACAGTTATGTTTTCCTCACTTGGAACTACCATATTATATTTATTCAAAACTGGAGTAATGATTTCTTTGATAACTCCTACATGAGCCTCCTCCGCCGTAGTGTCTTCGCTGTGAGCGACAGCAATTACCACTTTTTCTACAGCAACTGGTCTGTCGTCTTCGTAACGTATGGTGACCTGGGCTTTGCCATCTGGTCGAATATAACTGAGAATTCCCTCTTCTCGAACTTCATCAATTCTTCGCGCTAATTGATGAGCGAGCATGATTGGAAGTGGCATGAGTTCTGGGGTTTCGTCACAGGCATAGCCAAACATCATACCTTGGTCGCCTGCGCCGTCAACATCTACGCCTTGAGATATTTCTGGTGACTGTTGATGCAGGTAGTTGCTAAATTTTGACTCGCTTGCAGAAAAACCCCATTTAGGTTCCGTGTATCCTTGACGAGTTATTTCACTTCGTACAATTTTTTCCAAATCCAGTTTGGCAGTAGTTTTGATTTCGCCAAAAAGACTTATCTGGTCAGCGCCAGCAACGGCTTCAATTCCTCCACGCCCATTCGGGTCTTGTCGTAGAATTTCGTCTAATATTGCATCGCTTATGGCGTCGCAGATTTTGTCTGGGTGGCCGGATGCCACGCTTTCGGAGGTAAATAATCTAACTTTTGACATAAAAAAATCCTTTCTTGGTTTATAGCAGAAAGGATACAAATGTTTCAATATCTTTCCGCCGTTATGCGGTCTAGATGGAGCACCTAACTAAAAAGGTTGCTGGCAGGTCCACAAGCTAGATCTCTCGCTGCACTCTGTATATTTCGTAAATTGTTAAAGTGCTTTTACTTTAGCATGGATTTGTAGGCATGCAAAAGTTTTTTAAGCGAAGCCTGGGTCATTTTTAAAATATGAGGCGCCACAACATAACCTACGACCGCATAAATAATCCCAGCTACGATATCTATGACGTAGTGCTCGCCCATATAAGCCGTGCCAACCCAAATTAACAAGGGGTATATCCACGCCAGATATCTCCATTTGGTTTTGAACCAACGTGTTACAAAAAGAGCAAACAACATGGAATATGCAGCGTGCAGAGACGGCATGGCTGCAACCTGGTTTGGTGCTATTTTGTTATATACGCTGGGAAAATCATGTATCCCAAAAGCAGACCAAATTGCACTTGAAACATGAACAATCGGAGGGAAAATATAACCCCTTTCACTAGCAAGCCAAGGAGGAGCTGCCGGAAACGCCAGAAAAGTCAAAAACCCTGCAAACGAGACAGTTACATAAGTGGTTATTAGCCTCCAGTACTGTTTGGCTTTTGTTTTCCATACTACAACTGCAAGCGTAAAAGGTAGTACAAAATGAAGCGTATATGCGCCGTAAAATACGAAGTCATACCACTGAACATGACCATGCCATAATACATTTTGAAGCAATACTGTAGGCAAATGACCAAAAAAAAGCAGTTTGTCCGCTACAATCATGAAATCGTAATTCACATGAGTGTTTAAGGTGGACGCTAGACCACGGAATGATTCATATACGAGCAGTAACACCACAAACGGAGTAAATCTTTTTAGAACCTCCACGGCCTGCCCGTATGCCAGTCCACCCAATACTAACAAAATAAATATTTTGTCTGGAGTTGGAAAACTCGGGGTACGAACAAAAATACCGACAAAAATTATTGTACCGACAATACCAAGCACTCGTAGTGCTGTTTTGAACATGAATTTATTGTAACTTATACGTAATCAATATATTGCAAGTATTTTGGTCTGCGGTAAGTAAGCGGTTTTGAAAATTTACGTTGGCGCAGGGTCTTGGCGTCTGGAATAGTCACCAAAGGAGATTCGATGTAATCCAGCTCAATATTTTTTGCAAAATCTAACAATACTTCTGTTGTTTTGGTTTGTTCGTTTGATAAATCTGCCATTACACTCTCCCTTCTCAGGTCATATTATAGACAACTATCAGATTGTGCGCAGTGCTGTTGAACACCCAACAATTGTGATTTACATCACATATTTCCAGTCCTCGACATCTGTAACCAAAATCCATATAATTATGCAGGTTAAACGATGGGGATTGGCCAAGTGGTAAGGCAGTGGATTCTGGTTCCACCATCGGGGGTTCGAATCCCTCATCCCCAGCCAAGTATTGACTTTTAGATATATTAATGTTATCGTTTGCATATGTCCCTCCCAGGCGAAGATGCTTTAGACCTATGCGATGATATGGCTGGTGAGCTAAACCTTGAAATGTTTCAGATTTTTCCAGAAAGATTTGAAACGAATGTCGGAAATTACATCGTTATGAATGAAGTAATGTATGTTGGGCCAAACTCGTTTCCCGACTACGACAAACCTCGTCATGTTCAACATGGAGATATAGCAGAGGGGGTACTAGCTAAAGAAGGGCGTCTTGCTAAAATGATGGAACTATACTACGCCAAGCCGGACGATAATATTAGCTTGATGCATGTTTTGGGCGTAACTGACGGTGGACTTATTATTTTTGTGGAAGAAGATGGCGTCAAAAGCGTTGAGCTAGGGGGAAACAGTGGCACCTTTTTCGATATAGCTGATGAGACATCAAGAATTATGTCAGCAGGCATAGCAAAACGCGTCTTAGGTTCTGAAGTGAATGTTGTTCTGCTTAGCTAAAGTGACCTTCAGGTTTTGTAGTTTCACTTTGTGAACTAAGTACGTCTTGAATAATCAAATAATTTATATTAATCTGAACGTTCAAATATGTACACGACATATGAGTGATATAATGAATGGGTAAGAAAAGGAGATCTATGTCAGCAGGCGATCAAGTTCGAAACGCAGCACAGCAAGCTAAATTACAAGCCAAACAACACCGAGACCAAGCGACGAATATGCACAGATCAGCAGTTGATCTTGAGAGAGTAGCTACCCAGCTGGAGACAGAAGCATCGAACCTCGAACGGCAGGCAAAAGAGTCTGACAATGCTGAACAACGAGCACAGCAAACTATGAACAAGTTTAAAAATCAGAATTTATAAGCAAGGGCTGAAGTTAAACAATGGCTAAAAACCCAACCGATAAAGAGCTTGCCGAAATCGGCAAAAAGATGATGTATCTTTATCAAACTGGATTCGTCAGCTACAAACAGTCTCTCAAATATACGTTTCTAAGGGGGATAGTTTACGGTTTCGGCTTGTTCCTGGGAGGTACAATAGTGGTTGCAGTTGCACTATGGTTTTTAAGTCTGTTTGACCAACTCCCCTTTATTGACCACATCGTTAACGCTATCCAGAGCTCCACCAAACTTAACTAACCGCTGTGTTTTCGCAACCTCAGCCCGGTTGCCTGTGGAAAGGATTTTGCACATCTTTCTACCATGGCATCGATTTCTACAGAAGCATCGTTTGTGTCTACAGGAAACCCGTCGGGTGATTGTTTAAGCACTGCTAAGTTATTGGGGGTTAGGGGAATCCAATACCAGGACTGGCATGGCCCGTAATAAAGTTCTTGAGATAGTCAAAGTTAGGTCCGGGGTTGGCTACGTAGTTGTCATACTCTGGTCCGGAGCTTCCCATAAAGACCCAAGCGAATAAGCCATAATCTACTAACTGTTTTAGTGAGGCATCAGTGAACATTTCTTGCTCGAACTTAGCAAAGCCGTCGCGCTCACATCCTGCTGGAGTTCCGGTAGCAGGAAACATTTGAAAGTGAGATATCATGACTGGCTTTCCGTAACTGCCCAGTTGCTTCACCGAACTACGAATCTGCGGTACTAATATGCTTTGACCGTTAACTTCATTGTTACAGGCATGCATTTCCTGGACTGCAGTAAAGTCGCTGGCACTGATAGCACTGTTCCAAAAGCTGAGGTCGATTACAGTGGTTGGCAAGGGGTTGTACCAACTGTACCCTCCAAAACCCAAAGCTACCTTTGCTTGACTGTTTGCACTATGAATAGCCGACACTGCACTTACGTAGGACTGCCTGAGCGCTGTGTTGTATTCATCTTTCGTATGCGCCTGTTTGTATGCTGCAGTATTACTTTCATAGTAGGTTTCAACTTCTGTGAAGAGAACGACATATAGTGGTCCATGTTGTGCTACTAAATTGTTTGGGTTTGGATTGGGTACTGTACCGCCAAAAGTTGTAGCCAGACTGGCAATATCTTGTTGGAACTGTGGGGTTAGTGGATATTGTGGGTCAGGCGCTAACCAGACAACAAGCTCCATAGCATTGCCGGCGGCGTAGATGTCAGAAATTCCCATGCCATTACGATACCCAGTCATCCAGCCTAGGTCTCCAGCGCCATTGTACCAAGCAGTAATCATCTTAGTTGGTGACTGAGTGTGGAGTAGTGAGTGTAGCGCCTGATCTGGCTCATCACCTATACCCCAGAGAATTTTTGGAGTGGCACCACCAAACAAAAGCGATTTACCCCCGCTCGCCGAGGCATCAGTTCCTGTGGATGGGGACAGGCTGGCAGACCCTGTCACTTGTCCAACTTCAGCTTCTATTTTTAATGCCGGAGATGCAGCTTTTGTACTGGCTAGAAAGACTATGCCGATAATGCCAAATACCACTACAAAAACCACTGGCCTGGCTCTGACATGTTTCTTCGTGAGCCTAGATAGAAGTAAAAACTTTTTTGCTATTTCTTTGCGCTTTAACATATTGTCTATACTAATTGTAGCTCTGTCTCCTTTGAAGAACAACAATCTAGTCGCCTTCCTAACCGCGCGCTCAATTCAAATCTACGAATATGATTCACTAAATGAAGATGCATTTAAAGCATTCATTAAGACCATCGCCAAAAACAACCGTGCAGGTGGATGGCGAAAACTAAAGTAGATGTAACCTAGTTTCTGCAAAATAATTTTTTCTGGAAAATAGTTTGTATTCCGTCAATTCTTCAAGATGGATTATATTTAGCATCTTGCTCGTTGTGATGCAGTATTTCTCTTATAGCTACGCTATCACCGCCTGGACCGGATATAACGCAATAAATTACCCTGGTTCTGTAGGATACGTTTCCACTAGATTTTACAGTGACATTTTTGCGTGTTGTAGCATTCCTTAGTGGCACCTTCTTTCCGTTGTGCCCAACCAGATTTATAACTTGTCCTTTTAGATTTTTTGTCCCGGGACCAAAAGGATCGTCTAGCACGGCTTTAACTAATGAACTTATCGAATCTCTCAGCCCGGTTTCCTGTGGATAGGATTTTGCATATCTTTCTACCATGGCATCAATTTCTTCAGAAGCATCGTTTATATCTACAAGAAACCCGTCGGGTGATTGTTTAAGCACTGCTAAGTTATTGGGAGTTAAGGACGTTTCAATATCACTTACTCCTAAAATTTGCCTAAGTGATGGTTTAGCACGTAAGCGTCTGCCTTTTGCTTTTCCTGAACTCCGTTTTCGTGAGCCTGCCTCTCTCCCAGTTGCATTTCGAGTTTCACCAATTAGAAGATTTAAGCGTTCTTCGGTCGGTGTGCAGCGGCTTCTAATCACATAGTTTTTTAGAAGTTCTTTAATCGTATTTTGAAGAAAGTCTATACGACCGTTCGCGTATGTCTGGAAGGCTTCTTTTAATTCCGCCGGCCAAGTAGATTCCAGCGAAGAAATTATTTCTGCTGGATCAACGAAATAGACTGGATCTGTGGTTTCAATAATTTTTGCAATTAATTTGGTCCACTCTTGAATCTTAGAATCAATGCCTGCTACCTCACCAGAAAGTAAGGCATCCAAGAACTCACCCTGCAGGGTCTCACTTGCAATAGTCCTTAACTTGTCTAAAGCTTGAGTCAGTACTGAATCTTGATTTTCTTGACCGTTATCTAGTAAATCTTGGGCTAGCATCTGTAGATAAGCTCTGTAATCACCCTCCTCATCTTCTCGGACTTGCTTAAGCCATGCTACGAAAGATTCGGCTTGTGGTATGCCGGCTTCTACATAGCCAGATGTATGTGCCACAAGTTCCTTGGTTGCTTTATATATTAGCTCGTAATCTGTAGCAAGTTGTGGAGCAAGGCTAGCAATAACAATAGAACCTTCTTCTAGAAACTCTGCTTCGCCATCCACCTGGTAGTAGCCAAAAACGTTTTCGATAGCACTATTGACATAAATGCTAAGAACAGCAGTCGATTCTGGCAAACCCTCAAACTCTGAAAGCACAGGACTATTTGGGACATTTTTGTGCATACCGTGTCTAACAGAGAACGCAATAGCTTCAACGGCAATAGAGAAGAATCTTTCATGTATATTTGCATCATTCTGCCTCCGCATTTCACGGTTCGTGCTTCCTCCCGCCGAATCGTTACCACATTTGTCTGACGCCCTAACAACAATATCGATAACATCTGCCAAAACAGCTCTTTTTATCGCCTCGGTGCGTTGCCAACTTTCATCTATTTCTACCACTACTGGACGAATTTGGTCAGCTATATCCGTAAAATTGCATAACAAATCAAAGTCGGTTTCCGGATTTTTGTTTGCTACCGGTATAGAATTTGCAGATGATGCTTCTCCGCCTGTTTCAAAATTCATTGTGAGATATTATATAACTATACTTGAGTTAGTGCAAATATAAGCATGTGTTATCCTGCGTTACTTTCGCAGAATTTTACATTGACAGACTTTTCTTGTAAATGTATACTTAACTTGTTGGTTAAGTATTATGAAAAGGGAAGAATTGTCCATACAAATAGATAAAATCTTTGACGCGCTTGCCAATGAGCACCGGCGCGGAATGATTCATATGCTCGCCTACCGACCAGCTACTATTAGTCAGCTAGCGACTCCGTTTGGACTATCCCTTCCTGCTATCCATAAGCACATTAAAGTGCTTCTGGATGCAGATTTGATAAGAGTAGAGAAGTCAGGTCGTAGCAGATATGTTGCGCTGAATCCTGATTCGCTCGACTTGGCGAAGCAATGGCTGAGCCAATATCACACACATTGGGGTAGTCGGCACGAAACGCTAGAAAATTATATAGCGCACCTGCCGGATTAAATAACTAATACGCCACCAAGGCGAGAAGAAAGGAGCTAACATGGCGAACTACATGTTACTTTATTACAAAACAGAAAACGACGACACCAAAAAGACAATGCCAGAAATAATGGATGACTGGAAACAATGGTTTGGAAGCTTGGGAGACAAACTTGTAGACGGTGGCGGACCGTTCAATGATAACGGCCAAGCCGTAGAAAACAGTGGAGTAAATGCTATAGAAAACTTCCCTTCTAGCGGATATTCTATTGTAAAAGCCGGCAGTATGGACGACGCCGTAGCGCTAGCAAAAAGTTGCCCAATGCTAGAGCACAACAAGACAACGGCAATCCGCGTCTATGAAGTCATGCCAATGTAATTTGACTAGATCCGAAATTTTAGAATCTCCTCCTTCATGAAACCACACTAATCGACATGGCTTTGGTATACTTAGCATATGAAAATTTCAGAGGATAGGATTGTTATTGTAACCGGTGCTAGCCAAGGTATCGGCAGAGCCATCGCCGTTCAACTCGCCCTAGCAGGCTATACAGTTCACGGAACCTACAGTTCTTCTTCTGAAAGTGCTGAAGAACTTGCAAAGAAACATAGCATAATTTTTCACAAAGTAGATTTTTCTCATAGAGAGCAAACACTTGAGATGGCAGAAATGCTGACGAAACTTAAACCATATGCGTTAATCAACAACGCTGGTGTCTGGGAGATGGACGATCTAAACAAACCAAATTTCGACAATTGGGATAAAACACTAGAGGTCAATCTAACCGCACCATTAATTCTGTCTAGAATAGTAGGTAAGTCTATGGCTTCAGGTAGTAGCATTGTTAACATTTCTAGTACAGACGGCTTGACTGGAGCTTATGGTGGAATTAGTTATTCTGCCAGCAAGGCAGGTCTGATAAATGCTACCAAAAGCCTGGGTAACACTTTTGGCCCTCTCGGCGTACGCGTTAACGCCATTGCACCAGGCTGGATTGAAACGTCAATGGTTGGCAATGAGGCTACTGATAACGCCAAAGATACAAACCCCTTGAAGCGCACCGGAAAGCCAAGTGAGGTGGCAGATGTGGTTGAGTTTTTGATATCTGAAAAAGCCAGCTACATAAACGGTGAAACAATTGTTGTTGATGGTGGTGGCAATAACGTAGACTATGGACTTAAAAGAGAGTCGGGCTATTAGACAATAGAAATAGACAAAGCATAAATTGTCGATCTTGATTATTTCTTATGCTACTTGTTCAAAATCTATTGTGTGTTGCTCTTGAACCGAGTTGTCTGGATACGCACTTAAATTACTAATATCGACGCCACAGGCATCGATGAGTTTTAAATATTCCATCAATGAAGAATTTTCATCAATTAGTATGTCTATATTTGTGCCGATTCGTTCTGCCGATTTGACTTTACCCTGAAGTAATTGTTCTTCGCCAATCGTAGCTGCATTAATTATGGTTTTTACGGTATTTGGATGTAGGTTTCTAATTCTACCGCGGTGCAATTCTTCGTCATGATCATACCAATATCCCTCTGCGGGTGATATCCATATTCCTAGCTGCAAATATGAAAATAACTCGTCAAGCTCTGTTCTGGCATCTCCAGGAAGTATACCCAGTTTTAAACATTCCCGTGGATTTACTCCGACTGCTCTTTGGACCCTGGCAGACTCTGCGTTAAACGCAGTAGCCTCTCCATTAACATCTGGTACAAAAATCTCACTGGACTCGGGTAGTCTGTGTAGCATAAAACTACTCTAAAACTTCTCAAGTATTTTGTCAATATTATTGATTCCAGCTAAAAATTAGTTACAGTGAAGGTTCCGGTTGTTTCTGGTTTTAAATGGTCGTGAAAGTTATATGTTCCGGGTTCCGAGAGGGTAATTGATTTACTGCGCCCAGGGCGTACTAGTACTTCATACTCCCCAGCATAAGATTCATGCGCAGGATGTGTTCCAAATGATATTTCTACTGCCTGCTTATCGTCATTGATAAAAGTCAGTGTGTCGCATTTACCAGCCACAGTGCGAAGTGGGTCTGCCTGAGCGTTCTTTATTCTAACTTGATGGTTTGATTTTTGACCTTGACATGCACCAGTAACTTCGCCACCTATTTGATAGATCCCTTCGTCACCAACCAGTTTCTTTGTTTGGTTAGTTGGTGACATATTGTAGTGCAGATTGTTAATAATCATTATTGAACCGCCAACTACGATCCCTACAACACCTATGGTTGCTATAAAGAAAAATAAATTCCAGTTTGGCTTTGGCCCACGCCCCAAGTGTAAAAAAAACGTCACCTGAATAATCATCTGTATTACAGCAAATCCGACAATTGCTAAAAGTAATTGTGTGCCAGAGATAGTTTGGTTTACTACAAGGTAGTAAGGAATAAACGTAAATAACAGTGATAATATGAACCCTATCACGTAAGTCGACACATCCCCGCGTTCTGGCTTTGGATTGTTGCTTGTTTTTAGCATATTGTCACTCATACAAAAGCCCTCAAATAAACTATAGTAAAGATAAATATCCATATTATGTCTAGGAAGTGCCAGAACAGGCTGAGCATTGCCAATTTTCGAACCAACGGAGCGTTAAGTCCCCTTTTCATGACATAAACCATTGTGGTTGCCATCCATAATAGCCCAGATGTTATATGCAATCCATGCGTGCCAACCAGCACAAAGAATGACGACAGAAAGGCATTTGTCTGCAAAGTGTGACCCGCGTGAATAAACTCGGCAAACTCTTTCATTTCCAGACTTAAAAACGCTAGCCCGAGTGCAAAAGTAATACCAAGCCATATGAGAGTCTGGATTTTGTTGCCACGGCGTACAGCTAACATGGCGATTCCGACCGTAAAACTACTGGTTAGAAGAATCAATGTTTCGGTTAGAGCTAGCGGTAAGCTGAAAAGATCATATCCAGTTTCACCACCAAGTGTGCTGTTATGCAACACGGAATACACAGCGAACAGGACGGAAAACATCAAAAGGTCTGTCATCAAATATATCCAGAATCCAAACATTGCCCTATCTGTGGCTTCAGCTTCGTGATCTGTTTTTACCATTTTTGCCACCGTTTGTTTTTAATTACATCAAGCCCAAACTTCAGCACAACTGTGATTAACTCAGCTAGCCCCATATCTTCATCTGAGCCAAGTTCAATATTAGTTTGTTTAGCCTTATCTTTTTTGAGCCGATCTTCTTCAAGTTTTTTCACTTCAGCGGCAGATATTATGTACTCAGGATGTTCGTCGTAACCTCGTCTAACAAAAACAATAAGAATGCCTACCATAGATACCACAGCCAGCCAGTTTATGTTCCAGACAAACGCAAAACCAACCAAAAAAGCGAAACCTGCAATAAAAATCCCAGCAGAAATATTTTTGGGAGTGTGAATATCTTCAAAAGCAGGTTTTGGGATTGCTGAGTGTTTAATTTCCCAAAAAGCATCCCGAGTTTTTACTTGCGGGATAGTAGTGTAATTGTAAAACTGGGGGGGTGAAGCTGTAGACCACTCTAGGGACCGGCCATCCCAAGGGTCTCCAGTCGTGTCACGCAATCGATTTTTTTGGATAAAACTAGCCAAAATCTGAGCAATCTGCAACGCTACACCAACAGCAATAACTAGCCCCCCAATAAACATCATTATAAACAAAGGTTGCCATCCTGTTGAAGCATCGTAATGGTCAAGCCTCCTGGATGCCCCCATAAACCCTAAAACATACATTGGTATAAACGACATGCAAAATCCAATCATCCAACACCAAAATGCATACCTACCTATCCGCTCGTTGAGCTTGATACCAGTAAATTTTGGGAACCAGTACGACAGTGCGCAAAAGATACCGAACAGTACCCCCCCTATGACGGTTGAGTGAAAATGAGCTACAAGGAACAAACTATTGTGAAGCTGGAAATCGACTGGCGGAACAGCCAACATGACACCACTTATACCACCAATTGCAAAAACGGCAACAAACCCAAGAAACCATAACATTGGTGTATCGAACCGTATGCGTCCTTTGTGCATTGTGGCAATCCAGTTGAAAACAAGAACAGTTGTTGGGATTGCAATTAACATTGTCATAGCACCAAAAAAGGCATTTACGTTTGCGCCAGCACCCATTGTAAAAAAGTGATGCAACCACACAGAAAGCGCCAGTGTTGATACGCCGATCATACCAAATACAGCCGATTTGTAGCTAGCAATTGGTTTGCGACTAAATGTTGAAACCACCTCAGAAAACACCCCAAAAGCAGGCAAAATTAACACATATACTTCCGGATGCCCCCACATCCAGATGAGATTGGTATACAACATTTGGTTACCCCCACCAAAAGATGTAAAGAAGTTTGCACCCAAATAACGATCAAAAAATAGTAAAAATAGCGTTGCGGTCAGTAACGGGAAAACAGTGACCGCCATAATCATGCTACACAGTGAACCCCAGGTAAATAATGGCATTTTCATTAGCTTCATCCCTGGCGCACGCATTTTCAAAATAGTCATTATAAAATTTATTGCTCCGAGAGTAGTTCCGATGCCAGAAATTTGTAGGCTCCATATCCAGTAATCCACCCCAACCCCTGGACTAAATGCCCTTTCAGAAAGCGGAGCAACCGCAAGCCAACCCGTTGCGGCGTATTCTCCACCAAAGAGGAAAAACATGTTTACCATCACAACACCTGCGACAAATAACCAAAAGCCCAAAGTATTCATAAACGGCGATGCCAAGTCACGCGCTCCAATCTGCAAGGGCACTATGTAATTTATGAGCCCGAAAACAAAAGCCATAGCAACAAAGAAAACCATAATATTTCCGTGGGCGGTAAAGATTTGTTGGAAGTGATTAGAAGATAAATAGCCATGCGAAGCGCCTGATGACATTGCTTGCTGGAGCCAGATCATAATTGCATCGAGTCCACCACGCAAGAGCATAAAACCGCCTACGATAAAGTACATAATTCCAATTTTTTTTGGATCTACCGAAGTCAGCCACTCATTCCAAAGCCATTTCCACCTTTTCATTCGAGTAATCACTAAAATTGCGGTCAAGGCTAAAGTAATAAATGCCAGTGATCCTCCAAGAGTGAACCACTCATGAGGAAGTGCATTCCAGTCTAGTTTGCCAAGTATAAATTCTTTCATTAGTGATGCCCGTGGTCATTTGATGACCCTAAATATTTACTTATAACTCTGTCGTAAAGGCTGTTGTCATATGCCGAGTAAAATACGACTGGGTTATATTCGCTTGGTTCTAACAATTTATCATAGTTTGCAATATTCAATACTTCAGTTGATTGCCTCACATCTTGCACCCAAAGATCAAACTTTTCTGAACTACTAACACGTGTGGTAAATTTCATCCCCGCAAAACCGGAACCATTTATTTCGGGTGTACTACCCGGATAATCGCCGATAGTTTGAGAAATCAGGTTTAGCCTATTCACATGGCTTGTCATCGAATATAATTGACCGCCAAGATTTGGTATCCAAAAAGAGCTCATGGGAGCTTCATCAGCAGTTAGCTCAAAAACTACGGGTGTGTCGACAGGTATTTGGACAAAGTTTACAGTAGCAATATTTTGCTCAGGATATATAAACAACCACTTCCAGCGCATAGATATAACTTGAATTACAATCGGCTTGGCATCTGATGCAATCGCTCGCTGAGGGATTAGTCTATGAGTAGCAGTCCACATAACAACACCAAGACCAAATATAATTACTGTTGGCAGACTCCACATAAATGAAACTAAATATTTACTTCGCGAGGTCTCTGATGTGTGCTTTAGTTTGGTGTTTGATTCCCTATATTTCCATGCCGTAAAATATACAATAAAAAGTGTTGGGACTGCTATTGCGAAAAGGATGACGAAGATAACCATCATCAAATGGAGCTGTTGTTGTGCTATTGCGCCCTTGGGGTTAAATAACGCAATGTTTTTCCCCAAAACAAAATATCTAATCAGTAAAAACAAGTCCGTCAGTGCCATAAATATCAACAGAGCTAGCCATCCTGAATGGAGCTTTTTTTTGCGTATTTTTACCATGAAAAATAATCTTTCACAGAATAACCATAATCATCATATTTACTATAACATGACCCTCACCAGCCTTGTACAGATATGGGGTCAGCTTCTAAAAGCAAGAATTGTAAAATGCTCACGTACTATCAAGAGCGCAGAGGTAACAAGCTGATTGACATAAGCGTAAGCGACGTGGTTGACTTAAGTGGTAATGGCTAAACCAAAATCAATTACTTTTGTTGATTGGTTACAAACTGGGCTTATTCGGACATGCCGAGTGCACTTTGTTTTTGTAGCTGTGTATATTGTTTATATTATAGCGTCAGATGCCACCAAGCTAATCCAGCCGGATGTGGTTTTGCGCAGATGGACAATGAACGTACTACTTTTAATCGGGGTAGTGTCCGTTTGGTATTTTGCCAGAAGCAATGTACGGAAAAGCTCCTATTACCGCTTGTTATTTTCAATCATCATATCTCTTGATATAGCCGTAGCAACATTCAATATATACACCCAAAGAGGCATGGCTAGTAGAGCTGTGATTCTATACTGTATCCCTATCTTAGTTTCAGCCTTACTTTTGAGCCGTACTGCAGTTTTCCTAACAGCAACTTTGTGTGCTGCAGCATATTCTCTGGCAGCAGTAAAATATTTCGTTGATTATTTCAACGAAGGCTATAAAGCCGAATTGTACATAGAAGTAGCTTTTTATGTAGCGATATTTTTTATATTGGCCGGGATATTATCCATTTTGATCCGGTTCAACAAAAGCGAAGTTCATCTGTAAATTCAGCCCAGTTGATGATATAGTTGTATCCATTGACTAAGGGGTTGAAAAGATAATTTTAAGCGCCACAATTAAAAGATATTTTTCTCTTACAAAACCGGGCGTATTGTTTGCAAATGCGATTACAGCTGGAGCCGGATTTTTGTTTGCAAGTAAAGGTGAAATTGACTATTGGCTACTGCTTGCACTTTTTTTGGGGTCTAGTTTAATTATAGCTTCAGCCTGTGTTTTAAATAATTTTTTGGACCAAGACATAGATTCAAAAATGGTTCGCACCAAAAATCGCGCTATGGTAAAAAAATCTATTCCTAATGTTAACGCGGTGATTTTTTCTGCGACGCTGGGGATATTGGGCCTAGTAACTCTTGTATTTTATACAAACAATCTGGTAGTTTTGCTTGGGATTATTGGGTTCGTTGACTACGTCGTACTATACGGTATGTTTTCCAAGAGACTATCTTGGCACGGAACACTGGTCGGAAGTATTTCTGGGGCTGTGCCAATAATATCTGGATATGTTGCTGTGACTGGCCGAATAGATATTGTTTCAATGCTATTGTTTGTAGTGCTGTTTTTTTGGCAAATGCCAGAGTTTTATTCGATTGCAGTTTATCGAAAAAATGAGTACAAATCCGCAAATATTCCAGTTATTTCAGTTGTCAAAGGGATACCCTACACCCAAAAACTCATAGTTGTTTATACAATCCTATTTGTAGTAGCTACGCTTTTGATTCCAGTTTTTGGAAAGACGAGTATTTTATACGCTTTTGTTATGTCAATTCTCGGACTACGCTGGATAGTGCTTGGCTGGGCATCTTTTAGCTCATCACAAGTAGATGATTGGGCAAAAGCAATGTTTCGATTTTCGTTATATATTTTGCTTGTTTTTAGTTTACTGATTTCGGTTGACGCTTGGCTACCATAAATAGGTCTTTCGTACATCGGCGTTGATAACAGGATGCAGATAGTTGAAGCGAAAACTGTCTAGCTTATGGAGGGGTAACTGTAGCTACATTGAGATGAGATAGACAGTTTGTAGCCAGCTATCTGTGGTCTGTTGCTACGGTGATGTGCGAAAGTCCTATAATTTAGTGTTATAATCTTGTTATGGTTTTAGCTACACATATCATAATTGCGCTAACAAGTTTGATTTATACTACGCTCATATATATTTCACCTTCAAAATCCCGACTGAATATTGCATACACTTTGATGGCCTCAACTCTCTTAAGCGGTACATACTTGGTTGTAAGCACTGGATCGCCGTTAATTAGCGCGTGTATTTCTGGACTAGCATATACTTCGGTCGTTTCGATTGGCCTGGTTGCAACGCGCAAAAAGCTAGCTACTGCTTCTAGCCAACTATAGTTTAAAAATGTTCTCTTATGTGACTGATGCTGAAGTCCCAGTTTGCGTCGGTTTTTTTGTGTGGATTAAAAATGTTGTCCGGATCAAAGATGTTTTTCAGCTTTTTGAAAATTAACATCATGTCCGTGCCGTACATCTGTTTCAACCAAGGACCGCGGATCATACCGTCGTTATGCTCCCCACTCAAACTGCCGCCATATTTTAAAACCAAAGCATTTACTTCACGCATACAAGGCTCTAGTTTCTTGCGCTCAGATTGAAGCTCAATATTCATAAGTGGGATTACATGGAAGTTGCCGTCTCCCATGTGCCCTGCAACAGTCGCCAATAGTTTATATTTGTTAATAATAACTCGAAGTTCTGGCAAGAATTTCGGCAGATTTTTAGGAGGAACTACTAAATCATCAATGAATGGGGCGGTGTGTTTGTCTTTGACTTTATTTCTAAGAAGGTTGAAACTTTCCCTTCGCATGATCCAAAATTTTTTAGCTTTTTGTTCTGTTTCATCTTCTTCGTATGATTCTTTGCTGTCAAATGGGTGCAAATCAAGCATAAGATTGTGAACTTTTTCCGCAACCCCCTCAGGTGTATCGCTATTAAATTCCACAAGTAGTACCATCTTTGGCACACCCCTGAACAACATGAGAGCGTCTGGAATTAATTGAAAAGCAAGTTTTATCATACCCCACCATCCTAGCGTTTTGTGAAAAAAGAAGAACAGCTTGAGACTAAGGATTAGCGTATAATTATCAAAGCCTTCGAAAGTTGCTGGTTTATGTTCAAGCACGTTATTAATAATTTCACCCAACTGGCTTAAGTCACGTAAAAATACAACTAACGTTCCAGAGTGCTTTGGTGCTGGAACAAGCCTGAAGTGTATGTCAGTTATCATTCCGAGCGTTCCCTGAGAACCAATTATGATTTGGTTTAGGTCAAATATTCCGGTTTCGCGGTCCCATACGTTCCATAAGTGGTATGCCGTGGAATCTTTGGACACGTTTGGTTTGGCTTCTTTTATTACCTCATAGTTTGACTCTATTAGTTCATAAACTTGTTTATACAAATTACCCTCATAATCATTTTGGGCTATCTTGTTATCCAACTCTACTTTGTTAAGAGGCTTTACAGAATACTCATTTCCGTCTGCAAAAACCACACTAAGTTCAGTCACAAATTTTTCTGTTTTGCCAAATTCTAACGATTTTTCACCGCCGGAATTGTTAGCTACCATTCCACCAATTGTGCATAAATCTCTAGAGGCCGGATAGCTCGGCATTAGCGCTTGATTTTTGAGTGTTTCAGTTTCAAAATCTCTATAAAAAACTCCGGGCTGTGCATGAGCTGAGCGAGAATCTACTTGAATTATTTTGTTAAAATGCTTCGTCATATCCATAATTACAGATTGATTAATGGCTCCCCCACTCATGTCAGTCCCCGCTGAACGGGCCGTAATAGAAACTTGCTGATTATGTTCGTTCTTGCTTTTGCGAACGTAATTTACGGCTTTTTGAACATCCGCGCTGTCTTGTGGGTATATCACCACCTGGGGCATGAGCTCAAACATACTTGCGTCATGACTATACAAGTCTCTTGTGGTAACAGTGTCGTCGATTTCACCAACAAACCCAGCTTCTTTTAAAGCTTTTTTGTGATTATCCATATTGCCCTAGCTTAACATAAGTCATAAGCGTTATGATACAATCAGTCTTAGATAACTTAAGGCACGTAAAACAGATATAATATGAAAAAACTCAGAGTAGTAATTGTCGGAGGAGGATTTGGTGGAATCAAAACTGCTCTAGAACTAGCCGATGATGCTCGGTTTCATGTAACTCTTATATCTGATCATACTAGCTTTCGCTACTATCCAACCCTGTACAGAACAGCAACGGGTGGCAGGAAAATTATTTCCTCGATTCCGCTCGAAGAAATATTTTCGGGAAAAAATGTGCATATTTTGATTGACCGTGCAGTCGGACTGGACAGAAAATCGCGTACGTTAAAAACAAAAATTGGACATATAGTTGGCTATGAAGCTTTGGTACTTGCTATTGGAACGTACACAAACTACTTTGGTATTCAAGGGCTCAAAGAACTTTCATTTGGCATAAAAACTAACGCAGATGCTCAGGAATTAAAAGCACATCTGCACAAACAACTTATCGAAAAACATGAGCCAGATTTGAATTATGTGGTCGTTGGAGGCGGTCCTTCTGGAATTGAGCTAGCTGGCGTATTGCCTGCCTATCTAAAGCAAATTGCTCGAAAGCACCGACTAAAAAAACAGAAAATTCATGTGGACTTGGTGGAAGCAGCGCCACGATTGGTGCCGCGAATGCCTAAAGATGTTTCCAGACGAATTACCCGTCAACTGCGTAAACTAGGAGTTAGGATTTACCTCAATACAGCCGTGCAAGCTCAAACGGCTGACACTTTACTAATCAACAACAAATCGATAAGAAGTCACACAGTAATCTGGACAGCCGGAGTATCGAACAACAATTTTTTTGATAATCAAAAATTCCAACTCGCTAAAAATGGCAAAGTGCGTGTTGATCAATTTCTGCAGAGTGAAATTGGAATCTATGTGATTGGTGACAATGCAGACACCCCATATAGCGGCATGGCACAGACCGCACTGTACGATGGCAAATTTGTTGCGGCCAATTTGAAACTTCTGGCTAATCATGAGTCACCGAAGCCTTATTCCGCCAAAAAGCCTGTTTATGTTTTTCCAGCTGGTCATAAATGGGCTGCAGTGTTGTGGGGCAAAGTTCGATTATATGGAAAAAAGGGATGGATTTTACGTTCTTTGGCAGATTTATTAGCGTATCATGACTATGAACCTTGGAAGATAGCTACTCGACGATGGGCAGCTGAGAATGACAACGAAGAAGTATGTACTTTTTGTTCCGACAACCTAAATCAATAACAAATTTTTTGTTCTTGCTTGTTGCCTGAGTTATTGGCTTTCACGCCACTTGGATATTTTGCCGTGATTGCCAGATAATAACACTTCTGGCACCTTTAGGCCTTTGAAATTTTCGGGACGGGTGTATTGTGGAAATTCGATTGTTTTGTCGTCCAGTTGAAATGACTCGATTTCAACTGAGCTTTCTCCACCTAAAACACCTGGGATTAACCGTATTACACTGTCAATAATTGCCAAGGCGGGTATTTCTCCGCCGGTAAGTACATAATTTCCTAAGCAATATTGCCTATCTACCCACTTTGTAATTCGCTCATCGTATCCTTCATATCTAGGGCATACAAATATTAAATCCGTGCATCTCTCAGCTAAATCTTTGGCATCGGACTGCTTATAAAGTTTTCCTCTGGGTGTCGGTAATATGACCT
Organism: Saccharimonadales bacterium (SeqCode); assembly: GCA_038206875.1. Classification (GTDB taxonomy): domain Bacteria; phylum Patescibacteriota; class Saccharimonadia; order Saccharimonadales; family JBBQAJ01; genus JBBQAJ01. Next base: position 36,124 of record JBBRAK010000006.1, read on the forward strand.
GATATTTGTTACTTGAGGTTTGTGACTTGGCGAATTCTATCGCGTCAACAATTGGCTCTGGCTTGAGTAACATTCCGTCTCCGCCTCCGTACGGAGTGTCGTCTACATTTTTTCGTTTTCCAAGACCAAAATCGCGCAGGTTTATGTAGTGATACTCTGCGATTCCTTTGTCTTTTGCCTTCCAGAGCATGCTTGTTTCTAAAACTGGATGGAACATCTCTGGGAAAAGTGAAATTATTTGAATTTTCATAGTTATTTAATACATTATACCATATTTGTCAATACTATTCAACTTTCGTCAGATATAGAAAAATCCGCTAAGTGGCGGACTTCGCTATCACATAAAGCTCACAACTTGCGTTGTCTCGCAGAGCTAATTGTTTTTTGTTTGAAAAGTTCGTTTGTCTTTCGACTGACATAATTATAGTTGAACTGAATAAGGGAATCAACCTTTTATGTCTCAGATGTCTAGGTCGTCGAGGTCTGCAAGCTCAGCCCGTGTTTTGCTAACCGCATCACTATGGTCTGGTTCTTTTTCCTGAGACAAATTAGTTTTGTCTTCTGCAACGTCGTCACTGGTTGCTTTAGGCTCGGTAGGTGAGTCTTCTTTTATTGTTTTGTCGTCTGAGTCAGAACTAGAATTATCATCACTGGTTGTACTGGTTGTACTGGTTGAATTATCTACTGGACTGTCTGATGATTGGTAGTCTTCTCGTGGAGGGCGTGGTTCGCCATTGTCAACAATTTTTAGGTTATACCGAGCATCATTTTTGGTTCCTAGCGCACGTAAAAGCGTCCGTAAGCTTTGTGCTGTTGCTCCGCGTTTACCAATAACACGCCCTAGGTCTTCTGGATTTACTGTAAGTTCCAACAACACACCTTTTTCGTCAATGGTACGTTCTATACTGACATCATCAGGATTGTTGACGAGCGACTTTACTACAAATTCTATAAATTGTTGGTCTATGCTACTGTTCATTGGAAACTCCTACAGTTTTAGTCTTATGGTCACCACTTAGTATATAGGTTTCTTTGGTTTTTTCTAAATTTTCTACAGTTTTGGTGAAGGTTCTTCTGGTTGGTCAACTTTTTCATCAGATGCTTGTGTGTCTGATGCGGGTTCAACATCCGTAACTTCTTCGGGGTTTGATTCCGGTTCTGGTGCTTTGTCTTCGGCGTCTGAATCTACAACCGTTTCAGCTTCGGTTACTTCCACTGCTGGTTCATCACCTACATCTGTTGGTGATACAGTTTGCTCGGGCTTTGTTTCTACGGGTGTTTCTGCTTCTGGAGCTTTTGGTTCTGGCGGTCTAGTACTACGACGTTTTTCAACGTTTTTGGTTTTGCTAGATTTTTTGTCTGGCATTTCGACCCATTTGGGCAGTTTGACTCCTTCTGATTTCAAAAGTCTAATCACACGCTCAGATGGTTGCGCGCCGTGCTCCAAATAAAAACTGGCTTTTTCTTTGTTTAGTGATGTTTCTTTTGTATGAGGATCAAAGTGGCCTAAACTAGCTACTAATTTTCCACTGGTTGGGGTCCGGCGTGAGTCTTGGACTACTACGCGGAATTGAGCGTGGCCTTTGCGACCTGTACGCTGCATGCGAATGACTAACATTCTATATCTCTCTTTCCCTGTTAATAATTAATGTACAGACTGTCTATTCTACAGATAGCCACCCCAGTTGTCAACAATTGATGATATACTTTGCGCATATGATTACTGTTTTGGCTTATATTTTTTATTTTGCCGCCGCTTCGGCATCGCCACTTCAAAGACGTTGGCTTTCCACAACTACAAGAGAACAATCTAGCCAGATCAACCTAGCTTTTCACACTATGCTAATTGTAGCTGTTTTGGGTTTGGGTCTACCGTTTTTCATACCTTTTTCAGTTCAAGGGAATTCACTACTTATAGTTTTGCTTTGTCTGGTTTGTGCAGTGTCTGGGGCGGCATATTTTATTACTCTCTACTCTGCCCAACGTCACGTTGAAGCGGGTATTACAAACCTGGTTGTAAACATTTATACACCGGTAACGATTGTTCTGGCTACCTTATTACTTGGCGAGGGATTAAAGCCGATGCAAATAGTTGGGACAATTTTATTACTCGCTTCGGTGGTTATTGTGTCTAAGAAACATCGGATTGGAAAGTTCAGATTTGATAAATATTTTTTGATGATGATAGTGAGCGGTGTTTTGCTGGGAATAACGTTGACTGCAGAGCGAGGTTTGATGAAAACAACTGGGTTCAGTGCTGGCACTTTGTTTAGTTGGTGGTCACAGTGTATTGGACTGGGTGTTGTGGTCCTTTACGCCCGCAGTAAAACCGTCTATAACAGGAAAGATACCCTCATAACAGGCGGACTAAAATTTTTGCAAGCGGTATCATGGGTGTCACTGATATACATAATCGGAAATTTAAGTGTGGTCTCCTCAGTCACAACATTTAAAATAGTGGTGATTTTTGGGGCTGCAGCCATTTGGCTAAATGAGCGAGAAGATTTGAAACGAAAAGTCGTTGGATGTTTTATTGCACTACTTGGCCTACTTCTCATGAAATAGTTCTATTTGGTGTAGTTTTTTAGGGCAATTTGGGCGGCGGCTACTTGGGCGGATTGTTTACTTGGGCCGGTGCCTTGACCTTTGAGTTTCCCCTCGATATATGCGCCAACTGTGAAAATTTTGTCGTGATCTGGTCCTTCTTCGCTGATTACTTTATAGACCGGCGTGAAACCTTCACGACTCTGTGATAGCTCTTGCAACTGGCTTTTTGGGTCTTGCCATGAACCGGTTTCAAGAATGGACTGAAATGTACCTATCAGACTATCGTTTATGAATTTTTTAGCACCATCGTAACCCTGGTCCAAATATATTGCACCGATTACTGCTTCGTATGAGTTGGCCAATATTTGGGCCCGAGCGCGTTCTGTACCACGCTTTTCACCCCTGCTCAGACGCAAAAGTGGCTCGAAATTGTACTTCAAAGCCGCCGCACCAATACTTTCAGTTCGGACGAGTGCACTGCGCCAGTTTGTCAGAATCCCCTCTGGATCATTGTGGTTTTCATATAAATATTCAGTAACAACCAGCTCCAGGACTGCGTCGCCCAAAAACTCCAAACGCTCGTTATGCTCGTGAACAGTTTTTTTGTGTTCGTTCACATAGGACCGGTGAGTAAAGGCCAGCACTAACAAATTTATGTCGTTGAAATTTACACCTAACGTTTCTGTAGCGAATTTTTGGTATATATTTGTATCCATTTATTTTTGTTCTCTGATTTTTTTCATAGCAATTAGGATTAGTTTACTTATGTCTTCGTATTCAATTTTTTCTAGTGCATCGGGAGCACTAAACCATTTAATACCGTTCATCCAATCTTCTGGCTTGAGTTTGTCTGTATCTCCAAGTGCTTTGACCATAAATATCTCTGTAGTCATGAGTACTAAACTATTTGTACGACGATAGCGAAAATGAATTTTGCCAAGCCAGTCTAATACTTTCATCTCTTGTAGGCCTGTTTCTTCTTGAATTTCTCGTTCGGCAGTTTGTTTGGCCGTTTCGCCTTCTTCTATGTGGCCTTTGGGTATTGTCCAACGGTTTTTAGCATCTTGGATAAGTAGGATTTCTAGCTGTTTTTTGGAATTGTGCCGGTATATCACGCCCCCGGCGGTTGGTTCGCGTACAACTTCGTTGATAGCTGGTTTGCGCTTACTAACAAACTTTCTAAAACCTTGGATTGGTTTGGGCCTTTTCATAATTAGATTTTTGCTCCTTTCTTGGTAATCTTTTTCGTTGGTTTAGGGGATGTTTTGGATTCCTCAATCTGTTTTAGTAAAGTTCCTAGAACACCGTTAACAAATTTGGATGAATTGTCTCCGCCAAATGCTTTTGCTAGTTCTACCGCTTCGTTTATGACTACTTTTGGAGGAATATCCTTCGAGTGTACAAGTTCGTATGCGCCAATTCTGAGAACTATTCTATCCATGCGTGCAATCTGTGAAATCGGCCATTCAGGAGCCAATGGCTGAAGCTGTAGGTCGATCTGTTCAGCTTTTTTTGTAACCCCATGTACAAGTGCGCTTATGAAATCACGATCATCAACGGTTTCATGATACCTATGAATATTTCTAGCCAGTACCTCGCTCAGGACAAAATTTGAATCTCCACATTCACGACGAAACTCTTGCTCGTAAAGTGTTTGGAGGGCGATTATTCGACCGAGATGTCTGTTAGCACTCATTTGTTAATTTTCCGTTTATAGTCCTATTATACGCCCAAAACTGGGTTGCTTGTCAGACTTTTGCAGATTTTGCCTGTGATTTATGTACGGATTTTTTGGCAGGTTTTACTATGGCACTTAAGGCCTTGCCAGACTCTTTTCTTGTAGTAAACACCTTTACAGGGCTTTTTCCATTTACCGCTCGTGCTAACTTGAGAACCAAATGGCTTCTTCTACTGCCAGTACGACGGGATGACGTTCGTTTTTTGGGCTTACCCATAAAAAACAGATCTCCTTGAATATTTATACTACTAAACTTACGTTTATATTACCGGAAAAATTGCTTTTTTTCAACCTGTTAATCTAACATGACGCCTATACTACAAAATTAACAAGCTTGCCTGGCACATAGATTATCTTTTTTATGTCTCCGGCTAAATATTTACTAACATTAGGGTGATTAGATGCATTTGCTTCGATTTGTTGTTGACTAAGCGAATCTGGGACAAGATCAAAGGTTGCACGCAGTTTTCCGTTTACTTGAATTGCTATGGTTATTCTTTGTTGTGCGATAATTGATTCAGTCCAAGTTGGCCAGGTCGACGTATGAATTGAATCATTGTGCCCTATTTCGTGCCATAATTCTTCAGTAATATGAGGTGCAAATGGGGCTAAAAGTTGCAGTAATGTTTCAATGCTGTCACGCCAAGTGCCAGAGGCTCCATAAAAAGATAGTTTCACTTTAATGGCATACATCTCGTTGATTAATTCCATCAGAGAAGAAATCGCTGTATTGAAACCCAGATTCATTAAATCTTCAGTAACTTTTTTAGTTGTCCTGTTCACGGCAAGTTTTAGTTGACCAACGAATTCTGCTTGCTCTTGTACTGGCTTACTTGAGGTATCGTCTAGAAATTCATGCGTAATCGTCCAAACGCGTTGCAGAAACCTAAAAGAGCCACCCATGCCTTCGACGCTCCAGTTTGCAGACTGATTCCATGGCCCTATGAATAGTTCCATTATGCGTATGCTATCGGCACCGTAACCCTGGTTGATAATGCTATCAGGTTCAATTGTATTGCCTTTACTTTTGCTCATCTTCTGACCATCTGGAGCCAGAATCATGCCATGGTTTCTAAGTGTTTTAAAGGGTTCTTGAAAATTAACTAGTCCCTCGTCATACATAACTTTTGTCCAAAATCGAGCATATAGTAGGTGCATCACGGCATGTTCAGCGCCACCTATGTAGTCATCTACTGGTAACCAAAATTTGGCTTTTGCGGGGTCAAAAGCTTTTTTGGAGTTTTGCGGGTCTGCAAATCTTAGGAAATACCAACTTGAACAGGCAAATCCATCCATGGTGTCTGTCTCGCGCTCTGCAGGGCCACCACACTTCGGGCAAGTTGTGTTTACAAACTCTGCCACATTTGCCAACGGACTTTTTCCATCGCCACTTGGTTCATAGCTCTTAACTTCTGGTAAAACTACCGGCAATTGGTCTTCTGGAACCGCCACTGCACCGTCTTTAGGGCAATGAATAATTGGGATTGGTGCGCCCCAGTAGCGTTGTCGGCTTATCAGCCAGTCCCGGATTTTGTAATTTACTTTTTCTTTGGCAAAATTTTTGGATACAAAATCTTTCAATATCTTTTCTCGCATAGCTTCTGAGCGCATACCATTGTATGGGCCTGAATTTACTACCACTCCTTCTGAGTGAAAGTCGGATTTTGAATCAGTTTCTAAAACTTGTCTAATTTCTAGTCCGAACTTTTTGGCAAATTCATAGTCCCGGTCATCATGAGCAGGTACTCCCATGACAGCACCGCTACCATAACCCATGAGCACATAGTCTGCTACCCAAATTGGTATTTTTTCGTCGTTGGCAGGATTTATGGCAAAGGCTCCCGTGAAGACACCGGTTTTTTGTTTGCCTTCCTCAGCTTGTCGTTCAATGTCGCTTTTTGCAGTGGCAATTTTTACGTATTCTTGGACTGTTTGTTTGTTTTCAGCGATTGTAATTTGTTTTACCAATGGATGTTCAGGTGCCAAAACCAAAAAAGTAACGCCATACTGCGTGTCGTGACGCGTGGTAAATATTGAGAGTTTTCCATGATTTACAATTTTGAAATCTATCTCAGCGCCAGCACTTTTACCAATCCAATTACGTTGCATTGCTTTGATGCCCTCTGACCAATCTAGGTCCTCTAAACCTTCAAGTAGCCTGTCTGCGTATTCTGTGATTTTGAAAAACCACTGCCTGAGTGATTTTTTTTCGACTTCGCTCCCACAACGCCAACATTTGCCTGCCTCTACCTGTTCGTTTGCCAATACTGTTTTGTCTACTGGGCACCACCACTGTAAACTTTCCTGCTGATACGCCAAACCGCGTTTGTAAAGTAGCAGAAAGAACCACTGCGTCCATTTATAATATTTTGGGTCGGTGCTGTCTATTTCCCGTGACCAATCATAACTAAAGCCCATTTGCATAAGCTGTTTTTTGAACTTGGTCGTGTTTTCGTCTACCGCTTTGCGAGGGCTTATCCCAGATTTGATAGCATAGTTTTCGGCAGGCAAACCAAAAGCGTCCCAACCCATGGGGTGCAAAACGTTGTAACCACTCATCCGAGCATGCCTGGATATAACGTCACCTATAGTGTAATTCCGTACGTGCCCTACGTGCATTGCTGCCCCGGAAGGATATGGAAAATACTCCAAAACATACTTTTTTGATTTTTCAGAATCATCAGATGCTTTGTAAATACCGTCTGATTCCCACTGTTTCTGCCATTTAGTCTCAATATCTTTTGGATTGTAACGCTTCATAACTGAGTTATTGTATCTTATCAGAGGTAGCTTGACTATAGAAAGCCAGGTTGATGTTACAAATGCCTACGATACTTGCGAATAGTCTCTACGCCTAGATTTGGCAAGTATTTTGGCCAATTTAACACGAGGTCTCTGGCGTGTAGATATTCCACATCGCTACCCTTAAACCCACGCTTAAAGACAGATACGCCGTAAAATCTATGGTTTGTCTGCTCAGGCAAGACTACGCCCCAGAAATTATAACGACCCATGCCACGGCTCTTGGCTTCTTTTATAGCTTCCCATTGTATGGCGTACGCGCCTGGCTCTTTTCGGCCCAGTTCGGTACTAGCACCATAGTGATAGGCAGCTTCTTGATTATAAAAAATTACAAAAGCCATAGCTATTAGTTTACCGTCGGCTGTTTCGGCACGATACAAAAGAGCCTTACCAGCTCCGCTAAATACTTTGAACTGTTCTTGCAGGAATTTTTTACCATAGGGCACAAAACCATGACGTTTAGCGGTCTGGAGTTGCAAGTCATAGAACTCATCAACTGCACTAGGAGTAGTCGTAGACCTGACAACAATACCACGTTTTTTGGCTTGCTTAAGCTCATATCGGGTATTTTTTCTAAACTCGTCACGCAACTCATTTTCAGTTTTGGTGATGTCTAGCTGTGAAGTCAACTCTGCATGCAAGTGCATTTTAGCCCGCCGAAAGCCAAAGGAGGTAAACATCTTGCTGTTGTCCAGGTTTTCAACTATTTGTGGTCGTACCCGTACAAATACACAGCTTTCTTTGATACCGAGCGTTTTCATATCATCAATAACTGCCTTGACTAGTAATTTGTCTTGCCAATCAATAATTGGACCGCCTGGCACAGTCAGGTATCGGGCTCGACGAGCCGGCTCCACTATGGCAAGCATTACGCCGACCAAAGCCCCATCCCTGAAGAAGCCCTGTCTAAACACTTGACGCCCAATCAAAATATTAAATTCACCCCAAAGCCATGATTGCAAAAAGTTTGCTTCTGGGTGGGTTTGAATAAATCCCTCCCACAAACTAGCGTCGTTGATTGGTTCTATTGTGATAGCCATTGGTTTACCTTTTCTGCCAGTGCTTGGGCCTGCTCGACGTTGATATTTATATGTGTTGGAAGATTTACCATGTGTTCGGCCACATATTCTGCTTCTGGACATTGTCCCAGATGATATTCTGTATGTTCTTGATATCGTTTTGGAGCAATAACTGCATCATACCAGGGTTGTGCAATATAAATGCCTGCTTGTTTTAGGTGTGCTTCTAGCTTGCGTGGCTCCTCGACTAATAGCGGAAATCGAATATACAATGAGCCTTCTAGATGTGGTATTTGAACTTTTTGAGGAAGTGACTCTCTGTATATTGTTGCAATTTTTTGTCGATGTTCAATATCTTCTGGCAAAGAATTGATTGCTCTTTGGGCAAGCTTTGCCTGACGATTTGGCAAATTTCGTATAATTTTTGGGTCACCGGACAACTGGTTTGGTAGAAATTTTAAAATCTTAAGAAGCCTTAGCCATATTTTTCCTATCCAAAAACTATGTGTCTTTCTAATTATAAGTGTATTAAGCGGGTACCAATAAGCCTGCAGTTTTTGCCACATACTCACCGACACATAATGCGGTTCAAATGATTTTTTTTGAAAAAGAATAGCTGCACCACCCGAAACTGCATCGATAATTTTGTCCTGGCTGAACGAAAAGGCAGCTCCATTTCCAACCGTACCGGCTGTTTCACCAGTTGGATATATAAGGCCAGCGCTATGTGCCAAGTCTTCTACCAGAAACAGCTTTTGGTCTAAACAAAAACGCCGTATGCCTTCCATGGGAGACGGCATGCCAAGAGTATTTTGAATAATCACGGCCCTGATGGTTGGCTCTTTTTTGACAGCTGATTTGAGCATTTCTGTTGTAAAGTTAAGGTCGTTTTTTGATATGTCCAGCAGATATGGTTTTAGCCCAGCCGCAATTACTGCCTGATAGACCACATAGCATGTATAGCCGTTAATGGCTACGTGACTGCCTGCAGGCAATTGTAGTTGTTGCAAGATTAGTGTAATAGCCTCGCGACATTTGAAAGTTAAAAATACTTCGTCAGATTTGTAGTCTTTCTGTAGATGTGTTTCTAGTTTTTCGGCGCTGTTTGATTGCACTGGTAGTAGTGAGCGCCACGTCTGTCTGGCTGAATAGTTTGATCCCAAGGAATTAAAAATACTCATTTGCCTTCTACCTTGAGCGACTTTACTATAATTTCAAACACTTCGTGGGGGTGACTGGAGTGTGGCGAGTGACCAGCGCCCTTAATAATCGTAAGCGGAGCGTTATGCAGTTTTATTTGAAGCTTATAGGCATCTGCAAGAGGCGTGGACTTGTCTTGTTGTCCCCAGATTAACTGTACTGGAACACGGACATTAGCAAGATTGAGTATTTTATCTGCGGATAACATATTTTTCATGGTTTCTTTCATATGCACTGGAGCCTGGTAGTAGTCCTTGGAGCCGATTACTTTGTAAAAAATCTTTTTTACTCCTGGAATTACAGTTAAGGGTTTGCCAATTTTTGCAAGAATTTTATATATACCTCGTTTTGTTTTACTCATAGAACCACCGTGATATATGCCCGCACTATCTATTAAGATTAGCTCGCCTAGAGTGTCTGGATATCTACTCGCAAAGTTGAGCGCTATGCGTCCTCCGTTGGAGTGACCAATAACTATTGGCTTGGTTTCCCCTCGCAGTTCCTTTCTCAGCCACGTTACGTAGCCATTAATGTCCCAAGCCTTGTCACTATCCGTTGTCAGCCCCGGTACTTGCAACTGTTTAACTATTACACCCTCTGTTCGTAACAATTCGCATAACTCTGTCCACATCGTCAGTGTGTAAGTCCAGCCATGGATTATAAATACTTTTTTCACTATTTTCCCAGCCCCCAAGTGGCCCGCTTCTTGTCCCACAACTTGCCACGACGCACTAGTTGCTCCGCGTCAGCCCTACGTGCTAATAATGGCTCAATAACTCCCTCCAAGTAGCGAACCCCCTTAAACAAAACAGTTTCTCCTCCTTTAAGATTTTCTAACAAATACTCTAAAACCTGTTTTGGTTCAGTAAAAACAACCAGCTTAGTGTTTTTATCAAGGCCTTTTGCGAGTAACGGCGCTGCGTGCTTAGCTATACGTGGACCGATCAAAATAATACGATCCAGTCTGACGCCTAGGAATGCCTGCGGAATCTTCTTGTGCTCAGCTTCCTCTTCATCACCTTGTTCTAGCAAGTCCCCTACAACCGCCCATTTGTGTTCTCCAGGAAAGTCGTTAAATACCTGTAACACCGAACGTAAGCTGTCTATATTTGAATTATTATATGTGCTATCAAAAAGAGTAGTGCCTCGAATACCCTCAAAAGTATTACTGCGTCCTGGTGGCATGCGAAAATTTACGTATGAATAATCTGGCTGTTTACCAAGGTGTCTAACCAAGGCGTCAGCCATAGCAACTTGGTAAAAATTGTCTCGAGGTAGTAGCGCTGGAATCTGATATGTCAAATCGCCAAAACTAAATTTGGTCATATCTTTGGTGAGGCTATATTCTTTTAAATCACCGATGTTTACATATTTCACATCCGCCTGAACTCGTTTGGACTCTTCGCGCATAAAAGAGTTATCACCATCCAAGACAACCAAATCAGTCGTAGCGGCTGCCATGTTACCGTATTCATGCGCTACTGCCTCGCGAACAGTTTTGAAATTACCACTTCTAACCATGCTATCGTACCCAGCTGTATGTGAATTCAAAGCACTCACCCATAACGTTACTGCTGGATGCAAGAGTTGAGCCAAAAACTGTGCTTCAAAAGGACGATCTGCATCGACTTCGACCACATATAAACTTTGCTTATAAGGGCGCTTAAGTAAAGCCAACGGAGCCAGCACGAACAGACCAAACCACTCTGCCCGAGATTGTTGAATTGCCTGTAAGCCAAGGATATCAAAGGGTATACCAAATGAACTATTAGCATGGTGGGAATAGTGCGCTGATTCGCCAAGTTGCGCTTCCACAAGATGAAGCAAAGTAGTCTTACCCGCAGAGCCAGTGATTACAATCACCTTAGGACCCCAGCGTTTTAGTTGAATTGTGGCCCAGAATCTAAAGTAACGTGCAATCAAAAAATAGACACGCTTTTTTACTGTTTGGAACATCCCTCTATTTTACCCTAAATACTACTCTATAAGTAAAAATCGTTCTATACATGACGACTTCAATTTGTTAGCATACTTAGCGATGGGGCACGGGCCTTGGGTCCATCCGCTCACGCGGTCGTAGGTCACGCCTACAGTGCTCCACCAAAAATAGCGTTTAAGAATACAACCTCTCTGGGCAATAGGGGTTGTATTTAATTCCCGAAGGACTATTGGATTTGACGAAGTCGTGTTTGGAGCTCATCTACACCGATTGATGTCGCTGGCAATTCTATCTGACTCCAAACACCATAGGCGGTTAGATTTTCGGTTCTAACTGAATTTTCGTAAATTATTTTTGTAAGTTGTCCTGACCAAACGTCTATTTCAAATGTAAATTTCAAAGGAACACTATCGGCATATTGCGCTGGATCTATCTGTTCCAGTTGAGTAATCCCGACTGTTTTTGAAAAATTCTTAAGCATCGAGACATAGGATTCTGGCTTCACCGTAACTTCATATGAGTAAACTGGACGACCGTTTGTAATTTGGCGTTTTGTTGCGCTCGAGTCGTACTTGAACACAGTGTCTGTTTTGATTTGTTTAATTAGCTCTTTACGCTTGGCAACTGGCAGGTTTGCTATTGGCACTACGCCGAGTAGAGTTTGATTATATAGCTGAGCGCCGTTACCATCCTTACTTGCAATGTCAGATTTACCCCATAGCCCTAAGATCGAAGAAAAATCATATACTCCACCAGAAGGGGTTTTTTGAGTTGTAGATATATCATTGTAGCGTACAAAGTCATACTCTGGCGATGCAATGCTTTCTGTTGTGATTACTGTATCTAAATTCTCCCCCTGACTTAGTATGCTCGTAGAGTGCACCCTCTGATCTGGTCGCGTAACCAATGTCGATGCTTGTTCAAGGTTTTGTGAATCTCCTTTTTGAATTGCTATTTTGGAAACCGATTGACTAGAAAGGCTATTTGTTATCATCCTATTAAAAACATTTGTTGGGCTACTATATACGGTCTTGAACCAAAGTACTGAACTGGCGATTAAAATAATAATTCCTGCAAAAATTAAGGAACGTATAGTAGTAATGTGGAGTTTGATAGTTTTAAACATTGTTTTATTGTAACAGAAAAATGGTGGAGCATAATGATGATGTCGGAACATATCTACTTCGACAGGAATAATATCACTGCTATCGTATAACCTAGTATAACCACACCAGTCCTAAGCATCTGTCTATTTACAAAACGTACCAGATGAGAACCAGTATATCCACCGATTACAGCACCCAACGCCATTATTGGAACAATCTGCCAATGCACAATACCACTTAGGGAAAAATATATGATTGCCACAAAATTAACAATTAGAGAAATGACGTTTTTTAAACCTATGTTTTGATACATATCCTTAATCCCCAGGACTGATAGACAACCAAGGAGTAGAATTCCAATACCAGCACCAAAATAGGATCCGTATATAGCAACAATAAGTATAAGTAGCCCGACAAACATTACTTTACGTTTTGGTTGATCTAAATGTATTTTTTTGAAAAGCCTATTAACTGGTTCTTGGAACTGTAATAAAGATGCGCCAATAATTATCAAAATTGGCGCAATCCAATCAAACACACTGCTTGGCGTGTGGGTTAATATAAAGCTACCTACGATAGCCCCTACAACCGCTGGGATTATCAAAATTTTTATCCAGGTTTTACTTTTTATTATTTCTTTTTTATATCCTGGAAGACTTGATACAATTCCTGGCCATAAGACAACTGTAGACGTAGCATTTGCGACGATAGAGTTACTCCCCAGTGCCAATAGGACGGGATATGTTAAAAAAGTGCCACCCCCTGGTATTGCGTTCATGATGGCTCCAACAAAAGCAGCCAAGAAAGCTATTAAGATTTCTGGTGACATGTACTCATAATAACAAAGCTAGAGAAAATATCTTCGACTATACGTCATAAAGCATATGGTGGAGCATATCGGATATCGCGTTCGCTAGCGCTCACACTCTTCCCTGCGATGCTCGGTGAGTTCAATCAAGATTTAACTCACCTGCGCTTCTCGTCCACCGAACCTTGTCGGTTCTCATAATAATTACCAATTTATAAACTATCATACTGATTGATTATATATTGGTGGAGCATATCGGATTCGAACCGATGACCTCTTCCATGCCATGGAAGCGCGCTAGCCAACTGCGCCAATGCCCCAAAAAAGAACTATAAAATTGTAGCATGACAGAGGCAACTAGTAACCACGTTCATTGTTGTAAGCCTTTTGGTTTTGTTGTTCAATTTGCCGACGAAGTCTCCATCTGTACAACTGGGTTAGCCCTACCAATCCACCACCAATTATTGCACCTGCAATGAAAAGCGTAATCAAAATCTTTTGCCAAAGAGGCGTTGTTTTCAATTTACCCATAATAACGAAATCTGTTGCATCACCCAGCACAAAACTCGAATCTTTAGATGCATCCAAAACCTCTTCCCAGTCGTTTTTTAGTGTGAAGAATTTTAGTTGCGAGTACTGTTTTTTCTGCGAATCATTTAACAGAACCTTGACCATAACAGGCTCTTTATAGACGCTGACTTTTTCGCCAGATTCAAGTTTACAAAGTAGCTCATATGGTCCGCTTACGACTACAAATTTTTCTATGCCTGGGTGCAGAGTGTTACTCTGCCGTAAGTCACAGGATGCTTGTTCGCTCAAAGCACTGGCAGGAATTATGACTTGAGTAATACCGTCTTCACTGGTCAGCGTTATTCCATCCTCTGCTTTTACGTTTGGCTCAAAACTACCTGTGGTTATTTCCGTTGTTGCGGTTGGTGACGCATTTCCTGATTCATCTAAGGCTTTGATTCTGTAATAGTAAGTAGACTGAAACCCAACATCGGTGTCACCGTACGACCCCCCAGTAATGGTATTCCCAATTTTTTGCCACTCTATTGCATCGGTTGATCTTTCGAGCTCATAACTAGATACGCCAAAATCATCTGTAGATTGATCCCACGATAAATCGACTACGGAATCTGAAAATTTTGCCTGAAAATTCGACGGTGCCGAAGGTGGAGTTGTGTCTACTGCCCCACCCGATGCTGGAGTTCCATTCGAAGTTCTTCCTCTAGGAGTAGTTGACGATGGCGGCGGATTTGTACCCGACCCCGGTGGCGGATTGGTAGTGGATGGGGGTGCATTTACTACCGCTGTTCGAGTTGCCGTTGCACCTGCTCCTACTTCATTGCTACACTTTAGAGCATAACTTTTTGTACCCACTGAACTTGTATCTCCGGTATGGTTTTCTGAACCTCCGTTCGGCGACTTAGCCCCAGACCAGTTTCCTGAAGCTACGCAAGATGTCGCACCATTGCTCGCCGACCAACCAATCGTCAGTCCAGCTCCTTTAGTAACTGAAATATTGCTTGGTTGGTTGTTCAGCACTACAGAACTTACGGGAGCGTTTTTTATTGTAATGGGAACATCTGGACATGGTTGATGAAGATATCCCTGAAAAGTAATATACATACCCCAGTTAAAAGTGTGAGTACTTGGGGTGTCGGGAGCTTTTAGTGTCAGATTGAATGTTGCTGTTTCGCCTGGTGCATAATCTCTAGTCAACGAAGTGCCGCTTGCGTTCCAAATAACTTTGCCATTGCCCGCCGCAGAAGAGTATTCTGCCAATCCCATACCATAACTGGGACCCCACGTGGAAGATCCTGTGTTTTGCATCTTCACCACGCCGGTAAATGTACTACCCGGCTTGACAAATGTTTTGCTTGGAGTGTTTTGTATGCAGGTAGCTCTGTGCGGATCACCTACAAATACAATAGCGGCACTGCTTTTAAACAACATAATACTTCCACCGAGTATAGAAAAACCTAGCATAAAAAGACCGACTTTGGTTAACCTTGATTGTCTTTTGTAGCTTTTTGATTTCGTGGATTTACGCAGGTTCATGATTGTATTTTATCTTTGAATAGCATAAATGCATAGTTAAGTGTTAATTATCTGTAGAAATTGTTTTTCATCGATGACTTTTGTGCTGTTTTCGTTGGCTTTGTTGATTTTACCCTTACCAACATTTTGACCCGTAACGAGAAAGTCGGTGTCTCTACCAAGCGACGACTGAAATGTACCGCCCAACGTCCTTATCTTCTCTGCGGCTACGTCACGGCCCATTGACTCTAGCGTGCCTGTTATTACAAATTTTTTGCCGGACAACTTGCCTCCTACATGTTTGACTTCTTCAGGCCAAACCCCAAGTTTACGAAATTTTGCGAGCATTTTTTGGTTATCATCATCGCTGAACCAAGCTAATATTGATTCTGCGACAATTTCTCCTACCCCATCAATTTGTTTTAGGTCACTGTAGCTAGAACTACCCAAATTGTCGAACCTCCTGTAATGATTGGCTAGGTCAATAGCTGTCTGTGCACCAACATGACGTATGCCTAGCCCAAATATAAATCTCGAGAGTGTAGGCGTTTTTACTTTCGATATAGCTGATACCAAATTCGAGGCAGAAAGTTCAGCAAATCTTTCTAGGCTCATAATTTGTTTTTTGTGGAGCGTAAAAATATCTGCTAAATCTTTTACCAAATTCGCATCTACCAAAGTAGCAACGTTTTTTTCGCCCATCCCGTCTATATCTAGTGCCGATTTGCTAGCGAAGTGCTCCAAGGACCTTGTCAAAATCAACTTTCCCGTTAAACCTTTTGCTCTGTACGCGACTTCGTTCTCGATCCTTACAAACTCTAATTCAGGATATTGACGACGTAGTTCTGGCTCCATTAAAAAAGTTTTTGCATGTGATGGTCGAAGCTCCGGCAATACGCGTAACACCTGTGGGATGATATCACCTGCCTTGTATATAACGACCGTATCTCCTACCCTCACGTCTTTCCTTTTTATTTCATCAGCATTATGCAAACTTGCATGACGAACTGTACTTCCAGCTACCACAACAGGGTCAAAAACTGCCACAGGAGTAGCAACGCCCGTTCTGCCAATACTTATAACAATATCTTTTACAATAGTAGTTGCTTCTTCAGCGGCAAATTTGTAGGCTACTGCTCCCCGAGGTGCTTTGCCTACAACGCCAAGTTTCTGATAAACATTTCGATCGTTTATTTTTATAACAAGTCCATCAATATTAAAGGGCAATTTTTGACGCTCCTGCTCCCACTTATCTGCAAAATTGATTATTTTGTCAACACTTCCCAGAATTTTGGTTTGCGAATTTACGGCTACTCCCAGCGTTTTTATAATCTCATTGGCCAATTCGAAAGTCGGAACATCCGCTGGGTTATCGCGCAGAATATCCCAGGCACGAAATCTTAAAGGTCGAGATGCCACTAGACTGGGGTCTAACTGTCGAATCGTGCCTGCACTTAGGTTACGTGGGTTTGCAAATAGTGGCAGTCCTTTTGCTTTTCGTGAAGCATTGAGGGCACCAAAATCTGCTTTGTACATTAGGATTTCTCCGCGAATCTCAGTTCTTCCAGTCAGAAAAGTTTTAAACCTTTGTGTATCGCGTAAATGAGTCGGGACACTTTCAATCGTCAAGACGTTTTGAGTCACATCTTCACCCACTACCCCGTCTCCGCGTGTTATAGCTCGCTCAAATTTTCCGTCTTGATAAACAAGCGCACATGCCAAGCCATCCAGTTTTAAATCCACGTAGAATTCTCGGTTTGAAACCGGAATTAGTTTGTTGATTCGTTTTTCCCACGCAACTAGCTCTTCAATGTTAAAAACATCGTTTAGGCTAAGCATTCTGGTGGTGTGTTCGATCTTTTTGAATCCAGGCAATGGCTCACCTGCTACTCTCTGGGAGGGTGAATCTGGCGAAATTAACTCTGGAAACTCCTGCTCGAGTTGGGTCAATTCATGTTTTAAGCTGTCTGCAGCTGCCTCGCTCATGATGGATTTGTCTAGTACATGGTAGTTGTACCTGTAATCCGCTATTAAAGATCGAAGCTTTTTGATCCTTGCTGTTGCCTGCTTTTTGGGGCTCACTTCAAAAGTTCTCTATACAAATGGTAAAAATAACTATGCGCAATTGCAAGCACACCCATACTCAAAACAAAAAACACCCACTCAGCGACAGCTGGAGATAAAATAATAATTGGAACAATTATAACTGCCGCAATAATAAGCAGAGCGACCGGAAGAAAAATCACTTTTCTCATAATTATCCAACGTCGAAACATAACTAAATCACGCGCCGAACGAAGAGCTTGCATGGGTCGAACGTTGGGCAAAGTTACAATATATAGCGCAAAAACCGACGATGTAATCATATACAACGACAGGATAATTAGTAAAAATATCAACATCCCCCACAGCACTTGCTCAAGCACTGTTACAGCCAGTCCTCCGCTAAAAACAATGTTATATAGAAAATTAGAAAAAACTATTGGCAAAAGCTGAAGTCCGATAACCATCAGTATCAAAATAAAAGGCACTAACGGGTAAAGGCCCCTGTAAAACGCATCTTTAACACCAATGCGCTCTACTTTTTCAGCCAAGCTCTGCCTAAGCGACCAGATTAGAGCTAAACTTACAACTATAAGCAACATTGACTGATAAGCGCCAGCAACCTCACTTGCCGTAGAGTTGGCGTTACTAAGCAGTACGCCAAACAAAGTCAGACCAGTGACTAACTGACCCGTATTGCCCCCGAACAGGCCCAAGACCGTCTCTTTTAGTTGACCGATGTCGCTACTAACCCCAAAGCCTTTTACCAACACGACAGTTAAGAATAAATAAACTAAAACAATTCCTCCAAAAAGCCGCCATTTTTTGGAAAGCAAAGTTATTGATGATTTTAGTAGTTTGAAAGAGCCAGTTAGTTTTGGCTTTGGTTGGTGTATCTTCTTGCTGAAACGAAATGATTTATACTTTGGTTGCTTAATTTTACGTGTTTTTGAAACTTTGAAGTTTGTAGGTTGTGGTTTGGATTTAGACTTAGTAGGTTTAGGCACGTCGACCCATTTCATGTAATCTAGCCACTCTGTCGGCGACAGAAGGGTGTGTGCTGAACATGGATGCGAGCATACCTTTTTTGAGTGGATTAGCAAAAAACAAATGCGCTGTAGATGGATTTTGACGTTTTAGGCCACCGCCATATTTACCTATTTTTTCTAGCGCACTTGCTAGTCCTTCTGGATAGCGGGTTGTTAATGCACCCGTAGCATCTGCTAGATATTCTCGTTTTCTAGATATAGCCATCTGAATCATCATAGCGATTAGCGGAGCCAAAATAGCAGCCACAATCCCAACAATGAAGAATATCGGGCTGTTGTTATCATCATCACTGTCCCTAAACCATGTCATACGTAAGATGATATCTGACAATATTGATATGACTGCTACCAAAGCAAAAGCAATCATCGTAAGACGTATATCATAATTTTTTACATGACCAAATTCGTGAGCCAAAACCCCTTGAAGTTCTGAATCGTCCATAATGTTCAATAATCCTGTCGTGACACCGACTATCGCATGGTCCGGGTCTCTGCCGGTAGCAAATGCATTTGGAGAGGGGTCTTGTATGACATAGACCCTTGGCATGGGCATGCCATTTGTTATGGCCAAATTTTCTACCGTACGCCATAGCCTTGGGTTGTCTGATTTTTGAATTTCGTGTGCACCGTTCAATGCCATGGCCATTTTTGAACCTGCATAGTAGCTAAACACGGCATAAACAGCCGCTCCAACAAGTACAAATGGAGTAATCCTAGGTTCACCGGCATATAGCCCAAATATCCAGCTAAGTCCGGCGACAAGTGCTATGAAAAACACCATCATATATATTGTTTTACGTTTGTTGACAGCAATTGCAGAATACATGCTGGCTCCGTTTATTTTCCAGTAATTAGAACTTTACTTCTGTGGGCTTTGAGGCGGCTTCGGCCTCGGCTTCGTCTACTTCAAAAAATTCTCGAACTTTGAAACCAAGCATTCCTGCAAAAATATTGTTTGGAAAAACCAAAATTTTAGTATTTAAGTCTCTCGCTGAACCGTTATAAAACCTTCTACTTGCTTGGATTTTGTCTTCTGTGTCAACTAAGTCATTTTGAAGTTGCAGGAAATTTTGGTTAGCTTTCAGGTCGGGGTTGCTTTCTGCGACCGCAAAAACGCTTTTCAAAGCTCCAGAAAGCATGTTTTCGGTTTGAGCGACGTCTTTTACAGATGTTTGACCATTGACTGTGCCAGCTCGTTCTTTGGCAATGTTTTCTAATACTTCGGCTTCGTGTTTGGCGTAACCTTTTACTGTGCTTACCAGGTTTGGAATCAAGTCTAGACGTCGCTTAAGCTGTACGGTTATATCACTCCACGCTTCGTCAACTCGCACATTTAGTCGAACTAGGCCGTTGTACATCGCTATACCTGCAGCCAATACGACTATAACTACAATTCCGACAATTAATAATGGAGACATGCTATATTTTACCCCTGTTTAATCAGTGTTTATATTTTACCATACTTTAGCTAGTCCAGATACGTGTTCTGCCCAAAAGTAGTCTGGCGAACACAATCTGTACATGAAGTGAAATGCCAAAGATTATAGCTGCCAAGCCAAAAAGTAACCAGTCTGTTATGTGACCATTTCCACCCAGTGCCACAAAACCCGTTACCGCAAAGTAACTCAATATGTATCTGATGCTTATGGTGATAAAAGTTGCCCATAGTGCTGCTATGCCCATACGGTAAGCAACAGAAACTAAGTCATCCCGAATTAGGGTGTCTTTGTTCTGATGGATGTAGCCTAGTTCTCTAGTTTGCTCCTCTACTGTAGTGACAATTCCCATGATGGTAGTTATGAGCACAAATGTACAAAGTCCTACAAAAGCCCATAATCCGAAAACAATAGCTCTTCCGAGTAAATCATTACTAAATAATTGATCTAAAAGTGGTCCATAATTTTCTTTTGATGATTCAATCAGTGACTGGCTGGCGTCTGCGCCAAACATGAGACTCAGAAACGCATCTCCACCCAAACGCGGAATAATGATAAAAAATATCACTCCCAGTAGTCCAAAAGCAGAAAAAGCTACGCTCGCAACTGAAGGAGATATGACATCGATTTTGCGAACATCTGTACTCATATGCCCTGATTATATCAGTAATTGAATACGTTTTGGTCTACAAAACAACAAAACGACCTCAATGGGTCGCTTGGTTGTTTTGGTGCGCGAGGTGGGACTTGCCTTGTTACGATAAAACAAAAAATAGTTTTATTAGAAACAACTACAAACTTGCCAACGGCAACTTTGTAGCAAGGATGCCGGGGATTGCTATCCATAGCAATCCCGTTCAAGTACCACTCTACAGCCAAGAAAAAGGTTCCATCTTTTCAGACAGAACCGTGTTTCTTGGTGCGCGAGGTGGGACTTGAACCCACAAGGCTTATTCAGCCAACGGATTTTAAGTCCGTCGCGTATACCAATTCCGCCACTCGCGCATCCTGGAGGTGCGTACGGGTAATGCTCCCGTCTACTGGGTTTTGCAGACCCATGCCTAACTTCTCGGCCAACGCACCAAATTAACTATCGTATTGTAGCAACTTATCAGTATCGATGGTACGCTAATTCTAAACGCGTGAGCCTTCTGGTTTTGGATTACGTGCTAAAACTTTCTTTTATTTAGTTGGTAATGAGCCACCTGCAAAAACTTCCTGTTTGAAAATCTATGATACGGAAAGCTCACAAGGATTGTTACAGTAACCAAAAAACAAGAGATTAGAAATGGGATTATTTCACCCTGTCCAGTGTCAGCAAGCTCGATAGATTGGGCTTCAGGATCAGGAGTGGGTGTTGTGGTAAAAGCACTTAGCGTATAGGTTGCATTGGTATTGGTGGCGACGAAAGCCCAATTATTGATTGTTCGGGCATCGCCCCAGCTGCCATCGGTGTAGTTGTTATAATTACCGTAGTTTGGCGAGCCACATCCAGATAAGGTCCATCCGTGAACACCACCGGTACTATCAACACCAGCAGTTCCATCTTGTTGAGGCGTCCCACTACAACGATTAACACCGGGAAAAGCAAGTTGGGTATCGTCCCAATATATAGTGGTTTCGTTGCCCGAAGGACCGTTTAGTCGATTTATTTGAATTCCACCGCCAACTAATTCTACGTCTTCCATCAAAAAGTGAATCTCAGCTGTTTTAGATATTGAAGCCTTGAATTTAATTGCTTGGTTATTAGGTATGTCGTCGCCATTGCCATCTTTTCCGTCAAATGGAACACTTACCGCCCCAGGGCTAGCGCCGTAGGTTATGGTTACATCTCCGGGATCGGCGTAACTACCGTTATTATTGGTATCAATGTTGACATCCACTGGACCGGTAAAATTTGCAAGATCAAAGGTAATGTTCCCATCACGTGAATTTGTAGTTGTCGGGCTAAACCCCAAATTTGATATCGCCGGATTTGCAATTGCTGGTTTTACCCAATCGGTATTTCCGTCCCACTGCGTGGCAGACGCTGGTAGGTCGCTGGCAGGATTCTCATAAAATAATTTATACGAGGAGTTGCACGAACTGGGAGCATAGGCCCAACTGGAATCGATGACGGCACCATTGACGCTTTTATATATTGGGACACAGCCTCCACCGGAGTTAACTATTCCCACTCCGCTAGCCGATAGTACCGAAAGTATTCCATTGTAATCTATGTAATCAACTTGGTACAAGTAACCATATTCGCTTTGGTACCATGTCGAAAAATCTACACCCGTAGGCGGGGTTCCACTAAGTTGCGCCGCATTATACACCGCCGACCAGGTTCTGCCTGGTATGTCAGAAGCTCCATTCTGCACACCTATTGACCAGCTCTAATAATCTCCGCCCGCGGATACGTGGCTAAAATTAATGTACCAAATTCCGTCCGAAGAAGCTGTCAAATTGGACAAATTACAGGCAGTCGAAACGGCCGCGGCGGCTGTAATAGTACAGGTTACATCGGCCGCACCTGGTCTTGATACTGTTACTACTGCATTATTATCACCAGATGCCGAACCGTTGATTTGCTTGATAAACGAAACATCAATATTCTCAGATCCGTTCACATATGCATAATAATTAACCGGTTGTGTTACATATGTTCCCGTCGGATTAGATGCGGCTGCGCTTGCCGACTGGGGTTTTAGCACGGTAAAAAATAAGCTACACGAGGTAATCAAAAGTGACAATATAATCCACTTAGAATGCCGGTATGTTTTTATGTTAGTATTTTCCATCAAACCCTTTTCATCTATTTTAGCATATACGGTATGAAATAGGTATTCTTTGTACCCTCGCTACTTAGCGTGTGCCAAAAATGCTCTTAGGTTTGCCTCGACGGTCTCATTTTTGACCTGATCAACCGCCATTTTACCTATGCCTATAGAAGGCATCGTGCTTGTGCTACAATAAAATCAACAAGAATCCCTCAATCATGAAGAGTCGAATTAAAAAATTAAGAAAGCATACAAGAATTGAATATCGAGATTCCAAATCTAAAATAGTACATTTTGTTATTTTTTTTGCAATTGTTGGGGTGTTGGGTACATTGTTAATCCGAGCCAGCTCCCCAACCCAGAATATTGAAGTAGAAAATGGTACTTTATCCGGTGGCATATCCAAAGTTGTTGATTCCCAAGCATCGAATGGTTCCGCAGTACTTTTTGGTGGTAGCAAGGGTGGTGTATTCCCACCAGATAGTATCAAATATGATTGTTCAGAGGACGTTGCCGCGTCGCTCAATGCCTGGTTGGATTCTTTACCAAACGGCACAACTGTCGCTCTTCGACCAAATGGATGTTACCGTGCGGAATCAGCAATCCAGATAAACGACAAACAATACTTTGCAATTAACGGCAACGGAGCCACTTTAAAACGTACGACCTATAACGGCAACAATGCTCCGAATGGTGACTACAGACACATCCACATAGCCGGTGGTTTTATTATTACTATTCGCGACCTAAACATACTTGGCCAAAAAAACCCAGCAGGAGGCTACGTTGTAGCCGTAGAAGATCAAATGGGCATAGGAATCTACGGTTCATTGATTGTAAATATCGACAATGTAAATATCCAACATGTTCATGGAGATTTTGTTTATATTACTTATCGTGGTCCAAAAGTTACTGCAAAAAATATCACAATTCAAAACTCCACATTTAAAGATGCCGGTCGACAAGGTATTGCAATTATTGACGTGGATGGCGCAATGATTAAAAACAATAGTATCAGTGGTACTGGTCGCTCATCAATTGATTTAGAGCCTGGAGGCGCAGAAAAATCAGATATTGATAATGTTACGATTGATGGTAATACAGTTGCAGATGGCCAAAGCAATTTTATATCCAACGAAGGTGGTGGAGGGGGTTTAGCTAATCTTGTTGTTAGCAATAATACCCTGATACGCCCCATGACCATCGTTATCGATCCTCCAAAGGCATTCCGCAGAGGGCCAGTCACAATTATTAACAATAAAGGTACAAATCCCGGCAAAACACCATTTGAGATTCATGGGGTAGATGGTTTATTTATTCGCGGTAATCGGCTGGCTGTCGGCTTGAACGACAATGGCCTAAAAAGCCGTTCTTTGGTAAATATATATGGCAGTACGAATGTGCAGGTTACTGACAACATCACCACGAATGCACTCGTCACATTAAGCGCACTCGGTCAAGTTTCATCTGGATTTTGTGAAAAAAACAACTCGCCTACTTCGCCAGGCATACCTTCCTGCCCTTAGGGACTAGCTCGAGCTAGATATTAGATATTAACAGACCAAATGAACGTGTAAATCAGTTCGATTTATATTCTGACTTATCGTGATTTGAACTGCTTTCTGTTGATGACAACTTCGGACACTTCCATGCTCTTAGGTAAATCAAGTATCTGCTTCATATATTTTGCAATATCTTTTGGGTTCATCCAGTTTTCGGGATCTGCTATCTCCTGGCCAGTAACCTTTTTGACAATATCCGAATTAAAGCCACCCACGCAAAAACTAATTACACGGCAGGGTGTGTCTTTCAGTTCAACCTGCAAATTAGCGCTAAAGCCACGCATAGCCCACTTTGACGCACCATAAACGGCTTGGTCTACATAACCCTTCAGTCCGACGGTAGAAGCAACATTCATTATATCTGTACCGTCCTTTTTAATACGGTCTGCGAGGTTTGAAACGAGCAATATGGCCGACTTAACGTTTGTAGACATAACCCTCTTAATCTCGTCTTCCGTAATTTTTTCGAGTGGCTGTATAGACATTACCCCAGCACAGTTCACGATTGCCTCAAGTGGCTCCTCAATCGCAGCGACTTTTTCGGCTGCTTTTTCAATCTCAGAGCCCTCACGTAAATTGTGCAATATATTGACATCTGCGTATTCGCACTCACGACGTGAGATATTGATGACTGTTTTGCCAGCATCTTTGTATAGTTTTGCTAATTGATAACCCAATCCGTCACTTGCGCCTGTAATTACAATCATAGATATATTATATCAGAGAAGTTAGCTAGAAGGCCGGCTTGGTTAGAGCGAAAAATGCCGACTCACTCGGCGTTTTAAAGAGGAATTATCAAATTGCAGATTAGTACCGAATTGCGGACGTGTTTCAAACTGCTAACTACAGTCGTGTAGCTATCTACAAATAAATGAGCTGATTAAGCAGTTATCTTACTGGAATTTGTTTAGTAGGCTTTTTTGGCGCCGTCTTTTACTGCTTTTTCGGCATTGTCCTTGGACATCATTGCACAAACAGTTGTTCCACATTTTTGGTGCTTGCCTTTGGCCATGAAACCACCTCTTTTAGTTTGGACAATCTCTGGTGCTGACAAATCAACGCCTTTTTCCTTACATTTTACGCAATATCCTGTAACCATGTCTGTTCTCCCTTTAAGTTAGTTGTTATTATACATCTTTTTCAGATTTTTATTGTAGATAAATATACCACTGTCCACACAACTTAAAATTTAGCCCTCGACTACTACCTCAAATCCTCCATATGATTCCCCTGCACCAATGAAAGTGTAGTTTCTCTACTGATTAGGAATCTTATAGTCTTGGCCATCAAACACCAGGGTTTTTGTATCCGAGTTGTAAGTCCCTGTCTTTGTTTCACCATTGATCGTCGCCTCAATATTAGCTCCGTGACAGCTGTAAGTACCGGCTTCTAACTTGTCAGCTTTTTGCCAGACGACAGTTTTGTCGTTAAAGGTTACATGCCAATAGTTAGACCGTACATCCTGGCCACCAGCGGGTGCTGCATTCATGGCCGTCACTGACTGATAGGCCGTCTTCAGAGTAACTTCGCAGGCACCTGAACCTTCTGTAGCCGATGATGGGGTGACCACCTGACTGCTTGGTGAATTTGTGCCTGTGTCCGTTTTCGGGGAAGGCTTTTTAAATACTAGAAAAGCAGAAAGCGCTACTACAATCACAATGATGGGGATAATAATTTTTAATTTCATGATTATACAGTATCACAAAACGGGCAGAGTATTACACAGACATTCCACGACGATATTGCAACTGAACTGGCAAAGAAAAAGAGCCATCAACAATTTGGTGCACTACCTAGAATTATTTTTACAAGATATAAGGGACGAGATGGCTCGTTGGAGAATAATCTTAGCTGTTCCTAATCAAGAATACCTGCTCAGTAAGTAAGAGGCGGGAGTTACACCATGCTAAAGCGGAGTATGAAACTATTTATTGAGCCTGCCCAGCAGAATATATAGTAGAATACAGGGATGGCAAAACCACATGTGACAATAATTGGTGCCGGCATAACTGGTCTAACTGTTGCACTTTACGCGCGCAAAGATTACGCCATTACTATCGTTGACGCTGGCCCAGATCCAAGAAAACACACCCACACTCAGGGAGCTACTTATAGTGGCATGGACGCCCGACATATATCAGTGACCGAGACTACCCCTTGGACTTACGAACATCGACACGACCTAATAGTTAAAAATGTCCGTGACGGAGGCTGGATGTGTATACCCGAAAGCCAACTCAGTAGGACAGAACAACAGTGGATAAACAAATTCCAAGTCCACACAAAAGATAGAGAAGGTCATGAACTCACAACCCAGGCTGTTATTGCTTACAATACAGCGGGTGTTAACGAGTGGAAGAGTCTCGTCGCAAACTATGATTTCATAAAACCGATTGCTAACTCTACATATATGCCTATGCTTAGTCGCTCAAGGGATGTCTTACGCGAAGAATTTGCATTTGACTCATCACTAGATGAGAATAGTGTCCTGCACGAAGGTTCAGAGTTACCAAGTAGTCTAAGTCCTCTTCGAACTCATCTCACCGAACTCGGCAATATAGGCTATTACACGAGTTACTGCATGGCTTTTTACTCGCGAACACTATGCATAAAACTGATAGAATTTCTAGAAGCAGAGGGCGTTAAGTTCTCATGGAGCACAAATGTGTCTGACGAAATTATAGAGGAGCAGGAACATAAACTGCTGGAAGATTTTGGTGATACAGACGCAATAGTTTGGTGTGCGGGAGTTACGCCTCATTCGTCCCAGCTGTTAAGTAAGTATGGAATCCTTATTCAAGGCGTTATGGGTTGCTGGCTCTCAATTGATAACCCCGGAGTAAATGAAGCTTGCAAAATATACGGACCAGAACCATTAAACTATATAAACATCACACCCTCAGGCAACCAACTTTTACTGAGTGGCGGTTATGGATTCGTCGGAACTCGACCCCATAGCGAAGCCAAAATTTTGGCGCAGCCACTCATGGACGCCCTGATAGAGGAAGTCAAAAGGTGGTTTCCCGATTGCAAGATTACCGATCAGGCTTTTTGTATTAGACCGTCTACTCCTTCAGGCTTACCCGTTTTCGCTACTCATAAAACAAACAATAATTTACCGGTAATCATCGCGGCTGGTCACGCAGCTGGTGGTTTTACTCAGGCACCAGCTACGGCCGGACGCGTTTTGGATGAACTACAAAAAGTCTTGGTCTAGTTAACTCTATTCGAGGGCCTCTCGGCCAGGTAGTTTTTGAGGTTATCGACGTATATTCGCTTCTTTAATGAACTAGCTTCACGAGTCAGGTAAGCAATTGCTGGATAAACTCTACATGTGTTAATCGACTTTAATGCCTTAAGCTGTTCTTCATTCATCTCGTCACTATGGTCAAGCATAAACACTATGTCACTTTGCAACAGTCGTGCTACCAGAGGATCAAAGTCAATAAGCTCCATCGGACTAACATTGATAACAACAGCATCCTTCTTAATCTTCTGTAGCCTGCCACTGTTGATGATGCCCTCAGTTTCAATGTTAAGTGCAAGGTTAATAGTTATTATGTCTGAGCTTGCCAGCAGGTCATCTAGTTCTTGGTATTTGATGCCCTTTGTCTCAGCATCTTTTTTACGAGTGCGTGACCAATATGTAACGTCACAGCCGAAAGCCTGCGCAAGCTCTGCAGTACGTCTACCAATATTGCCTAGACCAATAACGCCGAACTTCTTACCTTTGATTTCCATACCCGGGTGTTCATCATCTTCGTACACGCCATCCCAGGCTAACCCAAGCGCTCGACTAACTCCACGGCACCATTCGATCAGGATGCCAAAAGTAAACTCGGCAACACCCTCAGTCGCATAGTCTGCGATGTTCGTAACGGTAATACCCTTACTGGCGGAGTATTCGGTATCAATACCGCCATAACCAGTACCAAGCATCCCAATATATTTTAAGTTGGGAAATTTATCTATTAGCTCCTTAGGGACTTTAGCTCCGAGTTTAACTAATAAGCCATCGACATCTGTATTGTCGCCAAGTTCTGCATCACTTGCCACAAAGACACGATCTGCTGTCAGATTATCTAGTTCACCCCAATAGCTTTCCTCTAGCTCACTGCCATTAAAGCCTAAACATACGAGTTTCTTTAGCTTCATAGCTATATCATACCAAAGCCAAATAAAAAGGACACCGAAGTGTCCATAGATTCCCATTTGGTGCGGGTGAGGGGACTCAAACCCCTGGCCTCTTCCTTGGCAAGGAA
This sequence comes from Saccharimonadales bacterium (SeqCode), assembly GCA_038206875.1. GTDB lineage: Bacteria > Patescibacteriota > Saccharimonadia > Saccharimonadales > JBBQAJ01 > JBBQAJ01. The sequence goes on from JBBRAK010000006.1 coordinate 64,440, forward strand.
GCG
>JBBRAK010000007.1:0-60073 GCA_038206875.1 Saccharimonadales bacterium (SeqCode)
TCGGTAAGGGCCGTATGCACCTGGCTTGTCTGGTCCTTCCTCGTAATTCAGTCCTAGCGCATGCAAACAATCCATGATGTGCTGGTCAGCACCTGCGACCTCACGAGACTGATCAGTATCTTCTAAGCGAAGAATAAACTGACCTTTATTTTGGCGGGCTACCAACCATGCAAATAGTGCAGTACGAACTCCTCCAACATGTAAAAGTCCAGTTGGGCTAGGTGCAAAACGAGTGCGTACAGAATTATTCATATCTGTAATTGTATCAGACATAATTAGCTAACGGCTAACGGCTAACGGCTAACGGCTAACGGCTAACGGCTAACGGCTAACGGCTAACGGCTAACGGCTAAATTACAAACTGTTGGCGATGTTCAGGAGTTGATCGCTATTTAATTTGCTGTTGCCTTCTATTTTGTACCATATGCCACCATCTACCCAGGTTGCATTGCTGCCATCAAATAAATACACCGTTTTCCCTTTTCCTTTGATTGTTTGGTAAGCGGCATCGTTTTTTAGTGCATCGTAATTTTCAACCAATGTTTCACTGTTCCAGGAAGATGTTCTTTGGGTGATTGTGAATTCCCTATCGTCACTGTTGGAGTTATATCCAAGTACAATTTGCCCAGGTGAGTACGAAATTCCTCCCTTAAGCCCAAAGCCCGAAGGCTGATAGCCCGGGACTGTGCCCTTTACGTTTGCACGGGCCGAAGCAAGGCGCATGGATATATTTGACATGTTCTGAAATGCAAAAAACCCGACGACGATAAGCCCCGCTAATACTATTGTGCTTGCACTCAAGGTTCTTGTGGATATGTGTAGTTTTTTTGCAATTCGTGTACCTACTCGAAGTTTTTTGGGTTTTGGCTGTTTATGGCTGTCGGCTTTTGCCAAACCTCGAGAAATTGGGTCATCATTTACGGTAGTCGCAGTAGCAACCGCTTGGACTCTTCGGATGGTTTTTTGGTTCGTATCAGGGTTACTACTCTGCTTGTTATGTGGTGTAACATCGCCAAATCTATGAACTAAGGGGCTCTTTTTTATTGCTCGAGATTTGGATAGTATCGCAGATGATAATAAAGAGGGAGATTTCTGTACCATAGATGAATCATCGTAAGATTTTTTTTCGGGAGGTTTTACAGTATTTCGCATGAGGGTTTTTGATTTTTCTGCTTGATGCGCCGAAACATTGTTGCCAGATTTTATAATCGGTTTCACTGTTTTTGCAAATCCATCTAAACTGGTAGTTGATACGGGAGTAGCTTCAGGTTTGGCGGGCTTCAATGTTACCATCTTGCCAGTTACCGCGTCATATCGTCTACCGTTTAGTTCAATTATATGTTCTTTGGCGCCCACTGTGGTTTGACCCTCGTTTTTTGTATGTACCTATCTTACAGCTACCACATGACTTTCGCAAGAGGTTCAGTGTACTTATGTTATAAAAATTAAACCTAAAAAACATAAAATAGCTTATAATTAAACTCGTCTATGGACTTTTTAGATCCCAAAAAAAAACGTGCTCATACAATAAAACTTTATCTAGGCTACGCCCTAATTGCCATCGCGCTGGCATTTGGAACTACAATACTCGTTCTGGCTGCATATGGTTTTGATATTGATAGAACTACAGGTGATGTTATTCAGAATGGACTTCTAATCGTAGATGCGCATCCGGAATCTGCCAGAATAATTGTGGATGGGGTTGACAAGGGTGCCACCAGTAACAGGTTGGCATTACCAGCAGGTAAATATTCACTAGAGCTCCAACGTAAAAACTATCGGACATGGAGGCATGATGTAAATTTAGAAGGAAGTAGCATAGAGCAAGTGGTGTATCCGTTTTTGTTTCCAGAGAAACTAGAAACAAAAACAATATCAGAACTGCCTATTGTACCGAGTATGGTTTCAGAAAGTCCCGATAGACATTGGTTGGTGGTGCATCTACCTAATACTGCAAATAATTTTGATGTTGTGGATCTTAGTACTACCAAAAATCCTAAAACTAGCATAAGCCTCCCCGCAGACACTTTTACGCCAGCACCTGGTTTGCATGAGTATGAAGCTATCGAATGGTCTACAGACAATGTTCATTTGCTTCTTAAACACACGTTCAGTACTGGTGTAGAATATATCATGTTGAACCGAGAGAGCCCACCGAGCAGTTTAAACCTAAACAAAATTTTTGTTGGACAGCCCTTTACCAGTGCTACGCTCCGAGACAAAAAGTTCGATAAGCTTTATTTGCTAAATTCTGCAGACGGGGGGTTGTATCAGGCAGATACAGGCACGCTTCAAACTAAATTACTTGAAACAAATGTACAAAGCTATAAGTCATATTCAGACAACACCATTTTGTATGTCAAGATTCCTGCAGTAGATTCTGCGAGTGCAAACGTTTTCGTAAGGCAGGATGAACAAGATTACACTCTAAGAACTATCCCTAAAGCAGACGTATACATGTTGGACATGGCCAAGTTTGATGGAAAATTTTATTTGGTGTGTGGTAGCCCGACGGACGGAAGTGTATATATTTACAAAGAACCTTTCATAAATCTAACTCGTCGTCCATCAAAAACTCCTTTGCCTTTTCGTGTTTTAGTAGTTCCTGGCGCTGAATACTTGTCGTTTTCAACTATAGCTAGATTTATTTCAGTACAAGGAGCAAGCAATTTCGCAGTCTATGACTTGGAAGTAAACAGACAGTTTAAATATGATATAAAACTGCCAATCGACACAAATCAAAAAGCCGAATGGATGGACGGTCATCGTTTGAGTCTGGTTAGTAATAACGAAGTTAACATATTTGATTTTGATGGCAAAAATTTACAAAAACTTAGCTCCAGTTCACCTAGTTTCAGGCCGTTTTTTGATCGAGATTATACTGCGATGTTTACACTAGTTCAGAACGGAGATAAGTCAAGTATTAGTCGCACTGAACTAAAAGTCCTGCCTCAAAACTAAGAGCCTACAAAATTAATTAGTAAGCCACTCTGTAAGCCGGCTCCAAAGCGTAGGAGAATTGCTTGGAAGTATGGCTGGTGCGTTGGCTGTTGTAGCAGTGCTTGCTACGTTTGAATTCGGGTCGGGGGTAATTTGCTCTCCAGTAACCACTAGACGCCTTAGGCTAGTGCCAGGCGGGTCACAGGTAATTAAACTAAATGTTGCTGGTTTACTATAGTCAGTAGTTAAGATTGACACTTCATTAGGCGAAACGACTTTTTTATCAAAAACACGGTACACGTATCTTTTGCTGTCTTTTTGTAGAACAAACGTATCCCCCGACTCCAGCCGACTTAGCAGAACAAAGGCAAATTTATAGTCGCCTTTGTTCAATATGTTGTTCGAAGAATGCCCAAAAATTGCACCGTGCCCAAGCTCGCCAGGATTTGATGTTGTTGCATAATGCAACACACCATGTTCAAGTGCTTTTTGAACATCGTTTTCGGCTACGGACGGCTGATCATAGATGACGGGTATCTCGACATTTATTTTAGGTATGATGATTTTGGCTTCAGGACCTGCCGAACTGCTATTCGGGTCAAGAATAATTGGCGTGGAACTAACGGTTTTGCTTGGTGTTATGAATGGCGCCAAAAATCTTTCATTAAAAAAGCCGAACAGTAAAATAACAACCACTAACAAGCCAGTTGATAGTCCAAAAAGAAGCGATTTTATGTGACTTGATTTATTTTGCCCCGATTTGCCCCGGACCTGAGATAGTAGGTGTTTTTTAATATCAGTAACCGTTTTTGGCTTACTTGATTTAGAGTTATGCGATTTTACCGGCGGGTGACTAACAATTTTTGGCGTGGCGACTGGTGTACCCTGCCGACTACGGCTAGCGTGATCTTTATAAAATTCATTCCAAACATGGTGTTTTTCGACATCTGGAAGTGCTAGATAGTAGTTGTGCCAGGCAGTTTGAATTTCTGCCAACGAGCGACCGGACTGGCTGAGCTGTACCATAAAATGTTGGTGTTTAGAGTGGTGCCTGGGTGTATTGACGTCTTGTAGCTCTGCTTTAGCACTTGGCTCCTCTGCGTATACTTGATTCAATTTTTGTCGTATCAAATCAGCTGCTGAATTGTTATCACCTGGTTTGTTAGTTGGTAGAGATGGGATTGTCTTCATAAATGCTTAAGCTGGTTTAACAGATATCAGTATAGTATAATTCACCCGACCATCATAACGCTATGGGCGAGTGGCGGACCTGCCTGCCGGCAGGCAGGACTGGTATACAAGTTAAGTCAAATAATTTGAATGTATTACGTATATGCAATATCGAGTACTCGTAGAAAATATATTTATGTGGGTTTAACTGATAACCTTGAGCGTAGAATCCTTCAACACAAAAGAGGTCAAAGTAAAACCACTCGAGCATATTCTCCATTTGATTTGATATACAAAGAAGAGCTACCAACTCGTGATCTAGCCAGAAAACGGGAAAAATACCTTAAATCTGGTATTGGCAAAGAGTACTTGAAAACGCTATTATAGACTTGTTCACGCCGGGGTGGCGGAATTGGTAGACGCGCCGGACTCAAAATCCGGTGATAGCAATATCATGCGGGTTCAAGTCCCGCCCCCGGCACCATGAATATTTGATACTTTACATAAATGTTTTGCAGATGATTGATCTAGCATTTTAAGTTCAAGCACTAGTAAATCCTTTTTTCAAAGTTGAAGTTATGGGTTCGCGGAACGTGACCGAGCCCTTGCCCACCAAACAACCTTGCTTAGCTTCACATGTAAGAGCTATGATGCCCGAAGAGTATTTGAAACAATAGATAAAAATGTTATAATATCTTGAAATGTTAGTAGATAACTTGGGAATTGAGCGATTGCTCGTTGTTGTAAACCCTCATAGTACAAACTTTGATAGAGTTCAAAGCGAAGTTATTGATAGGGTCATTGCGTCAGACTGGGCAAGGCGTAGTGAAATCGTGGAAACGGTCAATCCAACTCTGCTAGGAAAAGATAATATTCAACACATTGCGGAGAGTTTGGTGCCAAATCAGGCTATCATAATTGCTGGCGGTGACGGGTTGGTAAATGATGTTGGAAATAGTGTTGATTCGGTGGAAGACGGAATTCGAGATTCAAGCTATTGTCTTGTAAGACCGCATGGATGTGGGAATGATACCGCTAGATCCCTAAACGGTGGAAAAGGCAAAGTAGATATTTTTGATGTACTTGCTACGGGAGATGTACGTGAGATAGACCTGATAGATGTAGAGATAGGAAATACCAAAAAAGTTGCAGTGAGCTACATGGGTATAGGCTGGACAGCTCTAGGTTCCGAGGCTATTAATCGGCCAGAAAAACGTCAGCAAAAAATGAACCATAGACGAATTTCTCACAAAGTTTTTGATGGCATTACACTATCGGGAGTTTTAGCGGGCGAAAGATTTAGGCCATCTTTTAAATATTTCGAAAATGACGGTGGCGTTAGAGAAGCAAGTGAAATTCTGTTTTCAAATCTACCCTCAATGGCTGGCGGTGCTATTACTGTCGAGAAAAGCACACCAGGGCATGTGGTGTGTATAGAGATTGAGCCCGATAATTTTTTGACAGAGATTATGAAGAGGCTAGCGTTGCAAAAATTCACGGGAGGCATGAAGGGCGCGCACATTACGGGCAGGTCTATCGTGGTTGATGCGGGAACTATGATTCATTTAGATGGCGAGTTTCAGCGCCTTGAAGAACCGACTCCAATAAGCGTGGGGGTGAAACCTAACCGATTAAATTTTTTAGTAAAAGCTTAGATGCTGTTGGTCGGTCTAAACTGAATGGAGAGAATTAATAATTGAAGTGGTGAGGGCTTCGAAGGGCTTTCTGGGGTTTTGGAGCCACCAAACTGATGCCCGGGCGGCAGTGCTTACCTGCCATATGGGTAAACCAGTTTCTAGATTGGTGGTGCTCACTTGCCCGTTAGTTGCTACAATCATCTGATTCTGGTGTTTTACAATAATATTGGCAGGATACTTTAAAGTGAATTCGTGAAGGCTTTCTACAAGATGAATCAAATCCATATCTAGCTTGAACGCCTTAGTATGTTGTGCGCTAACAGCAAGCTTCTGTAGTTGTGACATGTTGAGTACTAGCAAAGTATCGATTCTGTTAAGTACGATTTTTGGTATCGTCAAGCAGTACTCAACTGCGTCTTTGGTGATTGTAACTGGTCCAGCATGTTTTGACAGAAAGCTTTCTATCAAAATCGCTGTCTCGCTGTTGTGGCCTATGTCTCCTGCAAAAAGCACACCGTCTGCCCACACGGCATGTTCTATAAATTCACCCAAAGCTGTTTTGCTAAAACTGCCGGACGGCGTGCTCGTCGCATACTCCAACTCTGGCAACAGCTTGCCCGCAACTTTCTTGACAGCTAGGGGTAATAGCACTCGTGTCAAGCCTACCCCGGCATCCGTTGCATCCCCGTATGCTTGAGCAGGCGCAGAAAAGGCATATTGATTACCCCCTATTATAAGTAGTTTGCCGGCATGAACTTTGTTTTCGGGCCTACTCCAAAGCAAATCCGGGAAAAGCGGACTATTTTGACTTTGTTTTTGCCAATACGTATTCATTGTTTTTTCTCTCCAGTTTGTAAATCACGTTTTTGCGTTCTACTACTATTTCCCAACTAGCTTTTTGGGCATGCGCTAACAAAGTTTTTTCTGGGTTGAATGCAATCGGTCGCTCAACCAACTCCATCATAGGGATGTCGCTGTTACTGTCTCCTACTGCGACGCTGTTTTTTAGAGTTAAGTTGTGTTTAGCCATCAATTCTTGTAAGACTTTGTCTTTGTGGAATACAGTCAAGTCGATTTTGCCTGTGAAACGTCCTTTTTCACGGTGATAATAACTCCCCACGAAGTCGTCAAAATCATAATATTCGGCTATTTTTTGTACAATTTCTGATTGTGACCCAGAAATAGCCAGTAGTAAGTAGCCCTGTTGTTTTAGGTCTTTTATCAAGTCGCGGGTAAATACATACACCTGGTCTTTGTATTCTTCGAAAACAGCATTTGCAGCTAGCTCAAAACGAGGCACTGTGAGCTCTGTCAAAAGCAAGCGATATGCAATCACCAATTGATCCTCATAGGCTTTGAACGAATCGTCATGGGTACGTTTTTTCCATACAAAACGTGCCTCGCGGATGTTGGTGTAGGTTTCAGCATCAATATGCCCTGACTTAGCCAACTCATCCGCAATCGCGTGATACAACTGCCAACGGATTAGTGTCCCGTCAATATCAAAAACTGCGAATTTTTTCATGATGCAATTTCGATACTTATTGGGCAGTGGTCGGAGCCCATTTGGTAGGCATGAATTTTGGCAGATTTAACCTTAGCTTTTAAGGCATCTGATACCAAGAAATAGTCAATACGCCAACCGACGTTTCTTTCTCTGGATTTTGCCCAATGTGTCCACCAGGTATAGTGTCCATTTCCTTTAGTGAATATTCGGAAAGTGTCTAAAAAACCTGCCTTGAGCCAGTTTTCAAACCCGGCGATTTCTTCTGTAGTGAATCCCCTTTTTCCGACGTTTTCTTTAGGGCGGGCTAAATCTTCTTCGGTGTGGGCAACGTTCATGTCACCGCAATATATAACCGGTTTTTTTGACTGTAACTGGTCGCAGAATTCTATGATTGCGCTGTCCCACTTTTCTCGCAGCGGAATTCTTGAAAGATCATCTTTGGCATTGGGGGTATATGATGTGACCACATAAAAATCAGGAAATTCAGCAGTAATCACCCTACCCTCATGGCTTGAACTCCCATAACCGTCAGCAATTAAGCCGTTTTTTTTGGCAATATCTTCGGGAATGTTATTGATGACTTTGATTGGTTTTGATTTGGTGAAAATAGCCGTACCAGAGTAACCCTTTTTTTCTGCGCTATTCCAGTATTCTTCATATTGTGGCAAATCATATTCTGCTTGCCCCTGTTGAGCTTTTGTTTCCTGAAGGCATAAAATGTCTGGGTCATGCTTGGTAATAAACTCAGAAAACGCCCCTTTGTTTATGACTGCCCTAATCCCATTTACATTCCATGAGTATATTTTCATATATTAAGTATAGCGTGTCAGTATATCAATCTGCTATGCTAGAGCTTAATGAGTTATAAACGAATACTTTTAAAAATTTCAGGAGAGCAACTTTCGGGCAAATTTGAAAATGGAATTGACCCAGAAGTTGGAAGTTGGCTAGCAGAAGAGGTAAAAAAAGCGACCGCGATTGGTACCCAGGTGGTAATAATGGTAGGTGGTGGAAACATGGTGCGTGGTGCCCAGATTGCTGATAATGGTATACAGAGAGTTACGGCAGACCATATGGGCATGTTGGCTACTATGATAAATGCGTTAGCTATTACTGATATATTTGAAGCAAAGGGCGTAAAAACTAGGTGTTTAAGCAATATTTTTGCACAGCAAGTTGCGGAACCTTTTGTACATAGACTAGCAAACAAGCACCTTGAAAAAGGACGCGTGGTGATAGTTGCGGGTGGTAGTGGTCGACCCTATGTCACTACTGATACGGCTGCGGTTATACTAGGGCTCGAACTTGGATGTGATGTCGTGCTCAAAGCAACAAAAGTAGACGGAGTTTACGACAAAGACCCTTCTGAGTTTAGTGATGCTGTAAAAATCGAGCAGCTCAACTATCAACAAGCGGTGGAAAAAGACTCCATAAAAGTTATGGATAAAGCTGCGCTAGGGCTTGCCATGGAACAAAAAATCCCGCTTATAATTTACGACGCAATGACTACTGATAACCTAGTCAATATTATAAAAGGCGAAAACATAGGCACGAAGATATCCTGAGTTGGTAGTTGGTAGACAGTTGTTGGTAGGTGGTAGTTGGGAGTGTTGGGATAAAAAAAGAAGGGCTATTTTGGCCCTTCTTTTTGGCTTCCCTGCCTGCCTGCCGGCAGGTCGTGAACTAAAAGCTAGTTCAAACTGTTTTTGGTGAACTTAGAACCACTTTCTAGCAACGCTTCAAGTGTGTATGAAACACAATCTGCAGCTGCGGTTGTACAAGTGCTTGGAGATGGAACATAGCTGTATTTTGCAGTTGTAGATGCCGTTGAGTCGATAGCGGTTGAACTGTTTGGCGCAACCAACGCGTCAGCGTCTAAGCCCGCTAGAGTAGTTGTGTTAACTTCTGCAAGAGCTGGGTACCAGCCGTTTTGTGCATAGTAAGCTTCTAGCTGACTGTGAATTGCTTTGATGTCTGTTGTTCGCTCAGTATCGCGCGCTTTTCGCTGGATACCTGTAAACGTTGTGATTACTAGCGCGGCCAAAATACCAATCACCACAATCACGATAAGAAGTTCTACGATGGTAAAACCCTTCGAGTTCCTCAGGGCAAGACCCTGTTGCTTAAGTTTATATGTCATTAGAGTGATCCCACCCTTTCCTTTTGGTTAATTTTTATAATAACAAGCGCATTGTAGTCCAGTTAAGATATAAACGCAAGCGTTATCCACAGGGGTTAGAGGCAGATAGATTCTCCTGGTTTTCTCGGGTTAATTAACAGTAGCTTACCATCAATTTCAATGTCCAAACAGGAGTGCTCGTATTTTGTAATCTTCGTACAACTAAGTATACAATGTTAAATAGATGGAGTTTATAAGGACTAAAGATTCTAATGTCGCCGTTAGTGCAATTACTGGGAGGTTGCTAAAAGAACTTGCTAGTGGGAAAAAGGTTTTGTGGCTGTTGTGCGGGGGGTCAAATATAAAAATAGAAGTCAAAATATTGACAAAACTTCAAGCCAGCAAAAATTTAGAAAATTTAGCTTTGTTGCTTATGGATGAGCGGTTTGGAGCGGTTGGTCACAAAGATTCAAACTGGCAACAACTACTAGACGCTGGGGCGGATTTTAATGGAGCTTATACCCTGCCGGTAATTTCTGATTCAAGTAAATCTTTGGAACAGACCGTTGAGGAGTATGAAGAATTATCAAAAGTTGCCCTGGGCAACGCGGATGTAATAATCGGATTATTTGGTTTAGGAGAGGATGGTCACACAGCTGGTATTTTGCCCGAAAGCTTGGCTGTAAAATCTACTCGATTGGTTGTAGGTTACGATTCCCCGCCGTTTAAAAGGATTTCCATGACAAAAAGTGCTTTAGCTAAAGTAGATATAGCGTTCGTATTTGCTTTTGGCGGTGCGAAGCGAAGGGCGCTCGAAGACCTGATTGCTAACAAAAAATCATTTGCCGAGCTGCCTTCCAAAATATTTTGGGATTTACCCGAAGTATACGTATATAATGATCAGGTAGGAGAAATAGCATGAAAATCGGTATGGTCGGTTTGGGCAAAATGGGTGGCAATATGGCAGCTAGATTGGTTGAATCTGGACATGAAGTCGTTGGGCGAGACCCCAGCGAAGATAATGCTCAGAATGCATCAAAACGGGGTGTAGAGGTGGTTTCCGATAAGCAAAAATTACTTGATACGTTGCCAGAACAAAAAATAGTGTGGTTGATGATACCTAGCAAATTTGTGGCGGATGAAGTTTCGGCATGGCTGGAAATTTTGCCAAAAGGCTCGATTTTGATTGACGGCGGAAATACAAAATTTGAAGAAACAATCAAACACGCTCAGCAGGCAGGCGAAAAAAATGTGCAATTTGTAGACGTGGGAGTGAGTGGCGGGATAGTTGGTGCAAATGTAGGATATTCGTTGATGGTTGGAGGAGATTTAGCTGTGTTTGGTCAGCTTAGACCAATATTTGAATCGCTAGCTCAAACTGGGGGTTATGGACACTTTGGGCCGTCAGGGGCTGGGCACTATGTCAAAATGGTTCATAACGCTATTGAATATGGGATGATGGAATCCCTTGCGGAGGGGTTTGAACTCATGGAGGTCAGTCCCTTCCCCTCAATTGATTATTCAAAACTGGCCGAGGTTTGGCAGAATGGTTCCGTTGTCCAGTCGTTTTTGAATGGTTTAGCAGTCCCTATATTTAGCAAAAATCGGAATTTGGAAGGAATCGAAGGCAAAGTAAATATGCTTGGTGAAGCACAGTGGTCCGCGGAACTTGCCAGAACAAACAATGTTGATTTTAGAACTATACAAGCATCAATTGACCGCCGAACGGATTCGATGGCTGGAAAAACTTCATTTGCGACCAAGTTTTTGGCGGCTCTTAGAAATGAGTTTGGGGGGCACGACATAAATAAAACTTCAGAAGATGCAGATAAAAATAGTTTGAAAAACGTCTAATGAAAAAGACTGCGGTTGCTGAACCTGCAATAATAGTCATTTTTGGAATTACTGGAGATTTAGCGCAAAGAAAACTACTTCCAGCTTTGTATCATTTGGTAAAAGATGAATTGTTGCATCCAAAAACTCAGATTGTAGGCATAACTAGACAAAAAGTAACTAAACAACAGTTTCTAGGTAAGGTTGAATTTTGCGTAAACGAAATCGACAAAATATGTGACCCAGCTGCACTGAAAAAAATTGGTGAGAGACTTCAGATTCACCAGATGGATGTTACGAATCAGACTGATTACGATAGCCTTCATAAATTTTTGGACAATATCGAAAATCAACAAAAAGTGTGCATGAACAGGCTGTACTATCTATCGATACCACCGCAAGTTTTGGGACCTATTGTGCGTTTTATGGGTGAACGCGGTATGAACACCAGTTGTCAGCATGGATCGGCGAGTACAAGGTTACTTATTGAAAAACCTTTTGGATATGATTTGGAGTCTGCAAAATTACTTGTAAAAGAAACGGAAGAGCATTTTTCTGAGAATCAAATATTTAGAATCGATCACTATTTAGCAAAAGAGACTGCCCAAAATATATTGCAGTTTCGATATGCTAACCCAATCTTTATTCCTATTTGGAATCGTGAGAATGTTGATTCGATTATGATTAAAGCGACCGAAAAAATTGGTATAGAGAACAGAGTAAAATTTTACGATCAGACTGGCGCACTTCGGGATTTGATACAGAGTCATTTGTTGCAACTATTGGCTCTTGTAACTATGGAGTTGCCTGCCAAGCTCGAAAGTAATCAAATCCATATGCGGAAGCAAAATTTGTTCAAACAGATAATCCCGGTGCCACCAAACAAAATTGCGCAACGCGCCATACGTGGACAATACGCTGGGTACAAGAAACAAGTTGGAAAGCCCAAGTCTTTTACAGAAACTTATGCCGAGTTAGAGCTATATATTGACAATCCAAGTTGGGAAAAAGTACCTATCAAACTTGTAACCGGAAAAGCCATGTCGAAAAAAAGAACAGACATAACTTTGCAGTTCAAGACTGACAAAAACGGTGAACATAACAGACTGACGTTTCGTATACAGCCAGACGAAGGTATAGAGCTTCGACTAAAAGTAAAAAAACCTGGTTTTTCTCAAACTACTGAAACCGCGCTGATGGATTTTGATTATGAAAATACTTTTGAAAACCACGGACACCCAGATGCATACGAAAGAGTGTTGTTAGACGCAATCAAGGGTGATCATACTTTGTTTGCGACAGCATATGAAGTGATAGCCGGTTGGAAAATAATCCAACCAGTAATCGACGTATGGTCTAGGAATGACGACGGTCTGAAAATGTATCCAGTCGGTTCTGACGGACCAAAATAAAAAGACCATTGATATTTCTTAGATTAAATTAGTGTTCTTGTTCGGAAAACTTGACGACGAAAAGCGATAAATTGTTATAATGACAATCATGGGTAATTTTCTATTTGCATATATAACTTCGTTTGGCACAATGACTGTTCTTGACGCATTTTGGCTGGGTTTAATAGCTCCGTCATTTTATAAAAAGCATATTGGTTTTATCATGGCGGAAAAGCCAAATTGGTTTGCAGCACTGGCTTTTTATCTCATATTTATAGCGGGTGTTACGTTATTTGTTGTCTATCCAGGTTGGAAAAACGTCGATAGTTTCCTAAAAATTGGATTGTTAGGGGCGATTTTTGGTCTAGTAACATACGCTACGTATGATCTGACAAACCAAGCCACGCTAAAGAATTGGCCATATATTGTAACGATTATTGATCTGTTGTGGGGTACACTGCTCACCGCTGTGGTTTCTATTGTTGCGGTTTTAGTTCTTAGAACTCTTATACACTAGTTATGTTTTTGGATATATTTGTATTTAGTTCACTGGTAATTTTGGCATATATGACTGTGTGGTTTGTGGTTGCACTAGCTACCAAGCGCAATGATGTTGCAGACATTGCATGGGGGCTTGGTTTTGTAGTTGCCAGTGGTGCAAGTTTGCTTAAGACACGAAACTTCACGTTTATTGCAGTTTTGGTAACCGGGTTGGTATTTATATGGGGGCTACGTTTAGCCTGGCATATTGGACAAAGAAATATAAAAAAATCCGAAGATTATCGCTACAAAGTCTGGCGGGATAGCTGGGGGAAATGGTTTGTGCTTCGTTCTTATCTACAAATATTTATACTTCAAGGCGTGTTAATGCTTTTGATTGTCTCTCCAGTCATATTAATAAACATGTATTCAGACAATGGCATATCACCGATTGCTTTAGTCGGAATATTGCTTTGGATATTTGGATTTATGTTTGAAAGTGTTGGCGACAAACAGCTAAAAGAGTTCATCAGAAATCCTGAAAACAAGGGACATATTATGGAATCGGGGCTATGGAAATATTCCAGGCACCCCAATTATTTTGGAGAAATTACGCAGTGGTGGGCAATTGGTTTGGTCGCTTTAACCGTCAGCTATGCTTGGCTGGGGTTAATAGGCCCGCTGGTCATTACGTTTTTGATAATAAAAGTGTCAGGAGTCCCCCTGCTAGAAAATAAATACAAAGACAACCCCGACTATCAGGCATATAAACTTCGCACTAGTATGCTGATACCTCTACCAAGCAAAAAGTAAAGCTTTTCAATCGATAATGCTCAAAAACTACTAGCCCAAACCCCCCCGCACTGTGCTTAAAGTTCGATCACTCGGCTTTTGACATGCTATGCTGCCTTTATGAGTTTTGATGTCAATCAAATCATTTCATATCGAGAAATGTGTAATGTGGAACAGCAAGAACAGCTACAGCGCGGCATGAATTTTGAGATTGGTGATGGTTATTCCGTGGTTTTAATGTCGGTAAAACCAAACGCTCCTTATGCTGATAGAATTTCTGAGGATGGGCTAACCATATATTATGAAGGCCATGATGTACCGGGCGATAAAACTAAACATGCAGACCAGCCCATAGCCTACCCGTCAGGTACTTTGACTCAAAATGGACTTTTCAAAGACGCAATAGATCATGCTAAGAATACTGGCGAGTTTCCGCTCGTGAAGGTTTACGAAAAACTACAGACGGGAATCTGGACATATCGTGGTCTTTTTGAAATGATAGACTGTCAATTTATTGAACGAGATGGCCGAAATGTTTATGAATTTACATTTACCATTACAGACCAAAACGTAGGTGTTGCAGAAAAGCACTTGCAAAAAAAGAACATTGACCTGGAACAAACGCGACAAATACCTGGCAAAGTAAAACTTGCAGTTTTCAAACGCGACAAAGGAGAGTGCATAATGTGCGGGTCAAATGACAATCTACACTTTGACCACCTACTTCCCTATTCCAAAGGTGGGACTAGTCTGAAGGAAGAAAACATACAGCTTCTTTGTGCCCGCCACAACCTACAAAAATCCGCAAAACTAGATTTTTAGATTCTGGGTATTTTGATGAACATATTATTTAGTAGAGACTAGTTCCAAATTATCTGCTTTGAATCCATTGTTCGAATTATTGTCTACGTTTCACGGCTTACCTTAAGAATTTCATTGTCGTGAAGGCACCGGTAGTCCTAGCTCGTGAAGAGGCAAATATTCAAAATAATATCTGCAGCCAACGGATACAATATAATCACGAACATCTTTATATTCTTTTTTTCTGAACCAATCACTCAAGACATACATATATTCAACTTCATAGTTGAGGGACGAGAAAAGCTTCTGGTATTGCTTCTTTTTGAAATCGCACGTCTGCAGTTTTTCATCTACAGAGCCGGCAACTACCTGGAATTTAACTTCGATAATGTTGACAGTGTTGTCTTTAATTACGTAAATCGCGTCATCTGGAAGAAGTTTTTTTGTAATGTAGACTTTATAGTCTATGCCCTGTTCTTTGAGGAATACATACAGAGCGTTTTTCCTGTAAGAGTAAGCCACTTCTTTTTCTTGGTAAAGTATTGTATTGCCCTTTATGTCGTACCCGGGTATTTGGTCTAGCTTTGTCAGTAAATCAACCCTTCCTTCAAACTTAATTCCCGTTTGAGTGTTGGCGCCGCCAATTCCACCCTTTTTCACAAGAGACCTATCTGTTTTATTTGTTGTTCGTATCTTTTTTGAGATAGTTCTAAGTATTCTTTTTCGGTGTCTATGCCTATAAACTTCCGATCGAATTTGATTGAAGCTAAGCCCGTAGTAGAACTGCCAGTGAAAGGATCGAGCACAATATCGCCTGGGTTAGTGGATGCTCTAATAATTCGCTCTAGCAGTACCATTGGCTTTTGGGTTGGATGCTTGCCAAAAATTTTCTCATCTGCTTTGGGAGTTCCTAGTGCCCATACGCTACGCATCTGCTTACCTTCCTTTTTAAGAAAGTCGATTTTGTGCGCATTACCATTCTTCATATCTTGATAATTATAGGTGTGCTTAGCACCGGGGTCTTTGCGGGCCCAGATTAGGGTCTCGTGGCTTGCAGTAAAGTATCTTCCGCTTAAATTTGGTGACGCATTTGGTTTGAACCACGCCACATCGTTTAAAATTTTATATCCCAAAATCTGCAACGCAAACCCACACTGATAGATCGAGTGATAGGTGCCACTGACCCAAATAGTGCCTTCCGGTTTCAATACTCGGCGACATTCTGCCAACCACTTTTTATGAAATTCAAAGTCTTCCTCTGGCCCTTTACTTTCGTCCCACTTGCCTTTGTTTACGCTGACTCGCTTGCCTGCGTGTACTGTAAAGCCACCATTCGATAGGTTATAGGGAGGATCGGCAAAGATCATGTCTATAGAGTTTTCAGGCAACTGCTTGAGCAGTTTGATGCTATCGCCGTGATAAAGTGCGAAATCGTGACTCGCAAAGTAAGGTTTTTGGATGAAATGTGAAAGTAATTTTGGCTTCTTTTCTTCAGTTGCCACGGTTTTCTTTGTAGCAATACCCATAGGTTTTGTCAGTGTTACCCCATTTGCCATATACAACAAGGGTAACATTTTTACCTCTGTTTTTGAATTGTTTTCTTTGTTGGCGTTGTATTGGTGTATTTGCCTTCTTGGCGGAGAGAACAGGATTCGAACCTGCGAAAGGATTGCTCCTCAACACGCTTTCCAAGCGTGCGCCTTAAGCCACTCGGCCATCTCTCCGTATTTATATTAGTATATCTGATAAATTTTTGATTTACACCTTGAAACTTTAGTATCTAAAGAGTTAAACTGTATATAACTTTATGCCACTTATAGAATTACAAGAAGTTAGTAAACTATACGGCTTCGGAAACGCAACTACTGTTGCTTTAGACGAGGTAACTATTACCGTGGAGCCAGGCGAGTTTGTGGCTATAATGGGACCAAGTGGATCTGGAAAATCTACTTTGATGAACGTAATTGGTATGTTGGACAAGCCAACTCATGGAAAATACAAACTTGGCGATAGGCATGTTTCAAGGCTACGAAATCATCATAGGGCGAAAGCTCGTCGAGATACAATTGGTTTTGTATTCCAATCGTTTAACTTACTCCCAAATGCATCTGTTTTGGAAAATGTAGCCCTGCCACTTGCCTACAAAGGCACAATGAGGACGCGTAGGTTGACCCAGGCTGGGCAGATGTTAGAAAGAGTCGGATTGGCAGACAGAGAATACTTTTACCCATCACAGTTAAGCGGTGGCCAATCGCAAAGAGTGGCGATTGCCAGGGCGCTGGTAAACAACCCAAGCATAATAATTGCAGATGAGCCGACCGGTAATCTAGATAGTGCGGCGTCAAGATTGGTGATGGAGTTGCTAAGTGAAATTCACCAAACCGGAAGTACGATTCTCATGGTAACTCACAATCCAGAGCTAACTCGATATGCATCACGTGTGGTTTTTATGAAGGATGGTTCTATAGTAAACGACGAACTTTCGGAGATTGGCGAATTGCCAACTACCATCAAGCGCAGAGCTTATTTTGTTCCTAAAAAAACCGCCGAGGATGATTTAGCGGGAGTTTCTGCGCTCATGGATGCAGGTTTGTCGGAGCCAAAAGTCGAGGTTCATCCAAAACCTGCGAAGAAGTCGCGAAGTACGTCTCGCAAATCGTATAAATCCAAACCCAAAAAATCTGGGAAAAAGAAATGACAAGCTCATGAGTTCAAACAACAATTTTCAGATTGCAAGAGCTGCAATAGGTGCCTCAAAATGGCGAAGTTTTTTGACGATGCTGGGGGTAATAGTTGGCGTTTTGAGTGTGGTGACAATTGTATCTCTAGGTGAAGGAGTAAAAAAACAATTAACCAATCAAATCAAACATACAGGTGCAGACCTCATCACAGTTAGGGGTGGTCAAATTGCCAATCGTGATTCCAGTGGCAAGATTAAAAAAGTTAACTACCTTAACTTTTTTGCTGGAGCCAACTTAAGCGACGCAGATTATCTAACAGTACAGAAAATACCTGAGCTGTCAGTCGTTGCGCCTTTTGCCGTAGTCCCCGGGGTCCCCAAGGCATATGACGGGACTGTTAGCACGAACACGTCAGTAGTTGCTACGAATAGTTTGGGTGCAGTTGCTTTGAAACAAGACATTGCATACGGTGAAATTTTTGACGAAAAAGCTAACGCAAATCCGGGTGCTGTAATTGGTAAAAATGTCGCTGAGCAACTTTTCAAAGAAAATGTACCTATTGGTAAATCATTTGAACTACGTGGTCAAAAAATTGTAGTCCGGGGTGTATTTCAGGAGTTTGAAGCGAGCCCATTGACCCCTGGTGTAGATTATAACAACGCAATATTTATACCGTATGAATTTGCCAAGAAACTTGCCGGCGGTTCACTACAGCCTTACCAAATACTAGTCAGGCCAAAAGATGACTCCAAAATTTCACAGTCAGTCAGAGCTATTAGCAGTGCCCTAACCGCATCACATGGTGGAGAGGCTGATTTTACTGTACTGCAAGCCTCTGACAATATAGAAGTTGCAGATAGTGTTCTAAACGTCATCACCAGTTTGGTAAGCGCTATTGCAGGGATTTCACTGTTTGTTGGCGGAATTGGAATTATGAATATTATGTTTGTGGCAGTTAGCGAGCGAACTCATGAGATTGGTATCCGAAAAAGCGTAGGTGCAACAAACAAGCAGATTTTAAACCAATTTCTGGTTGAATCAATTGTGTTAAGTGGTACGGGTGGTCTGATGGGGGTAATTGCGTCGCTTTTTGTCAATTATTTGATAAGAATCTTTACCCCGCTTCAGCCGGTAATTACGCTACCAATTATGGGAATCGCAATATTTGTAGCACTTGCAGTGGGAGTATTTTTTGGAATTACGCCAGCATTAAAAGCTGCCCGCAAAGACCCCATTGAGTCCCTCCGCCGAAACTAATTAATATAAGTTATCTGTATTCGGGGTTTTCGAAGTCAAACCTGGAGCCGGCATCCCATTTGGACCTTTGGTTGCCTTGTACGGGAATGCCCCCGTTGTCTTTAAGCATTTTTGCCAAATGCATGAGGTTCCAGGTCATAAAAGTTGTGTTTCGGTTGGTAAAATCGTTGTCTAGTCCTGCTCTGGTGCCGTCTTCAAGTTTGTCGCCGTAACTCGGTCCAGGCCCAGCTTCTCCAATCCAACCTGCGTCGGCTTGTGGTGGGATGGTATAACCCAGGTGTCCCAAGCTGTATAAAACGTTCATGGCGCAGTGCTTTACGCCGTCTTCGTTTCCGGTAATCAAACATCCGCCAACTTTGCCATAGTCTGCATACTGGCCATCTTTGTTGAGTATGTGACTGTTCGCATATAAACGTTCTATCACTTGTTTCATGACAGAGCTATTGTCGCCAAGCCAAATTGGTCCTGCCAGAACGACGATATCGGCTTTTTGCACCTTTGCATAAATGTCTGGCCAGGCATCTGTTGCCCATCCGTGGTCCCGCATATCAGGATACACGCCCGTTGCAATATCATGGTCGATTGCCCGGATTGTCTCGGTTTTTACACCATGTTTTTTCATAATATTGGCACTTGTGTCTATTAGAATTTGAGTATGGCTAGGGGCTGGAGATTTAGACAAAGTACAGTTAAAGAAGAGGGCGTTTAGTTCCGTAAAATCCCATTTTTTGTCTGCCATAATGAACCTCTATAGACTAAATTTTAAAGTTTTGGTAATCATAGTGTCAAAATCTGCAAGTACATCTGGGTAGCCAGAATTTTGAAAATACGTAGCAACGTAAGTTCGGTTGGTGTTTGCCACAAAAATATATCTGACAACTTTAGTTCCATCAGGTAATCCACCAGGTCCTTCAGTGGCGTTTTGCCCCTGAGCAGTCCCAACGATTCGGCTTCCTTGAATACCATCAACTGCTAAAACCACTGAACTAATTCCCGTGTAAAAATCCGGATTGAGTGCATATTCGTCATCCTGGTTCCCTGGCGCCGACGAAACATTCATTTGTCCAAATGACTCCGAAGCACACTTCCCGACACTTGCGCTATTGCCACCGAACAACACAAGTCCTTCACTACACAATTCTGGCGAACTTGCGGTTACCCAAGTTTTGGGGTGCTTTAGCGTAAATATTCCTGGCGTATTTGTATAAGTAACCCAATCAGTTGTAGGGTCGCTACTTGTCTTGGATGTATCTTTTTTGTCAGATTTTTGGGGATCAGTTTGAGAATTTGCAGATTTGTCATATGAATCACTTGATTTGTTGCCGGCCTTCCATACGTACCAGCCTGTACCACCTATCAATCCAAGTATCAGTAACAGTAGTAGTAATTGTGTAATTGCAAAACCACGTTGATTTTTCATAATCCCCAGACCCCCCATTTATAACTACATTATGATTCATTGCTAATAACTTGCAAGTGGTATCACTAGATTTTGATGTTAGGGGTTTTACTGGACTAACCCAAATCTCCCCCATCCCCAGACCAAATAATCTCGGCTGGTAGTGGTCTGCCTTCTCTCTATGTACCAACAGGTACCTATCCTTCAGACAAACCACTCCCAACTCGAGCTAATTTAACCTTGGAACGGGCGATTTTGCGTAAGTCCAGTATAAGTGTATAATCATCTGAATATACACGGCCAAGAAGAAAGTAGCAGATGTCCAAATCCGTAAAAAATTACAAGATTGGTACCCTAGGTAGCCATTCTGCGCTGCAAATTCTTAAAGGTGCTCGTGATGAAGGCTTCCCAAACATTGTTTACTGTTTAGATACGTCTTCGGTACCATATCGTTCTTATAAAGTAGCCGACAAAATTGTCGAACTCAAAAAATATTCAGACATCAAAACTCACGAACAACAGATGATCGATGACAGTGTAATCCTGATTCCTCACGGATCGTATTTTGATGCTTATGGACTAGAGGCATTGAATAAATCTAATGTGATGTATTTTGGCAACAAAAAGATTTTGGCTCTGGAGGAAGACAGAGGTTTGCAACGCGACTGGTTGGCCCAGGCCGGGCTGACACTGCCAAAAATATACAAAAACTTCAAAGACATTGATGGTCCGGTTATTATAAAGTTTTTTGGAGCTAAAGGTGGCAAAGGATACTTTTTGGTCAAAAGTCCAGATGAGTTTGAGCGTAAAATCAAAGACCATCCAAACCAGCGCTATATAATTCAACAGTATGTGGTGGGCGCTCCATTGTATATCCACTATTTCTATTCACCGCTTACTAAAGAGTTAGAGATTATGAGTCTGGATAGACGTTATGAAACAAATGTTGATTCGATAGGCAGAATAAGCGCCAAAGACCAGATGGATTTGAACATTGAGTCTTCCTACAACATCATGGGAAATTTGACAGTTGTAGTGCGTGAATCATTGTTGCCGAAAATGTTTGCTATGGGTGAAGCAGTTGTAAAAGCTTCGCAGGAGCTGGTAGATAGAGGTTTGTTTGGTCCGTTTTGTTTAGAAACAATCGTTACGCCCGATTTGGAGTTTTACGTGTTTGAAATTTCTGCCCGGATTGTAGCCGGAACTAATCCGTATATCAAAGGCTCCCCCTACACTGATTTGCGCTATGATGAACCTATGAGTACCGGACGCAGGGTTGCAAGAGAAATCAAAAATGCAATTGATGAAGACAGGCTCAGCGAGGTTCTAAGTGATTGATGTCCAAAAAATACTTGAGGGGTACGACCATAGTAATATTCGTATCGGTTCACTTGGTGGGCACAGCGCATTGGACATATGTAGGGGTGCCAAAAACGAAGGTTTTGAGACAGTTGTTGTAGCACAAAAAGGTCGCGAAGACACTTATTCTAAGCACTACAAAACTAGGGGGCAAAAAGGTTGTGTCGATAATGTGATATTGGTAGATAAATTTTCTGATGTCACAAAACCTGAAATCCAAGAACAGCTACGAAAGCTAAATGTAATCTTTATCCACAGCAGGTATTTCTGGGTTTATTGTCACTACAAAGAAGTAGAAAATAGTTTCAATGTGCCAATTTTTGGCAACCGACAGTTAGTGCGCAAAGAAGAGCGTAATGAAGAAAAAAACCAATATTATCTGCTCAAGCAGGCAGGCATAAGCATCCCCAAGCAGTTCGCTAGCCCGAGTGACATTGACCGCCTAGTTTTCATAAAAGCTGCCGAGGCATCTCGTGGTTATGAAAGAGCATTTTTCCTCGCAAGCAGTGAAAAAGAGTATCTTGAGGAATCTAAAAAGTTGATTGACCAAGGAGTAATTACTGCGCAGTCGCTGAAGGAAGCGGTAATAGAAGAATTTGTGGTGGGGCCTCAGTTGAATCTAAACTATTTCTATTCCCCGCTTGACGATGAGGTAGAACTCATGGGTACTGATACTAGACGGCAGACAAACATTGACGGTTTGTTGCGGCTCACGGCACCAGAGCAAACAGAGGTTTTGAAACATGTGCGTCCAAAATATATCGAAAACGGTCACCAGGCCGTGACTATCAAAGAATCTTTACTGGAAAAAGCATATAAAGCCGGAGAAGCATTTGTTAGTTCTGTCCAAAAACACTATCCACCCGGAATGATTGGACCATTTGCCTTGCAGGGAGCCATTACTGCTGGCCCACCTGCTGAAGAGTTGCTTGTTTTTGATGTTAGCATGCGAATCCCTGGTAGTCCTGGCACGCAGTTCACCCCATACTCTGGTTATTTGCATGGTGAAAATATGAGTTATGGTCGTAGAATTGCCCAGGAGATCAAACGAGGCGTCAAAGACAACCGTTTGGAAGAGCTTTTAACTTAACTCAGGTGCGTGCTTAGCGAACGATAGTATCGGCGCCTGCCGGTCCAGTGCCGATGATTGTTACGGGTACGCCGACAAAATCTTCTATAAATTCAATAATGTTTTGGATTTCTTGATTTAGATTTTCAAACTTTGTAACCCCTTTTATATCACCGCCCGTAGGCATTTTATGATATATGGGTTCGGCTCGACTCAATTCTTCTGCCGAGCTTGGCAAAGTTGTTGTCTCCTTGCCGTCTATGGAATATGCTGTTGCAATATTTGTATATGGTTCTTTGTTTAGCACATCAGCTTTTGTGAGGGCAATCTCATCGATGCCGTTAATTGCCACGGCTTCTTTTAAGAGAACTAAGTCCATGTATCCAATGTCTCGCGGTCTTTTGGTGGTTTTGCCAAACTCACCGTCTACACTTTTGACATTTCCTCTGTAAAGTTCGGCGATTTTATCATCTGCAATTTTGGTGACAAATGGCCCGCCACCAACTTTTGATGGTATGGCTTTTACTACACCTATAACTTTTCCAATCTGTTGATGGTTTAAGCCTACGCCACTTGCAACACCTACAGAGGTAGTTTCAGAAGATGTCACGTAGGGGTATTTGCCGTGGTTTATATCCAGTCCAAAGGCTTGGGCTCCTTCGAGTAATATATTTTTCCCAGACGCCAGCGTTTCCCGCACGAGGATTTTTGTATTAGTTAGATATGGTTCTATTTCTTTGGCGGCTGTGGCGAATTCAGAGGCTTGAGATTTGAACAATTTATCAGTTGTGTCGTCGATTTTTACGTTGCTTTCAGCAGCAGTTTGTAGTAAACCATCATATGCAATAGCAGTTAGCTCATCTATTGATTTGGCAAATTCGTGCGAACGCAAACCAACACGGAGTACTTTATCAGAAGCCACAAAAGAAATTCCGGATTTGGTACTGCCTTGAGCGGCAGTGCTGTTTTCCCTAAGACTGTCTAAAAATTTGTGTTTGGGCAAAACTACATGTGCTGTGTTGCTTATAGCTAGGTTCTGGGGGCTGATTTCAATTCCTAGCCCCCGGACTGTGGTAATTTCTTGTACTAAGTTTACCGGGTCCAAAAACATCCCGTGACCCATGACGTTTAATTTATCTTTGTTAGTAATGCCCGACGGCAGTTGGTGTGTGTTTACCTCCTGGCCTTTGTACGTAAACGTATGACCAGCGTTTGCCCCGCCTTGGCCTCGACAGACTACATCAAACTCTCCGGAAAGTACGTCTATAACTTTGCCCTTTCCTTCATCCCCATATCCAGTTCCGACAATAATTGTGGTGTTGGGTATTTTTTGTTTGATGGTGCTTTGCATAGAGTCGTTAGTACCTGTAATGGTCGGCTTTGAAGGGTCCGTTTTTGGTTACTCCCAAATACTTAGCCTGCGAGTCGGTCAGGGGGGTAAGTTCCGCACCCAGGGCTTTTACGTGGACTGCGGCCACTTTTTCGTCTAGCTCTTTGGGCAGTCGATGTACGCCGATTTCATATTTTTTGGTATACAGTTCAATCTGTGCCAAAACTTGGTTGGAAAACGAGTTCGACATAACAAATGAGGGATGTCCGGTTGCGTTGCCTAGATTAACTAACCGGCCCTCAGAGAGTACTATGAGCCGTCGACCATTTGGCATGGAGTAAAGATCTACTTGTGGTTTGATTTCTTTTTTCCCTACACCATCTAGTTCATTGAGTTGCTTTATTTGAATTTCGTGATCGAAATGACCAATGTTACATACAATCGCGGTGTCTTTCATCTGTTGCATGTGTGCAAGGGTGATAATGTCTTTGCATCCAGTTGCTGTTACGAATATATCTGCTTGCGGTGCTGCCTCATCCATAGTAACGACTTCATAGCCTTCCATAAGAGCCTGCAAAGCACAGATGGGGTCAATTTCGGTTACTAGAACCCTGCATCCAAAGGCTCGTAGCGACTGCGTGCTTCCTTTGCCTACGTCACCGTAACCAGCTACGACTGCGACTTTACCAGCTAACATCACATCAGTAGCTCTTTTGATACCGTCAACGAGGGATTCTCTACAGCCGTACAGATTGTCAAATTTGGATTTGGTGACACTATCATTTACGTTTATTGCAGGTAGTTTGAGCTTGCCGTCTCTTAGCCATTCATTCAGTTGTTTTACTCCGGTGGTGGTTTCTTCTGTGATGCCTTTTATCTCTTGTAATAGTTCGGGGTGTTTGTCGTGGACCAGAGCAGAAAGATCACCGCCATCGTCCAAAATCATGTTTGGCCCCTTGTCTCCGAATGTTAGCGTTTGTTCTACACACCACCAGTATTCATCTTCTGTTTCGCCCTTCCAGGCAAAGACTGGAGTGCCAGCTACGGCAATGCCGGCCGCGGCGTGGTCTTGGGTGGAAAATATGTTGCATGAAGACCACCGAACTTCAGCGCCAAGCTCCTGCAATGTTTCAACGAGCACGGCAGTCTGGATAGTCATATGAATTGAGCCGGCAATTCTGGCGCCTTTGAGAGGTTTGGCAGTGCCAAATTCTTTTCGAAGCGCCATAAGTCCCGGCATTTCTTTTTCTGCAAGTGTTATTTCGGTTCTGCCCCAATCTGCTAAACCAATATCTTTTACTTTATAGTCATTGTTTGACATCTATAGTTCTATCTCCTGATTAAATGTTAATTTGTACCGCGCTATAACTTCTGCTTTGGTGTATATTGCCTGTGTCCCGTGAATCTGTACTGCAAATGATGCCAAAACAGCTCCTAGCTGTCCACACTTAACCAGCTCCCATTGTCGCAAGTATCCATACAAAAAGCCAGCTCTATAGGCGTCACCAGCACCACTGGGGTCAACTGCTTTGGTGGGTTTTGCGATGCCGATTTTTATGGGAGATTTGACAGACGACCCTTCAATGATTGATCCATTTCTGCCCAAAGTTGTCACAACTACCGGGGTTTTTGATTTGATTTCGTCAGCTTTTTGGCCAGTACGCGCGCAAAATACACCGAACTCATAGTCGTTCAACATTAGTATTTCGGCGACCTGTGCACCTGAGGAAAGATTGTCTTTGGACAAACTACTCACTTGTTGACCGGGGTCGTAGAGAGTTCGGATGTTGAACTTCTCAGCCTCTTTTATTTGTGCCTGCATAGTTTCGGGGTCATGTGCTGATATGCTGATAAAAACCTCTTGCCCTGCCCATTGTTTTAAACTCAAAGATTTTGAATCGGCCATAGCGCCAGTATAAAAACCACCTACTTGGTTGTGGTCGATGTCGGTTATTACGTTGAAGGTGGCTGTTGGTAGTTTGCTACGGTGTATATAATCTGTATTTACGCCCTTTTTTGACAAGTTATTGATATAGTTTTCCGCGTCTGGACCGGCCGAGCCATACAGAATTGGGCTTTCATCCAGGCTGGCGTAATTGTAGGCAATATTTGCTCCAACACCTCCATGCGTGTCATGAACTTCGTCAAGCAATACGCTAAGCGAGAGAACATGCAGTTTTTGCGGATGAATCATATCAGCATATTTACCCGAAAAATTCATAATTCGGTCTATGGCTATTGATCCACATATAACCAGTTTTGGGGTAGGCATTAGACATTGATTATATAGGATTTTCGCGCATTTAGAACTTATTCAGTCACGCTTTAGTCGTCAAGTGAGGAAATAATATTCGGTAAATCTGCTGGAAGTATGTCAGATTTGATTAGGTAGCCATCTGCTCCGTTACCTATGGCGCTATCTGTGACACTGCGCTCAGCTAAATTCGTTAGCACTATAATGTCGGTTTTTTGACAGCCGTGGACGGGGTTTGTTCGAAGTTCCTTCAGAATATCAAGTCCTGAAAGTCCCGGCAGCATGATATCGAGTAAGATTAAGTCTGGTTTAAAATTTTGTAATTTGCGGAATACTTCATCAGAATTTATGGCAACATCTACAATATACTGGCTGTTTACCAGCGTAGTCCTGTAGAGTTCGCGAATCATTACATCATCTTCTACTAGAAGTATTTTTTTTGATCCAGCCATGGATGCCTACCGTCTCCTTTTCTTTTGAAATTAACTCGGAATGCTTCAATGGGTCAAAAATTGGTAAGGTGAAATAAAAAGTTGAGCCTTTTTCTGGATTTGGCTCAAGCCCAATTTTGCCGTGATGTAAGTCCATAATTGTTTTTGAGATGTATAGACCAAGCCCAGTCCCGCGGTTGCCAGCGACTAGGCTTCTTTCTACTCTATAGAACTTTGTAAATAGTCTGGACCGTAGTGCTGGGGGTATGCCTGGTCCATTATCTACAACTTCAACTCGGACTTCGTCTTTGTTCGTCAGCAAGTTGACATGTACTGTGCCACCGGTGTCGGTGAACTTTAGAGCATTTCCGATAAGGTTGTTTAAAACCTCTCTCAGTGATGAGGAATCACCGGGTACGTATACATATTTGGATGCGCTCGGGTTAAAAACTATATGTTGTTCTCTTAGCGTGGCTGTGGTGCTTTGCTGAGTAACTACTTCTTTTGCCAAACGTTGCAAATCAATTTTACTGATGATTATTTCCATTTCGCCTCGTTCTATACGCGATATGTTTAGCAGGTTGTTTATCAATATGCTCAACTGGTCAGTACCAACAATAGCTTTTTGCAGATTTTCTATGTTATATATCGACAATTGACGTATGGCATCGGTGTTTAGGAGGTTTAAATATCCACGAACTACAGTAAGCGGTGTTCGGAGTTCATGGGCGGCAATTGCAACAAAATCTAACTTCATGACATCAAGCTCTCGGCCGGGCGTTAAGTCATGGATTGTAATAATCGCGGCAACTTCACTTTCTTTGCGGTCAAGAACCGAAACCACCAAATCGAGATAGGACACATCGTCGCCGTGTGGCAATACTAAGTCGGTGTAGTGATCCAATCCTTGCTTCTCTAAGTTTGGAATAAATTGTTTACCATCACGTACCCAGAGAAAATAGTCAGACATTAATTTGCCAGTTAGGCTTTCCGCTTGTTTCCCAATCAATCTGGCTGCTGGTGGATTAATGGAAATTATCTCGCCGTTTTGGTTAAGTGCTATTACGCCGTCACTTACGCTCCGGAGTATGCTATTTAATTTGGTTTGCTCAACAATCAAATTGATGTTTTTTGTCTTTAGATCACCAACTAGTTTTTTGATACTATAGCCCATATTGTTGAAGGTGCCTGCCAGGTCCTGAAGCTCATCATCGCTTTTTAAGGTAATCGTTTGGCTAAAATCACCACTCCCAAATTTTTTCGCACCGAGTGATAGCTTTTTGATTGGGTCGAGAAGTTGCTTTCTAAACGCTAGACTGAGCAAAATAGAGAAAACTACCGCACCAAGTATTACGGCAGTAGAAATTTTAATAAATGCGAGTATGCCACCATAGATACTGGACACTGGCTCTTCGACAATCACCGCCCAGCTGCTTTGTGTCAACTTTCTTGGGGTACTAATAACTTGCGTACCAGTTTCGGAAGTTGTTTCATGTGTTTCGATATTATTATGAATAAAATCTTGTACTGACTGTACGTTGTTAAGTTTTTGGTTTTTTACTAGAAAATTCTTATCTGGATGGGCAACCAAGTTGCCTAACCCATCAACGACATATGCATATCCACCTACACCTATTTTTGTAGACAAAACTGATTCCCACAAATTACTAATATTATATTTTGCTACAATAACGCCCTGTATATCTTCCGGTTTATTGTATTCTCCAAACTCAACGTGATCTGAGGCTGACGTATCCTTGGTGATTTTGGATTTAAGAATTGGAACAGCAATTGTTATCTGTGGTTCACTGTTTTCGTTATAGCTAACCGAGCTTACGTATTCTTTCCCAGATAGAAACCCTACAGCTTTATATGCGTCGCTTCTAGATTGATCGGTATAATTTTGCAGTTGACCAGTTTTGTTGAAAATAATTTCTTCCATCCCTTTTGCGCCTAGTACGGATACTTGCTCTAAGTCAGAGTCTTGTTTTATGAGCACTGCAAACTTTAGTTGTGAATTTGATTTGTTTTGAATTTCCGTGGAGTATATTCGTGACTGATAAAACAAAACATTTATTTTACCTGCCAAATAGTTATCCACACTTTCGGCAGTCGATTCTGCTACGGTTTGTTGTCGGGAACTAGCAGATTTGAGAAGAAGTGATCGGGCCGAACTTAGTAGTACAAAATTCACCACAAACAGAGGTATAATTGAGATTATTACAAAATATATCAATACCTTGGAAGAGATTTTCATCCTAAGCATTTTTAGCTATTCCTAATCCGGGTATAATAAAACGAGCGACTAAAAGTCTTGACAGAGGAACACATTACTTATTATGCTAATGCTTATGGATAAAGAAAACAACACCAATTTAGGCGGAAACAACGAAAATCAAAATACGGGAAGTGCTCAATCAACAAATCAAACAAGTTCTAACTTCGGCAGGACAAACTTTTCTGGCTCATCTTCACCAGAAAATAGCTCGCCAAAACCAATAACTTCATCTAAAAAATCGAAAAAGATGAGCGCAAAATTACTTTTTGTTCTAGTGGTATTTATATTATCTATAGGTGCAGGAACTGCGGGCGGGTATTATCTTGGCAAGGGCAAAAAAGAGGTCGCTCAACCGGCTGTCGCGACGCCAAAACCAATTAGTCTACCGCCAGAGGCTATTGTTACTGCCGAGTGTGTTCCTGGTCGTGGCAAACAGTACATTATTCCAAAAGATATACCTCAAGGCCCAATTTACGATGTGAACGGCGACAAAGTAATCGCCATTGAGTACTCGGTTAGTATTGGCGAATTACTATATTCACAATCGAGCACGTTTTCAGACCTAATTTTATCGTTAACAAAAGAATACCCCGTAGATCATTTCTCGGTAATTCCGGAACAATCAACGTCAGCAGATCTAGCTGCGCAACAAGTGCATTTGATTATGTTTGTTGTATCGAAGGATGAATCAAATAGCATAACTTGTGGAATAGATCCTGCAGTCCTAAAACAACAGGCAGAAGAAGCTCAAAAAGCACTTCAAGCTCAGCAAGCCAAGCAAACTCCATAATAAAATTAAAGCTGAATATCTAGTTGCTAAATATAGTTCTAGTGAGCTTTTGGATAAAGCTCACTCTGGACGCTCTGTCGGATAGATTACCAATCTTGTTGTTTGTAAATATTGACATTGCAAAAACTCTGTCTTTGTATTCCACAAGAGCGATGTCGTGCATGTTACCGTATAAATAGCCTGCTTTGTGGTGCACGACTGCGCCACTTGGAAGTGCCGGAGGAATTAGGTCATCGGTATCGGTGTTTTGCATAAATGGTAATATTTGATTTATGTTTTTTACATAGACCAGTTGACCTTTGTACATTTTTTGCAAAAAATTTGTAGCTTCTTCCGCCGTGATGGTGTTGTATCTTCTATCGTATGACGGTATGCCAATTTCGTGAGCATAATGTTCCAGCCGTGGGTAGGTTATATAGTTGTCCACAACGGCCCAGGCACTGTTGTCGCTTTGGTTTAGCATACGTTGAAACAAGTCTATTGGTTTTTGCCCACCGATGGGTTTGTCCATTGATGCCTCGCCAGTTTCAACTAAGTTTAAATAAGCTACGACTGATAGAAGTTTGGTAGTACTTGCAGCGGTGTATTCTTCTTTGCTACCGACATTTATTTTCTGGTCGCTCGCTAGGTCGATTACTGAAACAGATGCTCTCAAGTCAGAGCGGCTGTCGATAATTTCAGATAGTTTTTTGATAGTTTCGTCGGAAAAGATGTCTTTTGGTTTGACGTATTTTCCCTCTGAATTGGCTGTTTTTGTGGGGTTTTCAGAGTACGTTTCTGCCGTGAGTTGGATGTTGTTTACCCACAAAAACAACAGTGCTACGCCTGCAACAGCTGTGGAAGCTAATAAAACTTTTACTTTTGTTTGTGACATACGAGTATTATATACGAATCCCACACTTCATCGTAGCAACAGTTCTACAATAGCTACGGCTATGCACAAATTGATAGAGCTGAAGAGCTGTTCCTGAATTTACTTGTTTAGTTCACGCTCGCTTGGTTTGTGCGAAGTGCCTACATTGCACTCAGTAGTAAATTTAACTTTTTCACTCCCGGGTAACGAATCTTCTACGTCTTTTAGGTTGTCAGTAAAAGTTCTGCCGTTTTCGTCTTTTAACTCTTCTGGCTTTGGCCATTGCGTATCCTCGACGAATCCAACTGTAATGTTTTTTCGAGCATAACCTTGCTGTGCATACCAGTCTTTTACTGCTACGTTCGCTCGATTGTCTGGTGGCGCAACTTTCCATGCTTCATCGACACATGCTGTTGACTGAGCAGCTACCTGCCCAACCCAAGCTATATGTGTTTCAGCATCTCCGCCGTTGCTAAAATTGCCGCCACTAAATCTATGGAAAACTCTTGACTCATATGACTCACTTCCGTCAATCCTAGACGCCGGTGTGTTATATTTACCGTCTCTGGCAAAAACTCTTTCTTTCGGAATTACAGGTGAACCCGAACGTTTTACTATATAACCATCTTTAACCTTAAATGAGTTATCGGCATTTTCGGGGTTCAAAACCAGTCTGGGTCTGCTCTCTGCAAGCTTACTTCTATCAATTAGCACTGTTACTTTGTCGTTTGGTAGTGGTGCAGACTTCAAGCTTTCTCTTGTAGTGTCGACCTGCTCAGATGCACCATCCTTCAACACAAAGCTTATGTCCCCAACAAAACTACCGGTATATGGGTCTTGCCAATGGGTTTTAAGTGGTCCAATGCCAACCGATCCTTCTGCGTTCAATTTTACTACTGAAGAAGTGGATAATATCCCTAGGCTAACTTCCATACCGACCGCGTCACGTACAATCGTGTTGTGGTCTGCAGTAGCACTTTCACTAGTTTCGGTAGAAAAGGGGTTGATGTCGAGAAATTGTCCTGCTAGTAGTCCTACGCCTACTAGCGCTGCCCCAGCAATAATTTTCTCACCTGTGCTCATGACTGACTCCTTTTAACTGAGTTGATGTATACACTACGATAAACAAGCATATAAGTCAACATTATTTTGTTAGTTCCTCTAGGTGATTACTCTCTATAACATCTGTCAGAACTGGTACGTAATTCGGTGCGGTCGCATACGCAGGTTCGCCAGGGTTAACTAAAGCACGTAAGTATGCAGGCCAGTTATCTTTTGCCGCTACTGCATCTCTGTAATGTGGCGCTCTTAGAATCAGCTCATTGTGATCTATAATCCAATCTTTCAAAGATGTATATTTTTTAAATACATGTGGTTCTTCTTTTCTGACCCCGTTGTAATATTCGAAAGTCATAAATGTCTGAGTTTCGCCATGCCAGTATCCGTCTGGTTTCATCCCAGAACAATTGTTTCCTGGACAGTCATGGCCCGCGTTTGACTCAACCCACCATTGTGCTAACGTCACTGTGTCGTTGGTTGTCGAATATTCCATGATTAGGGGGAGAATAGTTTTTATGTTGTCTTTTTTCCACTGTTCGATTGGCAGATTATCGATTATGGATATTTTTTCGGGGGTAAGAGCTACTTGTGCTCCTTTTTCTGGTGTGGGTGCGACCGTCTGAGGAGGAGTTGGTGCCTGTGGTGGCGCCGGTGCTTCCTGGGGAACAATCGGTTCGCGACTGAGCGTCGAAACATGAATATGAGTACGATGATTTTCTTTTGTTGCTCCTGTAAAGGTAAAGGCCTCCCCATGCCTAAGACCAGTGGTGCCTTCTGGTGGATCAGCATGTATAAGCTCGTTTATCTCAAATATTTCTCTAGCATCATATATGTCTCTATATAATCTCTCGACTTCGGCTTTATCTGCATCATCGTCTATATCAAATGCCAGCCCCATGAAGTGATTGCTGTTGGAAACATGGTTCCCCGTGGTCATTGAGCCTATGGTAATTTTATGGCCTTTTTCGTTGACCAAGTACAAAATCATTTGCAATAATCTAGGACTAACGTCTATGTTTTTAGTGCCCTCTTGGCTCAAATCATGCGCAAAAGTTTTTCCACCATCAGCAATGTCCTGCATGGACTTTCGAACCTGGTCTCCTTCTGAGTCGCCAATCGTTATATTTGGATTACTCAAGATCTGCTTCATAAGTCCTTGCGGTGAAACTTCAGCTGCTAGGGCTTCGTTATGCTTGATAGTTTCAGAGAGTTGTTTGATATCGTGCCAGGTTTTGTCCCACTCTGCTTTGGAGACTCCTGGCAGTCTAAGCACAGCGTGTTCGGCCAAGTTGTTTAGGTCTTGATGCTTGTTGGCTTTCTCTATCCATTTTGTTGCGACCTCTGGGCTGACTTTATGTATTGCTCCCACAACCACAGCTACTTGACTGACAGACAATTTTTTATCTACATGCCAGCTCATCGACTCGCCTTCTGGCAAGGGTGGAGTATTGTCATGCGGTTTAGTATGTTCTGGTGCTGTTGTTGACGTAGTTACAGGTGCATCGGTGGTTGTAGTTGTAGGTGCTGGCGCAGGTTTTTGAGTCAAATGTTCTTGTGTAATTTGTGGAGTAACTTCTTCCACTACGGCAGGGCTAACGGGAATAACTAAATATTCGGGAAGTTTTTTGTGCGCTTTACTTGCGTTCAAATCGTTCATTTCATCAATCCCTTGCTCTACATCTTTTCTGTTTAGCCCGGTTTTTTCTACTAAAATATCAACGATTTCTTTTTTTGTTGCTCCTTTTGGAACCTTCATGACTCCT
Organism: Saccharimonadales bacterium (SeqCode); assembly: GCA_038206875.1. Classification (GTDB taxonomy): domain Bacteria; phylum Patescibacteriota; class Saccharimonadia; order Saccharimonadales; family JBBQAJ01; genus JBBQAJ01. Next base: position 33,194 of record JBBRAK010000007.1, read on the forward strand.
GCTGTAGCTTTTCCGGTCACGACCGCGTCGGACAGAGGGCTTTTATATTCTTTCATCAGCCTACGAGCTTCTTTGGACAAAGGTTTATCGACTTGTGTTTGTGCAGTATTGGGAGTCACTGGCTGATGTGGAGCTTCCACTGTGGCTGGCGCGGGTTCTAAAGCTATTGGAACGACTTTGTTTATCTTCATGACAAAACCAGGGTTGATTAGGCTTGGGTTTGACAGCCCATTATCTGATGCTAATTGATTTACTGAAATCCCATTTCTATTGGCTATGTCCCAAGAGGTGTCGTTTTTCTGTACCGTATAGAGTGTTGTTTCAACACGTGTGGTGTTACCGCTAGTTTGTGTAGTTTGCGCAGGCTCACCATTTAGAAATTTGATATTTAACTGGTCATTTGGGTGGATTACATGATTGGCAGTTTGGTTATTGACAGCTTGTACTAGTGGGATTGCTATGACCTTTTGCGCATCTGTTAGTTTGGTGTCTCTAGCGAGCATGCTCCAGTAACCATCACCGACTCGTGCTGTACTTAATTCCGGAGCCGGTGGAGCTACGGTTGCAGGGGCTTCTGAAGTAACGACAGTCGGTGCCGGTATTGCTTCTGTGGCACTAGCGGGGGTTGGATTAGCCAAGCCTGTTAAGCCTAGCAAGCTACCGGCTGCAACTGACACGGCTGCGACGGCTTGTACAGGATTCCCAAATACATCAGTTACACGTTCTGGCAAATCAGCTTGCGGTTCATTCGCCAGAATTTCTACATTCGCCAGAAACTGTTGCAGAGCCTCTGGCGATAAATTATCTATAACCGAAGCTTCAGCACTCATAATTCAGTTTCCTCCGGTTGGTGGTTAGCTCGTGGTCGTATACTACCGCCTGTAACTTGGCCTGTTTCTTTATCTCGGAGTACCTCTGATGCCATTTCTGCAACAGCGTTAACTATTTCCATGTCGTCCATCTCCTGAACTCCTAGCAACTCGCCAACTAGTGAAAAGCGCGAAATAGCTCGCTTATCTTTTCCTGCTAAATACCAGGCGACTTTCTGTCGTAAGTCTGGGTTTTCTATGGCGTCCCTTGCTTGTGTTTTAAGGTCTTCGACTTCTTCTACGCGAGTAAAGCTGGAGCTTAGAACTTCTTCCCACGGCGAGTCAAGAACTCCATCTTCTGTGTCCATGGTTTCCATACGAACTCGACTGACAACTCGAATATTTTTTGGCTTTGAAGTCGGGGGTGATATGTTTCCATATTTTCTATTTTCGTTAGGTTCATCATAATACGCATCATTTGCATGCAACTCCCCGACGTATGTATCGTCAACCAAGTGTAGCCGTGGTCTACTTTGCTCAAGTACTCTATTCACACCTTCACTAAGTATTTGATTTGATAACTGTTCGGCAACGTCGTGGAATGTTTCTGAGTCTATGGCGGGGTCATTGTCATATAGCCGAGCTACGTCAGTAATAAAGTCTGCTGTCATTTCGCTTCCGCCATTACGAAAAACATCTCTGTCAATCAATTCGACAAGATTTGAATAGAGCTGATTACTGCCTATGTTAGGGTCCTGCTCAGGCTGCGCCATGCTGCGGTGTCCTTCCTCTGGGTGCCTAAAAGACACCTATTGATTGGTAGTCAACAGATAAATAACCTGCTTCAATACATTAATATATCATAAGCTTTAATATTAAGCAAGTTTATATTACAAACAGTATACTTTCAGTCGGCTATAACTAAAACAGAGCACGTCATAGTGCCCTGTTTTAGTGTGTTCTGTCGGCTTAGATTTGTGCTACAATCCAGACCACACCTGCTAAAGCGAGCAGGAAGATGCTCAGCACAACTGGAGAGCCCCAGCTGAACCATGAACCCCACGAACGCCAGTGTTTGTGGGACGTTTCGTACCAGTTCATCTCTTCTTCTTTTGTCATTTTAGACATAAGACGACTCCTTATTAAGTTAATAGAGAGTTTCTATTTAAGCGTTTGCCAGTAAATAGTTGTTCTTAGAAACAAAGAGCTACTCGATGTTCTGGACTTATCAACTCTGCAATTGTAGCAGAAAGTCCACTAGTATAATCTCCCACGTCATTGTCGATAAAATTTATAGCCCTTCGATGTGCACAATAATTGAAAGTAAAGCTGTCCTTATCGTCGAAATCAAAAAATCTTTGGCGGATGCCAGTCTGGGTCTTCGGCCATATGATCTTTATTGGCTTTAAACTCAGATAGTCCACGTTCTCTAATTCGTTTGTCGGTCGCAACAACCACAGGATCTGAAACGAAGTTTTTAGAAAAACTAACGACTACGAAGCCTTTTTCAGGTCCGTCAGTTAGCTCTTCTCGTCCCGTCTCAAAGTATCCTGCGCGAGAATAAAGCTTGAGTGCGGCAGTTTGTGTGCTAAGAGTGCTAACCGCGCTTTCTTTTAACCCTATATTCTTCATATCCGCTTCTAGTATACCTAGAAACCATGGTCCAATTCGTTGACCTTGTAATTGAGGAGTTACTCGCATCCTTTTAACTTCTGCAATGGTTTGTGATAGTCGTTTAAATCCGCCCATTACAACCATTTCCGCTTCGAGGTGACCAACTAAAAACTCGCCACCACTTCCAGCAAAAGTTTCACTAATTCCTACCATGTCACGTCTCCAGTCTCCACTCTCAGACCCTATGCCAATATGCTCTTCCGCTTCACGATTTAGAATAACTGCGTTCGGAAAATCTGCATCTTCCCAAGGGCGGACATGTATTTGCTCAACAAGAGGAGTTGCCATAGATAAATGATACCACATTGCGGAGTATTTGTAAAGGCTTAGATTTTATTAGGGGTGTGGGATTAGAACAATTTATTTCAACTAAAACGTGATCTATAAATTTCTCTATTGCATTCTGGAACCAAAAGCTCGACTTGAGCCACGGTTAAAAACTTCCATAAATAATCGCGCTAGCGGGCTAAAATTCGCTTGTTTCAAACGCGTACGCCGTATTTTGGGGCTCATGATCTCGTTTAATATTTTAGCTAGAGCCTGTCTTGAGGCAATTCCCTGAACTGGGTCAAGATTGAGAGGACGCAAGGTGTCGTCTATATTTTCTGTTCCGTCTTTGTAACTGAGAAGTCCTTTTTTCTCCAAAGCGCGGTATGCGGGTGTCCCAGGGATTGGTTCAAAAGGAAAAAGTATCAACCCTGGATATGATTTACTCCATTCAACCCATGTACTAATCATTTCATCCCATTCTTTCTGAGCTAAACTTTCGTAGGGTACAATTGGCTTTTCGTTAACAGCATGTGGTGACCATAGTTCTTCGGGAAGGCCTACCATCGCCGTGCCAAAAACAATAATACCCAAATCATTTAGTCGCTTGATAGCAGTATTGTATTGGTCAGGGTTTTTGCCTTGCGTTATAGTTCCTTTGACCTTTACTGGCTGTTCCAGGCCTACCTCGACAGCTAGCAGAGTGTCTTTTAATAATTGCGCTCTGTATTCGTCGTCCGGTGAGCCATCGAAAAAAAAGTTTTGAGGGTTGCCCTCTTCGGGTTGTTCAAGATAAAACATAAGCTCGCCTTCGTACGCAAACCGCTTACCGTGCTTTTTGAGCATCTCCAAAAAACTTACAAAGTAATCTCGACCATTTGCGGTAAAATTTTGGTCGACTATAGCTACAACTTTTGCTTCGGTTGCAATGAGCTCCGTTTCAATAGATTGCAGGTCTCGATGACGCATCTCTATGCCTTGGAATGGTTCGGTTGCACAAAACGAACAGCGCTCTGGACATCCAAACGACGTATTGATTTGGTGTACTCGCAAAAAGCTTGGGATTTCATATTTTTTACCCTTGAAGCTGAATCCTGTTCTCATCATTTCGAGTGCCTCGAGTCGGCGAGCTAAATTACCACCACTTACTTCGTGTTCTTCTGAGTACGCGTCTTTCATGTCAACTTTTCCGTCAACGGGAAGTTGCACTGTATCGTTAGGGTTATTGAGTAGGGTTATAGAGCGTTTCCCAGGAGTGCCTGCACGAGTAAAAATGCGGGGTGAGGGGTCTTTTACGAGCTCATCTATCAGGTATCCGGCAGCACCTTCAATCTCACCGCGAAAAACTGATGTTCCATCGTTCACGTAACGAAAAGGATGCGGGTCAAGCGTGGGTGCCACTCCACCATTGACAGTAATAATACCCTGTTCGGCTAAGCGCATGTTAAGGTCTCGGACATGGTATCTATCGTAGGTCGTTGCCCCGGCCACAAACGCAAAGTCTGGCTTTTCTTGAATCGCCTCCCTGACACGTTCTTCGTCTCTGAAGTCTACAAAATCTAGAGCCGAAAAGCGTCCAGTACCCATAAGCTCAGAATATAAAATGGCACTTCCAAGGTACGGCATTATGCCTCCCACTGCCATCACAGCAGAACTTGCCAGTCTGTCTGGAGATGGAGGTTCGTTACTAACAGTTCCTGGTTCATAACCAAAATTAAGTCGTGTTTGGGTAAAGATTGTTCCCACGTATGGACCATTTGGCTCGTCGATTCTGTGGTCTAGCACATCAAGCAATCCTCCCAATTGCTCATGAGCTTCATGCTTTTGGTCGGCGCTAGTTTGTTCGGACCGTGCATGCCGTAGCACCCCGCTCAACAGCCGGTGTCGAGGGGTTTGACCGATAATACGCCTCATCACTGGGTTCCACCTCGGCAATTCCAAAAGATATTGCTCAGGGTCATCCTAATGTAGTAGCTCTAGAACTTGTTCGTCATCCCCGTCCCCAACAGTAATCGACTCATCATTAAACGGTATAAGTTCTACTCCTACTCCTTGTAACGCCCACGTAGCACGCAAGGCGTCACGGCGTGCAACCACGGCAACTTCTGGTTCTTCAAAAATCTCAATTCCGCCGATAAGACGAACACCAAGATGCCCTACTCTATCAAGAACAGGACTATTTCTATCTGCCTCTGACATATTGACATACAGTATACTAAAACAGGATAAAATACAAAACTGGAGTATATTTTCTAATCCACCGCGTGTCTTGAATTACATATGTTCCATTCAAACCGTCGGTTATTTAATCTTGAATTCGACCATGGGTTGTAGTGAATCAGGGCTGACCGCGTATACGACATAATATTTGCGCTTGGGATTTATGATGCGTGAAAGTAGGCTTGGTTTTAGCAAGAGAGCGTTTTTTTCAAGCAGTACTTCTTTGATTATGCCTTTGATTTTTTTTGTTTTCAAAATGCCATTTGAGTAACCTTTGTATTTATCAAACCATAGCGACTCGATAGGCTTTTGCTTCGCTTCAATTACATGCACTTCGACGCGTTTTCCGCTGTACAGTTTTTGATTACGCTGGGTCATTTCGGTCAACTGCGTGCGACTCAAATGCTTGATTTGTTCTGCCTGTACTTTTTTAATGTGGGCGTCAACACTGGCTCGGGAAATACTGTCAGTGGAATCACTTGGAATAAGTCGCGGGTTCAATACGCCGTCACCGCCAAAGTAATTTAGTTGTCCTATTGCTAGTTCTTCAGATTTTTTGGCTTCATGGGCGCTAACTTCGGCAGTTACCAGGTTAAACATAGTAGACTGAAAATCTGCCAAAAGTTGGGCGCCAGTGACTGGCAGGCCATCGTTTTTATTCACAAATTCATCATATCAGCTTATGTATACGTTTGTTCCCTATAATTTGCAGGTTTTAAAACTGTTCAATTGGATACCTTAGCTTCATGAGCTCCAAAAAACTATCAGAACCAACTAGTAAAGGTAAGGTGGCAGGATAAAATCGAGAGTAAAACGCTTGTGTTTTTTTAGAAAAAATGATACATTATCTGCGTATCAATCTGGCGCAGCACATTTTAGTTTCAAAAAGGAATAGAATCAAAATGAAAACAAAGCAAAAAAAAGTTTCAAAAAAATCTAGGTTTTCAAAATTTAGACCAAAGTCTAAAGGTGCATTTGGTTGGAAGTTTGTAGTGTTTACAATTGCAATTGCAACAATTGGCAGTTTTGCAATTATACGCTCCTTTGCTGCTTCTACCACTGTCGGAAGTGTCACTAATTGCGGGCAAAAATACTGCTATTATACAATTGATGCAAAAGTGGCTGGATGGGTAAAAAACCTTAGGAGTCAGTATACTCCATACAATCAATACTTGCCGTTAAATGACTGTGTTTCTGGCTTTGCCCGTGGCTGGGCTGTGCATATATCCAATTTAGATCATCCAATGACTGATGCCGATCATTCGGGTCAAGGCTACAATTGTGGTGATTGGTCTGCGAAAGGCGAAATTATGTGGAAGGGTTTTTGCCAAAATCTGGCTCCAGCTGGCAACACAGCTTTGGCTGAAAAAAATGCCGACGATTGCGCCTGGAAAGCAGTTTACGGTGATCCTGGCGGAAGTTTCTGGGACGATAAGCAACCAGGCCAACCCCACAGGGCAATTATGCTTGACCCTAAATATAATCGCATCGGTGTTGGCGCCATTCAAGATTTCCGCACTGGCACAACTTCCATAGTAATTGATTTTGTACAGTTGAGATAGCTAATTAAATAGTTACTTCGAACCTGATTTCGGTTTCAATCTAGTTTTTTTCTTATCGGCTGTCTGATTGTAAGTTGTGCGTGTTTTCAGCCCGAGACTCGCCAATACCGCTATAGCAATAATGAGTGTCCATTCGCCGAGCCTAGTATATGGCGTCTTTGTAGTCGGCGTTTGAACTTCAGTTATCCCTACTTGCAAGCCTGAATGGCTGAAATCAACCAAGAAATTGCCATTATTATCAATAATAAAACTATAGCCTCCCCTGGCGGATTGTATAAAGGGTCGATTATTAGCTACGGCTTGGAAGCGCGCGAACTGGCGTGCCTGTTGATGGTACCAAGTGGCATTGCGGAATTGATTGAGAGAGGCTGTGTTTATGAGTACATCTGCGCCGTTGTTGGCTAATCGGCGATAATTTGACGGCGTAACTACTCCTGAACACGCTAACACACCCAAAGATAGCCCGTGCGCTTGCACTGGCTGTTCAAGCGTTGGCGATTTGGCAACTGCAACTGTGCGATTGAAGTAATCCACTGTTTCCTGCTGATGGAAAAGTCTTAGGTTGTTGCTGACAATCCAGGGCAAATACTCACCCGTCGGGATTAAAAATGACTTTTGCTGGCGCGAGACGATATGTTCGGCTTGATCAGACACGATAATTTCGTTAGTTGACTTGCCGTCTCGGACCGGGCCCCTCGTTGTGTACACCAGAAGCCCTGGGTTTTTTCCAAACGCTGTAGATAAGACGTTTTGACGCTCGGATGGGGTGCCGTTTTCTAAAAAGTAGCTGTATTCTGGCAAGGCTAAGATATCTAGCGGTTGGTCTACTCCTTGACGCAGGGACTTTAGTTTTCCCGCCAAGTCTTGGTAGTAATAATTGCTGCCGGCATCCAATTGCACGCTGCCGACGCGCAGAGACTGCACATTCCCCTGTCCGAGGTTTCTGCTACCAAATGCTAGACAAGCGATGACTATCAGGGTAATCACACTAAAGCGATATTTCCTTTGTAGCAACCAAAAGATACATAAGTTTATGATTACAGCTACCAATGACATGCCGTAAAGCCCTACAAAACGGGACAAATATCCCAGTGGTGTGGCTGTGGCTGCGAATCCCAATGTACCAAAATCCCAAAATGGCCCAAGACTACCACCTTTGCCATAAGCTACTAGCGACACCAGGTAACTGCGCACAAACTCACCCGTTATCCAAGCTGATGGTAAAACAAGTAAACTTAGGGTAAAAAATGATACTCGTTTGGCGAAGTATCTTATTACTAATCCCAAAAACACAAAACCGACAGATAGTGTTAGACCCAGCAAGAGCCAAACAGAAAATATCGCTATTTTTAATGCCGGGCCCTCGATTTGAAGCCATCCCTCTGTATCCGCAGAAACAAACCAACCACTTACGAATAGCATAAAAAACAAACCCATGAGCCAAGTTGGAAGTACGACTCGTGAATCGGGTTTTCTCAGTTCTAACTTTAGGAACAAAAGGTACGGAACGGTGGCAATAAACACAAGTGCACTTAGCCGATAGTTTATAAAAGCTATTACCATCAGAAGTGTTGATAGTGCCGGCAACGCAAAAAATAGCAATTCAGTGAATCGTTGATGTTTGTCCACGGTTGTTCTATTTAAGCACAATTAGCTTAACTTGCTCTATACCGTCAAACGCCGTGGTGTGCTTGAAAGATTGAGTTAGAAGTCTGCAAGAACGATTTTATGCATCTTCATTAGTTTAGCGAAAGCGTTTGGTCGCTTCATCAGCTCTTCGATATTTCTTGGTACAATCTGCCAACTCAAGCCGTATTTATCTTTACACCAACCGCATTGCTCAGATTCTGGTACTTTGGAGAGCTTTTCCCAAAAATAGTCAATTTCTTTTTGGTCTTCGCAGTAAATGGCAAATGACACCGATTCGTTAAATTTAAACTCTGGCCCAGCGTTTATCGCTGTAAACATGTTGCCAGAAAGATCAAAATCAATAGATAGTTCTTTGCCGGCGAAGTCTTTCTGGAAGTCTTCCAGTCCTTCTGTCGGGTAATATGCAGTTAAAATAACTTTACTATCTGGAAATACAGATACGTAAAAGTCAACCGCTTCTTTTGCCTTATGATCAAACCACAAATTAGGTGTTATTGTCTTCATAACCCTACTTGTTGCCGTTGCCATTTAAGTACTTGCCGGCAATGCTAAGCGCAAAAGAAGGCAGGATAATAAACGCATTTATAAAAAGCAGTCTTGTAAATATTTGGCTTATGTTGGAGTCTGGTTTGTTCGGACCGGAGGCTGTTAGTACTACTATCACTCCCACAATACCAAATGTGATAGATGCATAGATAAATATTCGTGTTGCTATTTTTTGCATATTCACATTATACCAAACAAAAACACAGCATACGCAAGCTAGGTCAAAGCGAAGAAATCAGGTAGATGTTAGTCCAGACCTGACACTATTAAATTTTTTAGCTACCAAATGTGAATGCGTTGAGCGTGACGCCTGGTGGGAAAGTCAAGGTTAGACGTTTGTTGGACTGGAATTTATCTGCTTTAACAAGCTTGTATAAACGCGCACCGTCTAGGCTCACTTGTCCATTACTATTAACATCAGAACCTCCGGCAGAACTTAGTCCGTCTACTGAGACGTTGACTAGCGCTCCAGGTGGGCCACTCATCACTAGATAGACTTCCTTGGCAGAAAAATTAAAACTGAGTTTTGCGGTGGGCTCTAGACTCTGAATTGAGTCACTATTTATTTGCCACTGCCCTCCAAGTGACCATTCGTGCTCTTTTAGGTCGCTTGCCAGAGTATATTTGACGGGTTTATCAGCCTCAAACTGTTCGGTGTTGGCAAAGCTTTCGGCACGTTCGTAGCCTAGATACGTTTCAGGGCTTTGCCCACGCACTGCCGTACTCGAGCTATGCTCTATTTCAATTTTTTCTGTAACTGTTTGTCCTGATTCTTTCAACAGTGCTTGAATAGTTTTCTCTGTTTCGGAATAGTCTCCTTCGCCAAAGTGCGTATAACGGACTTGACCATCTTTATCTATCAAGTATTTTGCAGGCCAAAATTGGTTTTCGTATGCTTGCCAGGTGGCAAAGTCATTATCCAGCGCAACAGGATATTTAATCTTTGCGTCTGACACGGCTTTTTTGACATTTTGAGTAACTTTTTCAAAAGCAAATTCTGGTGCGTGAACTCCCAAGATAACAAATCCGTCGTCTTTGTACTTGTCATACCAAGCATTTAAATATGGTTGGGTACGTTGACAGTTGATGCAGGAATACGTCCAGAAATCTATCAAAACAACTTTGCCTTTTAGGCTTTCTATCGTCCGAGGATCACTATTTATCCATGCAGCGATATTCTTAAGTTCTGGCGCATCATATGCTGTAACATTGAACTTTTGTTTGTTGGTTGTGCTATTGCTATTTGATTTTGTGGAATTGTCATTTTCGGGTACCAGTTTTTGCTCGAGTCGGATGAGATTTAGATAATCTTTGTCTACTAGCCATGTCTGCACTTTTTTGTCCCATCCGGTAATGATAAATATACCTACCCCGATAAATAGGATTGCAATTGCTCGTTGGAACCAGCCTTTTGGATTGCTAGCCCATTTGACTTTTTCAAGCAATTTTCGACCAAGTAATGCAATAGCTAGCAAAGATGTAGCTACACCCAAGCAGTAGATTGCTAGGTAAAATAATCCGAGCAAAGTGTTGGAAGGCAGTACAGTTGCCAGTACCCAGGCGTATGTTGGGCTACAACTGCTAAATACTGGGCCAAGTGCCCCGCCGATAAGGATTGCTGATACGGTTTTATTTTTGTTCTTGAAAGCTTTTCCTAGCAGTGATTGAGATCTATGCTCTACCCCGAGCCCGCCGATGGCTTTAGCCCACAGATCTGGGAATAACATGAACAGCCCAAGAATAATCACGAGCACACCGGAAAAATAAACCCAGACCTTGGGGTCAACGCCAATCAAAACCGTAGATGCTTTCAGGATAATTGTAAACAAAATCAGAGACACTACGAGGCTGGCTGTAATAATATACGGTCGCTTTCGGTCTTTGTCTTTGGGGTCTAGGCTTCCTCCCAAAATAATTGGGAGTAGTGGCAATACGCACGGAGCTAAAGCAGTGAGTAGACCCGCAACGTAAGATAGTAATGCTGTTATTAACATATGGGTTAAGACTTAATGCCCGCTATGACTTTGTCTAGACTGCTTGCGCTCCACTGTGCCGTTTCATTGCCACTGTTGTCAACTTGAACAAAAGTGTACTGAGTTGTAACACCATATTTTTGCCGTAGTTCGGTGGAGTTGTCGAAGTCAGTTTTGATAAGTGTTACACCAGCGGGGATTTTGGACATATCTGCGTTGATTTCTTTTTCTATTCCTTGGCAGATAGGGCACCAGCTGGCATGAAAGAAATAGACTTTTTTGGAATCGGCATACTTGGTTGGGTTTGCGTTGTAATCAGCTAGCGTCACGTAGCTGCCGGATTTGCTCATGGTGTCGCCTTCTTTTGCCATCTTGTCCTTTTCCATAGCCGCCGCTTCATCCTTTTTCATCATGGCTTCGTCTTCAGACTTTTTCTCCATTGCCATTTTTTCTTGTTCTTTTTTGTTATTTTGGTTTTTGGCATAAGCGAGTGCTCCACCACCTACTATAGAAAGTCCAACGACAATGCTTACTGCTACTAGTGCTTTTTTGTTCATGATTACCCTCATTTACATTTTATTGTTGAGCTAAGTATAATTAGCTCGTGCATACAATGTCAAGTTGACCAGACATAGTTATTTACCGTCCTTTGTGCGTTGAACGATTATTTTAGTAGCAATCATGGCCAGTAGAGCCACTGGAATAGCTGAATCAAGGTTGTGGTTTAGGCTTTGTATCAACAACCCAACGATAAGTACGATTGAGCCGACTATGTATGCCGAGCGACTGGCGAGAGCCTGGTTCTGCATTTCACGTTCGTCGTCTGGCTTTTCACGCCATAAAAAAACTAAAAATGCCGCAACAAGTCCCAGAACTAGTGCAACGATAAGCATCTGTAACCTAGATGGCATAACGAATGTTTTTGGAGCAATTGCAAAAACTGCGATGATGGTTAGGCCAAGTAGCAGAATAATGTCCAGTAGTTGCTTATATTTTTTCATATTGAAAGATTTCCTCTACCCTTTTGTTAAGTATACCGGCAATTCTCAGTGCTAGTAATACGCTGGGAATGTAGTTACCTTTTTCTATAGCGATAATTGTTTGCCGTGTAGCTTGGACTTTTTCGGCTAACTCATCTTGAGTCATATTTAATGAGGTGCGTTTTTCTCGCACTGAATTGACTACCGTATGTCCCGTGTCTTTAACAAACATGCTACACGTAAAGTTAACATAACATTAGGATAGATGTAAAGCGAAGTTACTCTATTGAATGGGTCGGCTTTACATTTGTTTGGTCTGGCTATCAGTAGTGATGGAGGTCAGTACTATTTTACAAACCTTTTGTGGTGGCAAACAGGTCTTCGGGAGTTTCATGTCGTCGAATGAGCTGAGTAGATCCATCTAGACGCACCAGAACTTCACCCGCGCGCAGTCTGAAGTTGTAGTTATGAGAGTTAGCCCTAGAATGAGCACCTGCATCATGAATGACCATCAGATCGTCAGCGGCGGTAGAAATGGGTAAAAAATGTTCTTTGAAGAATATGTCTGTGTTTGCACACATCGATCCAGTAATGTTCATCGGCTCCAAATGATCGCCTTCTCGACCCAGTACATCAATCTGGTGATACGCACCGTGGACAGTTGCCAGTCTAGCCATATTGTTTATGGAAGTGTCCACCATAACAAAGCGCTCGTAAGTTTCTACTATTCCATGTGTTACTCTCGTTAGTAAGTATCCGTGAGGTCCGGTAACATATCGTCCATATTCGGTAAATATTGGTATATCTAAGTCGCCTAGTTGGGCCTCAACGGCCTGGCTTACTGAAGGTACATCGGCAGGATTATCTGAAGGATTGTAATTGATTCCAAGTCCACCTCCAATATTTATAAAGTCGATATCTATTCCGAACTCGGTAACTGCCCTATCTGCCAGGCGTCGCAATAAAGCCGCTGTGTCACCGAAATAGTCGGGGTTGCGTTCATTACTGCCAACCATGGCGTGAAGCCCTAAGCTCCTTACGCCGCCATTGCGCATGGCTTTTAATCCGTCTATGACATGCTCTTCTGTATCACCAAACTTTTGTTTTTTAGGGTCGCCAATGATACTGCTGCCTTCTTTGAGTGGTCCGGGGTTGTAGCGTATAGCCATTTTCTCGGGTAGTCTACCGCCCAAAGCGCTTTGAACTTGAGGAACATATAGACCTTTGTCAACGTTGATCGTAGCTCCGATTTCGTGGGCCAGTCGGTAGTCATCATCTGGAGTATTGTTAGACGTATAGAATACACCGTTCCCAGTAATCCCCTCTTGTTGAACCATCATTAGTTCGGGTCTAGAACTACAATCAAAACCCATACCTTCATCCGCCACAACTCTTAGTATCCCCGGTGTCGGCGTGGCTTTAACTGCAAAGAAGTTTGTATAATCTGGGCTCCACTGGAATGCCGTGTTTACGGTTTTTGCACTTCGTCTTATTCCTGCTTCGTTATATACAAAGACGGGTGTGCCATATTCCTCAGCGATTTCGTGGAATACGTCAGGATCAAAAGGCAAACTCTTCTCAGCGCTCATAGTAAGTTAAAAGATATAATAATATCGAGGATAAAGCAAATATTGACTCCTCGTAGTGTTGAAAATTAGAACTCTATTGAGGCTTAATTCATAAGATGCATCAGATTCGCGTACTTTGCATAGAACTGCACCCCTGGCTTAACCTCGTCGCACTGGGCTTGTCGAATCGATAGTCGCGTTCAATGGCTCTTTCAGCTGTTCTTGTCGTTCACGCGCTCGCAATTGTCCGTTCAATACCCCAGTTGCATTTTTGTCTAGCCAGAAAACTTCATGATAACGTTTAGGTATGTGTCTAGTTCTTTACGTGTGATTTTGGCATAAACCTTTTCTCTGAGCTCTCTTCTTGTATCGGACTCAATCTTTAGAAACAATTTCTTGCGCTTGAAGTTGAATACAATCTTTCTGGAGCGGCTATCGGTAGTGCTGGAAAGTCTACCGACAAAGTCTTTGGCTTCGAGTAATTTAACGGAATTGGTTACATATGCCTGTGTCGTGGCCAAGGATTTGGCCAAATCGGATGTTCTCACACCCTTTTTCCCACCATCATAAATATTGCCTAGCACAACCCAGTGCATACTAGTTAAGCCATATTTTTTTAGTACTTCGGTTTTAAGTGCGTTCAGAGAACGATTGGCTTGAGCCTGTAGAGTGCCTGCCTGATAAGTCGTAATTTCGCTAGCATTAATCATCTAATGTCTTATTCAGTTACTGTAACTGTTCCTTTCATATATGGATGTAGCTCGCAAAAATAAGAAAACGAACCAACCGTGTCAAAAGTAAAGCTTACTTTTTCGCCTTTACTGATGAATTTGGAATCTTCTACCTTGCCTGCCGATGAATCATCGAACACTACATTATGTTTAGTCGGGTCGTTATTTATCCAGGTTACTGTGGTTCCATTCTTTACAGACAGCTCATTTTGTGTGAATTTGAAATTATCAATTTGAACTGTGTTGGGCTGGTTTTGTGAATTCGAGTCACTAGAATTGTTGCTGTTATTGGCATCATGTTTGACGCCGTTATTGTTCATGATCAAGAAACCGCCTGAAACAAGCAGTGCTAATATTACGATAACTGCTACGATTGATTTTCTGCCCATTGTTGTGCCCCTATCTTAAGATTCATAATTAGGTGTACTCGCATGGTAGCAGTACACCTAATTACTTTATATGTTTCGGGTTGTTTGGTATAGTCCAGAACTTTGACTAGAACTTGTCTGGAAATTGTTTGACAATCGCACCACTAAGTGTGTCGCCAAACATTTGTATATGCATGTCAGCTTCACGTTGCATAGCGTATGATTTTTCATAATCACCTGCGCCGTACGCGTCAACGATACCAATTACCTGTTGAAGGTGAGTCTTCAAACCTTCCTTTATAGCTTCCTTTGGCAAGTTTGGGTTAGCTTCAGAGAAGAAAGTAGAGGCTTGGTCTGTGTAGCCTTCTAAATCTGCTTTTGCTTTGTCCATGCCGGCCTTGTCGCCAGCTTTTGCTGCTTTTGTATAGTCAACGAAGAACCCAATGTGCTTTCTCCATAAATCCAAAAATTTATCCTTGTTACCAGGGTAAGCACTGTCAATCGCCGTTGCAATATTAACGCTATTTACATCCAAGGCGGTTGTAGCGCCAGTTGCAGATGCTGAGCCGTCAAACACTGCCCTTAGTGCTGGGGAAGCCAGCTCGATATGTTCGCTTAGGGCGTTGTTTAAGTTGACTCTTAGTGTTGCTGCTTTGGTGTCAGTCTTGGGGTTTGCTTCGGACATCGAGTGATTGGTGCCCGATGAGTTATCTTGTTTGTAATTTCCGATACTATAGCCTCCGGCCATCCCTAGTATTAAAGCTACAATCGCTATAATCACGATCTTGCTTGTGTTTGATTTGTCTTGCATTCTACCTCCTTATTTATTGGTAACAATAACTATATTTACTTTACTTAGTAAAGTAAAGTATATGATAACAATCAACAAATATTTACAGAGTGAATAGTCGGGTATATTTAACAACGCTTGGGTAAACAGTATGCCTTTGTGGCGTCTTTATCCTGAATTATTTCATAAGTTATGGTGGTGTATGCGCTATACCCTGCTCTTACTGGGTCGTAGTAAGGCTAGGATTGTTCGTGCCAGTATAAATGCACTAGCCTGTCGGGGTTCTATCGTAAGGACAGATGATGGCAATGCAGTCGCAATGAATCAGTTTGACCCTAACTGGCTATTAATCTAACGTATAAGTTATAAACTCATGCTTTTGGTTCAGCACAATAGAGGAAGTTATAACCATAATTAAATGGGATTTACAGATTAATTGCAAAATCAAAAATTAATGCTTGCATCTAAAGTACATAAGGAGTTTAATAGAGGTGGATAAAATAGGAAATAAAAAATGTCAAAAAAGAAAAAATTAATAAAACAAAATAGATTTAGTTTTTTAAAAAAGTCGCGAGTGCTTATCGCACTAGTTTTTATTCTAGGAGTTGGTGGAATAGGACTATATAAGCTAAATTCAAGCAGTGCCGCAACGCCGTGCATAAGTCGAAGATTTGTAAAAGGTGCACCTAAAAGTGCATGCGTGGCGGATATTCAAGGTCTATTTAATTATCATAATATTATTGAAGGTTATGGTTCTAAACCGTTAGTTGTTGACGGTGTTTTTGGATCAAACACTGCGAATGCGATACTTATCGTACATGTAAAAGATAATATTAAACCTTACGATTCAGTCGTTGGACCACGGATCTGGGACACATTATGTGGTCAGGCACTTTACGCTTCAGGAAACCTTCAATGGGCTAAATTGTATGCTATTCATGCAGGTTGCATCCCCCCAACAAACTAAAATGCCCAGCTAAGGGTTGGGATTTATAGATAGTCTCCGGAGACCGGACAGCTTACTTCGTCCTTTTCCGCTCCGGCATGCTCGAAGTTACAATTGCTTTAATCGTACTAAATCTCCTACGACCAAAGCTTCTTTTTTGGCAACTGTCCAATGTTTGAGTTGCTTCTCGCGTTTCATGGCCAGAGCTCTAGTTTCGTATTCTTCGCTATAAACCAAATCAAAATCACCGTATTCTTTGATAAATTTAGCACCATGACCCGTGCCATGGTCTTTTAGTCTTTGAGCAATGTTTTTGGTTTGACCAATATATAGACGATTCCGGTTGTTGCGAAGAATATATAAGTAGTACATGCAGATAGTATACAAAAATCTGAGTCTTTCGACTCACTGCATTCGCTCAAGACATTCGCCACGCTATGCCACTCATACTGAAAGCCATGAGCCCTATCTTCGATTTTGCTCAAGACTGAATGGCCATGGCCATGAGCGAGCATAGCGAGTCGAATGGCTCCGTCTAGTTGAAACATTGCGAACTAGTAGTGAGCAGTATGATAATTACGAGTTTGATGACCTGGCTGCTACCGTTCGACTGTATGAACCAAGTCTAACATTTAGTTTTGATAACCTGTAGTTTCTCACTTGCAAGGCGGGGGTAGTCCCCTTTATTACTACCAAATGAGATACCACCGTATAAATACCGAAAATGTCGGGGTAAGATTTTCCAAGCGTTTTTTCTGGTCTAAATATCCTTGAACAAATCAGCGACATTTACCTTTAGACTATTTGCGATTTTATTCAAAGTACCAAGTCTAGCCCAGCGTTTGCCCGTTTCGATATAAGCGATAGCTACGACGCTCATACCTATATTTTCAGCTAGCTCCTGTTGCGTAACGCCTCTGCTTTTGCGAACCTCGGCAACTCTTTTGCCGAACGCTTTCATCAATTTTTGCTCTGGTGCATTTGTCATACACCTAGCGTAAAAATTATAAACAGATAGTTACATAAACTAACTGTTTATTATTGTTGCTTAATGGTATATATTTGACAGAGACAAATTAAACAAGGAGTTTATGTAATGAACTGGTTCAAAAAGCACAAAATACTAACTGTAATCGGCATTATAGTTTTACTAGCTATCATCGGCGGTGCTGCTGGCGGCGGTAATAAGACGGCTACCAATAGCGGCGACACTAAAAAGACAGATACTGCCAAGACCGAAAATAAGGCAGCAGTTACGGCCAAACTCAATGAGGTTGCTCGTGACGGAAAATTTGAGTTTACCGTTGCTAGCGTTGAGTGCGGCAAAACCTCTGCTGGCACAAATCAGTATTTGCAAAAGCAAGCACAAGGCCAATTCTGCTTTGTGAACGTAACAGTTAAGAACATTGCTAGTGAGGCACAAACATTTGATAGCAGTAGCCAGTATTTATACGACGCTGCTAACGCTAAATATTCTGCTGACGGCACAGCCTCACTATATGCAAACCCAGAGGGTAGCACGTTCTTAAATCAAATCAATCCAGGTAACAGTGTAAGCGGTATCTTGGTATTTGACCTGCCTAAAGATAAAACACCAGTAACTGCTGAACTACACGACAGTGCCTTTTCAGGCGGCGTAAAAGTTAGCTTACAGTAAAGTAAACCGACACGCTAAAAAAGAGGCTGCATAAGCCTCTTTTTGTATATACCGCACCTTACTAACTCTGATTAACTTGCCATATTAGCATAAGCATAGTATGGCTGTATTTTGAACAGCTTTAACGGTATAATGTAGGCAGAAAGAAAGATGTGATGACAATGTTTGATGAGTATTACAGAAAACTATATGGCACTGACCCGCCCTCTAAATTGCCCAAGCCGCCAGCTAACCTTTCCAGCTTTTTGCGGGCTTCACTACCAAAACCACAGCCAAAGCCTGGCTTTATACGAGTAACAAAAGCACAGCCACCTAAATTGTATGTGCGTCTAGCAAAGCCTAAAGTATTCGTTAGCTTTGATTACGAAAATGACCGCCTATATAAACAGGCACTTGATATGTGGGACACCAACAAACGTTTTGAGTTTACATTTCAGAGCCATACGCCTAGCGAAATACAATCTGACGATATAAGCCGTGTAAAGGCTGTTCTGACCGCTAAAGTTAAGGCTGCTACGTACGTTATAGTGCTAGTAGGTAAATATGCCAATCAGCCGCACCCAGACCGTGCAAAAATCGGTTTCCGTAACTGGATTAACTTTGAGGTTTACCAGGCTAGGTATTACCGTAGAAAAATTGTGGTTGTAATGCTTAATCCGCACAACACCCTGCCAGAGTGGTTGCACCAATCAGGGGCAAAACTCGTTAGTAGCTTTAATGAAAAAGACATAATTGAGGCACTGAAAAGCTAGGCGATATGGCTAACATAACCCCTGATACAAAGCTGACGGTTTTAAGTGAACATTACAATAACACCGTTGCTGACTTTAAAAAGCTCAACAAGGCTCGTGACACTAACTTTCTCTTTTTACTGATTTTGCTCGGCGTTATGGCGTTTCAGTATGTATCGCCAGGCCAATCGCAAAGCGTCTTGGTCCAAGTGGCACAAAAAAAGTTAGAAATAGACGCTACTCTAAGTATCAATGTAATCAGCTCGCTTGTTTGGTTTGCCTTGCTTTATTTGGCCGTTCGCTACTTTCAAAATGTTATCAACATCGAAAAGCAGTATAACTACACGCACCAACTTGAGAGCGAGCTTGCCAGACACTATAATGGCAAGGCTTTCACTCGTGAGGGCAAGGCTTATTTAGACAATTACGCTATCTTTTCCGACTGGGTGCATATAGTTTATTGGTATATTTTCCCTGTGCTATTTACTGCTGCTATTACGGTTAAAATCGCTGGCGAGTGGACGGCTGCTAACCAGAACACGCTGCAAGTATGGCTGAATACTATAATTTTTGCGTCGCTGGTAATCTCAACCGCCCTCTATGTGTTCTCGCTTTACCGAACCCGAAAGAATACTGAAAAAGACATAAAGAAAAATAACCGAACAGCAAACAAAAAATAACAGAAATACGCTGTCAGAAATTGTCAGAAAACCTAATTGTTTTCTAATACGTCTTTCAATTTTTGCAGAGGCTCTTGTGTAAAAGGCTCGTCAAGGTCGCCACTATCAGTCCACTCATAATACTCTAGTTCGCACTGGTTATCATCAATGGGCGTTAGCGTATATCTGACGTGATAACTGCCGTCCTTTCGGCTCAAAACAAACATAATACCAGGCTCGTAAGCAGTTATTTCATACTCGTTCCAGTTACCCTCTCGGTCTTGGTTTTTGTAAATCGTGCCTAGTTTAGTAGGTGTTTCGTTGGTTTGCTCTTTAACAATGCCGCCAATCCACTTTGGCGTATTTTTGGGATTAAGGGTAAAGTCAAAAACCTCTTGTGCTGGTCTGTAAATGGCAATGTTTAGTCTTACGTCTCTCATAGTGTTAGCGTGTCTCGACAATCTCTACTCGTGCTGGCTGCCGCATTATCTTTGCGAACCTGTATTTATAATCATCTTGTCGCAGCTTTATAACCTCGTTGGCTACCCAAGCAGGGTCAAGCATTTTATCTAAATCGTCTCGCTCTATACCGTCCCAAAATGCCGTGTTCATACCCGCTGGACCAGCTACTAACACTTTGCCAACCCTGCCGTCCTCTGCCACTGAATTGCTAAAGTGAGCAGCACCAGCCTTTGCAAAGTTATAGATAGGCTCTAGCTTGCGTGGTGTCCATTGAGAGGTAGAGGTAATGGTAACAAGCTCGTCTAATGAGCCTTGTTTATCTAGCAAAGCCTTAACAAAGTAGATTAGCCCACGTCCGCCAACGTCAATCATTTCCTCTATTTGCTGCTCGCTCAAATCAGTAACTCGGCCCTCTTGAAAGTAGCCAGCAGCGTATACCAATGTGCTTATTTCTGGCAGCCGCATTACAAGCTCGCCAACCCTTTGAGGCAAGTCAGGTGCTGCTAAATCAAATTTTTCATAGTTCAAGCCTGGCTCGTCAAGTTCACGCCGACCAGTAACGTATACCTCGCCACCAGCAGAGTGTAATTCTTTTGCTATCTCTAGTCCCAACCCTGATGTGCCACCAACAACTAATGCAGACATTTTTTAACCTTTCCTTAATTCTTTTCCAAATACTTTAATAAATTAGCTCGCTTATAGCGTCGTAAACCACGCTGACCAATACGAATAGCTTTAAGTGTGCCTGACTTGTCCCAATTACGCAGCGTGTTCGGGTGCACTTGCAGCAGCTCGCAAGCCTGTTTTAGTGTTAGCAATTCTGGTAAATCTTTTTGTGACATATAACCTCATACTTGATACCATTATCATACAAGAGTGTGAGTAGCTGCGATAGTGCAGTTTTTGAGAAAAATGTGATGAAAAAAGACGATAAACAACCAGACAAGCCCAAGAAAAAGCCGCTAAAAAAAGCGGCTGATAAGTCGTTGGCAAACAAAAAGTCTAAACAGCAAGACAATAAGCCGACTGAAATTACCCTGCCAGCTAAGTCTAAGCCCAACAATCCGACCCCTGCTCACATTTTTAAAGAAAGACGGTTTAACCTTGACGCTAAGAAATACAGAGATAGTCTTTCGGTTGAGCAGTGGCAAGAACTAGCCAAAAAAGACCCTAACCTGCTTACGCCAAATCAGACAAAACAGCTAGCAGAGGCAAACAAGCAAGCCGCCGAAATAGCCAAGCGTTTAACAGAGATGTATGACTTTAAGGGCATAGCGGCTATGTTCAAGACCGTAGATACAATACCGATTACCCGTGTTATGCAGCAAGCACAAGAAACGGCCCTGGTCATAAGCAAGTTCCAAACTAATCTCATACTGCCAACCATACCGACACAACAGCTTGTAGCTTTTCAGCAAAACCTAGCAATAACCACTGGTATTATCAACCAGTCGTTTGTGTCGGCAATTAACGCCTCTAACATTTTGCACAACTTTTTCGCAGATTGGCAGATAATACACGAGCGGCTAATAAAGGCATTGAGCATTGATATTGGTTCACTAGCTAATAGCCTATCAAGAATAACGCCAACGCAGTTTATTGATGTTGATGTGATAGACGTTATTGACCGTGACGGCAATGTAGCCATTATTACTGACACGAGCCAAACCCAGCGTATTAACGATGACTTTATTTATGTAAGCTCGGCCAAAGTGGACCTGCTATTCACTGAAATACAGGCTAACCGAAAAGAAATTAGCGAGCTAAAGCAGCTTATTACAGGACAACTACCGAGCGGTCTGTCTAAGATTGCTTATGCTGACGTAAGGTTTATTTTCGAACGTTCAAAAATGATTATTAAAGGCATTGAGGTTGCTGTTTCTCGCACCTCACAGCAAGCTCGGTTTTGTGGCTTTTTCTTTAGCTCAAGGGACAACTTTATAAAGAAATGGGACATTGTTGAGTTTATGTCTATCGCTTTCGACGAACATAAAGGCATAGATGATGAGGCTGCTTTTGTAAGTAGAATTAAGGGCATAGTAAACGCTCTAAACGATAAGATAGCGATTGCGAGCAAAGGGCAGATAACACAATTCTTTGTGCTGCTTAGTTACGAGGTTTATATCAACCCCGAACATATTTCTAATCTGTAAAGACATAGTTATCCACCAGTTTAAACTCTGCTAAACAACACGGTCGTCTTAATGGTTACTATGCAGCAGCAAAGTAGCCAACAGCCTAAAATCGTCACTCTACAAGACTTTCTTGCCGAGTTAGGTCGAGACGATGTAGCAACCGCCAACTTGGTCGGTTACTTTGACGTGCTGATAGAAATGGACCTGGAACTTAAAGAACAAGAAAGGATTGATGAAAATGAGCGACGAAAGCAAACTAGCGATAGCTGATACGGTTATAGGTTGGTGCAATAAGTGCCGACTACACGCCGCAATGCTAATAATTTGGAACGCTGAATTAAACGAGATTGAGCAGATTGTGAAAGAGGCAGAGGGTTACTTGCCAGCGATTATCGGTAGCCAAGCAGCCTCTAACCATATAAGGTCGCTTATCTGTGACCTAGACCATAAGCAAATGAGGGCAATACGGGCTTATACTAGCCTACTACTTGAGGGACCGTGTAAAACGCCAGAGTGCCAAGAGGATTGCAATGTTAGTTAGCGAGGTAAACATAGTGCCAGTAAAGCCAAATAACGGCTTGGTAGCGTTTGCTAGTGTTGTCCTAGATGAAAGCCTGTACCTCGGCTCTATTGGCGTTCACAGCCGCTTAGACGGCTCATATAGGATTACTTACCCTACTAAAAAGCTGGGTAGTAAAGAATTGAACCTTTACCACCCGATTAACAGGGATTTTGGCAAGCAGATTGAACAGGCGGTTGTTGCCAAGTGCGAGCAACTTTTTAAAGGACGTGATGACAATGATAGACACAATAAAGCTAGTGATAAAAATGGACAAACCCCTACACTCACGAGCCAACTTTCAGCCAACGCTTGATAGCATAAACCCTGACTACTTTGGCTATTTCAAAGCAATGGCTAATCCGTCAGCAGCTATCAAAAAGCTCGGCAAGTATCAGCCACGCCTAACCTACACTCAGCGACCCAGAGGCTATAAACGGGCTGCTTATGAGCTTGCGATTGAGCTGTCGCTACCAAAGATTGCGTTTGGTAATAACTTTGATGAGCTAACCGACGCTGATTACAACATTGTTGTTCAACAGCTACAAGATACACTGCGAGAGATGGGTGTTTGGCTGTTCACAAAGCAGATTGAAAATGCAGAGATACGAGCTTTACATTACAGCAAGAACTTTGTGTTTAAAGACTACACCTCGTGTTCGACTGTGCTGCAAATGCTACGCACTGCCGATATTAGCAAGCGTTACGACGTGCAAGACACCAACTTTCGCAATGGCGGCTATGTTCTACACGTCCACACAAACTCGCTCGACATTGCGATTTACGATAAGCTGGCAGATTTGCGGCAAGCCAAGACTAGCGAAAAACGTTCGCAAGAAAAAGACAACTTTGTGCAACTTGACCTGCTCGACCAATTAGCTCGGCAACAGCCCGTTGCGGTTATGCGGTATGAGGTTAGGTTAAATGGCAAAAGAAAGATTAAGGACGCTTTAGCAGTCATCGGCTTTGATAAGCCACTAACCTTTAGTAATGTTTTCTCTGCCGAACTTTCCAAAACCTTGCTGCAAGACCATTGGCAGAACTTTTTTAGCTCCCTGCCAAAGCTGGCATTAGACACTGATGAGCCTGACAAGCTCCTGGCAAACATTTTGCAGTCAGCAGACGTTAAAGGTCCATCGCAAGCTGCCGCTAGGCTTGGTATGACGCTACTACTTACAAAGAGCGAGCAACGGCACGTTAGGGCAATGTTTGAGGACCGCTTTGGCAAACACGCTTGGTCACGGCTCAAGCCGCTCACTAAGCCACCGCACAAGGTCCAATACAAAACCATACTAGGCATTAACCAAATGCTTGAGCAGTTTGAACCAACCAAAATGGACCAGATTAAAGGTCATCTATAATTGTTACTTATTGTTATATAATGGTATATACTACCAGAGAAAGGAATTACTATGAAAACTAAGGCATTTTTGATAGCAAGGGTCTCTGACCCAGAGCAAAGACAAGCGTTACCTGCACAGGTTTTACGCCTCGAAAAATACGGTAAAGATAAAGATTACGACTACGAGCTGTTTGAGTTTGACGAAAGTGCATACAAGGACAACCGTAAGACGTTTGGCAACATTGTAAAAAGTATCCAAGCCTACCCTAATGAGTGCATAGTCGTTTTTGATAAAATTGACCGCTATACACGAGACAGTTCAGCCGATGAGGTAAAAATACTCAACAAGCTGCGAGAGGACGGCAAAATTGAGATACACTTTCCGTCAGACAATTTATGCGTCACAAAAAACTCTGGTGCTCCTGACCTGTTTCGCTTGGGCATTGGCGTTGCTCTAGCTCGTTACTACTCTGACAGTATCAGAGATAATGTTAAGCGACGGTTTGAGCAAAAGCTCAATGATGGCGAGTGGCCTGGTAAAGCACCGATTGGCTATGTAAACCACAGGATTAGCGACAAAGAAACAACTGTGCTGATAGACCAAGAGCGAGCTGGCTACATTAAAAAAGCCTTTCAGCTACGGCTTGTAGGCACTCCGTTTAGAGGCATAGCCGCTCAACTTAAAGCAGATGGCTTGCGTAACAATACTGCTAAACGCACAGCGATTGGTCAGAGTTACGTTGAGCAGATACTTAAAAACCCGTTTTACTACGGCGTTATGCGTTATAGTGGCAAGCTATATCCGCACAAGTATGAGCCGATTATAAGCCGTAAGATGTTTGATAAGGTTCAAGCTGTTAATGAGCAGCGTGGCACGAACAGGACCAAGAAACAGGCTATTGATTACACGTTCAACGGATTGCTCAAATGCGGTAGCTGCGGTTGTAGCGTGTCGTCTTACACCGCTAAGGGTAACGTGTATATGCAGTGCAGCAAGGGCAAAGGTCCCTGCAAACAGGTCCATATCAAAGAAAAGGACCTTGTGCCGCAAGTTGCTCAAATGGTCGGCAAGCTAGAAATGAACGAGGATATTGTTAAATACGTTATTGATGAGTTGCGTAAGCACCACGACAACCAGCAGCTTTACTATGCCAATGCCATTGAGCAGACCCGTGCCGAATACGATACAATTCAGAAAAAGCTCGGCATTTTGTATGAGGATAGGCTCGATGGGCGTATTACTCTCAATGACTATGACGAATACGTTAAGGACCTAAAGGCTCGACAAGAGCAATTAGACGACCAGCTTGTTAATTTGACCCATAATGATAAAAGTTTTCTTTTAACCAGTTCATATCTGTTAGAGATAGCTACAAAAGCCCCTAAACTATTCCAAAGTTCGAAAGCGGCTCTAAAATCCAAGTTATTACGCTTTCTACTTTCGAACCTCGTAATTCAGGACAAAAAGCTCGTTTTCAATCTCAAAGCACCCTTTGATGTAATCGCAGAGTGCTCTCAAAATCAATCTTGGCTCACCACAATAGAGGACGTTATAACCGCAATTAAGCATGATTTTGCATACGTAAGTTAGTGGTTACCACTTTAGTCAAGGCTTGGCTCTAAATTAAGGGGCAGAACAAGCGAGTCATAATCAACCTCTGCGTCACGCTTATATAAAGGTGTGGCGTCAAGTATGTCTTGAGGTATAACTACTTGTTTTGCCTGTCGGGACAATAAACTAGGCGATACTAAATCTATGTAATCGCGACAGTATTTAGCAAGTTGTTTTAGATTTGCCATAATTGTTGTGTATTATACAAAAATTTACCTCTCATTAACAGTAGGAACAGACATCTAATTTGCTGATACGCAACAAGATGGTGTTCGTACCCAGCTTTCGTTCTAAAACCTCGCCTATGACCTCTGGAGAGCCGCCAGGGGTACTTTCCCTGGGGTATGTGGTTCATCCTTTTACTTTTAGAAACACTAAGCAGTGGTACGGAAATTTTTTTCCCAGATTTTCGATCCCTCAACGCCATTTACTGCTATCAGTGCTTTAAAAAGAACTTTTCATTTTTTACTGTTGATCACGGGCAAGATGGTCGTTATCAATTCATCCGCATCGTTTTGAAGCATAGTTCTTTTCGGCTGAACTTTTTGTTTCGACGCAACACGCTTAAATACTTTTTTTATAACTCCAATTATTGAACTAGCAATAAGACCCCCAATAAAACCGTAAAATATAATACCTAACATGCTCTACCCTTCTTTTGGGTACTTTTTGCCTAAACGAACATACTTATAGAACCAGATTCCAAAAGCAATCGTTATTAAAGTATTTATAGCAAGCATTACATGGCCATTAACGTCAGCACCACCACTACTCTTGTGCCCAAAAATCATACCTGCAATAGCATCAAGTAAGATTGCTGCCGGGATGAAGAATATAAATGATAAAACTACTGTTAAAATTATTTTTCTAATTTTTCCTGCCATACTACCTCCTTAATTAACTGTCTGCTGTGGACTATCGCCAATATTGTAATTATCACATATCAAAAGAGATATAGAAAGTTTTTGTAGGCTATAGTCTACTGATATATAACACCTACACTGCCATTCTTGTGGCATGGGTAGAACAAGCTCTAAACAAAAACTTGGTAAGAAGTTGCATGATTTAAGAAAAAATCAGGGTCTTTCACAGGAGCAGCTTAGCTTTATAGCTAAGGTAGATCGAAGCTACATTTCAGAAATTGAGAATGGATTACGCAACCCTTCACTGCAAACGCTTGAGAAATTGGCAAAAGCATTGAAAATTAAACTATCTGAACTAACTAATTCTTAGAATTTACTGACAGTAATTTTCTTAAAATCGTCTACAAAGCTACTAGTTAAGCTAGGGTGTTGTACGAAAATTAAAAGATACTTTGTCCCGACACTCGATTGCATAGTTCATCCGAGCTGAAAAGACGACATTGGTCCTCATGTGTCTGTAGTAAGTGTCCTTCGATACTCCAGCCCATGCACAAGCATCAGCCACACCATAATTGTTTTTTAGAGCATCAGCTATCATTTCCATCCTACCGATGGTCATTTTCACGGGTCTTCCCACGCCTTTTCTGTAGGTCATAGATCTCTTTTTGTTTTTAATATCTCTTACTTATTATGACAGGTGTCTTAATTTGTGATTCATGCCCTAAATTCTAGAACCAAACGCAACTTGCGTTAAGTCTAGCTGTTTATCTTGGTTT
>JBBRAK010000008.1:0-55015 GCA_038206875.1 Saccharimonadales bacterium (SeqCode)
TTCCAACAAATTATGAATCGTGTCGGCGTGTTGGCGGGCCAAAATTTCCGTAGGAGCCATAAATGCTACCTGAAAATCATTATTTAACACCATTAATGCAATCATAATTGCCACCACCGTTTTACCCGAGCCAACATCGCCTTCTACAAGTCTATTCATGGGCTGGGGTTTTTGGATGTCTTTATATATCTGCCAAATAACTCGCTTTTGGTCATCTGTTAGCTTAAACGGCAAATGTCGTACAAACTCTCTTGCTAATTTTTCGTCAAACGGGATACTTAGGGTCAAACCCAGCGCATTATCTCGTTTATTAAGTAGAGCTGCTAGAGTTAGCTCGAATACTTCTTCGAACCCCAAACGTCGTTTTGCAGACAATAGGTCTTGCTGAGAGTTTGGGAAATGAATTTGTTCAATAGCTTCTGCACGTGAAACCATTCGTTCTTGCTCTACAAGCCACATGGGCAATGTTTCTTTTATATCTCGAAGAACTGGCAAAACATTTTTCAAAGAACGGCGTATCTGTGCGGATTTTAGACCTTTAGTTTCTCTGTAGACCGGGACAATCCTTGCAGTATTTAACGGAAAATTACTGACTAGCTCTATTGACGGGTTTAATATGCTAAGCCTTTGATAGCTCATACCAAACTCGCCAGAAATATAGTAATCTTGGTCGGATTTCAAAGAGGGGGCTCTATATGGTTGGTTGAACCAAACCAATCGTACACTACCCGTTTCGTCACTGGCCACTGCTTCGGTTATATGCAAGCCACGCCGAGCATATCGTCCGGCCGTTGATTTGATGACGGCTTTAATTGTTACTATCCCTGGCCTAATCTTGTTGACTGTCTGTACATCTGAAAAATCGTCGTATCGCCTAGGGTAGTAGTCTATCAATTCTCCTACGGTTTTCACCCCTAAAACTGCCATTTTTTTGGACACTTCCAAACCAACTCCGCTAATTTCTGTCACCAAGCTGTCCAGTTTCATACCAACAAGTATACTTTACTCACAAATCACATTTCCTCTCTCTGTAAAAGGTTTGACCTTTTGAAGTGTTAATTTTGTGAATTGTTATTTGGCTTTTTTGATTAGGAAAAAGATGCTGGGTCCGAAGTATGTTTTAGCAAGGGTGAGTTGCATAATTTTTTCTAAAGTCAGCATAATCGATTTGGGAATAATTTTTTTAAGTCCGGGGCTACGCAGGTTGGAAACCGACAATACTTTTTCTACTTTGAACCCAGCATGAGCAAGTTGTTTAATCACCGTTTTGGGGTTGTGGTTAACGAACGCAATCTCTGATTCATTTTTGTTTTTTGCGGACCTAATATCCACGGGTTCTGTGGGAAGGTTTTGAAATTTTATAATATGTTTAAGGCGGTTTCTGGCATGTGCGTAGTTTGCAACTTCTAACAACAGCCGTCCATCGTCACTCAGGACCCGGTGCAATTCTAAAAATTCCGCGCTTGGGTCTGGCAAATGATGCATAACTCGTATCATAGTTATCAGGTCTTGAGATTTGTCTGCAAGCCTTAGGCTATCTGCCTGAGTCTGAATTCTGTCGATTTCGGGGTGATCCTTTAGGAAGTCTTTTGCAATCTCTAGCTGTTGCTTTGACGGTTCAGCTAAAGTTACTTTGTCGGCAAATTTTTCCAAGAAAACACACAGTCTTCCGTACCCACCACCAATATCAGTTGCGGTTTTGAAGTGCTTGCCTTTGAGTAAAGATTTGATTGCTATTTCTTCTGATGCTTGTTCATACTCACGACCATCCCAATACCGTAAGTAATTATAATTGCCCTCATCATACTGATCGGCTTTTTTTGGTTTGATTTTTGATGGGGGTTTTTGCATTACGAGGGATTAGTATATCAGTTTAATTGTTATCGACAATTGCAAAGCTATTTTTGCCACGTTTTAGTAAGTTTAGTCCCTTTTGGAAATGAATACTTTGCTCAGGCAAAACCCTTTGACCGTTTAGCGTTAGTGAACCTGCTGAGTGGAAGTTTCTAGCTTCACCCTTTGAACCTGCTAAGCCTGCGGAACAGACGACTTCATATGTATCATCTCTGGCAGGAACCACCGGCAGTTCAGTTGTAAGTACTTGTTTTTGTGCCTCATCTAGCTCCAGGAAGCTTCCCTTGCCAAACAATACTTCACTTATTTCCTGAACAGCTTTTGCCCTAATTTCTCCATGAACCAGCTTGGATACTTCGTATGCGAGAGTTTTTTGAGCAAGTCTGTCGCCAGGATTTAATTTGAATTTATCTAGCAATTCTATGATTTCTTGTTTTTTTAGAAGTGTGTAGGTTTTCAAGTACTCTTCAACACTCTCATCGTCAACATTTAGCCAAAATTGATAGAACTTGAATGCGCTGGTCTTTTTTTCATCTAACCAAACTGCACCTTCTTCTGATTTGCCAAATTTTGCACCTGTTGTTTTGTTTATTATGAGAGGCATGCTCAGAGCATGAACTTCTTTGGTTTCTTTTTTGCGTATTAGTGAGACCCCTGAAATTAGGTTTCCCCACTGATCGGATCCACCAATTTGTAAAACAACACCGTGATTGTTGTGCAGTTGCCAGAAATCAAATCCCTGCATCAATGAATAACTAAACTCAGCATAGCTTATTCCCATACCGTCTTTTCCCATGCGCTCAGCTACAAAATCACGTTGCATGAGCTCTGTCATCGAAAAATGCTTACCAACTTCTCTTAAAAAGTCCACATATTTGAGCTTTGACAGCCAGTCATAATTATCAACAATAGTAAATTTTTGCTCACTAAACAGACTTTTTACTTGTGCTTCAATCCCCTTAATATTACTAACAACCTGCTCTCTGCTCATCAGTATGCGTTCTTGGTTTTTGCCACCTGGATCACCAACTAACGACGTACCACCGCCCATAAGCATATATGCATGCCAACCGTTCGAGGCAAGTCGTCTGGCCAATAAAATTATTGCTAGATTACCTACCGTCAGACTATCTGAAGACGCGTCAATTCCTAAGTAGAAAGTCTGGCTGTTATCTAGCCATGAGTTATCGGCAAATGTTTTGTCTTTTATCAAACCACGCCATTTTAGTTCTTCTGATAGTGTCGTTGACATAATTAAAACCAGTATAACATCTCTAGAATTGTCAGCTATTTTTCAACTTGAAATTGCATAAGTTTGCTATAATATAGTTCATTACCAAGGAGAGCAGACAGTCGTATGGCAATCTACAAACTGGGGAACAAAATCAGGAACAAAAACACTGGTCGCAAGAGTAAATCTAGGTACGTAACCAAAAGCGGTCAGACAATCAAAATTAACAATTCTATAGGCGATAAAATTAGATCCAAAAGAGCGTCTTATGCTCAAAATCGTGCTGAACGACTGGCTGGAATGCCCAAAAGCCGTATCAAGCGCATATTTTACCGCATGCACCCAAAACGCCTGTACAAATACTGGTTTAGTCGCGAAGGTGGCATCATGGCGCTTAAGGTGTTCGGAATTGGCACGCTTGTTGGGTTTTTATTTCTAGTTGGTGTATTCGCGTATTTCCGTAAAGATTTGCCAAATATTCGTGATATTTCTGGTAGTAATATTGGCGGAAGTATCCTTTATTATGACCGTACTGGGCAAACATTACTTTTTGAAGACGTCGATGGTTCTAAAAGAATTCCGGTAAAAGACGAGGCAATCGCAACCTCCATCAAACAAGCGACAATTGCAATTGAAGATAAAGATTTCTTCAAACATGGTGGTTTTGATATACGAGGAATCCTTCGAGCGGGGTTAAACAATCTTTTTGGAAGGTCTGGGACAACTCAAGGTGGTTCTACAATTAGCCAGCAATTAGTTCGACTAACCCAATCAAATGTTGGCTCAGAACGTACTTATACTCGAAAAGTAAAGGAAGTCATCCTGTCTATTGAGCTAGAGCGCGAGTACACCAAACAAGAAATCCTAACTGGCTATTTAAACACTGCTCCCTATGGAGGAATTGAAAATGGCGTAGAGGCTGCTGCACAAAACTACTTTCATACATCTGCAAAAGATTTAACGCTGGCGCAGTCGACGATGCTGGCATCTATTCCCAAATCCCCGACGTATTATTCCCCTT
This sequence comes from Saccharimonadales bacterium (SeqCode), assembly GCA_038206875.1. Lineage (GTDB taxonomy): Bacteria > Patescibacteriota > Saccharimonadia > Saccharimonadales > JBBQAJ01 > JBBQAJ01. Next base: position 4,107 of record JBBRAK010000008.1, read on the forward strand.
ACAACAAAACCGGGTTCGACAAAGACGCCCTGATAGGAAGACAGCATTACATACTGGAGTTGATGTACCAACAAGGCATGATAACGAAAGAACAACAAAACGAAGCCAAACAAGTTGATGTTCTGGCTCAGGTAAAAGATCGACCGCAACACTTTGAGGGCATCAAGGCGCCCTGGTTTGTTTTAACCGCCAAACAAGAGCTAGAGAGACGCTTCGGTGCAACAAGTGTAAAGCGTGGTGGCTGGAAGGTTACAACTACGCTAGACCTAAATGCCCAGAAAGTGGCCGAGGACCAAGTCCAAAAAGGAATGACGCAAGTTCGTCGTCAAGGCGGAGACACTGCGGCTTTTGTTGCTGAAGATGTCAAAACGGGCCAAGTCGCTGCGCTAGTTGGTGGTACCGACTTTAACAACGCGGAATTTGGAGAAAATAATTACGCCCATGACCTGGAACTACCCCCTGGTTCATCATTTAAACCATATGACTACACTGCTCTTATTGACACACAGAAAAACGTTGGCGCAGGTTCAGTTTTGTTTGATGCTAAAGGAGTTATCCCGGGCTATCCATGTACAACCGGAGTAAGCCGAACTGGTAACTGTGTTATTGACTACGACTTGCGCTATCCGGGACCTTTGACACTACGCTACGCACTGGGAGGTTCGCGTAACATCCCCGCCATAAAAGCCATGCTGATAGTTGGAGTCGACCAGACAATAGATGTTGCTCACAAACTGATGACAAATTATGGCCCAGATGGCAAACCAGATCCTACTATTGGAAACTACAAATGTTACTCTGACGAAAAAAACACCGTGACTATTCCGTGTTACGGGTCATCAGCCATTGGTGACGGAGCATATTTACGACTTGACGAACATGTACACGGCTACGGTACGCTGGCGAGAAATGGAAACAATATTCCTCAAACATATATATTGAAAATAACTGATGCTGCTAACAAAACAGTCGATGAATGGAAACCGAGTAAAGGCGTACAGGCAGTTAACCCAGAGTCTGCCTATATAGTTACAGATATGCTACGAGACCCAAATGCCAGTTACTTTCCTACCAAAATCCACAACTTCAAAGGCTGGAGGTTTGGCCTAAAGACTGGTACTACTAATGATTCCAAAGACGGGTTGATGATGATGTTTTCAACCAAATACGCGATAGGAACATGGGTTGGATATCACAACAGACAAAAAGTTATGAGTGGATTTATGGAAACCATGACCAGGCCTATTGTGAATGGCTTTATGACAACTATGCATGCTGACTTAAAACCAGAAGAAGTTCCGAAACCAAACGGTATCCAGTCGCTTCCTGCGTTCGTCGTACGTTCGCACGTAGGTAATGGCTCCGTAGAACCAAGCCCTGCTAACGATTTGTTCCCATCTTGGTACAAAGCACCTGCCAAATCAAAGGCTAATCAAAAAATAGATGAAGTAAGCAACAAACTAGCAACTGAATGTACCCCAGCGCGAGCTGTCAAAGACGGCACAGGCGCAGACAGCAACACGTTTTCCGTAGACAAGTTTGTTACAGGCTCTGCTGGAGCTGACACAGGAGAAAAAGATGATGTACATAAATGCGATGACACAAAACCATCAATAATCCTCAAGGATAATGGTAATGGTTCGATTACGGCCACTGCATCAGCCGGTACTCACCCGCTTTCCAGCGACAAATACCCCATGACCATAAACTTCTTAGTAGACGGACAGATCGTCAATACTTCAAATTCCAACCCAGCTACCTACACGCCTGACTTCAATAGCAGCACTGTTGTAACAGCTCAGGTAATTGACAGTGTTTTGTACGAAGGTACTTCTGGCAATGTTACTGTTCCTGGCGGGGGCTCAACAATTACAATTACTTCCCCAAGTGGAAATGTCAATTCTAACACTGTTACTATCAGCTGGTCCGGAGGCGCGGGACCCTACACGGTTACTATAAAGAAAGGTAATGGATCTTATTCGAACGTTTGTTCATCAACTAGCGCAGGAAGTTGCCCACCTTATTTGTTATCCGGAAACGCAACATACACAATTAAAGTTGAGTCGCCCGGTTCAACTGTAACCAAAAGCTTTGATAAAACTTAAGGATTAATCCTTTTTCAGGAACGTATTTAGTGCTGAGCGAACATCTTTTACGCCAGCGTATTTGCTAGATTGCTTACCTTTTTGGACTGGTCCAATTGCCACATCAAAGCCTAGTTTTTGGGCTTCGGCTAGTCGCTTTTCTATGAATGGCACATGTCGAACTTCGCCGGACAGTCCAACTTCGCCAAACACTACAGCGTTTTGTTTGAGTTGCATGCCTTTGGACGCGGTAGCAATTGCCATACATATCGCCAAATCGGCGGCTGGTTCGGTCAGTTTTATACCACCAACGATGTTTATGTATATATCTTGCTCAGCTAGGTTTAGTTTGGTACGTTTTTCTAGCATTGCTACGAGTAAATTAACTCTATTTAAATCTATTCCACTGGCAGTTCGCTTGGGATACCCGTAACTAGTACGATTTACCAGCGCCTGAACCTCCACAAGCAAGGGCCTACTGCCTTCCATGGTTGCGAGCACTACAGAACCATCACTTGCCTGTCGTTCAGCTAGAAGCGCTTCAGATGGGTTGTCGACTGGTTTTAATCCGTCGTCTGCCATTTCAAATATGCCTGCTTCGTTCGTTGAGCCGTATCGGTTTTTGATAGCGCGCAAGATTTTGAATCCCCCATATCTGTCGCCTTCTAATTGCAACACTACATCTACTACATGTTCTAGAACTTTGGGCCCTGCAATTGAGCCTTCTTTGGTCACATGACCAACCAGAATAATCGCGGTGTTGGACTGTTTAGCAGCCAACGTAAGTAGTGCGGTACTGTTTGTTATCTGGCTAACGTTTCCGGCAGCTGAGGCAACTGAAGCGCAACTGAGAGTTTGAATAGAATCTACAACGACTAAATCAAATTTGGCTTCGGAAATTGTTTTGGCAATGTCATCAGCACTCGTACTGGTGGCAAGCTGTAAATTTTTTGTCCCAGCACCTAAACGTCCCGCCCTAAGTCCTATCTGATGAGCTGACTCTTCACCGCTTATGTATAAAACCTGGTGTTTTTGTGCCAAATCATGGGCAACTTGCAGTAGTAGGGTGCTTTTACCAATTCCAGGCTGGCCAGCTATCAAATTTACGCTACCGGCTACTATACCGCCCCCAAACACTGAATCTACCTCGTTTACGCCGGTTTTGAGACGTTTATTGTCCTTCGCTATTGAACTACTGACACTTTGAGTCTGGAGCAAAGTTCCAGAGTTGGTTATTCGCCCACCTGATGATAAATCCTCTTGAAGTGTATTCCATTCACCACATCCGTAGCATCGCCCACTCCAGGTAGGAGTTGAAACACCACAGCTGCTACACACAAATTTTACTGATTCTTTTTTGGCCATTCTACATCAAGTTTATCAGACTACTGAGTGGGCAGTGTGAGAGGCCGACTGTCTATGGCATTTAGTAGTTCAGCTTCTTCTGAAACAATTGAGTTTCTTTGAACCAATATCCCGTTGTACTCATCTATAAGTGCCCTTACGTCCTTCACCACTTTATTATATGAATTGACACTGGAATTGTACTTTGGAACAGCGCTGTTGTAGGCTTCATAATCTTTTGCCGACAACAAACTATCCAATCTTTCTCGCTCTGCCTTGAGGGAATTGTTAGTAGACTCCACCTCCGAATCTTTTTTATCGATTTGTGCTTTCAAATCTCCGAGCGTTTTGTCATACTCAGCGACTTTTTGTTTTCTCTCTGTAAAAGCTTGTTCGTATTTTTCAGAATATTCTACAATTTTTAATCTGTTACTAAAATATCTTGAGTAATATTTTTCAAGTTCAGGGGGTAGCTGTCTTACCTCTGTTCCAATAATTGAATGAAGCTCATTATCAGTGTCAGCGCCGTTTTTTTGATATTCAGAAATAGATTCATTGATTCGCGGATTGTTTAGGGATTTGTACACGTCTTGGGTCAACTGATTTATATGTGACTTTTCGTCAGTGCTAAGCCGGTCATATGCCGCGTGAAGTGTTTCGTGAGCAGCCGTTACCTGGACAATGCCATTTAGTCTTGCGTCGGTAACTTTAAACACATATATTCCTTTTCCCGAAACATAGCATCCTAAAATGATAGTTTTTTCGCCGAATTTACAGTTGTTATTGAATTCCTGTTTTTCATTTAGTGCGGGATGATAAACATAAAACAAACGCTTTGAATCTTTGTTTAGGGTTATGTCATCTGCTAGCTGGGATATTTCAGCTGGAGGGACATACCCTCTAAGTCGTATTTCGTCGTGTATATACCATCTTTGATCCCAAACAAAAAATGCCGTAGCTATAACAGCCAGGACTACAAATATTCCTCTAACACGCTTAAAATTAGATTTCATCTATACAATTCTACCACTCCCACTATTTCTTCTCCATTCCCCCAAATCACATTTTCCCTCTCTGTAAAAGGTCCGACCTTTTGCAGGGATGGTTTTTGTGATTTGTTATTCGGATACTTTGGAATATTCTAGGTCTGACTTTTTGGCAGTAATTTTGACTATGTCACCTTTTTGGAATTTACTATCAAGGAGCTCCGTTGCGATGTGATCCTCCAATGTATCTTGTAGCAATCTCCTCATGGGACGCACTCCATTTTTTGCATCATATCCGTTTTTTAGTAAATATTCTTTGGCGCTTGCAGTTAATTGAAGACCAATCCCGTGTTTGACAAGTCTTTGACGAAGTTCGTTAATTTGCAAATCTAATATGCTCAAAATATCTTTTTTCGTAAGTGCTCTAAAGACTATAGTTTTATCAATTCTATTCAACAATTCTGGCCGCATCATTTTTTTGAGTGCATCGTTGACTTTATCTTTATTTGCTTGATGTAGACTGTCCAGGTCATCCATGTCCGCGCCTGAACCGACCTGAAATCCTAAAACTGCTTCTTTTTGAAGTCTTTCTGCACCAATATTGCTTGTCATGATGATTATTGTGTTGCTAAAGTCGATTTTGCGTCCTTTGGCATCTGTTAGAGTGCCATCTTCTAGCACTTGTAGGAGCATGTTGAAAACATCCGGATGTGCTTTTTCGATTTCGTCAAAAAGTACTAGACTATACGGTTGTCGACGAATTTTGTCAGTCAACTGACCGCCATCGTCATATCCAACATAGCCAGCAGGCGCACCGACAAGACGCGAAACGTTGTGGTGCTCATTGAACTCGCTCATATCAATTTTTACCAAAGAGTCTTCTGACCCAAAAAATTCACGTGCTAAAACTCGAGCAAGTTCCGTCTTGCCAACTCCTGTTGGTCCTAAGAATATGAATGAACCAATTGGTCTACCTTCAGCTCCGACACCAGAACGATTACGACGAACGGCCCTGGAAACAGCGCTAACCGCTTCACTCTGACCTATCACATGCTTACTAAGGTTTTTTTCTAGATTAAGTAGATATTTTGCCTCAGAACGTATAACTTTGCTTACCGGCACACCTGTCATTCGAGCAACTACGTCTGCAACGTCATCGCTACTCATGGTGAGCCTTTTGGTGGACTTTCCGCTTGCTTCTAGCTTCTTCAAATCTTCCGATATCTGGCTGGCACGTTGTTTGAACTTTGCTGCTTTTTCATACTCTTCGTTGTCAGCAGCGATTTCGCGTCGAGAATTTATTAGCTTTAATTCTTTTTGTAACTTTCGAACTTCTGGTGGAGTAATGCCCTTGTCTATTCGCAAGTATGCTGCTGTTTCATCCAATAAATCGATTGCTTTGTCTGGCATAAACCTGTCGTTAATGTACCTTTTTGACAAAGTAACAGTGTCTTCCAATACTTCGTCGCTCACTTTGACTCCATGGAAAGCTTCGTAGTGCCGGCGGAGGCCTTTTAAGATAGCATATGTTTCTGGAACGGTTGTTTCTGGAACTATTACTGGCTGAAAACGACGCTCCAGTGCTGCGTCTTTTTCGATATGTTTCGTATACTCTACGGTTGTAGTTGCCCCTACAAGCTGGATTTTGCCCCTTGCCAAAGCTGGCTTCAATATATTTCCGGCGTCCATGGCGCCTTCTGCAGCGCCTGCACCAACAATCAAATGTAGTTCATCTATAAAAACAATCGCCTTTTTATCTTGCTCCAGCTCAGCCATAACTTTTTTTAATCGTTCTTCAAACTCCCCACGATACTTTGTACCCGCAATCATACCGGCTAAATCGAGCATGATTATTCTTTTGTCTAGCAAACTATCTGGGACATCTTCGCTAACAATCCTTTGGGCCAAACCTTCGACTATGGCTGTTTTACCGACACCCGGTTCGCCAATCAATACTGGGTTGTTTTTGGTACGACGATTTAGTATGGTAACTACTCGCTTTATTTGCGGTTCTCTACCAACAACTGGATCTAGTTTGCCCTGTCTTGCCATACTGGTCAAGTCCGAACCATAAAAATCGAGTGCTGTTTTCCGCTGTTTTTTGCTTCGTTTCCTATCGCCAGTTGCTATATCGTTATCTTCTTCGTATTGCTGACGGTTTAGGAACTGCTCTAGTTCATTGTTTAGTGCATCAACATTCACATTCATATCCGTCAGGAGCTTTGTTGCTCGAGCGTTTTTCTGACTTAAAATACTATATAAAATATGTTCCGTACCTGTGTACTCTTGACTGAATTCTTGTGCTACGTCTTGAGCCATTTTGAGTGTAAGTTTGGCAGTTTCGCTAAGTCCTTTTCCACCGAGATTGATAACAAGTGTCTTTGGTGTCAAATTCAGCACTAATCGAGCTCTGTCCAGACTTACCCCCGCATCTGAAAGAATCTTCGCCCCCATACTACTGTCCTGGGCTAGTACACCTAATAGTAGGTGCTCAGTCCCAACATACGCTGCACCAAAACTTCGAGCAATTGCATCTGCATGCTTAAGACTACTTAGTGCATTGTCAGTTAGGTGATTTAAAAATTCTTGAAAATCTGGTGATTGCGGCATCATATGTTTGTACCCATCCTTATTAACGATTATTCATGTGCGATATCGCTAACAACTATTATAGCAATTAGCACTCACAGGTCAAGAGTGCTAATACTAGGGTATTGTTCTTATTTATGTTCAGAAATTGTCTGATTTATTTATTTTCGGTGCCGTGTTCTTCTATTGCCTCTAGCAGGGAACTTTCAAGCTGTTCCTTTTTCTTAAGCTTTTGTACTACTGGTTTTGAGCTTTCTTCTTTGGGCTCTGGCTCTGTTAAAGAGTCTTGCTCGGCATTTATATCAAGCTCATACCCAGTCAGCTTGCTGGCTAGGCGTACGTTTTGGCCACTTTTTCCAATTGCAATACTTAGCTGGTCCTCAGGAACTATCACTTTGCCTTTCTTGGTTGCTTCGTCCAGAACTACTCTGGTAACTTTGGTAGGACTTAGGGCGTTTGTAATATATGTAGCTGGATCGTCGTTATATACAACGATATCTATCTTTTCTTGTTCTCCAACTTCACTCATGACGGCGTTTACTCTGGTTCCGTGACCGCCAACAAATGTGCCAACAGGATCAACACCAGGCACGCTACTTGCAACGGCTATCTTACTCCGAACACCAGGCTCTCTAGCAATATTTTTAATTTCTACAGCACCGTTCTCCATTTCTGGTACTTCTCCTCGGAAAAGCCATTCAATAAACTGGTTGTTACCACGTGATACCACTAGTTGTGGACCTCGAAAACCACGTTCAACGTCTTTCAAGAAAACCTTCAAGCGTTGTCCGGGGTAGTATCGTTCTCCCTGAATTTGTTCGCTTCTGGGCATAATTCCCTGGGCTTTACCCAGTTCTACCCGAACAATGTTGCCTTCAACACGACCAACAATACCATTTACAACCGTCCCAATTTTGTCTTCGTATTCGGCCATAATAATTTCTCGTTCAGCTTCTCTTAAGCGCTGGAGAATAACCTGTTTTGCGGTCTGTGCAGCAACCCGACCAAATGACTCGATTTTTTGAAATATTTCAATCATGTCCCCGATTTTGGCGTTTTTCTTCATTGCCTGAGCATCGCTCAAGCTTATTTCGAAGTTATCATCCCCCACGAGCTTGACAACTTCTTTTGTAACATATGCATCAACCTCGCCATTATTTAGATTCATCGTAACTCGCACTTCCTGCTCTCTCTCTCCATAATCACGGCGATATGCTGCAGCTAAAGCTTGTTCAACAATTTCTTGTACTACGTCTTCAGGCAAGTTTTTCTCTTCTGCGATGGTTTTTACCGCTAGAGCTAGTCCCTTTATGTCTAAGTCCATTTTTTCTCCTTCTTTATTTATCAAAAAATCCGACCTGCTGGCCGGATTGAACAAGTATCAGTATAGACTTGCCACGGTGTGTTGTCAATCGGACTGCAAATTGTGATTCCATGTCTGTTAAAATATATTCAATGACAAAGGACGTAAAAAGGCTGTTCGGACAGTTTCAGCCTACAAAATATATCTTGGACATAGTAGTCGACAGAGACAACATGACTTTTAGTGGCATGGTAATAGTAAGTGGCACAAGAAGTGGTCGACCCAGCAACAGACTTACATTTCATCAAAATGGCCTTAAAATAACTTCGTGTCATTTGGTAAAGAATGAGAAGCAAGGTGATCACGAGATTAATGTCGATAGGATTAATCATCACAAAAAATTTGATGAAGTTCGTTTGCATTCATCTCAAGCTTTACACAGCGGTCAATATACAGTGAAGATGGAGTTTTCTGGAGTTATATCCAGACATATGAATGGCATATATCCATGTTTTTTTGAAAAAGGCGGCGTGGAGCAAAAAATTATAGCCACTCAGTTCGAAAGCCATCACGCACGAGAAGTATTCCCTTGCGTCGATGAACCAGAAGCAAAAGCAGTTTTCGAACTGACACTTACCAGCCCAGCAGGTGAAGCCGTTCTGTCCAACACCCCAATAAAAAATCAAAAAACTTCAAATAAGAGTTTCATTACAAAATTTCAGCCTACGCCTCGCATGTCTACATATTTATTGGCATTTGTTTTTGGGAATTTGGAGTTCAAACAGGCAAAAACCAAAAACGGTGTCGTTGTTAGAGCATATGCTACACCCGACAATGTAGAATTTACCAAATTTGCTCTGGAAATTGCCGTAAAGTGCCTTGATTTTTATAACGAATACTTTGGCATTGACTACCCTTTGGACAAATGTGATTTGATTGCTTTACCTGATTTTGCAAGTGGTGCCATGGAAAACTGGGGGTGTATCACATTTCGAGAGTACGCCATGTTGTTAGACCCCAATAACTCAACATTATCTACCAAACAATATGTCGCACTTGTAGTTGCTCATGAGCTAACTCACCAATGGTTTGGTAATTTGGTTACAATGCGATGGTGGACCGACCTATGGCTTAACGAGGGCTTTGCTAGCTGGATGGAATATTTGGCAATAGACCATTTGTTTCCCGACTGGCAGTTGTGGACACAGTTTGCGGTTGACGAACAACAGCAGGCTTTGAAGCTAGACGCTCTAGAAAATACTCATCCAATAGAAGTTCCAGTACATCATCCTGACGAAATTCGGACAATCTTCGACACTATAAGCTATAGCAAAGGTGCGAGCGTTATAAACATGCTCCATGACTACATGGGACCGGATGCTTTTCGGGACGGGCTTCGCCATTATTTGCAAACTTACAAATACAAAAACACAGACACGGTCGATCTTTGGACAAGCTTGGAGGAAATATCTGGAAAACCGGTGAACGAATTTATGCACAAATGGACAAGTTTGCCGGGATTTCCAGCACTTGAGGTTAATGTAGACGAAAACAAAGTTAGTATTGAGCAGTCTCGCTTCTTTGCCAACCCCAAACACAAAAAAATTGATTACTCGCTATGGCCAGTTCCACTACTTGGAGACCAAGACACTGTCAGCACGCTAGCGACAAAATCTACTAGCCTGGAAATTATAAATCCTCAAATTTTAAAGCTTAATCAAGGTCAAAGTGGGTTTTACCGAGTAACATACAACGCCACCCACGTTCAAACATTAGGACAACTTATTAAAAAAGGTCGCATAAGCCCATTGGACAGATTAGGGATTTTGACAGATTTGTTTGAAACGGCGAAAGCTGGAAAATATGACACAGTAGACACGCTGAATTTTTTAAAAAACTTCGCTCACGAAAATAATTATGCAGTTTGGGACAGCATTGCTAGCCTAATTGGTAGCGTACGACTTGTCATGGGTGACGACGAACTAAGAAAAGTCATGAAACCATTTGTACGGAAACTGGTTACTCCCGAGCTCAACCGACTTGGATGGGAAAGAAACAGCAACGATAGCCATTTTGACTTACTGCTACGTCCGATTATTTTAGGACTCGCGGCTAGCGCAGATGATACCTTTGTTGTGAATCAATGCAAAAAACTTTTTGAACAGATTGTAAATTTGGAAGCAAAAGACACAAATCCCGAGTCATCAACGAGCGAGAAAAGACCTCTCCCGAATATGCATTTTGACCCTGACTTGCGAGGCATTGTGTATGGGACAGTTGCTAGGCTTGGTGGAGCAAAAGAGTTTAATAAATTACTATCCCTTCACAACAAATCAAGGCTCAGCGAAGAGCGAACTTCTTTAGCTGCAGCTTTAACAGGTTTTAAACAGCCAAGCTTGGTGGAGCGTGCCCTTGCAGAAATCACCACCAAAACTGTACGTTTACAGGATGTTTCATATTGGATTGCTTACAGTTTTATGAATAGGCATGCTAGGGATTTGACTTGGGAATGGATGCAAATCAATTGGGGCTGGCTTAGTGAAAACCTAGGCACTGATTTGGCTTTTTACAGAATGCCGATGTACTCGGCGCGAGTTTTCAGTGATAAAACGTTCATTAAAAAATTCAGAGATTTCTTTTTACCAAAAATGTCACCGGCGCTTGAACGTTCATATAAACAAGGATTAGAAATTTTGGAAATTCAAACCGACTGGAAAATAAGAGATCAAAAAGAAGTAAAATCGTTCTTCAAAAATCAATAACCACTAATCACATTTTCCCTCTCTGTAAAAGGTCCGACCTTTTGAAGTGTTGTTTTTGTGATTTTTATATGTCTATTACAAAGTTGGTGTCTTGATAGTTGTTTCCGGTGATTTCAATGGCTGAAAGTTGGTAATCACCGACCCATTCGTTTTTGGAGCACCACAATTCAGCCGCGAACGACATTTGTTTTTGCTTGTTTTTTGTTATGTATTCCAGACCAGATCCAAAAAGAGTTGATTTACGATACTTTACTTCTACAAAATATATAGTTTTCGATTTTTCAGCAACAATATCAATTTCACAATATTTGGTTCGCCAGTTTATATCTCTAATCTTGTAGCCCTCCCTCAAGAGATAAGCCGACGCAACCTGTTCTGCATGATGACCGACAGAATAATTTGTCACGCCAGTAATTTTTGTATGGGCTTAAAACTTCTTCTATGTAAATTGGTAACTCCGTGTTTTTTAAGCATATTGAGATGTAAGTCTGTGCCGTATCCAACGTGTTTTTCGAAACTGTATTCTGGATAGAATTGTCCAATTCGTTCCATATGATTATCGCGAGTCACTTTAGCGTAGACACTGGCAGCGCTTACTATTGGACTTAGTTTGTCTGCTTTAGGCACTACATCAACCTGTGTAAATTCTGGTGGGCAGTAGTTTACGATTCCGTCCAAAATTATATGCTCGTCAAGCATAGTGCCCAGTTCCATGAGAGCGCGACTAACACCTAAGTACATTGCTCGCGCAAGCCCAATAGAATCTATTTCATGTGGTTGCACCCAGCCCTCTCCTACGTTACATGTGTCCAAAATCTTATCATAGAAATATTCACGTTGTTTTTTAGTCAAATCCTTGGAGTCAGTCAGACCAGTTGGTAATATTCTATTCGCTCTGGCGGCGACAACGAGCAAGGGTCCAGCCCATGATCCTCTGCCAACTTCGTCTATCCCAACTAACATGTTCATGAAGACATAGTATCAAAAAACCACTCAAAATGAGTGGTCATTGTTTATAATGCGAAACTATTTTGCTTTGACTTCTTCTGCTACAGAATCATGTGCTTTGAGTGCTTCTTCAACTTTTGCTTCTTTGAGCGCGTCTTCTTTGGCTTTCTCGGCCGATTCTTCCGCATGTTGTTTTGCCTGGAGTTCTTTTGCATCTGCTTCAGTTTTTTCAGCTTCATCATCACGAACGGTGTTTACTGAGTCTTTGTCAAAATTCATTCCTGTTAGACGAGCTGATTTGCCAGTTCGCTGGCGCATATATGTTAGATAATTTCTACGTACCTTACTTCGTTTTGTAACTTCGACTTTGACTACCAATGGGCTATGTAACATAAACGCTTTTTCTACTCCCACTCCACTTGAAATTCGTCGCACGGTGATCCGGCTAGTGTGACTGCCTTTTCTGTCCGTTCTTATGACAAGTCCCTGAAATATTTGGATACGTTCTTTGTTACCTTCGCGAATTTTTTGGTGAACTTTTACCGTATCACCTGAACGAACGTCAACAACTTGCGTTTTTCTGTATTTTGCATTTATCTTCTGTATAACTGATTCCATGACCAAATCAGATTACACCAATCTGTTAAATTTTGCAATACTTTAAGACCTGCTCACAATAACGTATCATAGTAAAATGGATTTCTCTGAAGAAGCACTGAAAAAGCATAAAGAACTTGGTGGCAAGATTGGTATACAGCTGAAGGACAAGCTCGATAGTTTAGAGAAGCTTAGTATTTATTACACACCTGGCGTGGGTGCGGTAAGTAGTTATGTAGCAGAACATCTTAACGAAGCGAGAGATTACACTTGGTTAAATAATTCAGTTGCGGTCGTTTCAGACGGATCGGCGGTTTTGGGTCTGGGCAATCTAGGACCTTTTGGGGCACTACCTGTTATGGAGGGTAAATCCATGTTGTTTAAGCATTTCGCAGGCATAGATGCCGTACCCATAGTTCTAGATGTTCACAAACCAGAAGAAATTGTGGCTGCTGTTATAGCGATTGCCCCAAGTTTTGGTGCAATTAATCTGGAAGACATAGCGTCACCCCAATGTTTTTATATCGAGGAACAGCTCAAAGCCGCTCTAGATATTCCTGTCATGCACGACGATCAACATGGTACGGCGATTGTTGTCCTGGCAGGCCTTATAAATGCCATGAAGGTAGTCGGGAAAAGCTTACATGATTGCCGAATTGTTATAGCTGGTGCTGGTGCGGCAGGCACTGCAGTTATAAAACTTCTAGACGTTTACGCAAAACCAATGATGCTTGCTGTAGACAGTCAAGGTATTGTAAGCCGTAACAGAGAGGGCTTGACCCTAGAAAAACGAGAACTTTTAAGCTTTACAAACACAAATGGGCAGGATGGTAGTTTAGACGATGCGCTGGTCGGCGCGGATGTTTTTATTGGTGTATCAAAAGGAGGCTTGCTAACTCGTGATATGGTAAAGACTATGGCGAGGGACCCGATTATTTTTGCCATGGCAAATCCATTACCGGAAATTATGCCGACTGAAGCGAAAATGGCAGGCGCTGTAGTGATTGCAACTGGTAGAAGTGATTTCCCAAACCAAATCAACAACGCGCTTGCTTTTCCTGGTATATTCCGTGGAGCATTAGACAATCGTGTTAATAGGATTTCAGTTCAACACAAGGTTTCGACCGCAGAGTCGATTGCTAAGCTAGTAGAAAGTCCTACAGCAGACAATATTATCCCTAGTATCTTGGACACTCGCCTAGTTCCAGCAATCGCAAAAGTGATAATTTGAACTTTCTTAACCAATAACGCGAAAGATTTCTTCAAGAGTTGTTTGGCCAGCAATTACCTTTAAAACTCCGTCTTGAAGCATGGTTGTCATACCACTTTCGATTGCAGCCGATTCAATTTCCTGCGTTGTCTTTGGATTGCCTTCACTCAGTATCTGAGCCACTTTACCTCTCATAGTAAACTGCTCTCTCAAAGCAATTTGACCTTTATAGCCAAACGGGTTTTCGGCAGTTGCACCTGGCTTGTAGAGTTGAAGGCCCTCTAAATTTGGTTTTTCAATTCCAGCTGGCAGAGATTCAATTATCTCGCGAATTTTTGTTAATGTCGCTTCATCTGGCTGGTATGCTTGTTTGTTCTGGTCGTCTAGTTTCCTTACTAATCTTTGCGCCATCACTAATCGTATCGCGGACACAAACAACGGGTTTTGACCGATTACGTCTATCATACGAGTCAATGCGGCGGCGGCCGAACTTGCGTGATACGTAGACAGTACAAGATGCCCAGTAAGAGCCGCTTGTAGTGATGTTTTTGCTGTGTCTTGGTCTCGAATTTCACCAACCATAACAATATCTGGGTCTAAACGCAAAACTGCACGAAGTTTGTTAGCAAAATTGGTCTCTTGGGAATTTTGAGTTGTTACAGAAATCTGCGTAATTCCAGCAAACTGATATTCGACTGGGTCTTCGATAGTGATTATTTTGCGGTCCTCAGAGTTGAGGCTATTCAACATAGAGTACAAAGTGGTTGTTTTGCCGGAGCCTGTCGGACCGACCACCAGCACCAGTCCACTTGGCTTTGCAATAATTTCGTCAACAATCTGCCGTTCTTTTGCGGACAACCCAAGTCTATCCAATGTGTACATGGACTGATCCATGTTAAATAGTCGCATAACAACGTCTATGCCGTTGATAGTTGGCACTGTTTCTAGTCTGACATTCACATCAACCTCTGCCCCGTCAGCCATTTTTACAACATGTGCAATGTGCCCTTGCTGGGCATCCGGAGCAGAAGTTGAGATATTTCCCGCGCTGGCAATCGCCGCTATCAAAACTCGATATTTTTCTAAACTAAGTTTTGCGACAGTATGCAAAACTCCATCGACTCGAAATCTAACTCTCAAAAAGTTTTTCTGGTTTTCCAAATGTATGTCTGATGCATTTAATCCATGAGCTTGCTGTACCAGATACGCCAGCATATCATCCGCTCTAATCTGTTCAAGCGATGCAGAAACTTGATCTGTGAGATTTTCGTTATTAGCCTGGTTGAGTGAAATATCATGATACTTAACTTCTTTGGGTGGGTCATAAAGTTTCATATATTCGCGGTACCCAGTGTCCGAGATAAGCATAAAAGTTACTCTTTGGTCTAAAAATTGTTGTCGCATGCGCGTCATGGTTTGCTGTGACGTAGTATTTGTAACCCCAAAATCTACACTATGAGCACTAGATGCAAGAGGTACAATCCGTAAATCATACATGTCCTGATTTGTAAGAATATCTTTATATATAGTTTTTTCTGTACTTGAAGTATCGGAATATTGCAGATTCAATATTTGAGCTCTTCGTTGGGTGTTGTTTTCTTCGTCGCGCCTGGCGTCTTGTGACATAAGACTATTATAACCATAAGCCCCTTTAGTCGGAAGTTAAATTTCTATATTCTTTTGCTTTTGATTTTGCGTCGTAGACATTAAACTTAACAATATGCGAAACTTACTGTTGATTGCGCATAATTTGCGTAGCTGTCATAACGTCGGTTCACTTCTAAGAACTGCTGATGGTTTAGGCATATCAAAAGTCTACCTAACTGGTTATACTCCCTACCCTGCTATCAAAAACGACCCTAGACTCCCGCATGTTGCCCAAAAACTGCACAAACAAATACAAAAAACCGCGCTGGGCGCAGAACAAACCGTAGATTGGACACATTCGGAAGACATTGATGTTATATTGGCTGAACTAAAATCGAAAAATTTTGAAATCATTGCGCTAGAACAAGCCAAAAACTCAACTCAAATTGACCGCTGGATTCCATCCAGCCATACAGCACTTGTTTTGGGTCGTGAAACGGAAGGCATAGAACGCGAAGTACTGATGCAGTGTGACAAGACAATTGAAATACCCATGTTCGGGGAAAAAGAATCTTTCAACGTAGTTCAGGCCGGGGCTATGGCACTATTCTATTCAAGATTTGCAAAATAATTTAAAGCTTATACACTTCTAGGTATGGTACATAGGCCGAACAACTTTCGAGCTCTCAGTAAACCAAAAAAACTCTCCAAAAAAGAACATAGGCATTATTTGCCCTACCTACCTTTGCTGATTTTGGTGGTTAGTACATTTACAATCAGTTTAATCCAGCCACTTCAAAATAGAGGCGTACTTGCTTACGCGACAAACGTAAGTGTAGACGGACTACTGCAATCCACAAATGAAAAACGCAGTCAAAACGGAGTAAGTAGTTTGCAGATCAACAGCTCCTTGAATGCAGCGGCTCAAGCAAAAGCGAACGACATGATAACTCGCAATTACTGGTCTCACGTTACTCCTGACGGCGAGCAACCATGGGTTTTTATGAATGCTTCGGGGTATAAGTACCAGAAAGCTGGTGAAAATTTAGCGTATGGTTTTAATTCGAGCAAAGACACTGTGAGTGGATGGATGAATAGCCAAACACACAGGGATAACATGCTAGATACAGCTTTCAATGAAGTTGGTTTTGGGTTTGCAAACGGCGAAAACTTCAATAAGAGTGGCGAGGAAACTGTTGTTGTCGCAATGTATGGTAAGCCTGTTGTTCTAGCAGCCAACAACGAAACTACTTCGGCTCCAACCCCGACACCGACTACTATTAAAGATCAAGCAACAGAGCCCAAGTCAATACCCGTGTCCATGGTTCAAACTATCACCAAGGGCCAAGCGCCTTGGGCACTATTTGGCGTTGGGCTAATAACCGGGCTCGCAGTAATGTTAATAATGGTTAAACATGCCGTGGGCCTGCGACACCTGGTGAGAAATAGTGAGAAATTTGTACTGCACCATCCCTTGCTGGATTCAGTACTTGTAAGTTTAGTTCTTCTGGGCAGTTTCCTGTCACAAACAACCGGTTTTATTAGATAGTATTAAAATTCAAAAGCATGTTGGGGTTTATTGCATACGCACATGTTCAAGTCCAATAAGAGACTGGAGCTCTTTGAGCGCTGTCTCGTGAGCAATTCGGTTTGGCAGGCGGATGATTTGTTTTTCGTCTTTCCCGATTACAAGGACCACTTCCGTTTCCCCTGGATGTGCGTCAATTGTTTGTTTGAGAGATACCAGCTCTGTTTGGTTAGAACTAGTTTGAAGTCTAACATAAACTCTGGTTGGATTTGTAGGTGTTTTTGAGACTTTGCTTTTTGGTGATTTGGGAGTTTTTTTAAGCGTCTTTGGCTTTGAACCGGTTGCTTGATAAGCAGTTGCTTGCTCATGAGTTATTTCTCTTGCATCATCTACAAGCAGTTTTGTTTCTCCAGTCAAATTTCCTTGCCTGTCTTTAAATGACACTTTGCCTTTTACTAAAACTATTTTATCCCTGTCCCAAATTCCTGTCGTCTGCTGGAAAATTCCGGGAAAAAGTATAAGCTCAATTTCCCCGAACTGATCGGCAATTTTTACAAAAGCCATCTTCTGACCGTTTTTAGTTACGATTTCTCTAACGTCTGTCACAGAACCGCCGACTTGAGCAGTTTTGCCATCATGTTCGGGCTTGATTGAATTTAGTGCGACTGTCTGCTCGGACAGTATTGCCTCAAACTCAACTAATGGATGCTGGCTCAAATATAAACCAAGCAATTCTCTTTCCCAAATTAATTTCTGTCGCTGTTCAACATTTTCTACTTCTGCGCTTAGAACAATCCTTGGTTTATCAGAATTTGCTTCACCATCGCCAAATAAATCAGTTTGCCCGCTATTTGCGTCTTTTTGAATTTTGTTGGCAAATGCTATGAATAAATCAATATTTCCAAGTAGTACATGCCTTTCTCCTAGGTTATCAAATGCCCCCGATTTAATCAGACTTTCAAGAGATTTTCTGTTGACAGCGCGGACACTTACTTTTCCAAAAAATTCTTCAAGTGTTTTAAATTGTCCATTTACTTTTCTCGCACGCAGAATCTCGTCTACAGCGTTACTGCCAACGTTTTTGACTGCTCTTAGCCCAAAACGAATTTTGCTTTTGCCCGGAACAACCGCAAATTCGTTAAACGATTCATTGATATCAGGAGGCAAAACTTCAATTTCCATATGTTTACACTCAGTAATCTCTATGGCAAGACGGTCAATATCATCATAATCACTAGTCATTAGCGCTGCCATAAATACATCAGGGTAATTTGCCTTTAGATAGGCTGTCCAGTATGCGATAAGTGCGTAGCATGAGGAGTGTGCTTTTGGAAATGCATATGACGCAAAAGCTTCGAGCTGTTTCCAGAATTTTTCCATAAGATCCCTATCTGCACCAACTGTTTGCATAGCTCCTTCGATAAATTCTGTTTTGAATTTGGCTAGGACTGCTGGAATTTTTTTGCCGATGCCTTTTCGAAGACTGTCAGCTTGTCCGCCAGTAAAACCACACATTTCTTTACTTATCTGCATAACTTGCTCTTGATAAACGATTATCCCGTATGTGTTTTGGAGCGCGGGTGCCATAGCTGAATGCATAAAGGTAATTTCTTTTTCCCCGTGCTTTCTTGCAATAAAATCCTCAATCCACTGCATCGGACCAGGTCTATAAAGCGCGTTCATTGCGATAAGGTCTTCAAAAACAGTTGGTTGCAACTGTTTTAAATATCGCTTCATGCCGGCTGATTCAAACTGAAATAATCCTGTGGTGTCGCCACTTTGAAACAATTTGAAAGTTTTTTCGTCATCCAGTGGTATGTTTTCGACCAGCAAATCCGTGCCATGAACTTTTTTAATAGTTCGAAGTGCATTTTTAATAATTGTTAAGTTTGACAGACCTAGAAAGTCCATTTTTAAAAGTCCTAGTTCCTCAATTGGGCCCATAGAGTACTGGGTTGTGATGGTTCCTTTTTGAGCAATTTCTAAAGGGGTGTAGTTGACAAGTGAATCTGGCGCAATCACAACTCCTGCGGCATGCACACCGTGCGAACGTATAGTTCCTTCTAACTTTACAGCCTGATCCAGGACTTTTTTCGAAACTGGATTTGAATTATATTCGGACTTCAATTCGTCGTTTTCAACTAGTGAGGTTGCCAGCGGTATATGCCTTCCCTGTACGGGTGGTGGAATTATTTTTGCAAGTCTATCTGCTTCCGAATAGGGAACCTGTAAAACTCGCGCCACATCTCGTACAGCGTTTCTGGCAAACATTCTACCAAAAGTTACGATATTTGCTACGCGGTCTGCTCCGTATTTTTCAATACAATATTCAATCACTTCATCCCTACGTGTATCCTGGATGTCAATGTCTATATCAGGCATTGAGATACGGTCAGGGTTTAAAAATCTTTCAAAAAGTAAATCATATTTTAGAGGATCTAGCTCCGTTATATTCAGTGCATAAGATATGATTGAACCTGCAGCCGAACCCCTTCCTGGCCCAAACACAATTCCTTTGGTTTTGCCCCAGTTTATAAAATCTTGAATAATCAAAAAATATCCATTAAATCCCATGTCTCCAATCACTCCAAGTTCGTATTCAGCTCGTTTTTTTACCTCTTTGGATAATTTGCTCACCGCAGAAGTTTGAGTGAGTTTTTTGGAACTAGCGTGACTAACTTTACCATAACGCCAAGCTAGGCCTTGGTACACAAGTTCTTGCAGATAGGTTTTTTCCGTTTTGCCTTTGGGAACTTTAAATTTTGGAATCAGTATTTTTCCCAAATCGATTTCCAAACTACACCGCTCAGCTATTATTCTTGAGTTTTTAATCACTTCCGGATGAGTTTTGCCCCAACGCTCAATAATTTCTTTTGGCGAAGTGACATGCAAAGGAAACTGTTTGAGCGACATGCGTTTTTCGTCAGCAATAAATGACCCTGTTCCAACACATAGTAATATCTCGTGGGCGTCTTGGTCTTCGTGTCGCAGATAGTGGGCATCACATGTTACTACTACTTCAATACTTAGCTCTTTGCCCAGTTTTAGGATTTGCTCATTGATATTTTGCTGCTCCTGGTTGTGCATGGGGTTTTTGGGATGACCATGATCTTGTATTTCAAGATAATACCTGTCGCCAAATATGCCCTTGTACCATTTAGCAATCTCTATGGCTTGGTCATATTGATTTTGTTTTAGTGCAGAGCCAATTTCTCCACCCATACAAGCGCTGAGTACAATCAAACCTTCACTGTGTTTTTCTAAAAGTTCATGATCAATCCTTGGATAGTAATAAAATCCTTCCAAATTCGCTGTCGTACTAAGTTGCATCAAATTCAGATATCCGGTCTGATTGATTGCAAGAATTATCAAATGAAATCTATTTTTGTCTTTGCCGGGCTCTTTGTCGGAATACCGACGAGCTGCAACATACGTCTCAATTCCTATAATTGGCTTTATTTCATGATTTATTGCTTCTTTGTAAAATTCAATCGCTCCCGAAAGCGTCCCGTGATCCGTCATAGCAACAGCGCTCATTCCGGCCTCTGCTACATTGTCCATAAGTTCGTCGATTTTCGTCAGACCATCTAGCAGGCTATATTGTGTATGGTTGTGCAGGTGCACAAAATCAGCTGCGGTTAGCGAGCTGTCTTTTGCCATTAAACTTTTTTAGTTACAAATTTTTTCAGATGTGACGTAGCTTTTTTTACGTCGTTAATTGCTTTTTGCAAATCTTTGTCGTCGGCTTCGCCCTCATGCACTGCTGATAGTAGGATACGTGCTTTTGAACCGGCTTTTTCTGCAGCACTTTTTGCTTTTGTAAATTCTGCGCTAACTTTTTCTTTAGACTTGGTAACCATGGCGGTTGCGTCATCTATTAGGTGGTTTAACTCACTGTGAGCTTGTTTCAGTTTACGTTCAGCTTCATTTTTAGTGCTTAGGGCTGCGTTTTTGATATCTTTTCTGGTTTCTACACCACTTTTTGGTGCCGTTAGAAGTCCAGCAATATATCCAATACCAGCAAGCAACACGCCACCGACCGCGAAATTACGTTTTTTGCTCATTATTTGTCCCCTTTAGACTTATTATTATGCCTGTGCACAGCTTCATTAATGTTCGAAAATAGTTTCCCGATTGCCGCTGGACCAGCAGTGTATTTAAAGAATTCTCCGACAGTCTCGGCTGTATTTGCGATTTTTTCTGCCTTCTGGGAAATACTTTTCAGATGGTTAAGTATTTGTATTGTCTTTACTGTAGCAATAATCGCCAGTAACAAGAAAAGGGCTAGTGCAGATGACAATACTATTACCAATATCTGTTCAGCGTTATCCATATGTGTACGTTATTGTACCACTTTACGAAGATATTCGCGAAAATCATCCTTAATTTCATCTCGCTGAAGTGCAAAATCCACAACTGTTTTTAGATATTCCAATTTGTTTCCGGTATCGTGATATCTTGCGTTTTGGATTTCAGTAGCAATCACTCTACCTCCTTGACTAATTAATTTCATCAAGGCGTCATTAGCATAAAGCTCATTTTCAGGTTTTAGCTCCTGTGCAACAGCATGGAGATGTTTAAAAATATCACCAGTGAGTAAAAATCCCCCGTTTGTTGCTTGGTCTGACGGAGAATGTTCTTTCCCCGGTTTTTCAACAATATTTTTGGCATCAATTATTCCATCTCGCAATTTTTCACCAGCAGCATACCCATACCGGGCATAATCAGCCTCTTGATTGGCCGTTATTGTGCCGACAACCGAACATCCATATTCGTTGTATGTGTCAATCATTTGCTTAAATCGAACGGGGCTTGACACAATAAAGTCGTCGCTCCAGGTGTAGATAAATGGCTCACTGCCTATCAAATGTTCCACATTTAAAAGTGGAGTACCGTTTCCGTATGGACCTTTTTGACGAACGTATGCAAAGTTGGCTAAGTTTGCAACTTTTTTTGTTTCGTCTAATAGTGCTACCTTACCCCCTTGATTTAAGTTAGCAATCAGGTCCGCGCTCATAGCATCAAAGTGATCCTCTATAGACCGTTTGTGATACCCAGTAACGATAACTATATCTTCAATACCTGCCTGCACTAATTCTTCGACTATATACTGAATAATCGGCTTGTCGACGAGTGGCAACATCTCTTTGGGCATAGCTTTTGTTTGGGGTAGAAACCGTGTGCCAAATCCTGCCGCGGCGATTACTGCTTTTCGAACCTTCTGTTTATCCATTCTCTAAATTGTATCATGGCAAAATATATTTCATATTAGTTGCAATGCAACATTATTGGCGTATAATCAACTTTCTATGCCCCCAGAGTCGTTTCCAGAGTCAAAACAATCCTTGCCAGATGAATTTCTAAACCCAGAAAATTTTTTGGATACCTGGGGTGAAAAAATAGATCTCATTCCTGAAGAGTTTCAAAATATGTGGGATGAAGCAGAACAGTACTATACTAATCTACCGTATCATAATTGGCTTCATGTGAGAAAAGTCCTATTTGGCACTATGCTTTTTGCAGATGTTTACGAGACAAATGGGGTAGTGCTAGATCGGAGCGTCTTAGTTCTCGCAGCATTATTTCACGATACCAATTTTCACGAAAATCACACCGAGCTTGGCTACAGAACCAAAGAGGAACATTCTGTCGTGATTTTTGAAGAGAATGCGGAGAAACATGGCTATTCCGAGGAAGCTACGCTTTTGGGAAAACAAGCAATCACTGCAACCACAGCGGGGACGGAAGCAGTAAGCGAATACGACGTTGCACTGGTATGCTCTGACCTGCTGGGTGCGTCAAGTAATTTTGATACTTTTTTCATGCCGGATGGCGACGATTTGTCAGAAGAATGGAACATTATGAATCCGGAAAAACAAAAAACTCGCGGGGAATACATAGATTTCACAGTTGGGTTATTGTCAACTTATGCAGTTCTTAACCTAGGTTCAGGAGAATATGAATCGGATTATGATCCTAGAGAATGGATTGTTGAAGGAATTAAGGCAAACATTTTTAGGCTGGCAGATATAAGGCGAGCACAGCTTGGACTATCTATGACTGGCTATGTCAATAAATATTGTAATGACTTTCCATCTTCCAGGATTGTTCTGGACGAAGCCGCTTAAATTTTAAGTTGGTTTTTGATTAGTTTTTGGGCTAGGGCTGGGTTGGCTTTCCCCCTACTGGCTTTCATAACTTGACCTACTAAGAACCCTACGGCTTTTTGTTCACCATTTTTGACGTCTTTTGTCGCTTGCGGATTGTCGGTAAGTACTTGCTTTACAATATCGGCTATTTCGCCTTCGTCTGATACCTGCAGTATATTCTTAGAGTTTGCGATTTTTAAGGGAGCGTCGCCGGTTTTTATCATTTCAAGCAATATAGTCTTTGCACCAGTGGAGCTGATTTTGTTGTCGGCTGTCATTTGTGCAAGTTCTACCAAATGCTCTGGGTTTAGTTTTAAATCATCCCAATCCACATCACCGTCCGAAATTAGAGCCTGTACTCCAGTTACCAACCAGTTAGCAACCCTCTTGACAAGCTCTTTATTACACCCTGTGTCAAGTAGTTCAAAAATTAGTTTTCCAGCAGGCATTTCATCTATCAACGTATTTACCGCTGATTCATCCAAACCCAAAACAGATAGGGCACTCCGAAGATCTGCTGGAAGTGGTGGCATGATAGATTTTATGCCTTTAATTGCTGTGTCAGATAACTCTACCGGTGGCAGGTCTGGTTCTGGAAAATACCTGTAGTCATGCGAATCTTCTTTGCTACGTTGAGAGAACGTTTTTTGTTTGGCATCGTCCCATCCCCGGGTTTCTTGGACAACCTTGCCTCCCTTTTCTAGCAGTTCAATTTGACGAGCAATTTCATAGTCAACAGCTTTTTCTACGCTTTTGAACGAATTTAGGTTTTTTGTTTCACTACGAGTACCGAGTTCATCTGTTTTGCTAACACTAACATTTACATCAAAACGCATATTGCCGTAAAACAAATTTGCATCAGATACCTCTGCATATCTCATGAGCAGATACAGTTCTTTGGCATAGGCTTTTGCTTCTTGGGCAGAATGCATTTCAGGTTCTGAAACAATTTCCAGTAGTGGAGTACCTGCTCGATTTAGGTCTACCAAACTGTAGTCTTTGCCAGCCGGGTGAGTGCTTTTGCCAGCGTCTTCTTCTAAATGTGCCCGAGTCAGATTGATTGTTTTTGTTTTACCATCGACTTTGATATCCACGTGTCCACCAACAATTATTGGTTCATCAAACTGTGTTATTTGGTAACCTTTGGGCAGGTCCGGATAGAAATAGTGTTTCCGGTCGAATTTGCTAAATTTTTGTGGTGGCACACCTAGGGCAAAAGAAGCTTTCATGGCAAGTTCGACGGCTTGTTCATTTAGCACTGGTAGCGCGCCCGGCAAACCCATGTCTATGTGGCTTATAAGCGTATTTGGTTCGGCTTTGCGGGCGTCGTTGCTGACGGCAGAAAACAGCTTAGTCTTAGTTTTTAGCTGTACATGGCATTCTATACCTATTGTTGCCGTGTATTTTGCCGTTACTTGTTCAGTTATCATTTTTTACTTCTTTGCTACCGGGCAAAGCTCCTAGGTCTTTTAGAGCTTCTCTGTAACTTATAAGCGCCTCTTTGACGTCTGTTTCTTTAAGTCTCAGTTTTGTGTCACTAGACAATTTTTTGACCAGGTTGTGAGCGTCCCAGATGTCGTCATTGTCAGTTATGAAGCGCTGAGCTTTTACAAGACGCTCACCCAATGTTTTGCCTCGAAAACGTCGCTTTTTTAGCGCTTTGTTTAGTAGAACATCCGCCGTTTGCAATGCTTCCGCCCATGTGTCCTTGTCCCTGCATAAACCTTGCAGTTCTTTCCACTCAGAAATAAATTTGGAAGTTCGTTTGATACGTTTTTTGGGACCGCGGAAAGGAATTATTTTCACGCCAATACCTCCTGCGTTTTTTTGGCTAATCCTAGAAGCGCTCTGTCGTAATGCTGGGGAGCCATCAACTGTACGCCTATTGGCAATTTGTCACTCATTCCAGCCGGCACGCTAACTGACGGCACGCCCACCAAACTAGCCGCAACCGTCATAACATCACTCAGGTACATCTGCAGTGGGTCGGTGGCGTTTTGTCCAATCTTGAAAGCTTTTGAAGGGGCTACAGGACCTATTAGAAAATCGACTTTTTTGAACACATCGGTAAATTCATTTATAAGCTTGGTTCTTAGTTTCTGTGCTTTTTTATAATAAGCGTCGTAGTACCCGCTACTCAAAACGTATGTTCCAATCATGATTCTGCGTTTGGCTTCGGTGCCAAAGCCTTCGCTTCTGGACCAATTATAGGAGTCGTCCAAACTTTTTGCGCCCGGCTTGGAAAAGCCATAGCGTTGACCATCATATCTGCTCAAGTTACTGCTGACTTCTGCGGGCATAAGTATGTAGTAGCAAGCTAGAGAAAGTGGGATACTCGGCAAACTGACATCGACTATTTCTGCGCCAGCTTTTTTTAGCTTTTCGGCGGTAGACAATATTTGGCCTTTTACGTCTTGGTCAACACCCTCTGACATATATTCTTTGATAAGACCGATTTTTTTGCCTTTTATGTCTGTGGAAAGTTCGCTGTAGCTAGTTTTGTCTCTGTCAATTGTAGTGCTGTCTAACTCATCTCGTCCTGAAATAACATCTATTACTACAGCCAAATCATCGATATTCCGCGTAATAGTGCCGACAGTGTCGGTGCTACTGGCCATTGCAACTATGCCAGAGCGTGAAATAAGCCCGTAGGTGGGTTTATATCCAACGCTTCCAGACAAACTAGCTGGTTGACGCGTAGAGCCACCCGTATCTGTTCCCAGCGCAAAAGGTGCCATGTCTAGGACCACCGATGCCACTGAACCTCCAGATGACCCACCGGGAACCCGAGTTCTGTCATGAGGGTTTTTGGTGGTCGCAAAGTCGCTGTTTTCTGTTGATGCACCATGTCCAAAAGCATCCATATTGGCTTTGGCTACGCAGATTGCACCTTCTGCTTCTAGTTTTTGTATTGCAGTGGCCTGGTATGGCGCGTTGAAGCCTTTTAGGATATTGCTTGCAGCGGTAGTTTCGGAGCCAAATGTTAGGAAATTGTCTTTTGCAATAAATGGCACTCCAGCCAGACGTCCTGCGTTTTCGCCGTTAGATACTATCTCATCAATTAGTTTTGCGCGTTGTTTTGCTCTAGCTTCTGTCGTAACTAGTATCGCGTTGAACTCTTTATTTTTTTCAATTGTTGCAAGTGATTTAGCGACGAGGTCTACAGCTTTGGTTTTACCAGAGTTTACCTCGTCTGCAATTTCACTTATTTTTTTCCATTGACTCATGTCAACATCCGTTTTACTTTTATGTGGCCGTCCAGAGTTGCCGGTGCGTTTTTAAGCAGTTCACGAGGCGACGCACCATAGTCAAACAGTTCGTCTTTTCGCATCACATTGGTCAAACCTGTCACTTGGTTGGTGGGTTTAACATCTTTTAAATCAACCGATTGCAATTGTTCAACATACCCCAATATGGCACTGATTTCAGATGTAAATTGTTCGATTTCTTTGTCTGTCAAGTGCAGTCGAGACAGCTCGGCCAATTTTAATACATCATTCTTGGTAAGTTTTGCCATATCCACTCATTATAACAGAGTAAATATAGTAATGTCTTTACAATTCAATTTTTTAGTAGCATGATAAGGATGAGCGTTAAACAGTTATAACAAATATGCTGGAACTGGATATCCCCGATCACACCCTCCATGGGCATGAATTGCCTGATACTGAATTTGTCCCCACCGTAGAAGCAGTAAACTCTCATCATCAAGCTGTTGCAGAATTGCCACCTTACGAAGTACACGTAGTCAAAAGAGAAACAATTGGCGAAATAGAAATCACACCTAGAGCGGAGTACAGTTCCGAACTCGTGTACTTTTCTGATGGTGCCATAAGAGAATTGACTCGTGGTACTCCCAATGCAAGATATTTTGGTCAAAACCAATCCGACTTCCCGATTAGTGGGACAGACGCACTTGGTACAGGCCCTAAAGGAATAAATAGAAAAATTATCACTGGACTAGTTGAGCTGGGCTACAACGTTGAATGGTTGCATCACCAAGGACGACACGCAGAAATACCAACAGATATTGATGCCCTAAAGAAAATGGGTCATTTTTTGTTTGGAAAAAGCGTGGGGCGTTCTGCTCATCACCAACATGCGTTGTTTGATCATTTGTCGACATTCGGGGGAATTATTTATGACGACAGGCGTCTGCTAAGTGTTGGCGATTCTAGAGGCGCGATGACTGGCGAAGCGGTGGACGCGCTGGCACCACAATACGGAAGAAGTGTGTTGTTCAGCGACTACATAGCAGCGTGCTTTGAACACTCTCCTGGGGTAAAAAATATTCCAAATTTGTTGCGCATCATGATTCCCCGTGAGGGGCGAAGCCTGGGCAAACTGATAATTGAAAAAGCGATTGAAGTGGTGCGCACGGGAAACACCGACGAAATTACAGACTATCTCGGGACCATCGATTTTCATCCAATGAATGTGACGCATGAGCTTGCGTGGTTATGGCCACTAATGAGCGGTGATGCCGGAAAATACAGTAAAGCTGTCCCGCTAGATGCAGTTGGAGTCCGAACACTAGAAGACAAGGACGTCATGTCACAACAGGAGTCATGGCAACATGAGTATAGTAAACGCCGTGGACTTCGTGTCATAAACAGAGATGGAACACATTTAGATTTAGTGCGTGAACAGCAAGTCAGAATAGACAGGTTTGAGCGACTTTTGACGGTAGTCAATGAACGCGATATTTCAGTCAGTGGTGTTCCACATGATGAAATGGACAAAGTTATTTACGGACAAGACTCTGAATCTTTTGCTGCCTAGAACGTGAAACGAATATTTGGAATTATTATTCTTCAACCGCAGGGATTTCAAGTAAATGCTGAAGTGCTACTTCTGCAAGGGGATTTTTATTTGCTTGGAGTAGCTCAACTATCCAATTTGGATCTTCTGCTTCGGTTGGAATAGGAGGCACAAATCTGCCTTTACCGTCACCATGAGAATAATCTAGATCTCGAACATACAACAAACTTTCTGTCGATACAGTTTCTTGTCCTGGCTGTTGGACTACAGTAGTGACTATTGGTGGTTCGACAGTTTTATCCATGACCCGAAGTACAAAACCTCGTGACTCACCGGCGGCCAACTCCCGAAAAGTTAATCCATTTCTAGTTAATCTATTGCGTGCAGTTTCTTTTGCCATAAAACATATGTTAACACATGGTGGCATAATAGCGACTCTTCTGAATATCTCCGGCAAGTGATTACGTGATTCTATTTCTCGTCGCCAAATTCGCCCAGATCACTCAAGTCGTCAATTTCGTCTGACCATATTTCAACCTGGTGTTTCAGTACGTACCGAGCTACTCGTAATAGGGGTGAAATCTCCAAAGCACAATTCTTTGGCTCAACTAAAAACTTCTGTATAGACCTACGTGTGACTTCAAGGACTTGTCCACTGGCCATTTCAATTTAAACGACGTTGTTTGCCATTAGCAAAATAATGTTAGCAAAGTAATTATCTGAAATATCGAAACTCAAAACCGGCAAGTCAACTAACCATAGTTTTGGAGCTTGGTCAGCGCTATCCCCGCCAATCGTACCTAACATGTACTGCCCTGCGCTATCTATATCTGCAGGCATTCGTAGACCACTTTCTCTTGCATCAGACTCCGCGCCCAACAATGCAGTCCATGTTTGATCAACATTTGCCAATAACTCAGCCGTAGGATTTGTTTTCAAAGTCTCAAGTAAATCGACGCCCTCGACTCTTTTAGTCACGACATAAGCCTGTCCGTCATGTTCAAGCATTTTGTAAGGCAGTACGTTTATGCCACGCCCCCGTAGCACTGACGTAGAATCAAGTGAAACGCCTACATCTTCTGGATTTTCGCCTCGATTTACCCTAACAAATAGGTCAGGATGCCCCACAACGTAGTATTTTTCCGTATCACGATGTTTTGCGTTTAGCTCATCTGCCGGCACAAGAGCAGTATCTAGGAGTCCTTCCATGTTTGGAGGGAGCACAAGCTTATCAAAACCAGGCGACTCAAATGGGACTGTCATAAATCATATTTTATCATGATTTTGAGATATTGTCTATACTGTAACACATAGTATATCTAGCCAGCTAAACCGAATCAATCCTGATAGAAACTAATACATAAAATTTTACACATTTATTGTAAAGTTGGTTATTATTACAAAACTACCGAAAAAATCATATTCTGGCTTTTATGTCGGTGATGATATCGCGGAGTTCGGCGGCTTTTTCGAATTCTAGGTTGGCGGAGGCTAGGTCCATTTGGGAGGTTAGGTCGCGTATTAGGTGGCCGTATTCGTCTTTTGGAATCTTATTGAGATTTAGTTTTGGTTTTTTGTCACCATCTGGCAATTCTGGGCGCATGCCTTTTTCTACACTTTTGATAATTCCTTCGGCTGTTATGCCGTGTTTTTTGTTGTAGTCCTCTTGGATTTTGCGCCTGCGGGTAGTTTCGTCGATTGTGCGTTGCATACTACCGGTTATTTTGTCGGCATACATTATGACTCTGCCGTCTATGTGTCTGGCGGCGCGTCCGACGGTCTGGACAAGTGCTTGTTCGCTTCGCAGAAATCCTTCTTTGTCGGCGTCAAGAATTGCCACCAGGCTAACTTCTGGCAAATCCAAACCTTCTCTGAGCAAGTTAATTCCCACCACAACGTCATATACCCCGAGACGTAAATCCCGCAAAATATCCGTCCTGTCTAGTGTGTCAACGTCGCTGTGCAGATACGTGACTTTTATGTTTAGCTCTTTTAGATAGTCGGTTAAATCTTCTGACATTCGCTTGGTAAGCGTGGTCACCAACACCCGCTGGTGTTTGGCAGTGGTTTGTTTGATTTCGTGTAGCAAATCATCTATCTGCCCCTCTATAGGTCGGACTTCAATAATTGGGTCGATAAGTCCTGTCGGACGTATAACTTGCTGAACTGGCTTTGGACTCCGGGATAGTTCATATTCGGCAGGCGTGGCACTGACATATATAACTTTGTTTATATGTTTTTCAAACTCTACAAATGTAAGTGGTCTATTGTCGAGGGCACTGGGCAGTCGAAATCCGTGTTCTACCAACACTTCTTTGCGTGCTCTGTCGCCGTTGTACATACCTCTGACTTGGGGCAAGCTCATATGAGACTCATCTACCAGTAGCAGATAATCGTCTGGGAAATAGTCCAACAGCGTTGCTGGCTGTTCGCCAGCTTCTCTATCTGTCAAATACCGACTGTAATTTTCTATGCCTTTTACAAACCCGGTTTCTTCTAACATCTCCAGGTCAAAATTCGTCCTCTGTTGCAAACGCTGGGCTTCGAGCAACAGTCCGTGTTTTTTGAAATACCCTAGTCGCTCGCCAAGTTCTTGCTGTATTTGCACCAGCGCGCCTTTTAGTTTTTCGGCAGGAGTTACATAGTGACTACTGGGAAACACTTTGATACTCGTTAGAACATTTTCAATCTCTCCAGTCAGCGGATTGATTTGGGTAATTCGCTCGACTTCGTCGCCGAACAGTTCAACTCTATAGGCTACTTCTTCACCGGCTGGGAATATGTCCAACACGTCACCACGGACTCGAAATGTCCCACGGTGAAAATCTATATCATTGCGCTGGTACTGTATGTCTGTAAGTTGCCGGAGTAATTTGTCTCGAACCCGTCGTTCGCCTTTTTTGATAACCACAGACAGGCTATTGTAGTCATCTACAGAGCCAATCCCATATATACAACTGACACTAGCTACAATAATTACGTCTTTTCTAGTAAGTAGCGAATCGGTTGCGGCATGTCGCAATCTGTCGATTTCTTCGTTTATCTGGCTGTCTTTTTCTATATATGTATCGCTTCGGGCTATGTATGCTTCGGGCTGGTAGTAGTCAAAATAGCTTACAAAATAGTGTACTGCATTGTCAGGAAAGAAATTTTTAAATTCATTGTATAGCTGTGCTGCTAGGGTTTTGTTATGGCTCAAAACAAGCGTTGGTTTTTGGACATTTTGTATGACGTTTGCCATGGTAAATGTTTTACCCGAGCCGGTGACACCTAACAATGTTTGTTCTTTGACACCCTTATTCAACCCCTCGGTTAGCGCAGAAATTGCCCTAGGCTGGTCACCAGTAGGCACATACTCAGATTTGATTCGAAACTTAGTCATCAATACATTGTATCAATTATTTTGTATCTACAATACGAAGATGTCTTGTTAGCCTTGGTGGTGGTGTTCTGTTTCCATGAACCATTCTGCACTTAGAGATTTTGTGTTTATTTCTTTGTACTCTATGTCCAGCATTTTGATTATTTTTTGCACCAACCTCTCAGGGTCGTCATCAAAAATAACCATATCTTTGTTGATAGGCTCAAGTCGTTCCATGAGCTCATCGATTATATCTGCCGTACCGCCACTTCCAGTCAATACTCCACATGGCATGCGTGATTCTAACGCAGTTGTAAATTCATGCAAGCTCCCGAACCTACCACCAACGGTGATTATTGCATCACTTGACTGGACAAGGTGCACATCTCTTCCAACATAATGCATGCCGGTAAAATTGATAAAGTCAAAAACGCCTATAGGCAAACGATATTTTGCAACATGTTCTCGCAAAGATGAAGCCGGCGAAAAGCCAATGCTAACTCCCCCGGCTTCTTTGGCTGCCTTTGCAGCATAGAACGGCAGACCAACAGTAGCTCCGGTAGTCACCATATGTCCTTTTTTGGCAATCTCAGCTCCCAGCCTCTGTGCAAGTCCGGATGCTGATTTTACGGTTTTACCGGACGCTGCTCCCGATACACATATGGCATAGTTCATACTGCGAAGTCCAAATCCATAACGTGTGGTTGCACTGATATTGTTTGTTCATCTAACTGACGCAAAATTTGGTTTTCTAGAGACCTTTGGCCAAAATATCTTGCGTATAGTTCGTTCCATAGACCTTCTTGCATATGATAGTAAACACGGTTTTCGTATGACACTCCATTTACCAAGTTCATCGCCATGTCGGTAAGCCCAAAGCTTAGCGGACCATCTCTCTGTGGCAATCCAACATAGTCCAGATCAAGCCAAAAGTGCAGCGCAGGTTCCAGCCGGTACAAAACAGCTTCGGCCTTACGATATGACAAATCTTCTGGTTGGACATGTGGTTCAAATAGCTCAGGGTGGTTTAACCTACCAGAAGTTCCATAATATCTGTGAACAACTCGCCAATGTACTGGGTGACCGGCAATTGTAACATGATCGTTTTTTTGATGAAGTATATGTTCGACCAATAGTTTTCCAAAATCTGGGCGCATGTGATGGAATTTACAATATGTACTAAACGCCCTAATTTCATTTATGTAGTGAAGTGTTAGAAGTAAACTTGTTAGGGTCAAGCCAACCGGACGGTTTATCTGCAGGGGGAGCAATACGACCGCACCGACTTCAGGTGTATGAATTATGCTACTATGTTTGGCTCCCCCAAGTGATTGTCCTACCTTTTCCCAGCGTTTTTCAGACAAATGTTCTATTTCTATGTTACGAACTTCAAAATCATTTGGAAGAAGTTTTTTGTATGAATTCACGAATTTTTCTTGCCACGGCGCAGGTTCAGTATGCCTGGCCACCGCTAGCAAAATTGTTGGTGATTCTCGCTTGAGCAAGGAATCCAGAGAACGATAATTTAGCTGTTTCATAAGTGTTTTTGGTGGCATTGCCCTAAGAAGTCTTTTTGCGGATGTTGACTTGAGAGCCCAGGAATGTTTTGGAAACTTCATACGGTTTACTATTTTTACTACCGCTCTTGAAATCTGACTTGTATCGTTTGAGTCATCTATTCCTAGACGTTTAACTAGAAAGCTGTCGTGCAAAGATGCCAAGCTCAATAGTGATAAATACAATTCACTAGGTGTAGTGTCGTTTGGATCTAGGCCCATTTCTCGCATTTTCATATGGATTCTGCCATAGATTTCACCGGTAAGCCTAAGATCTATGCCAGGGTTGCCTGAATGTAGCTCCATGCGAGCCACCAGCTCCTGCACAACACGATTGTCTGCTCCAACCAAATCTGCTACCAATTTACACACGTTTTGCTTATCCTTTGTTGATTAACATAAGCATATCATCAGAGGTTATTTCAGTAAAGGTTGGATTAATTTTGGGCTTGTTCTGAACGAATGATTTCTAGCTCATGCGCTCGCGCAGATTGAATTTTTTCATGTATTTCAATTTCATGTTGTTCAATCCAGGCAAATGGCGCTTGTGCCAAACTACCTAGTTTTGCCACTGCAGCCACATGACGCAACCCTCTACTAGTATTTGGAAACCTGGACCCTGTCATAAGATCAAAAAGTTGCGAACCACCCAATAAGCCTGTAGCTACTTTGCCCGAAAATATTGATTTTGTATCAATACCGCGTCTCATGAAAGGTGCACGAAGCGCTAACATTCCAAGGTCCCTGGAAACTGGCAAAATAGCCTCGAGAGTATTAATTGATTCTTGTGGTACGAGCGTAAATATGTCGGTTACTGCAGACGAAATATGATCAATGTTCTGATCTATAAATCCACCTTTTTTGGTTGCTCCATCTTTGTGAGCCCTAGCTGCAATACCATCTCCTGCATCGGTGACAATACTAAGCAGTACCAGCCCTGCGGAAATTTTGCGTTTCGTTTCGATATCTAGGTTGCTTTTATTTAGGCAAATCAACCCTAAAGCAATAGCTAAACGGGAATACGTCAACCAGTCGGCGGTAGTTCGACCATGTTCATGCAAATACGATTTTAATTTTTCCGAAGGTTGTTCGCCGTAGTAATCAATTGCACCTTTTACAAAATTTAATGCTTTTATATACCCTGGTTCCCTCAACAGTGCTAATTGTTCAGAGGTAAGGGGTATATCGTCTACACCTAAACCTACAATGTTGTCGGTTCCATCTGGCACCAAATCTTCACGAAATAGATTTGTCACAGTTGCTAATGGTGATTCTTTCAGTGCCATAACTGTTTCTAGGTCTATTTGTTCTCGTAGTCTTGGGGTCAAAAGCAAATGTGCGCGTAACCTCATGATTGATTCAAACGGGTCTCGAACCAACCTATCGCCAATATGTCGGTTATCACCAAAAGGGCGCGTCCATCCAAGATGTTGAACTCCAGCAAATCTACCGGCCCGAATACCTGCAGAAACCTTATCGTCTACAATTCCAATATTTGCGGGGTCTACTTCAAAATGATTTTGAGCTTGAAATATCATAAATGGGCTTGGTTTGCGCCTTTCGCCCTCAATCGGATAGAAAATTCTTTCTGCACTGACCTGCTCACCCCATCCTGCTAGCATTGTGCGGTCGGATTCGTCAGAAACCTTGAAGTTTGATAAAAGAGCTACGTTTTCAATTCCAGCAACCCGCGCTTGATTCACCCATTCGACATGAGCAGGTTCAAGTTCCTCCGAACCTGTCGCGCCCAAATTAGCTTCTACATCCAGCAATAAAGTCGTTACACCTTCGTGCACCCAGCGTTCTATATCAATGTCGGTTATTCTATAGTGCGGTGCTTCAGTTGGTAGGTATGAATCCCAATATCCTTCGTTTGGCACAGCTTCAGCATATGCAGTACTCAATTTAACTCCTAGACAATTTTCAATACTATACCATAGTATCTAAATTGTAACTAGCCATTAGATTTTTTCGGGTTTGTACCACTCGGGGGCTTTTTTGAGAAGCTCGCTTATTTCGTGTTCTGTTAAAAGTCCTTCTTGAGCACCAGTGTGCTGAACTACGTTCATAGAATTGATTGGAGCCCATTGCAGTGCACCTTCTATAGTGTTGCCCTGTATGAGTGCAGCTACAAACGTACTAGCAAAAGCATCGCCAGCACCAGTTCGCTCAAATGGTGGGGCAGGATCAGGATACGGTGGCATTTTGAACTTGTTTGTGCCGTCAGAAGCATAAGCTCCAGCTGGTCCATCTGTAATACAAACAACCTTCGGTCCAAAACCATGTAGCGAATCTAATAAACCCTTGACATCATCCAGATTTCCACCAGAAACTGTCACGGCTTCTTCGCGGTTTAGTACTAGAACTTCTGTGCGAGCATATAACCTTTTGAGCTTCTCCACTCCAGCTTCTAACTGGTAGGTGCCCGGCTGAAATGCCAGTTTTACTTCTGGATTTTCCTCTAACCAATCTTCTACAAAACCGTGGTATTTTTCTAAACTATTTTTACTTATAGAACTGAAATATACCCACTCTGGGATATCCGGGTCACGAAACCTGGGCCAATGATAGTCGTATTCTTCGTGTTTGATGAGAATTGTACGTTCTTCTTTGTACCAAAGCACATAGTGATAATTAGTGGCTTTGTTGGGGTTCACTATAACCATGCGGCTATCAACGTTTTTGTCATGCAGTGCCTTTAGGATGTCCCTGCCATGACTGTCGCCTCCGACGTTTGATATTAGACCACTTTTGATGCCAAATTTGGCAAAACTTACTGCGGCGTTGGCGGCGTTTCCAACTGCTTCGATTACTTGCGCGTGATCAAAAGGCACTTTGGTCCCAAATGGCATTGCTAAGTATTTGACGCCGTCTTTTTCGAAAGTGTGCGCACGGTCATCCAGCAGCTTTATAAAAGCATCGGTAACCACATCTCCAATTGCCAGAACTTCGATTTCGTTCAATTTTTCCACCCTGTTATTTTATTCCAATGCTTATTTTAGCATATGCATTATTTTAATTGACTAGTTAAAAGCCTCTTCATCTATCGGTTTTTTGACTCCAAACGTACTTACTGTGTCGCTCCCTCGTGCTTTGCCTGTAGCGTCGAACATATCAATTTTGTCTTCTACCACCGCTTGTACTGCGTCGATAACCTGGTCCATGAGTTTTACTACGGCATACTCTGATTTATTTTCTGCTAAAACCTCTTCCAAAGTATCACGAAAGGCTATTCGTAGGTCCGTGTTAATATTGACCTTGCTAACCCCGACTTTGGTTGCAGATTTGAAATAATGCCCAGGTGTTCCACTGCCTCCATGGAGGCTGATGTTGCAAATCAAGGCATCTCTGATGTTCGCCAATAGCTCCAAGTCTAACTTTTTTGGAACCGCGAATTTACCGTGGAGGTTTCCCACCGCGGCAGCAAAAGTATCTATACCAGTTGCATCTACAAAAGCTTTTGCGCCACCAGGCGTACTAAAAGTTTTTTTGATTTCTTCATAATCGATTGCTTCTTTGTGAAGATTACTGCCACCGCCAAAATAGTGCGGTTCACTTTCTACTGATGCTCCGGTGAGGCGAGCATATTCTACTACCTGTTTGGTTTCGACAATTATTTCTTCTAAACTAGCGTTTTTTCTGGCTTGGCTTATGTCAATGTGTATAAACTCAAAACCTGCTTCTATACCGGCTATCGCCCCGGCAACAGTTGGGCTATGATCTAGGTTTATATATATTTCTACACCGTAATCGGCTATGTAGTTGTCTACCATATTCCTAATGTTATCTAGACCCAGGGCATCTACTTCGCCTTGACTTGCCTGGACTATCACTGGGGCATTTTTTTTGGCAGCAGCCCTAACTATTGCTATCAGTGTCTCTTGGTTGTCAATGTTAAAGGCACCCAAGGCAAAATGCTCGGTGCGCGCTCTGTTCATAGCATCGCGGGCGCGCAGTGAATTCAATCTCATTTGATCAAGTGTTAATGCCATATTAGCTAGTATTGTAACCTGTTATGCTTTGTTCGAGCAAATCACGACGATATTTTTTCGCACGTTATTTGGATTTGTGATAGACGGGTTTTTTGTCTGCAACTTCGTGCGCAGCCATCATGATGTGTTTTGACGTAAGCCCAAAATGCTTTAGTAGGTCTTCTGGGTCACCAGACTCTCCAAAACGATCTTTGACACCAACACGGCGCATTGGAACGGGGCACTCCTCTCCCAATAGTTCTGCGATTGCACCACCTAAACCACCATTAATCTGGCCTTCTTCAACAGTTACAACTGCCTTCGTTTTGCGGACGCTCTCTAAAATAGTTTCAGTATCTAACGGTTTTATGGTTGGACAATGTATAACTTCTACGTCTAGTCCGGTTTTGAATAACCGTTCGGCGGCTACCAGTGCTTGATAGGTCATAGTTCCTGTTGAAATAATTGTTACGTCTGTTCCCGGTGCAAATATATATGCCTTGCCGATTTCAAAAGGTGTTTTCTCTGTCGTTATGACTGGAATTGGCTCTCGGGCAAGTCTCATGTAGTTTGGTCGTGAATCTTCAGCCATAGCAATGGTCATTTTTTCCGCTTCTACGGCGTCTGCGGGAGCCAGGACGACCATATTTGGCAAAGCACGCATGAGGGCAATGTCTTCTAGCATTTGGTGCGTGGCACCATCTTTGCCAGTGTAGAGCCCGGCGTGTGAACCGATAACCTTTACTGGTCGATCATTTAGACATATGGTTGTTCGGATTTGTTCCCAGTTACGGCCCGGACTAAAAGCTGCGTAACTGCTAACGAATGGTATTTTGCCCATCGCCGCTAAACCAGACCCAACAGTCACCAGATTTTGTTCCGCTACACCAACCTGCACAAACCTGTCTGGGAAAGCATCTCTAAAAAGTCCGATTTGAGTTGAATCCGTAAGATCTGCACAAGCAGCTACCACGTTTTCGTTGCGCCTACCCGCCTCCAACAAGCCCCTCCCGAATCCCTTCCGATTTGCCTCTAGGACAATATCCTTACTCAGTACGTCTTTCACCAAATGCAAATCCGTCATTTCTCCTCCCCAAAAACTAGCGAATACTTGGAACAAAAGGTAGTTTTGCCAAGGGCAGTGCGTAATAATCCTTGCTTGTCCGCACGGAACGCTACATTTCGGTTCAAGTATGAGCGCCTACTCATGTTCGCCTCGAATCTTCCCCCCGAGTGTACGAAGCTCATGAAGTGCCTTTACTGCCTGTTCGTGGTTCGGTTGGGTTCCGTGCCAATGAAAGTCATACTCCATAAAATCTACACCTTTGCCAGGTATCGTATGCGCAACAATCATAGTCGGCTTTTCTACTATGGCTCTTCCCATGGCGAAAGCATCGATAATTGCGTCCATGTTATTTCCGTCAATTTCCAACACGTGCCAGCCAAACGCTTCCCACTTGTCTTTGAAATCTTCCAACGGCATGACCGATTCGGTAGGACCATCAATCTGAATATTGTTTCTGTCTGTAATCGCGATGATATTGCTTAGTTTGTATTTACTGCCCAGCATTGCAGCTTCCCATACATTTCCTTCGTCTTGTTCGCCGTCACCCATAACTACATATATCCAGCGGTGAGAAGTTTTATTCATACGCATAGCGAGAGCCATACCACATGCCTGGCTTAACCCACATCCAAGAGGTCCGCTAGTGTTTTCTAGCCCCGGTAATTTTGTTCTCTCCGGGTGTCCCTGAAGTCGAGTGCCAAAGGCTCTCAGCGTCATGAGCTCCTTAGTGTCAAAATATCCAGCATGCGCCATAGTTGCGTATTGGACAGGTACACAGTGACCATTGCTTAGTAGTAGTATGTCGCGTTCATCCCAGTCAGGATTTTTTGGGTCATGTTTCATAATGTCAAAATACAAAGCTGTAAAAATGTCTGCAAGTCCCATTGGCCCAGCACTGTGCCCACTTTTCGCATGCTCTAACATCTTAATTATGTCTACGCGTATGGCATTTGCTTTAAGTTCTAGCTCTTCGATCGTGAATTTTTTTGACATAAACCTACTTTGATATTACTGATAACAGTTTATCATAAGCGGTTTTAGGGTCTTCGGATTTTTGTATAAAACCACCGACGTTCAAAACGTCTACACCACCCTCTACTAACTGTTTTGCATTTTGGTCACTTATTCCACCATCCCAGGCGATTTGTACACCCGGATGATGCTCGGCAGTTTTTTGTACTTTGCCCAAAAGACCTAAGTCTGTCTTGCCACCGTGATAACCTAAATTTCCACTAAAAATCAAAACCTGGTCAAAGCTATGCATTATTTGATAGGCAGTTTCAATTGGAGTGTCTTGCAAAACCGCCAATCCGACCTTAATCCCAGACTTGTGAAGTTCTGCCGCAAAATGCATGTGATGAACTTCTGCTTCTTTATGAATAATCACCATACGAGGGTTCATTTTGATTAATTGCTGAATGCACTCCATGGGCTTTTGGTACATCAAGTGTATATCCGCTTGGATGTGATGCGGCCACCATATCTCGCTAAGTTCTGGTGATTTGGATGGGGCAAATTCTCCGTCCATCAAATCTATATGAACTGTATTTGTAAATGGTGCAATTCGCTCCATCTGAGCGCGGTATTCGTGTGTATCAAAAGCCGTAACGGTTGGACAAATCACCGCCATCAATTTTGCTCGTCGATTTTTTTGATCCTTCGCGCATGTCGCTCAAGCCCTTCGAATGTAGTTTCCAACCATAAAGTAACTGCATTTTCTATGTCTGTATTGTCTAAAAATCTCGCTGCTAAGCTTAGCATGTTGGCATTATTGTGGTCTTTTGACAAACGCAAAATTTCAAATTCGTCCTGAGCGGTATCGCCCTCTGCATTGATACTTCTTTTTGCAATTGCTGGGCCGTAATATACAGCGCACCTTACACCTTTTACCCTGTTTGCGACCATTGCTTCTCCTTGACCACTTCCTCCCCACAAAATTCCTACTTCACACTCTCCATTTGCAACGGCTTTTGCCGCCGGAAATATAAAGTCTGGATAATCATCAGACATGTCTAAAGTTTTCGGCCCGTAATTTACACATAGGTGCCCTTTTGATGTCAAAAACTTCTCTAGTGATTTAATCTCATCAAACCCAGCATGGTCCGTACTCAGTGCTATCTTCATAGTCTAACTCTACCATAAGCGAATGTTTTTTAGCGAAAGGTCGTCCAGCGAAATGTCGCCCGAGAAATGCCAGATGCAGGCTCGCATTTTCTCGGCGCGAAATGCTAGCTTGAGCAAAAAACGTGAGCGTCTAGTCGTGATGTGATGTGTGGTCTACTTTTCCGTGCAGGGCTTTGCCCAAATCTGCTACAACTTCAACCAAACGATTGCTGTAACCCCACTCATTGTCATACCAGGCGACAACTTTGAGCATGTTTCCACCAACTACGGCTGTCAATTTTGTATCAACAATTGCTGAATGACTATTTCCTATAAAGTCACTACTTACTAACTCTTCCTCAGTTACATCTAAAATTCCTTGGTAAAAAGGCTCGCTTGATGATTTCTTGAATACGTCGTTTACTTCTTCAACAGTGACGTTTTTCTTGGTTATAATCACAAAATCACTCA
Organism: Saccharimonadales bacterium (SeqCode); assembly: GCA_038206875.1. Lineage (GTDB taxonomy): Bacteria > Patescibacteriota > Saccharimonadia > Saccharimonadales > JBBQAJ01 > JBBQAJ01. The sequence continues at coordinate 44,483 of JBBRAK010000008.1, forward strand.
GAGAAACAACTGGAGTGGGAACTCTTATACTCAAACCACCAAATATTCCCTGCAAGGCGGGAAGTGCTTGTCCGGCAGCAATCGATGCACCGGTAGTAGTCGGTACGATGTTTTCGGCAGCACTCCTCGCTTCGCGTAAATCTTTGGCTGGTGCGTCCTGAAGTTTTTGACTAGCGGTGTAGCTATGGATTGTAGTCATCATGGCTTTTTCTATTCCAAAATGGCTTTCTATTATCGCTGCAACCGGTGTTATGCAGTTGGTAGTACATGATGCATTACTTACGATATCTTCTGCATCGTCCAGGGCGTTTTCGTTAACACCTAGAACGATTGTGGTGGCACCTTCGCCTTTGGCTGGGGCGCTAATAACCACTTTGTGTGCTCCTGCATCGATATGCGCGCGAGCTTTGGCAGGGTCCACAAAAAACCCAGTTGATTCAATCACTACATCCACTTTGAGCTCTTTCCAGGGCAGAGCTGATGGTTCTTTTTCTGCAAGAACCTTGATATGTTTACCATCCACGATTATGTTTGTCTTGTCGGAGCTGACATCATGTTGGTAGGCGCCGTAGTTACTGTCGTGTTTTAGCAGATGAGCAAGGGTCTTTGTATCTGTCAAATCGTTGATAGCAACAATTTCACAGTCAGTCCTGTCGAACGCAACCTTGAAAGCATTTCTGCCAATACGCCCAAATCCGTTTATCGCTATACGCGTTTTCATAGATTATTACCACCCTTTTTAAGCTTTAGCATTTAACACCATTGTACGGTGCAATTTACCCAAGTGCAATATTTATCTGTCTACTTCTATGCCTTGAAATTTTTGCAAAGATGTAAGTTCTCTGAGACTGTTCACGTTTTCAAATATTTCTTTGCTCTCGGCTAGATATCCGGACTTCGTAATACTTAGGTTTTTTACTGTGTCAAAATCAAGCAATTCTAATGTTATTTTCTCTCCGGCATCGGGTTTTGCTGGTCTTACTTTTTTACCAGCCTGGGCTATATAAAGATATATAAACCACTCCAACTTTGTATGCGGTTGCCAAACTCTAACCAATTTCCAATCTTCAAACTCGTATCCTGTTTCTTCTAACATTTCTCTTTTTGCAGCATGTAAAATAGTTTCGTCGTCTTCGTCAACTCTTCCGCCAGGGAAACTTACTCTCGACCCAACGTGTGGTTGATCGTCGTCAATTACCAAAATCTTGTCGTCACATATTCCTATAACCGTAACTGTGTCGGGCCTTCTAATCATTTCCCAGGTAGAAATAGAACTATCGAACCTAGAAAGTTGCCAATGATAAACATCGAAAATAACACCATCAAAAACTTTTTTTGCGTTATCAGGAATCAATACTGCATCTTTTGGGATGACTTTTTTCATCTATGCGTCTGTTTTGTAACGGGCTATGCACTCTGTGATGATTTTTTTGGCATCTTCGGCATTTCCCCAACCTAGGACTTTTGTTGAACCAGGTTTTTTGAGGTCTTTGTAGTGATTGAAATGATGTTCAATTTTCTGTTTCCACTGTTCATGCAAATCATCTAGAGAATTCAAAGCATCGCCCGTGTTTCTGTCATCGGATGGAACAACTACAATTTTGTGGTCCATTTCGCCGTCGTCTTCAAAGTTCAATACTCCCAGTACCTTGCCTTTAAGATACACGCCAGTTGGAATTGGGTCATTTGTAAGTACCAGTGTGTCTAGCTCATCACCGTCTTCGTCTAATGTTTGCGGAATAAATCCATAGTTGCATGGTTTAGCAAAAATACTTGGCTCGACGCGGTCAAGCTCAAAAATTGCAAGTTTTCGGTTCCATTCAATCTTTAGCGTGGACCATTTTGGAATCTCGATTACTGTGTTTATTTCACCACCAGCAACATCTCCGGCGTCTAAAATTTTGTTAAAATCAGCCAATTTATTGTCTCCGTTTACTTCTTTGATATTGTACACTATATACGCATGAAAATAATTGGACACCGTGGTGCAGCCGGTCTAGCACTCGAAAATACTATTGAAAGTGTAAAAGCTGCTGTCTCCGCTGGCGTAGACGCAATTGAAATAGACATTAGAGCAACCAAGGACAATAAACTTGTGTTGTGCCACGACAAAAATACCAGCTCCATAAGCAAAGAAGCTTACAATATAAACGAATCCTCACTTTCAAAACTCCAGAAAATTAAACTCAACAACGGTCAAAACTTAATAACGCTTGATCAAGCAATATTTTCCGCCCCCAAAACTCCATTTGTTATCGAAGGAAAAGATAGCCATTGGGCAAGACCACTAGCAAAAACGCTCAAAAATCACAAAAACCTTACAGACTATTACGTTATATCATTCAACCACCAAGAATTATATACTTTCAGTCGACTTGTTCCTGAAATCCCAGTCTGTGCCTCTGAAAATACCAACCCATTTGAAGTAATCCGAACTGCACGGCTTCTGGGCTGTAATGGAGTTGTCATAAATTTTTGGCTTTTAAATCCTCTGACATATTTTTTGGCCCGAATCCATAAACTAGACATAATTGTTTACACGGTAAACAAGAAGTGGATTGCCAGATTTATTGGAGTCCTATATCCGAATATAAGCATTATTACAGACGTTCCTAGCCAGTTCCAGTTTTTGCGCAAAAAAAGTCGTAGTCGTAAAAATGAAAGTTAAATTTGATCGTCTAGAAAATTCTGCAAAAAATGTTAAAACCTTGTGGTTCACACCCGAGAAATCTTTTGATTATACTGCAGGTCAGTTCGTAGAAATTTATCTACCGCACAAAAATGCCGACAATCGTGGGCAAAAACGCTGGTTTACCCTATCTTCTTCTCCGAGTGAAAAACAATTAAGCATATCTACACGACAATCAACCGTCCAAATAAGTAGTTTCAAGCAAGAATTGTTTGCGCTCAAAAAAGGCGACATTATACATATATCCGAACCAATGGGGGACTTTGTCTTACCCAAGGACACCAAAAGGCCGATAGTTTTTGTAGCAGGGGGCATAGGAATAACTCCTATGCGCAGTATGATCAAGTGGCTATATGATACGAATGAAAAACGAAATATAATTCTCATATACGGTATGAATAATACTGACGATTATTTATTTGATAGGCTGTTTGCGCGATATGGTATTCGTCCAAAAGTCGTTACTAAGCATGGCTCCATGGGGCCGATTACAGGACAGCTTGTCGAGAAGCTATCTCATCGTATACCCGAACAGTTGATATATATCTCAGGGCCGGAACCATTTACGGAAAAATTAGAGAAAGAACTGTTGGACTCTGGGGTCCCCAAAGAAAACTTAGTTCTGGATTTTTTTCCAGGTTATCAGTTAGATTAATCATTTTGTTCAGAAAGTTGTTCTATGGTTCTAACGTAGGCATGTAACCTATCTTCGGGGATTGTTTTTGTGTATCGTCGCAAAGCTTTGGCAAGTGTCGAATCTATCTTGGCCAATATGCGTCGACCTTTGAGAGTAATTGTTACTTGCTTGCCTCGATGATCTTGGGCCAAAGTTTGCTGTTTTGCATATTTCAGCCGAAGCAATCCCGCAACAAGAACGGTAACCTGAGGCAAAGTCACATCTAAATGCTTTGAAATCTCTGTCATACTCAGACCTTTTTTGGAACCAGATGATATGACTCCTAGAGTAAGCCATTCCATCATGGTTAATCGTTGTGACTCAATCTGCCTAGAGACTACCGCCCTCATTGCTCTTTCAGCTCGCACCTGCATAAGCAGTAGTTCGTGCATTTTTGGAAACACAAATTTATCCATTACATCTAGCTTTACAAATAAACTTCAGGTTGTAAAGTATTTTGTAGGACTGTCGTACATCATCGTAGCAACAGACCACAGATAGCTGGCTACAAACTGCCTATTTATTTTCGTGCTTGTTCTTCCAGATAATTTCGCACCATCACCGACGCTGTTGCGCCTTCTCCGGTAGCGCTTGCAATTTGCATATTGGCTCCGCTCCTGACGTCTCCAGCAGCAAATATTCCTGGTATGTTCGTCTGCAAATCGTTGGATGTTTTAATCATTCCAATCTCGTCTAGCTCCACTGGTCCTTTTGCAAGAAACTGCGTGTTCGGCAGTAATCCGATAAAAACAAATATACCATCCGTTACATAATCTACTTTTTTGCCATCTTTTGTGCCTACTACTTTTACAACTTTGTTCATACCCTCCACGTCGGCGCCAATTATTTCATCTGTAGTAGTTCCCAGGTGCACGGTTATTTTGTCTTTATGCTTAGTTAATTCATGTTGCAATATCTCACTTGCCTTTATTTTGCTTCGAACAAGCAGGTCAATGTGAGTTGCAAATTTGGTCAGGAACAGCGCTTCTTGAATTGCCGAGTTACCACCCCCAGATACAACCAATTTTTTGTCTCGATAAAAAGCACCATCACAAGTAGCACAGTAGTGTACACCACGGGCGTAATATTCTTTTTCTCCAGGTATGTCTAATTTTTTATAATCACTCCCAGTAGCAATTAATACCGATTTAGCATAAATATTTCCGTCAGTCGTTTCTAGCTTCTTTAAATCTCCATCTACGGACAGTTTTAAAACTTCGCCGTATCGAATTTCTGTGCCGAAACGTAGTGCTTGTTTTTCTAATTTATCTGCTAGTTCTATCCCGGATATTCCTTCAGGAAAACCTGGATAATTATCTACCCAATCAGTAACTGCTGCCAGACCCCCAACAGCACCTTTCTCAAACAAAACAGTGTCAATATCTTCGCGTGTAGTATAAATTGCCGCCGTCAAAGCCGCTGGTCCTGCTCCCACAACTACTAAATCGTGAATTTCCTTCTTAGTGTCTTCCGCCATAAGTCTATCTATTCTACTTTATTAGAATGCCGTTTACCATTTTCTGTTTTCCGTTCACTATACATTTTCCATTAACTGTTTACCTCGGAAAACGTTGAAAGTCTAATGAGGCCTTTTCTCTACGCTACGGCCGGAGCCAATTTTGCGAGGTTGTAGCCGATTACAACCTCTTGGCTGTCATCGCCCTTTGTAACTACAGTTACTGGCACGCTAAGCGCGCCACTGAGCTCAAAAGCTTCTTTTTGTCGCTCTGGGCTTGTGTCTAGGTTGACCTCTTCGTACTGGTAGCCTTTGGCGCCTAACCATTTTTTGACCATGCCACAGTAAGCACAGGTGTTTGTAGTGAAAATAGTGATGTTTTTGACCATGTTTTTCTCCTTTTTTGTAGTTTTTAAACGATTCCTACCTATTATATATAGTGCTTATGCTATTTGTAAATACCCCATATGTTGTGCTTTTGTCATATTTCGCAGGTTTTTGTAGAATAATTCAGTTTGGTTAAAAATCGAGCATCGTAAGCGAATCGTACTATGAGGTACGGTGAGTGCGAAGCGCAGATTTTCAATCAAAATGGACATTTTACAAGAACCCTATTCACCAATTTTTACGAGTTCGATGTCAAACACGAGAGGAGCATTGGCAGGAATACCTGAACCTTCCGGAGGGGTTGCGCCGTAAGCTTGGTCAGCGGGAATTATCAATCTTCGTGTTCCACCAACTTTCATGCCCGGAACACCGTTCGTCCAACCCTTGATTACTTGGTCCAGTGGAAAAGCAACTGGCTGACCGCTGTCGTGAGAACTTTGAAATATTATGCCAGTAGCGGCCACAGCACCAGTATAGTGTGCCGTTACGGTGTCTCCTGGTTTTACTTCAGCTCCGGTACCGACTACGGTGTCGATTTTTTCTAATTTGTCAACTGAGTCTACTGTTTGAAAATCTGATAGTTTTGTTCCCTGCAATTGCCCCTCCTTTGGTGCTTGATTTGTTTGTTGTGTGCTTTGGATGGAAGTATCTTGTTTTTTTTGTTCTCTTGCCTGCAGCACCACAATCACACTAACTGCCGCGCTAGTCCCAAAAAACAATACCGCTCCCACCAGCGCAAATACGCGTTCGTGCGTTTTCGCCACTTTATACCTCCTTAATTATTACCTCTATTATACTTACTATTCATCCGAACCGATATGGTATTTTGCGCAACACTAAAACTCCGTTACACCGTCTGGCCATCCGTGTTTCAACGCCTCCAAAAGGTGCTTTTTTAGACTATCTGACACAAACGGCCTGCCCGGTAGTTCGCTTAAATTTATCCACTCCGGTACATATAGATTTTTGCCCATGTCATGAATTTTTTGTTCCCCAGAGTCTACTCGCAATCGCGGTTCACCACTAACATAACTACAAACAAACACATACTGGTCTCCATATGGGTCACCTGCGTGGTCTATAAATACTAGTCTTGGGGCTGAAATATCAATTGTAGTTTCTTCTGCTACTTCACGTATCAAAGCTTCGTTTAAACTTTCGCTCACCTCTACGCCACCACCAGGTAGGGTGTCATACTCTTTTCCAAACTTGTTGCGGTGCATAACTAGCAACTTGTCGTCTCTGATGATTATTGCCCGCACTGCTTTTCTCATAAATTAACCAGATATGTCATATGATTGGAGTTTTTTCTTGGTTTGCTCTTTGTCTTTGCCATGTTGTAGTTTGAGCAATTTATCATAAATACCACCACTTACTGAAAGTTCCTGTGGAGTACCTACTTCATCTATCCTGCCACCAGTTATTGTGACAATCTTGTCGACATTTTGTATAGTGCTGAGTCTGTGTGCGATGATTATTGTTGTCCGTCCACTCATGAGGTGTTGCAAGGCATCCTGGACCATGGACTCTGACTTGCTATCCAAACTACTGGTTGCTTCGTCCAAAATTAGGATAGGGGCGTCTTTTAGTAGTGCTCGGGCAATGGCAATTCGCTGTTTCTGGCCACCACTTAGTTTAAGGCCTCTTTCGCCTATTTCAGTTTTGTAGCCGTTCGCTAGTTTGGCTATAAACTCATCTGCGTTTGCAGCTTTTGCGGCAGCCGTAATTTGTCTATCGTTTGCCCCTGGTTTGGCATATGCAATGTTTTCACGAATAGTCCCACTAAAAAGTGCCGGATCTTGGAAAACAACTCCAATGTTTTCACGCAACGAATGTTGCGTTACGGTGGTAATGTCCTGATTGTCAATCTCTATCACGCCCTTTTCTGGCTCATATAACCTAAGCAACAAATTAGTAAGGGTTGTTTTGCCTTCGCCGCTTTCTCCTACTAGCGCCACTTTTGTACCTGAGTTTATTTGCAAGCTTGTGTCTTTTAAAACCGGTTGTGATTTGTCGTAGCTAAACGATACTTTTTCAAATTTGATTTCTCCGTTGGTAATAGTAAGTTCAGTTGCTCCCGGTTTGTCGTTGACCTCCGGTCTCTCACTCATGACTTCAAAATAATCTTTGCTGTTGGATATTGCGCGTTGAGTTCGGTCAACCAAAAAACTGATACTAAATATCGGTATTCGAATTAGTGCTGCGTACTGTACCAACAAGACCATTGTTCCAATTGTGTAGTTGCCCCGAGCTGTTTCTACAAAAATATACATAAAAACCGCAAAGAAAATAAGCGCTAAAACACTCCTGCGCAAATTGTCTTGTTTGTGCCAATACTGGCTCTGCGGGTCAACGTTTTTGATGGCTTTGTCCAAATAAGTATCAAAAAATTTGAGCTCACGGATTTCTTGTATAAAACTTTTTACAACTTTGACCTGTCCTATACTTTCAGCAAATCTGCCGCTGGCGATGTCGATATCCTGATTGATTTGTTTTTGGTAATCCTGCCACTTAGTGCTTGTTTTGGCGGTCATCCATATATACACAGGGTAAAGCGCCGCAAGCATGATTGCCACGGGCCATGAATAATATGCCACGATGGCTAGAGTAAACACTGTGCTAAAAATGAATTGCAAAAAATTGTTGCTGAACATTTGTATAAAATCGCCAATATCTTGTATTCCCCGATGCATCCGATTGATGATTGTTCCAGTGAGTTGGGTGTCGAAATATTTCTGAGGCAAACTTAGTAAGTGCTCATAGTACCTACTGCTTAGGTTTTTCCTAAGTTGGATTGATAAAATATCCCCCCAATAACCACTGATATTGCCTAAAAATGTCTGCCCAATATCAGTCAAAAATATTAGGAAAGCAAAAAACGCTACTAGTAGGACGTTTACGTCTCCATTTGCAGTTGATTTAGTTATCTCATCTATCGCTGCTTTTGTAATGAGAGGCACTAATTGGCTCATCATTGCTAGCAAAATAGTGAATATCGATATACCTACATAATACTTGCGCAGGGATGAAGTGAATTTAATTATTTTCCAAATCTGCTTCATGCTACCAACCGCCTCCACCACCACCGCCGCCACCGCCGCCAGAGAAACCGCCACCGCCTGAAAACCCACTGCTCCCCGAACTTTGTGGTGGTGAAAAGTTTGTAGACATCGCTCCTACGCTACTGGTCAGACTGTTTGTTAAGTAGAGTGCGTTGAACGTGGTCCAGTTCCCGGTATACCAATCTGGAGGTGTTTTATACATATCTGCAAATTGTTTGGCCCACTCTTTCTCGACTCCTAGAACCATAGCGTAAGGCAATAATTTTTCAAATAAATCTACAGTTTGTTTTGGTAAATCAGATTTGTTTGCGTATGGTGAGTTTGGACTCTGAAGCATCGCAATCCGGTCTTTTTCTGCGGTATTGATATACAGCTTTAACCCTTCAATCTTCTCTCTGGCAATTTCGCCTGCGTCTGTGCGCTTGCGCATAAGCGAAGCAAATATCGCGACTATTACTGCAGACAAAATCAATCCTATGGACCAAAAGCTATGCAGTATAATCCCAGCAAAAAATAAAGTACTTGCGAGAGCCCACAGTCTGGTCCCTGCTTTTCTAGGATCTGTCGGAAAATAATCTTTGTCAGTCAGTCCTTTTATTACGTTTTCTCTTACCAAATTAATTGTTGTGTAGAATTTGTTTTTCAGTGATTTTAAAGATACGACTTTGTTTGAAGGTAAGTAACCTTCTTTTCCAGCAATTTCTACCAGATTCGCGTCAACAAACAAACCTTCCATGATTATTTTTTCAAATTCTAATAATTCTGTAAAATCAGACTTCGTTAATTCCAGGCTGTACTCAATTTTATCTTTTCCAATCAGCCTGTTTTTCTTTTCTTCAATAATTTTGATATACCCATTTATTGCCAAATCAACAATCGTTGCCGTTATATCTTGGTTATCAGCTCTGTAATCGGCAATAACACCCACCTCCAGTGGTTTTAAGCCAAATGGTGGCTCATATTCAGCAACTATGGTTCCTCTGCCTTTGGAGTCTTTGCCGTACTTTCTCCAATGTCTCCATGCCCAACCTCCGATCAAAATTGGCGGGATTGTTGCAGACAAAATTTTCAAAATATTTTCTTTTAACCAATCAGCGCTGGTTGGTTCTATGAATGTTCCCTTTGGAATACTTATTAAAGCCGTCAACGTTTCTTTGGGCAGTAAAGTACTACTGGTTTCAATTTTTATTCCGTCCTGTGTATTTGTAATGTTACACGACTGGTTTGATTCACCAAACCGGCCTGCAAAACATTTTGAGTCGTTTATTTTGACTCCCTGTTGTATGTGAAATGTTGCTGATACTTTGGTGAATGGCTGTCCCCACTGGTCGCCGTTTATGTCCCAATATAACTCATCATAACCATCATAAAATGTAACAACGTTCTGGACTGTGTAGTCTATGGTGTACTTTTGGGTGCCTGTGACGGTTTTGTTGGGGTCGCCAATTTTTATAACTGTGTTGCCACTGTCTTGATATGTCGAATATTGACTGGGCGCCTCAGTCGACGATTTTATACTATTTACTTTGAGTTTAAGTGATTTACCTTTGTAACTGTTTGGTATGGCACGTAATATACCGTGATTATTGTCCGTATACGTCACATCGATCTGCTCAATTATCTGCAACTCGCCCTGTGGGTCATTTTGACTCAAGGTGTAATCACCAGAAAAGCTGTTTACTATAAAATCATTAACGTCTGCGGTTGCAATTTGACGAAAGCCAAAAACTAAAGCCAGAGTCACAAGTGCGCATAGGGCAAAGAATCTTTTCATGTTATATCCTTGCTGCACCAAACTTATTTGATACTTTTTCTGCGACTCTATCCAATATGTCGTTTACTTCTTGGTCTGTCATGGTTTTCGCATGCGAAGCGATAGATAGGCGCAGGGTGATGTTTTTGTGCTTTTTGTCTTCGCCTTGGTATATATCTATAGGCTTTATCGTGTACTCGCTATTCTCTGGTGCATTTATGTTTTCAGTTACAAAGTTGTAAATATCCGAGAACGGAAGGCTTTCGGGCACTTTTAGTGAAATATCTTGTGTGATTTTGGGATATTTGGATATTGGCATATAAGTACTTTTGTTTGGTACAGCATCCATGAGTTCTACCGTACCCAGCTCAAAACCCGCGCTGTGGAGTGGTAGTTTTAAGTTTTTTGTTACTGAAGTTTTGAATTCGCCAATTATACCCAATACATTTTTGGTGTTTGCTACAGTTACAATCGCTGACCTAGACATGTCAAAAGGCTTAAATGCTGGCA
>JBBRAK010000009.1:0-53192 GCA_038206875.1 Saccharimonadales bacterium (SeqCode)
TGGCAACAGCTGGAATATTTCGGACATTTAAGAGGTAGTTTTGACAAAAAATATGTCAAAGAGCTATCCAAACGCCTGGATTGTAAATTGGATAAAAAATTCAAACACCTTTCGCGCGGAAATAAACAAAAAGTTGGATTGATTGCTGCGCTCATGCATAAACCAGATTTACTGATTTTTGACGAACCCACCAGCGGGCTAGATCCAATTATACAAGAAGAATTTAACAAAATAATTTTAGAGCAAAAATCACAAGGCGTCACAACATTTATCTCATCTCATATGCTAAGTGAAGTTGAGGAAATATGTGACAACATTGCATTTATTAGAGAAGGCAAAATTATTGCCAAAAAAACCATGGCAGAAATAACTGGTTCGTCTACTAGATTAGTAAAAATATCAGGACTAGGCACACATGACGCAAAAAAGTTTACACAAAGTTTACAAATAGAAAATAGCACCAACCACGAAAATACATTAAGTTTTAGTTTTGGGGGTGATATAAACAAACTTATAAAAAATCTTAGTGCATACAAAATCATGGAAATATCCATAAAAGAGCCAGACCTGGAGTCTATTTTTATGAATTATTACGAGGGCAAAAATGCTTAATTCATTATTTTCAAAAACTATATATGAAAAACGCCTAAGTTTATTTACTTGGAGTCTTACGATGTTTTTGTTTACTCTGCTGATTGTTTGGCTGTTCCCAACTTTTCGTGATTCATTTGGGCAAGCGCTACAAAATGTACCGGAGTCTCTAAAATCTATCCTAGGTGAAGCGTCTGATTACCAGAACATAAATGGATTCTTGGAGTTACAGGTATTTATGCAAATGATATTTCTGACATTTATATATGGAATCATATTGCTGTCTGGGCTCATTGCTGGTGAAGAAAGTGACGGTACACTACAGTCACTCATGGCACAGCCTATTAGTCGCACAAAAGCGTATTTTCAAAAGCTTTCGGCTGGAATAGTTATGATTTGGATTGTAAGTCTGGCTATGTTTTTGGCCGTATGGATTGGTTCAATAATTATCCATGAACCGGTAAATTTGTGGCGTGTTTTACAAGCAACATTTGCTCAGTGGCTAGTAGCAATGATGCTTAGCCTAGTTGCATTTTTGTTAGGTGCGTCTACTGGCAAGCGTGGAATTGCAGGCGCATTGGCGGGTGTATATGCTTTTTTGAGCTATATGGTGTATGGTTTGTCCAACACTGCAAAATTTCTAAAAATACCAAATTATTTTTCACCATTTAAGTATCTTTCAAACCCACGTGTTTTGGACAATGGTTTGAAACTGTCAAATATATCCATTCTTGTTGGTGCTTGTTTGGTGATGATTCTGTTGGGCTGGTTCTGGTTTTCGAAAAGAGATATTTATCAGCGATAATTCAGCTAACAGTAATAACCTACTCATGAAGTATAATTGGCATAAGACATGAACATAATACAAGCAATAATTTTGGGGATCGTCCAAGGTTTCACAGAGTTTATACCGGTATCTAGTAGCGGACATTTAATACTTTTTCATCAATGGCTGAACATCAATCAATCAACTCAGGCTGGATTTTTATTTGATATGGCTCTTAATATAGGCACACTGTCGGCACTTATAATTTATTTTCGTAGGGAGATAGTGTCATTGTTCAAAGCTATTTTTGATAGGCGGGCCCAAGAATTTAAACTGGCATGGCTTCTGGTGCTTGCGACAATCCCGGCCGCAATTGCTGGCTTTTTGCTAAAAAGTACTGCCGAAACAGCGTTTCGTTCATCGGCGCTCGTTGCAACTGCTTTAATTTTTATTGGAATTATCATGCTAATCGCCGAGGGGTATGCCAAACGAATAAAAAATAAGATTATGTTGAACGGCGTGACAACTCAGCAGTCTCTAGCAATCGGATTTTCGCAAGCTTTGGCAGTAATCCCAGGCGTATCACGCTCCGGCGCTACTATTACCACTGGACTTTTTACTGGGATGGACAGAGTGGCCGCAACTAGGTTTTCTTTTTTACTTGGAATCCCAATAATGTTCGGTGCAATTATGGATACTTTATTGACAAAATCGGCGCTCGGAAATATTAATGACCAAAAAACCATATTCATAGTCGGTATCGTTACGGCATTTGTGAGTGGATTATTTGCAATCGGCTTTTTACTAAAATATCTCGCCCGACACACCCTATCGGTTTTTGCTTACTACCGCATATTACTAGGTTTATTTATCTTGATAATAATTAGCATTCGTTGACCAAATAATAACTTATGAACATTCTCGATTCAATCATTGGAAAAGTTGAAAGATTTGCCGGGAACGGCCGAAAGCTTGGTTATCCTACAGCAAATTTATCAGTGTCAACAAACCTGAGCGACGGTGTGTATTTTGGATTTGCAAACCTAACACAATATGCAAACCATCCAGCTTTAATATTTGTTGGAACACCGACAACTATGGGAGACAAGGTTAGGCGAATTGAAGCATACTTGTTGGACATAACAGACAAAGACTACTATGGAGAAAAACTAGAGTTAAAGATAGAACATTTTCACCGCCCAAACCAAACATTTAAAAACGTACAAGAGCTAAAAACTGCCATGAAGCAGGACGAAATAGCAGGAAGAAGATGGTTTAGCGCTCATAACCAAAAAGCACAATAATACTACATATAGCGTTATACAAAAGTGCTATACTACTAAATAAGTTCTTTTTAATAAAAATGCTGGAAGTGAGTGAAATTCTCGCGCTGTGCCGCAACGGTCAAAGCCCGATACAGCAGGTAATCCGCCAGTAGGCGGTCTCCCGAGCAGGAGTGATGTAGTTGTTTTCACACCCTTGCTCGTTAGTAGTAAGGTTTTTATATGGCCGCAGCAGCCGAACAATTAGAAATAGCCCAGTTCGATAAACCCGAAGCAACACTAATTTCAGCCATACCGGAAGATAGGTTTTCGCATCAAAAAGCACTTTGGCTTATTAAATCTGTTGGATCGATAGCAGCATCAAGCGAAGTTTATGATGGATGTATTCGAACCGCCAGCTCTAAAAACTTAATGGATAGTCTCAGGTTGGCTGATTCTGGTGATATAGACGCAGAAATGTCAGTAGACAGAAATGTTATAACAGATTTTATCGAGCGATGTATTAAAGCAGGCATCGTTATGGAGGTTGAGCTACAGGAAGGTCCGGATGGAGAAATTCTCCAAAATGGTCAAACTCTTGATTCAATTCAAGCAAATAGTGTTCGGTACGTGGGTAAGCATAGAAATATGAAAGAAAGAATAAAAATCGAGGCACGCAACAGTTTTCGCCTGGAGCAAGAAAAAAACAACGGCAGCCTAGAAGACAACTATTTTGTGGTTTTCTCATTAACTGATGATGAAATGACTAACAAGCAACTAGATGACGAAGGTTTCTTCGTAGATGAGATGTCATGTGCAATTCAAGCAACAACTATGACAGCGGACGGTTTGGTACTACAGTCAGCCTTTGTGGCAGGTGTGAACGAGCCAGGCACGTCGAGGCACGACAAACATGGCATTGTGGCTGTTGGTAGAGAGATTGGTATTGATTTTAAAGACAAGACTACTACTGAAATTCTTGACATGGCAGTACTTATACCCAAGTCATTGATGCCAAACGGCGTGATCGATTTGGTAAAATTATATGATAAAACACTCGGAACGTTTTTTGGTCAAAATAAACCACAACAGGACTATCTTGAATACACACAATTTTGCAAGCGTCGCCAGGCAGAATTTCTTCCAATCGCTCAAAAAATTAGAAAACAATTAATTGCTGAGTACTCTACATTTAAAACTCCAACAGATGCTACAAAACGGCTTGGTAAATTGACTGAAAAATATGGTGTTAAAAACGCCGTCAAAGATCCAACAATAAATCCACACGTGTTTGGGTCAGTAGCAGCAAAACACATCGAAGAGGCCAGGGGTCTCATTGCATCGGGAAATCACGAACAGGCTAAAGTTGCGTTGCAAAGGGCTGAAAGAACTGCTAAATCTTCGTCGTGTCCAGGTAGTATTCTGGATGAACAAGATAAAAAAAACGCTGATGGCACGGAGAAAGAAACGAACGAAGAGAGGAATGACGAAGTAGAAACTAAGTCAGGTAAAATTCGATGTATTAAATGCCGAGAGACTGTCAATAAGAAAGATGTTGTGAAAGAGCAAAGTTGGCGTTGCCCGCACTGTAAATATGAAGTAGATATATGTGACGGGAAGGTACTTCATGAAAGCCAACCACCAAAAAGGAAAGAAACTAAAGCTGGCTCGTGGATGACGGGTATACTAAAAGCAGCATGATGAAAAAAATAGGGATTTTTGCCGGGACATTTGACCCGGTTCATGATGGTCACATTGCATTTGCCAACACCGCACTAACCTTAGGCCTAGAAAAAATTATGTTTATGCCAGAGCCTAGGCCAAGGCACAAGCAAGGCGTTAAAGCCCTAGAGCATCGTGTCGCAATGGTTAAATTGGCCGTAGCTGACTATCCTAAATTCGGAACAATCGTCTTGGAACAGGCTAGATTTTCAGCTCATGAAACCTTGCCCATTTTGCAAGCCATGTTTCCGGGACATAGGTTAGTTTTGCTTTTTGGTGATGACGTTGTTTACCATATATCTAGCTGGCCAAATGTAGAAAAACTGGTAGATGCTTGCGAGCTCATGATTGCAAGTCGTCATAAAGATACTTCCAGTCTTGACTCAGCCCTGCAAACACTACAAAAAACAACTACTCTAAAGTTCAAGTATCAAATCATACACACGAACAACGATAAGATTACTTCTTCAAAAATTCGACTTGGGATTCGCCGGGGCAAGCCTGTTAGTGGTCTTGCGACTAGTGTGTCGAATTACGTAACCAAAAATCGACTCTACGCTTCTGAATAATCATTTTCACGGGACTGCAAAAGTGCCGCTAAGTGCTTTTCTCTAAACTGATTAAATTCGCTTTTTCTCAGACCGCTTTTACGTATAAATGAACTGATTTTTTCGCTACCAATAAAGTGTGGAATCATTACATAAGTAGCACCGTCTTCGTACAGCCGCAAAGCCTCTTCACGCTTCGAGGCGTGGCATATTATTACAGCTCCAGGGTTTACTCTATGTACATTTCTTACTAACTGTTGAGTTACCCCGTAGTCTGAAAAGGTACTGATGATAAGTTTGGTTGCGTCTATGTTGATTTCATCTAAAAGTTCAGTATCTGTGGCATCGCCGTATATGTATGGTATAGATTGACGTTCTAGTGTATCAATTACAGTAGGGTCATAGTCAATCACGAGAAATGGCTTGTCAATCTGTCTGAATGTCTTTACAAATTCATGTCCTCCTTGATGGTAGCCGAACAATACTAGCGGATATCCAGCTCGGCGGCGCTTTTCTTTGTAAACCACATCTTTTTCAAACATGTGTAGTTTTATGCGGTCAAATTTTGTAAAAAGTTCATCGTCGTACTGCATAAGATAGGTAGATGTAGCTATAGTGATTATGGCCACAAGTGTAATTATGGCGCTGATTTCTTGCCTAACTAGCCCAGCACTAGTAGCTAATACAACTAACACAATAGAAAACTCACTTATTTGAGATAGGTTGACGCCAGCCTTAAAGCTAACGCGCTTGGTGTAGCCAAGCATTCCTGACACCAGAGTGATTGTGAATGGTTTTACCACTATAACTATGGCGGAAAGCAGTAGGGCCGGCATAATACCCGAGGATAGGTTACTTACATTTAGACTTTCACCAAGCGTGATGAAAAACAGCACAACAAAGAAATCCCGAAGAGGCTTTAGTCTTGAGGCAATTTCTTGTGCGTATGGAGAAGATGCTAGTGCAACTCCACCGAACAGGGCGCCGACTTCAATAGAAAAACCTGCAGCCTGGAACAGACTTGCAATGCCAAACCCCCAACCAATCGCAAACAAAAACAGTAATTCTTGTGAGCTTGCCATGTACTTGGATATTTTAGGCAGTATTCTTGTTCGGCAAAATCCAAGAAAAGCTATCAAAATCAAACCCTTGCCAAGCAAAACTCCCAGCGCCTGAAGCTCTAGTCCGTTTTCTTTACCTGCCACAACGAACAATAGCGCAAACGTAGCTACTAAGTCCTCCATCAGAATTACACCTATGGCAATTTGACCGTGAAGTCGGTTTTGTTCCTTTTTATCAGACAAAATTTTGACGATTATAATCGTACTACTGAAAAATAGCGACAGCCCAATAATCAAAGCCTCCGTTTTATCAAAGCCAAGCAAGGAGCCCACTGTAAAACCTAAAGTTCCCACCGTTACCAATGACGCCGTTGTGATTAGGAATACCACTCTTCCAAGCCTTCGTAGCTCTGAAATGTTCATGCCAAGGCCGATGATGAAAAGTAGCAAAGCTATACCGAGTTTTGAATAGGCTTCAAATGTTTCCGTACTGTGTATGAGACCAAGCCCAGATGGTCCAACAATTAGACCGGCTAAAATATAACCAAGTATTAAGGGCTGTCGAATAAATTTCATAAACAGAGAAATTGCCGTAGCAATAACTATGACTATGCTGAGTTCAGCAAATGCACCGTTCATTAGCTTGTTCCAGCCAGTTTTTCTTGATTAGCTTTCATTTGCGTTTTACTCTTTATGCTTGTATTCTACAACATATTAAGCAAAAGCACCAAGGCAGGCAATGTTTCGAAAAATTGCGAACTACGTATCGATTCTCATGGGAGCTCCAGCTGCTTTTGCAGCAGCGTTAATACTCGTTATTGGTTGGGCAGTCACAGGACCACTTTTCAATTTTTCAAACACTTGGCAGTTGTTTATCAACACCGGCACGACAATTATGACATTTCTAATGGTGTTTCTCATCCAGAACACTCAAAACCGCGATGGTAAAGCTCTTCAGCTCAAACTCGATGAGCTAATAAGATCATCAATACCTGCCAGGGACAACTTTTTAGATTTAGAAGACATGACTGACCAAGAGTTAACAGATTTGGACAATGAGTTTAAGCTAATACATGACAGGTATCAAAACAAAGCTCCGTTAGGTGTTCATAAACTACACAAAAAAATAGTTGAAGCTCAAACCAAAAGACATAAGTAGCAAGCGTTACTAGTATTG
The DNA here is from genome assembly GCA_038206875.1 of Saccharimonadales bacterium (SeqCode). Taxonomy (GTDB): domain Bacteria; phylum Patescibacteriota; class Saccharimonadia; order Saccharimonadales; family JBBQAJ01; genus JBBQAJ01. The sequence goes on from JBBRAK010000009.1 coordinate 7,128, forward strand.
TCGATTAAGTTTGGTCTATACTTAGAAGAATTCGGAGAACCAAAATGAAGTTCAGAAAAAAACTCAATTCACTAAGCATCAACCCAATAACTATTACGGATATATTGTTTCGTAAAGACAAGAGAACAGAGCTATTCCTTGGTCTAGATAAAACCAAGCGGTTGGAACTTTTGAGTTCGGTAACAAGAACCGTTAAAAAAGACATCTTGCAACACATTTCCGATCAGGATATTGTCGATATTTTGGAAATGCTAGACCCAGACGATGCCACTGATTTACTCCAAACAATTACTCCTCATCGACGTGAAAAAGTATTGGCACTTTTGAGCCGGGAGCTCAAAGATTCACTATCAATTTTACTAGAATTCGACCCCGAAACGGCTGCTGGCCTCATGACGCTAGACTACATCCAGGTTGACGAGATAGACAATGTTTCGAGTGTTGCTAAAAAATTCAAACAACATGAAAAATCCACTGGCAGACTGCCAGTTATTTTGGTGCTAAACGAAGGACAACTAGTAGGTTTTATGCCTGGCCACGAACTTGGTTTTGCGAGCAGAAGTGAACGAATTGGAAGGTATGTAAAACGAATCCCAACTATTTCATACGCTGCCTCTCACGAAGACGTGCTACAAAAATTTAATTCTCATCCACACAGTAAAGTAGCAGTTTTGAACGACGCCGGAAACGTACTTGGGATAATATATTCGGACGACATACTAAAGATTATCCAAGACCGCGAATCCTCTAGTTTGTATGACTTTGCTGGAATTAGCCAAGAAGAAAGTGTGACTGACTCAGCTAGGCGGAAAGTAAAAAATCGTTACCAATGGCTGATTATAAACCTAGCAACAGGATTTTTAGCGGCATTTACTATAGGTATATTTCAAGACACCATAAGTAAATTTGTACTACTGGCAATATATATGCCCATAGTTGCTGGTATGGGAGGAAATGCCGCTACCCAGACTTTGGCAGTTCAAGTTAGGGGAATTTCCCTAAGACAAATAGAGCTAAAGACGGTTTGGCGAACATTGAAAAACGAACTTGGAGCGGGGCTAATAAACGGACTCATAACCGGCGTTTTAGTAGCCGTAATAGTCATAATTCTCAATCATGACATCAAGCTGGCAATAGTTTTAGCTATAGCTATGATAGTAAACCTACTTGTGGCAGCTTTTTTTGGTACACTTGTTCCGCTTGTTATGGAAAGATTGGGTAAAGACCCAGCGGCTTCTGCAACCATATTTATCACAACTGCAACAGATGTTCTAGGATTTCTAGCATTCCTTGGTCTAGCAACTTTAGTTCTATAAAAGGTTGACGTAAACATAGTGCTTATGTCATTATGTAAGTACTTCAAAGATTTTGTATAAAATCATACAAAATCAGAAGACAAAAACTTATAAATTAAAAAAGTGTAGATAGACCTGTGAGGGGTCATGTTTTACGGGAGGAATACGGCTTATGCCGGTCAAAATAAAAATAACTCAAAACAGGGGGATATCCCGCGTGGAAGTCAAAATTCGTCGCCCCAAGTGGCAACAATACCTTACATACTAACCGAATACTATTGGTTGGTAATATCAAAGACTACTGAGGAGTAGTCTTTTTTGTTTTAATTGCTTCGTCGATTAGTTTTTCAAATTCTTCCAAACTCCTGGGGTTTTCGTCCAATAGTTTTCCGTTCAAAACAAACCCTGGGGTTCCTGATATATTAAGTTTTTTGCCTTCGGCAATATCAGCATTTATTTTGTCATTTGTTTCTTGGCTGGCTGCGTCTGTTTTGAACTGTTCCAGGTTCAGATTAAGTTGTTTGGCGTATTCTTCAAAAACCGTCATTGGGTTACCGGAACTTACCCAGCTATCCTGACCTTCATACAAGAGCCTATACATTTCCCAGAATTTTCCTTGTTTGTCAGCAGCTTGAGCTCCGCGGTGGGCCGCAAAGGCATTTTGGTGTATTTGTACTAGTGGAAAGTTTCGAAACTGAAATTCAATTTGGTCTTTGTATTTCTCTACAACTTGTTCAACAATTGGGAAATATTGCTTACATGCAGGACACTGGAAATCGCCGTACTCAATCAACACCACACCGCTAGATTTACTGCCCTGTATGTGTTCTGTTGGTAGTGACGATGAACCTGTATTGTTTCCTGAATCATGTTTGTTTTTGGTAAAAACAAATATCCCGAATACTATTGATATCAAAACAAGTAAAGTTACAAAAAATCGATTACTCACAAATCTCCCTTCGGTCGAAATTTTCATTTACCATTTTTCAATTTTCAGAAGAACTGAAATGACAAATTCGTAAATGTTAAATGGATAATATAAGTAGCCTTTTGGACTACGATTTATAGTAACATATCAGTATGCAAACAGTGCTTACGATACTTTTGGCTTTGCTTACGCTCCTAACAGTAAGCTTACAGCGTACATATTCACGAGTTCCAGTTCGGGAATTAAAACACCGTGCTAGGCATGGTGATGAGTTGTCAGCGGTAATTCTAAGGGCTGTGGGCTACGGGCACTCTTTGCGGGCAGTTCTGTGGTTTTTTATTGGCATATCCAGCGCCGGATTTTTTGTAGTGGTATCGCAGTCGGCTCCTGTCTGGTTTTCTCTTACTTCAAGCGGGCTTCTTGTATGGTTGGGTTTTGTGATTGTACCTGCCTCAAGAGTAACTTTTATTGGCAACAAATTAGCAGGATGGTGCGCGCCGATTTTGACAAAAATCTTGATGATTTTGCATCCTGTCATTGACGCGGTAATTCGTTTTATCCACAAACACCACCCCGTCCATGTACATACCGGTCTTTACGACAGAAGAGATTTGATAGATTTGCTAGAACAACAAGCGGTACAGCCCGAAAACCGTATTGAGAAATCCGAACTTGAAATTGCACTTCATGCCCTGACTTTTGGCGATCATAATATATCTGATCATATGACACCTCGCCGAGTGGTCAAATCTGTAAGCGCAGACACAGCGCTTGGGCCAATAATTATGGATGAGTTGCACACATCTGGCCATTCTCGATTTCCTGTATACGAGGGTAAACACGACAATATCGTTGGAACGCTATATCTGCGCAATTTGGTGCGTTCCAAACAGACCGGTACCATAAAAACTCTCATGAAGAAGGATGTTTCGTACATACACGAAGACCAGTCACTGCACGATGGATTGCAAGCTATATTGCGTACACATCATCAATTATTTATCGTAGTAAATAGTTTTGAGGAATACGTGGGAATAATTACTATTGAAGACATTTTAGAAGTGATAATCGGCAAGCCAATTGTCGATGAGTTTGATCAGTATGATGATTTGCGAGCAGTTGCCGCGCGCAGTGCCAAAGCTGAACACGTTGAGCATACAGAAGACACTACCCCTGTAGAGCCAGAGGTGATAGAATAGGATGAATGGCTAGAGTTTTAAGTAAAGACATATCAAAGCACGTTGGCAAGTCTGTAGAAATACAGGGCTGGATACATAAAAAGCGACTTTTGGGCGGATTAAATTTTATCAATTTGCGCGATAGAAGCGGCTTGGTGCAGATGGTTGTAGAAGACAAAACTGAAGTAGAAAAACTTCGCGGACTTCAAATAGGCACAGTTTTGAAAGTCACTGGCAACGCTGTTAGTGAAGACCGCGCGCCAGGTGGTGCAGAAATTCATGAACCCAAAATTGAAGTTTTGGTTCCGGTCGTGGACGAACCGCCAATAGAAATCGACAAGCCCCTTAGCCACAAACCAGACAATCTAGATACGCTTTTTGATAACCGCGTGATTGGACTGCGTAACCTTCAGGAGCAGACTATCTTCAAAGTCCAGGCCAAAGTGCTAGAATCAGCCCGCGAATACTTCAAACAAAATGAGTTTACAGAGATGAACACGCCAAAGTTGCTGGCAGAAGCTACAGAAGGCGGAGCGGAAGTTTTCAAGCTGGATTATTTTGGCAAAACAGCAACTTTGGCACAATCTGCACAGTTTTATAAGCAAATAATGGTTGGTGTGTTTGAGCGGGTTTATGAAACTAATCCCACTTACCGGGCTGAACCAAGTGCCACCACACGTCATATGACGGAATATATAACTATTGACGCAGAGATGGGATTTATAGAGTTTGATGACTTACTGACATTTTCTAGTGGGTTTTTGAACCACATCGTAGACAGTGTGTGGGAGCAGTACGGTGACGAGCTAAAAAAATGGAATGCTCACAAACCAATATTGACCAAACAAATCCCACGGATTCCAATGGTACAAGTACACGAGATGTACACCAAAGCTACCAAAATCCCCATTACCGACGAAAAAGACCTAACTCCAGACGAAGAGCGCTGGATATGTGACCATGCCAAAAAATCCATGGGCAGTGAAGCGGTTCTGATTACGGAATGGCCTGCAAGTAGTATGAAGTTTTATCACCGGAAAAATGCCGAAAACCCGGAGTTAGCTGACCGTTCAGACTTACTTTTCAGGGGTGTAGAGATAGCCACAATCCCCATGCGCGAACACCGTTATGAGGTATTAGTAGAACAACTAAAAACCATGACCAAAGGCGACCCCGAAAGCCCTGGGTTCAAACCCTACCTGAGCGCATTCAAATACGGCTTACCTCCACATGGCGGATTTGGTTGGGGACTAGAGAGAACTGTAGAAAAACTGATTGGCCTAAACAACATAAAAGAAGCAACCCTATTCCCCCGTGACATCAACCGACTAGCACCTTAGCCATCTCTACATATACTATGTGCGACGTGTACTGCCCCAGCTGTCTGGTGCGCGGTCGTAAGCAGAATGGTCACCAGGAGCATGACGCCGATCTGCTGATGCGTGTTCGGCAGAATCGCCAGCACGAGCTGATACTGGACCTAGGCCATGTGTATCTAAAAAGTCGGCCACTACCTCAACGCCATTTAGCGCGGCAGTTCCAGCTCGCTGAAGCATTCCCGGTTCAAGAGCTCGGTTTCCAGTTTGAGAACTTGGGTCACCGTTTGGATTTGACATCTTATCTCCTTTTGACAAAATAAAAACCTCCACGATTATGCCGGGGAGGTTCTAAGGTTTGTCTTTGTTTAATTAATTTTGGCTACAAACCTAAACGCTCCCGGACTGGGCCGCGATAATCACGGGTTTCTCGACTGGTGTGTTAGATTTGGTAGTCATGTTCTCTAGATTACGCCAAAATATAAACATGTCAAGAATCTAGAAATATAGTTTGATAAAAAGCGAACTTTAACTCACACATGAGATATTGTTGCCTAGCCACTGATTAGCATAAAAGTGAAAATAAAATTTCCTGCTACAATTAGAATCGAAAGGAGCACACATGAAGTTTAACAAGGCGGTTTTAGTAAATATTTCGGATAGCCACTTTGACCAAAACTACTGGGATCAACTAGATCAGTTAGTTGAGAAAAGAGTCTCAGTTTCTAGAGATGACCCTAAACTTTTTGATGAGCTCAAAGATTGCGATTGTCTTTTGCTTGGATTTCAAGTTCCAACCGGTAAAGATATATTTGATTCAGCTCCAAATCTGAAGATGATAAATATACTTGCCACGGCTTATGGCACTGTTGATTTAAATGAAGCAGCAAAAAGAAATATTCCAGTTTGCAACCTTGCAGGATACAGCACCGAATCTGTCGCGGAGTTTACTATTGCAGCAATACTGCACGAAATTCGTCAAATAGAAGAAGGTCGCAACCGTGCCAAAGCTGGAAACTATGATTTTGATGGCATGTCCGCCCGTGAATTAAAGGAAAGTAATTTCGGGGTTATCGGGCTAGGTAATATTGGCAATAGAGTTGCTGAATTGGCTTATGGCTTTGGGGCAAAAGTTAGTTATTGGTCACGTGCGAAAAAAGATGCTCCATTCGCACTAAAAGACGTAGATCAATTATTAGCGGAGTCTGATTTTATCTCGGTCAATGTGGCTGAAACCCCAGAGACCACAAATCTGTTAAACGATAAAAATCTAAAACTAGTTCGCCCAGGCACAGTAATTATTAGCACCGTTCCCCCGGAAGTTGTTAATATAGATGCATTAGCTGAACGACTAAAAATAGGAGACATCACCTATATAACGGATCACCCAGACGAAATGAAAACGGAGGATATTGCAAAGCTAAAGAATTTAAAAAATTGTATTCTCTACCCCGCAATTGCATTCATAAGTGACGAAGCTCGCATAAACAAGCAAGAAATATTCATAAGAAACATGGGGGCTTTTCTAGAAGGCACTCCACAAAACAAAGTTAACTAGACGTTAATCAAAGTTTTTTATCATTACCAGCTCTGTTAGAATAGATTCGATGCGGTGACTGAGAATAGGTGTTAGCTTGCAAAGCTATCCACGGTAGGTTCATGTCTACCCCGCATCTCCAAGAGTATGAAACCACAAGAATATATTATAGAAACACTCAAAACGCTTGCAAAACCAGTACAGTTTGTAGATATTGGAAAAACTCCAGTTGAAGAAGCAATTTACGCAAAAGTAATGTCCAAAAAATTCCGTAAAGTTAAAGCAGATGAAGGCGCAATATCAATTACGAAAAAAGCCATACATCTAGCAGTTGCGCGCAATGAGCCAGTTAAAATCAATCTTATTTTTGGGGGTAACAAATTGTGGCATTTTGAAGAAGCACCAGAAATAGATTGGGCTGAATTGTTCACGGTTATTTATTTATCGCGGTGGATGAAATCGATTGCGAGCGTGTTCAAGCCCGGTGTTTATCTGGAATTTTACTCAGAAGACGTTGTCTTGGAAAGCATGAACAATTTGCCCAAAGCAGAAACAGACAAATATACTAAATCTTTCAAGTCAATGCTGACTTGGTTTGATCAATTCCTACCCAAAGGAGTTACTATAGGTTACAAAAGATATGGTGATGAATACCATGACGTTTCTGAATATTTAGCAGAGCTAGAAGACGCCAAAGTAAAAGTACTTAAGGAACTTGGAGGTAAACTGCCAGTTTTGAGCGAAGAACAAAAAGCCGCTACCGAGATGAATGTTCGACTCACTCCAGGCCAATCAGACGATTCGGAGTGGCGTGAAAAAGCTGAGCTGATTCACCAAAGCATAGAACGAACCAAAACTATGGAAAGATACATTGGTGACACATCATTTATTCCGTCTTGTCCAACATATTTTCAAGGCTGTATCGCAACCGGAAGCACCAAAAAGTCGTACGCGAAATTCTGGGTTGCGGTCGGTGCACTTGAGCATTCAAAAGAGGGCTATAACGAAATAGTATTAACTCCAAAGCAACTTGCTACTACCAAATTCATGTGGGAAAAAGTAAATATACCTGGCTTAAATGGAAAAAACTTCCAGAAGATAAGGGTGATTGATTGAAAAAGATGATAATTATTGACTTAGATGGGACGGTTGTTGATTCTCCGTCTCAAAAAATTCCCAGTCATCGAATGATTGATGCAACCAAGCGTCTGGAAGAGTCGTATTTTATTTGTGCCGCAACAGGTCGCGCGCCTAGTTTTGCAAGAGGTTTATTGCGCGCACTACACCTAAAGGACCCGTGTATCGTTTCTGGTGGAACTAGCATAGTAGATCCGCGAACTGATGAAATAATTTGGCGACAATCACTAGACCTTGAATCACTTAAGCCAATCCTGGAACTTGTAGTTGAGAGTGGCTTTAATGTATTGGTTGATGATTCAACCGAAGAAGATTATTTGAATGGTGGCTGGCCGGCTCAAAAAATACTGAACATCAAAGCGCCATATTTTCTAGAGCTTGTTTTTGTGCCGAAAGACCAAGCTCACGGACTAGCACGTAAGTTTTCGGAGATACCAAATGTTATAGCCACCGTTGTTGTAGCTCAAAGATTAAACACATGCGACATTCACATAACGCATAAAACGGCAACAAAAGAGCATGCAATCATAGAGCTCTGCAAGAGATTAAAAACAGATAGGGACAATACGATTGGAGTTGGAGATGGGCATAATGACCTGCATCTATTCAACGCAGTAAATCATAAAGTAGCTATGGGAAATGCTGTACCTGAATTGATTGAGGCGGCCGACGAAGTAATCGGCTCTGTGCAATCAGATGGTCTAGCGGAATATTTCGAGAGACTGGCAAATCCATGAGTTGGATTTTCTTTACAGCTCTTTCGGTGATTTTTCGTGCAATTTATGGCGTTATGTCCAAAGTTCTTTCCAGTAGATTAAAAGTTTCTGCATATACTCAAGCAACCTTGTTACTCCTTGCAGGTGCTTCAATTGCACTGATTGCATCGCCATTATTAGGTGGTTTAAATCTTGATTTTTCAGGCGTGAGTTTGGTCGCAGTTTTGTTAGTTGTTTTTGGGCAGGGGTTTGGAAATATATTATATTTTTCAGCTATAAAAAATCTAACAAACAGTACAACCCAAATAGCATTTTCTTCAATACTTTTCTTCAATACATTTCTTTCCATAGTATTTTTAAATTTGTCACTAAGCTTCGTAAATGTAATAGGCTTATTTTTGCTAATGCTTGCAATACTAAGTGTCGTAACTGGAAAAATAGAAATTCATCGCAAAGGCGTAGCCATGATTGTGCTTTCGGCGTTTCTTTTTTCTATATTTCAGTTAGCTAGTTCAGAAATATCAAAACAGGTCGGCGCTGCAACGTATCTGATGATTTCATATCTTGGAGCGGCAACGGTAATTTTTGGTTTCAAATGGAAAATCGTACTTAGAGATATGTCTAGTGAAAAAAAGAGTTCAACCGTATTTGTGCCTTTGCTCACAGCACTGCCTAGCGTTGGGAATTTCTTATTTGCGTATTATGCCTATAGATCTGCACCCCAGCCCGCAAAAGTAGCAATATTACTTACTTCGCAAGTTGTTTTGACGGTATTCTTAAGCTACTTCTTCCTAAAAGAAAAAGGACATTTAACTCGAAAAATATTCGCAGCTGCTCTAGTTGTTGTCGCTGCTTTCCTAATAAAGAGCTAATTGTGTATTTAAACTGCTGATACAATTAGCTCATGAAGATTTTGGATTTGAGTCATGCTATTTCTAGCGATATGCCGGTTTATCCAGGCGATCAGGGGGTGGAAATTGTTACTGCCGGAGATATTGGCAAAGACGGATTTTGTGACCAAGTGATAACTATGGGTTCACATACTGGAACTCATGTAGATGTTCCAGCACACATGATTGAAGGTGGCAAAGAACTTCAAGAATACCCAATTGAAAGATTCGTCACAAACGCAATATGCATAGATGCTCAAAACGGATTCAACGCAGTTGTAATTAGAAATTCAAATATTAAAGAGGGCAGTTCAGTGATTTTCTATACTGGAATTAGTGAGTATTTTTTGGAAGATAAATATTGGCATGAGTACGCGGTTCTTGACCCCGAATGTTGCCAGATATTGATTGATAAAAAAGTGTCAATGGTCGGTTTGGACACAGCCAGCGCAGATAATGTCGATGGATTTCCGATTCATAAAAAACTTCTAGGAGCCGATATTTTGATAGTTGAAAACCTGACAAATATAAAAGATTTAGTTGGCAAAACATTTGAATTCCAAGCCCTGCCCCTAAAGCTAGAAAAAGACGGCGCCCCCGTCCGTGCAATCGCAAAGGTAGAGTTATGAGAGTTTTAGTATTTGGGGCAAGTATTACGCAAGGATTCTGGGATAGCGAAGGAGGCTGGGTTGCTCGACTTCGCAAACATTATGACAAACTTCAAATTGATAATCCCAAAACTGACCAACCCGTGATATTTAACTTAGGCATATCGGCAGACACCGTAGGGGATGTGTTGAAGCGTTTCGTGCCAGAAACCGAAGCTAGAAAGCGATTTGGCGATGTGGCATTTGTATTTTCCGTTGGCACAAACGACGCTGCCGTTGGTGCATATCGTGCAAAAGACTTTAAATCTAGCCCTTCTCAGTACAAAAAAGAACTGACACAATTAATACTAACTGCCAAAAAATACTCGAACCAAATACTATTAGTTGGTTTGCCAAGTTGCGATGAAGCCAAAACAACCCCCGTTAACTGGGCAAATGTGCACTACACAAATGAGCGCATTAAAATAATAGAAAATGCTATAAAAGAAGTCGCTGAGGAGCAATCCGTTACTTTTGTTCCAGTCTATAACGAGTTCAAAAAGCGACAAGATTCAGGAGTGGATAATTTTTTTGATGGTCTGCGTCCAAATAATAATGGCCACGAACTTATAGTGAATCTGGTAAAGCCAGAACTTGAAAAGCTCCTGGAAAAGGCTAATTAGTAAATGAAACAAACACAAGCTCTTACTGTCATGCTGTCGGGTGCGCCGGTATTTTTGACTGGGCCGCCGGGGGCTGGAAAGACTTATGTGCTGAATCAGTTTGTGAAACGAGCTACAAAGTCTGGTAAAACTGTGGCCGTTACGGCTAGTACCGGTATTGCGGCTACACATATAGGCGGAACGACTATTCATTCATGGTCAGGGCTTGGGATTCGCGATTTTTTAGGAGCCAAAGACAAACAGCAACTAGCCAACAATTCAAAACTTGTAAAACGCTACAATGCCACCGATGTCCTAGTGATAGACGAAGTATCTATGCTCCATGGTCACCGGCTGGACATGGTAAATCAAGTTTGTAAATTGCTTCGCAAATCCACTGAACCATTTGGTGGGATTCAAGTAATCTTGGTCGGGGATCTTTTCCAATTGCCTCCTATCACGCGTGGAAGTGATGAATCAGACTTTGTGCATAATTCCGATGCTTGGGAAGAGCTTGACCCGAAGATTTGCTATATAACAGAACAACACCGGCAGGAGAAAGACGGGTTACTCGAGCTATTAGAAGCTATGCGTAGTGGGGAGTTGGAAGATTTTCACCATGAGCTTCTGAATGAAAGAATAGGCCAAAAGCCAACCAGTTCTCAGCCTATCACCAAACTATTTGCACATAACGTGGACATAGATACCGTGAACCAACGGCATTTAGACGCTATAAAAAATGAAGTTTACCAATATAAAATGAATACTAAGGGGCCACAAGCAAAAGTAGAGCAACTTCGTAGAAGTGTGCTGGCTCCAGAAATACTAGAGCTCAAACTCGGCGCAGAAGTCATGTTTGTAGCCAACAGTCCCAGCGCTGGATTTGTAAACGGCACACGTGGGCAGGTGGTGGAATTTCGTGACGACCAGCCCGTTATTAAACTTACCAACAAACGAAACATCAAAGTTGTTCCTCATAGCTGGAAGCTAGAAGAAGACGGCAAAGTCAGGGCTGAAGTTTCGCAATTGCCACTGCGTCTAGCCTGGGCAATAACAATCCACAAAAGCCAAGGAATGAGTCTGGACTCTGCAGAAGTTGATTTGAGCAAATCATTCACTCCGGGTATGGGCTATGTGGCTCTTTCTCGCATAAGAAGCATAAACGGACTATTCCTGTCTGGTATAAATGCCATGGCACTTCAAATGCATCCTCAAATATATGAATTTGACCGAGAAATTCGCAATGTATCTAATCAATTGTCGCAAACAACCCCAGAGGCTCAAGAAGAATCCGAAACAGAAACGGAACCCATTATCAACAATGAACTCCTGGTAGAACTTAAAAAATGGCGCCTAAAGAGAGCTGGTCATGACAGCGTGCCACCATATGTTGTGGCCCACGACAGCATGCTAGAGGCTGTGGCAGTCAAACTTCCGTCTACTGAACAGGCATTGCTGGGTATAAAAGGCTTCGGGGGGCGCAAAATCGAACAATACGGCGAAGATATTTTGTTAATAGTTTCCAAGCTTACAGGGACAAAAACCTCTGAGAAGACGAAAAAAACTAGCGATTGGACACCAGATGAAGACGAGTTGCTCAAAAAACTAGTAAAACAACAGCGACCGCTAGAAGACGTTTGCGCCAAACTAAACAAACCACCAGAAGAAGTTTGGTCACGAATCCACAGATTGCTAAAATAATACTTGACGTGTTAAGTATCGCAGTGGTACATTTAGTTCAATGACAAGTTTTGCGTTTGAAGTTACTGATGTTGCGAAACACTTTGGCGAGGTCAAAGCACTGGATGGTGTAACTTTGCATGCCGAAGAAGGCAAGATTTTCGGTCTGTTGGGCCCAAATGGCGCTGGCAAAACTACTTTGGTGCGTATGTTGAGCACATTATCTAACCCTGATAGCGGAGTGGCCAAGGTTTTAGGAGTTGACGTGGTACAAAACCCAGGAAAAGTTCGAAATCTAATAGGCCTTGCTGGACAGTTTGCTGCGGTAGATGAGTTTCAGACTGGTCGGGAAAATATATCCATGGTGGGAAGCTTGTATCACCTGCCAAAGGCCCAAGTCAAAAAACGAACCAATGAAATTTTGGAACAATTTGGATTAACCGAAGCTGCCAACCGCACTGTAAAAACCTATTCTGGCGGTATGCGAAGGCGCCTAGATTTGGGCGCAAGTTTGATAGCCCACCCAAAAGTACTATTCCTAGACGAACCTACCACTGGGCTTGATCCGCGAACAAGATTGGACTTGTGGGCAACAATTCGTCAGCTGGTCAAAGAGGGTACCAGCATACTTCTAACAACACAATATCTAGAAGAAGCTGATGAATTAGCAGATAAAATTGCCGTTATCGACCACGGAAAAGTGATCGCCGAAGGTACTAGCGACCAGCTAAAAAGTCGCATGGGTGGCGATTTGATAGAATTTACACTGGCAAATCCCACGAACAATGCCAAAGCCCTAGCCGCTGTGGCAAAAATTTCAAACAAACCAGCTACTTTTGACGATGCGACTCTTACGATAACCGTTCCCGTAAAAAATGGCTCGAAAGCTCTGACGGAAGTTGTGAGAGCTCTGGACAACGTCAAAGTTAAGCCAATTAGCTTGAGTTTGCATCGCCCCTCGCTAGACGATGTTTTTCTGGAATTGACAGGCAAAAAAACTGATTCAGAAACTAGCACTAAAAAACATCACGGCGGAGGCAAACAGTAATGTTTCAATCTCTCAGAAATGAATTTGCCGACACCTGGACTATTACCAAGCGAAACCTAATCCGCTACATACGCTTGCCACAACTTTTGTTTTTTAGTTCAGTTCAACCAATTATGTTTTTGACACTTTTTAACTTTGTGTTTGGTGGTGCAATAGGCGCGGCAGGTGCAGCGCCAGGTGGCAGATATATAAACTATTTGCTTCCGGGTATATTGACTCAAGTCATGCTTTTCGGTGCCATAAATGCCGGGATTGGCCTAGCCGAAGATATGGGTAAAGGAATCGTAGATCGTTTCCGAAGCTTACCTATGAGCAGGGCCGCTGTCATGAGTGGACGGACTTCAGCCGATACCATCCGAAATCTTGCTGTAACTTTGATTTTACTTACAGTGGGTAGTTTGTACGGGTTTCGGTTTATGAATGGAGCTGGTAATGCGATATTGATGGTGCTGGTTATGTTAGTTTTTGGGTATGCATTTTCTTGGATTTCGGCATTTATTGGCTTGGCTATGGCTGATGCCGAAACTGCACAATTAGCAGGATTTCTATTAATTTTCCCTCTTACCTTTGCCAGTGCAGCATTTTTGCCAACTGCAACTATGCCCAGTTGGCTCCAAGTATTCGCCAACAATCAACCCATTACATACGTAGCAAATTTGTCCCGACATCTTGCAGTAGGAACACCGTTACCGGACGGAACTACCTGGAAACTGTTTTTGTGGATAGCGGGAATACTGTTGATATTTGTGCCTCTTGCGGTAGCACGGTACAAAAAAAGCGTATAATTCAGTCCAATGAAGCTATATTTGTCGTCGTATAGAGTGCCTAACGCTGAAGAATTTTTAAGACTTTTTGTGAAGCCTCCAGCCGGATGCCGGTTGGCGATAATTCCCAATGCTCAAGACTATAAACTTCCCGAGGAACGTGCCACTAGTCTAGACGAGCTCACAGCTGATTTAGCAAAAATTGGTTTGCAGAGTGATGTTATAGATTTACGTGAATATGATAGCGCGGAAACGCTTTACCAGACGCTGAAATCATATGACGGTCTTTGGGTAGCAGGTGGAAACAGTTTCGTAATACGCTGTGAAATGCGCAGAAGTGGGCTAGAGAACGTAATTAAAAAACTTTTAAAGCTGGAACTGGTGTATTGTGGTGAAAGCGCCGGCGCAATAGTAGCTGGATTGACTCTAAAAGGCTCAGAAACAGCAGATGAACCTGGTCTCGCCGATCAAATAATCTGGGAAGGATTAGGACTGACTGAAAGAATCATAGCTCCACATGCCGATAATCCAAATTTCATAGAGTATATTAATCACATGAAAAGCGTTTATACAGGTAATGATAGGGTGCTGTATCTAAAAGACGACCAAGCATTCATCCTAAATTCATAAAATTGCCGGTAGTTTTTGGACAAACACAAAGTCCTATATACTAAAACTATCTTATGGAACAACAATCAACATCTGGAGGAAGTAAATCAACCGATTTTCAGCCCACAACAGGCAACCCTCAATCAAACGTAAACGGAAGCTTACAACCCAATTCGGCAAACTTGCAACCCGCAACTACGTCAAGCGGTATCAATGTATTTAACCAACCTGGAGTAAATTCACAGGCATTTCCACAAACAGATTCACTAAAAGTTTTGAGTACAGGTTCTAGGTCAAATAATTCCAACCTAACAGTAGCCAGAAATGACACCCCCGGCAATGGTTTTTTGACCATATTCATAGTTTCCGTGGTGGTCACGGTAATTGTAATTTTGGCTGTTGCGAAGATAGCAAAACCAATCCGAGGTGCAGAAACCATTGTTCCAGAGGAGCCGAGTGCAACTACCGTGCGACCCAAATCCATGAAAAAACGAAAAAATAAAAGTAAAAAGTCTAAAAAAAGAAACAAATAATAACAACAATGTGGCTTCGCTACTAGTGTTTGAAAGGTGTTTTTGTTACACTTTTATACAAGGATAAGCTTTATATTTTTATGAAAAAACAGCGAAGTCAGGACTTAAATCCAGCCAGTGATGATATTGAAGAAAAGATTAAGCGTATGATGGACCCGTCACTTCCGGATGAACCAAAATCATCTCCAAGCTCAGCCAAACCTAGCAAGGCACCCAAAATAATATCGGTATCCTCTCCGGTAGACTCAACGTCTGACGAGTCTCCAAAAACACCATCTGCTCCAGAATTGCCATCAGAAACGACTCCAGAAACAAAAGTTAACTCTAAAAAACGAATCATCCCGATTTCTCACAACGATGAAGAAGCTACCACCAAAACAAAAGCAAAAAAATCAAACAAATCATCAGGTCCAGTTGCAAAAAAAATACCAATAATGAGTAGCGACGATTCGACAGAATCCTTAGCAGAAAAACTGGACAAAACAATTGCCGAACTCGGTCAGCAAAAAATACCCACCGACGGAGATTTGAAAGCTCCGGAACCAGCAGAACCAGCACGATCAGACGATGAGGTAGTCGAGTTAGAAAAACCCGCCCAGGCTGTACAAACTATTCCAAATGAGCAAATTTCCGAGTCGGAAGTAATCTCAAGTCCGTCAACCGACAAGGCAGTAGAAGCAATCATTGCCGCCGAGGGAGACGAACTATTGGAAATCGAAGATGCAGTTCGCGATACTGATCAGACTATCAAACTAGAAAAAAAACCACGCAAAAGTTTGTTCCTAAAGTTTAAACAACTATGGGCCAAACCAAACGTTCGGTGGTTGGTTTTTGGCACAGTTGTCACGCTGTTTATCGTGACTTTTCTATTTCCTAGTGTTCGTTATTTCGTATTGAATTCTGCTGGCGTCCGGGCTAAAAGTTCGGTTGTCGTTTTAGATCAAAGTACCAGTCTGCCACTTAAAAATGTTTCTGTTTCTATAGGGGACATAAAAAGTATGACAGACGAAGAAGGCAGGGTAATTTTACAAAAACTAAAACTAGGCAAAGCAATACTCAAAATAGAAAAAAGGGCTTTCGCGTCAGTCGACAAAAATATTGTAGTAGGGCTTGGCAGTAACCCGCTAGGCGACTTCAGCTTAACTCCTACAGGTAGTCAATATAGCTTCATGGTAACTGACTATTTATCTGGAAAACCAATAGAGAAAGCTGAAGCTAGTAGTGGTGAGTCGAGCGCGTTTTCAGACAGCAAGGGCATAATTAAGCTAACAATAGACAACAAAAAAGATGAGCAAATTGAAGTCAGTATAAATGCAGAGTTCTACCGAACCGAAAAGTTTAGCATGGACCTAAGTGACAATAAGGTTCGAGAAGTGAAACTTGTGCCCTCCAAAAAACATATTTTTGTTTCAAATCGAACAGGAAAGCTCGATATATTTAGTATCTATATTGATGGAAAAGAAGAAAAACTTGAACTTGCCGGATCTGGTAAGGAGAAAGAAGGAATGGTACTCGTGCCCCATCCTAAAGATGGTATTGTAGCGTATGTTTCAACTCGCGCTGGTCAAAATAACAGCGATGGGTTTACTCTCAGCAATCTAATTTTGATAAATACTGAGGATAGTTCCACGACTAACATAGTGGCTTCCGAGCGAGTACAGATTATTGATTGGTTCGGTGATAATCTGGTTTATGTACAGATTACCGAAGGAAGTAGTGCCAACAATCCTAAACGCTACCGACTTGTAAGCTACAACTATAAAGATGGTTCTAGCAAAGAGCTTGCCAGTAGCAACTATTTCAACGATGTCATTTCGGCGAACGGAAAAATCTACTACGCACCGGCAAGCGCATATCAGACGGAGGGTGTGGGACTTTTTCAAATAAACCCAGATGGCTCCAACCAGCGCACGGTTTTTGATCAAGAAGTTTGGAATATATTTAGAACAACTTACGACGATTTGGCCCTTTCTGTACAGCAAAATTGGTACAACTATCATTTAGGAGACAATGTGCCAACCAGACAAAATACAGCTCCGCCGAACCAAAATTCGAGAGTATATATTGGTAGTCCAAGTGGTAAAAACAGTGCGTGGGTAGATGTCCGTGACGGAAAAGGGACGCTTTTAAGCTACGACCACGAAACTAAAAAGGATATAGTTCTAAAAAGCCAGAGCGGAATTAAACTTCCAGTTCGATGGCTCAATGAGAGTACTATTGTATATCGAGTGAAAAATGACCAGGAGACAGCCGATTACGCAATAAACATAAACGGTGGGGATGCTGTAAAAATCGTCGATGTTACAAATTCCGGTGGTTTAGACAGGTGGAATTATTAGCAATGTCAAAACAAAACAATAAATGGTTTACCAAAGTTAGAGGAAGTTATTTGCCGAAAAGCTGGCAAGGATGGCTTTTGTATGTGCCATTCGTCGTGTATCTAGTAACAGTATTTATTGCGGTCGATCGAAATTCGCATTCTGCAAGTGATACATTATATGGAATATTCCCTCAGTGGGTTGCTGCAGGAGTAGTCATGACCTGGATTGCAAGCAAAAAATCATAATATACCGATATGCTTATGTTAAGATATGAATTGAATAATAGGAAAATATATTCATGAAAAAACTACTTATTTTATTTCTCGTAACGGTCATGGCTTTGCCTGTAATACTGACTTCAGTTGTTCATGCCGTGGATAATCAAACAGGTGCGACTTCAGCAACGGGCACAACTACAAATGAAACCAAGAAGCAAACTCTGGAAGATCGAATAGCTGAACATAAAAATACGGTCAAAACTAAAATAACTAGTGCCCAAAAACTGCGCCTTAAGTCAAAATGCAAAGCGTCTCAAGGCAAAGTCAGTTCTGTAGTAGATCGTATAAAAGGCCTTGAAACAAGTCGAGCTCAAGTGTACTCAAACACCATTAACAGACTCAATAAACTTTCTGAAAAACTTAAAGAAAAAGGCATAGACACTACAGAATTAAATACCGACATCGCAGTCCTGCAAGAAAAAATTGATGGCTTCAACTCGGACATCGCAAATTTCAAGCAAATCGTAAGCGATTTGGTAGCAATGGACTGCGAAACAGACCCTGAAGGGTTTGGTGCTTCATTAGAAGCAGCGCGCGCCGCCAGACTGCAAGTTCACACGGACGGAGCGGACGTTCGTACGTATCTAACAGATACAATTAAACCGCTCCTTAAGACAATCCGCTCTGGTTTAGCTAAAACAGAGGGAGAGGGATAGTTATGGAAGAACACGACGAAAAACAATCATCACCACTTAGTGGACAGGTTATGGATGTAACCGCACCACAACCATCGTCAACCGAAGAATCAAATACACAAAATATTCCAACTATCTCTGAAAATGATTCTTCCACAATTCAAACCCCCATACATCCTTCTACAGAAAGTAGCTTAGGGGAGCTTGCCATAGACAAGTCTGCTCCAAATACAGAACCAAGACCTGATGTGTCACAGACTGAAAGTGCAAACGAACAATCACCACTAGGGATACATGAACATCCAGAACATCAAAATACTTCATCGCATCACGCTATGCCCGTTATGGCTATTGTGGTTGCGATATTTGTTGCAATTGTTTTGGCTGGTTTAGTAGTTATGGCCTATGTTAGAAAAAACAATGGCGACATTGAAAGAAAAGATACAACCACCTCGTCGCAGTCAACAGAAACAAAAACTGACGTACGCACATCGGATGTAGATGAAACAAGCAAGCAAGTCGATGACACCTTGGCGAAAGCCAATGACGCGGTAGATTTTCCCGAAGCTGAGTTGAGCGACGCATCACTCGGACTCTAGCTCTTGAGTTACAATATATAAATGTCAGTAACACTTAACTCTCTGGACGAAAGCGCACTCGAACCAATACTTAAAAAAGGTGGCGTAGGTGTATTGCCTACAGATACAGTGTATGGTTTGGTGTGTTTGGCGAACGACGAGCTCGCCGTCAAAAGGCTATACCAACTAAAATCACGGGAAAATAAACCCGGAACCGTCATAGCTTCAAGTATTTCTCAGCTCATTGACCTTGGGCTAAAGCCAAGGTATTTAAAAGCAGTACAGCAATACTGGCCAAACCCAATAAGCATTATTATTCCATGTAGTTCGGAGTTGGATTATCTTGACCAAGGAATGAGGACTATGGCAGTTAGAATCTCAAACAATCCAGCACTCAATGGTTTGCTGGATAAAGTTGGTCCTTTGCTGACTAGCAGTGCAAATTTGCCTGGCAAAACACCGGCCAGCAACATCACATCCGCCAAGCAGTATTTTGGTGACAAATTAGACTTCTATGTAGATGGAGGAGATTTGTCAGGGCGAGAACCCTCCACACTTATTCGTATAATTGATGATGCCGTTGAAGTTTTTCGCGAGGGTGCTGTTAAAGTTGATGAAGAAACAGGGAGAATATTGTGAATTTTAAAGATTATCAAAAACAAGCTCTAAAAACGATTATTTCAACCGACGATGAATTAAAAGACCGCTTGCACTGGGTGCTTGGCATCAATGGAGAAGCTGGGGAAATCGCCGAGAAAGCCAAAAAAATAATTAGAGACAAACAGGGTGTCATGGATGATAAGGACCGCGAAGAATTTGGCAAAGAAATAGGTGATGTGCTGTGGTATCTGGCAGTATTTGCTAATCATTTAGGGCTATCGCTCGAAGACGTTGCCCAGGCAAACTTAGAAAAGCTAGCCAGCCGTCAAAAACGTGGCAAACTAACAGGCAGTGGCGACAACCGTTAATTCTGGAATTCTTTTCTAATCCATTCGTCCAGAGATCCACCGCCTCCCGCGCTGAGGCACAAAACCAAATCACCAGACTTCACATGAGTCTTAATTGTATTTTTTAGTTTTTCATCGTAGCTTGCTGGTTCGGCTTTTTCGGGATGAGACAATAGTTTTAGTAGTTTCTCGGGAGTTAAATCTTCTAAATTTTCGTCCTCTCTTGCCCTGTAACTAGGCACAATATACAGCTTCTTAACGTCATCGAACAAATGTTCAAGTTGTTTGCGGATAAAATGTTGCCTTGTGTTGTGCAGGCCCTCGTAAACTACAACAACCTGACTACCCGCAACTTCATGCGCCATCTGCAAAGCACCCTGAATCTTTTCAGGAGTGTGAGCGTAGTCTGAATATAGATTGTCAGCTATACGTTCAAACCGCCTAGAAACGCCCGGAAATTGGTTCATGGAGGTGACTAAATCTGATGCTTGTTTGCCTGTTAATTCTGCGACAGTCTCGATAGCAAGCTGGGCATTTTCACGATTAACTTTGCCTTTTAGGTTAATTTTAGGTAATACTTCTGGTGATTTAAACGGCTTGGTCGGCAAGCCAATATTTTCAAAATCTTCAGGACGAGCTATTACTTTCTGACTTTGATGGACGAAGTCCTTAAACGCTTCATTGTATTCTTTTTGGGTTGGATATATGTCTGGATGGTCGTAGGCTATCCCCGTTATAACTGAAAGGTACGGCCTAAACTCCAAAAAATTTCTGTCAAACTCATCTGCTTCCAATATAAAATATTCGGAATGTTCAGCAAATTCACCCATTTCACCGAAGTCAATTTTTGCTCCAACCGAATAACTGACAGGTATTGCCAACTGTTTGAAAAGCCACACTATCATTGCGGTAGTAGTAGTTTTGCCGTGTGTTCCAGCGACAGCGATAAGTTTCAGGTTTTTGTCCTTAATGAGTTTGCTTAAAAGTCCGCTTCTTTTACTAGTTTTTATGCCTTTTTCTCGGCAAAAAGTTAGTTCGTCGGCATCTGGGTTTTCTATCTCCACTGCGGACGAATACACAAACCAATCTATTGGTGATTTGGTGTGAATTTCTGAAATTTGTTGTTCCGTCTGGCCAATTTGAATGTTTTCTACTCCATGTGATTGCAGATACTGTACGTATCGGCTGTCTTGTTTGTCAGAGCCTGACACATCGTAGCCTGCTTGCTTTGAAATCATCGCCAATGGGCCAATCGCCGTACCGCCTATGCCTGAGAAAAATATGTGCATACGATAATAGTCTAGCAGTCCGGTAGTCGAATAGTCGAATAGTCGCTACAATAAGCATTAGTGAATAAAAAACGACTTCATCATTTCCGGACTAGATTGCTCAAAATTAATTATTGGGTTTTTCTTGCCGCTTTTCTTTTGAGTGCTACTATTGCTGTATTTGCACTTCGTCAAAATAACCTAAATGCTATTTCCCTAAGAGACGAACTGATTAAGGTAGATGAACAGAACGGAGATGTAGAGTCAGCTATAGATAAACTGCGCCTCTACATATATGGACACATGAACACAGATCTTGCTAGCAGTACGTCAGTGTATCCTCCGATTCAGCTAAAACATCGTTACGATAGGCTAGTAGCGGCAGAAAAAGAACGAACCGGGCAGGCAAACACTAATACTATATATAACGACGCTCAGAAATATTGCGAAACCCATTTTCCCCAGAGTTTTTACGGAGCAGGTCGTTTGCCATGTATTCAGAACTACATCGACTCTCATCCCGCGCCCTCTGTCGAAGAGAAACAGATTCCTGATGCTCTGTTCAAGTTTAATTTTTCTAGCCCAGTCTGGTCTCCGGATTTAGCTGGCTGGAGTTTATTTTTTGCTGCACTGTTTCTGTTTATGTTTACAGTTAGTTTTGTGTTGGAAAAATGGCTTCATCATAAACTCAGAAATCATCAATAAAAAGCGCGCCTTAATAGCGAGCTTTTTATAAATCCAATTGCTAATTTCTTAACTATGGCTTTTTCGTAGTGCTAGTGTCAGTTGCTGGGGATGTTGAACTTGGAGTGGTGCTAGAAGAGTTAGTGCTAGTGTCACATTTTTGATCTGGATTCTGCTTTTTATCCTCAACTATTGCTTTTGCAACCTTTCCATCGCCTTTCAAGTTTTCCCAGAAGATAACCTGACTCTGGTTAATAACCATACTGTCTTGAGGACCGTGCAACTCACAACCAAGCTTCACTAGCGAAACATTTTGATTATTTTCAGCAACGCTTCCATCTGGTTGTACTTGTTGATTTACTCTCAAGTAGTAAATGTCATTTACTCGCATATATTTGTCGTTCAGTGTGGTAATTTTGCCAAAATACACCTGCCCTCCATTTAGGAAAACAGCTTGCATCTTGCTTCCGTCTACGTACTTAGACTGAGATTTTGTACCACCTATGGCAATAGATCCGGACAAAGCCAAAATCAATATGCTAATGCAGACCACAAGAACTACGCTTGCAGTACGCAAGCTCATTAGGGATATTTTTCTCTTACGACCTCCTGCGTGGTGTACAGGTTGGTTTACTGGTTGTGTTTGGCTCGCGCCACGATTCCATTCCATCGAAGTTAACCACCTTTGTTTAGATTTCGTATTACGAGTGTAAGTGTACTGCATAAGCGCTTTACTGTGCAAGAGTAATGTTGTTAGGAGTTTTTAGATATTCAAA
This sequence comes from Saccharimonadales bacterium (SeqCode), assembly GCA_038206875.1. Classification (GTDB taxonomy): domain Bacteria; phylum Patescibacteriota; class Saccharimonadia; order Saccharimonadales; family JBBQAJ01; genus JBBQAJ01. Next base: position 29,495 of record JBBRAK010000009.1, read on the forward strand.
TTTATTTTCATATTTTGCGGTATCACCGTAGGTCTATTGTTGTGTTTTACTCTGTAATCAATATATATCATCCCTGTTAGGGTAGAAAAAAACCAACAACAGGGTTGACAAGTAAAAAGCCGGGGGCGTATGGTAGGTGTACTATCAGTAACGTAAGAGAGGGAGAGCTACAAATGGCTTACAAGCACACAAACTCTAAAGGAGTAACATACTTCTTGAACTCAAAGCTAGTCACACTTCGTGGCGGCAAAGAACAGCGAATTTACTACTTCAGCAAAGATCAGCGAGCAGAGGCAATTGATTCAGTACCAGATGGTATGATGGTCAACGAAAACCCTCGTAACGGTTTCTTGACAGTTAAGCGAAAATAATCCTTATTACTAAGGAAAAGAGCCGGTCGAGGTCCACCTTGACCGGTTTTTAATTTTCCCTTAACGCGTTAAGGGTTGTTGTGGTATAGTTTTTGAATGGTCAAGACAATTCTAGAAGTAAAAAATTTGGTAAAACGATACGGAGAAGTAACTGCTGTTAACGGTGTCAGTTTTTCTGTGAAAAAAGGAGAAATTTTTGGCATTTTGGGCCCCAATGGCGCTGGCAAGACTACCACACTTGAAATGATTGAAACTCTCCGTGAAATTGACGGAGGCTCAGCCAGTATTGACGGTATAGATGTTGCCAAGAACCCATATGAAATTCGTGGAATGATAGGAGTACAACCTCAATCGCCCGGCTTTCAGGATAAAACCAAGCTTACGGAACTGATTGCCATGTTTGCTTCTGCGTACGGGGAAAAAGTTGACGCGAAAAAGTTTTTAGAAGAAGTAAACCTAGGAAGCAAAGCAAATAGTTATATCGAACAGCTCTCAGGTGGGCAGAAACAACGTTTTAGTATTGTCGCAGCACTCGTACACAATCCAAAAGTATTTTTTCTTGATGAACCCACAACTGGCCTTGATCCCCAGGCTAGACGAAACCTATGGAAGTTAATTCAAGAAGTTCGAGACAGGGGGATTAGTGTGATTCTGACTACTCATTATATGGATGAAGCAGAAGTTTTGTGTGACAGAATTGCCATTATGGACAATGGCAAAATTATTGCCCTAGACACTCCCAAAAAGCTAATAAAGCAACTTTTAGACAAGGGATTTAAAAAGGATGCACGCGTTGAACAGGCCGACTTAGAAGATGTATTTATTGAAATGACAGGCAAAGGATTGGAAGCATGAGTTTGCGCAAAAAACTTTTCACGGTTTGGGTTTTTTACAAAACTAATTTAAGGCGCCTTTTCAGAGATAAGACAGCTTTATTTTTCACATTTGGTTTCCCATTAATATTCCTATTTGTATTTGGTTTTGCTAACAAAAACAATAACGTTTCTTTCCGTGTGGCATTGATAAACGAATCAAGTAGCGCGTTCTCCAAACAGCTCGTAGAAGATATTGGCTCCAAGGGCGTTCTGAAAGTTGACGAAAAAGTGCATGATATTGAATCAGCAAAAGAAAAAATGAAAAGAGGGCAACTAGAAGCCACGATTATATTACCGTCAAATTTTGGAGAATCGTCCAATGACCAGAAAACCCCAAGTGGACAGGCCAAGATTGTTTATACTCAAAACAACACTCAGGCGGGCCAAGCCGTGCAATCAGTTTTACAAAGCCAATACTTTACTCCAACAAACAGCGACCTTGTAAAGGCACCTACTCCCTATGTAGCAGTTCCCGAACAACTAAACGAAAGCTCTTTGAGTTCTTTTGACTATGCGTTTGCAGGACTACTGGGTTTTGCAATACTTGGTGCCGGTATATTTGGACCAATTAACATATTCCCGGAGCTCAAAAAACAAGGTATTTTACGCAGAATGCACACCACTCCACTCCGTGCATGGCAATACTTTCTATCCATTATGCTTGGAAATGCAGTGGTTGGTCTCATGACAATAGCAGTTATGTTTGCGGTCGCCATGTCGCCAATATTTCATCTAAAAGTAACAGGAAACTTTTTGGAGTTAGCAGTCTTTATGGTGTTTAGTATAGTCGTGATTTTGGGCATTGGTTTGTCAATCGGTGGATGGGCGCAGAACGAAAGACAAGCAGCACCGCTAGCCAATATAATTGTATTTCCCATGATGTTTTTGTCTGGGACATTTTTCCCTCGATTTGCAATGCCTTTATGGCTACAAAGTATCACAAACTACTTTCCCCTAACCCCCGTTATTGACGGAGCTAGGCTAATAACTACCGAGGGGCAACATTTAACTCAGCTTGGACCACAATTGGCCGTAATGGCGGTCTGGCTGATAATAATTTACACAGTAGCTTTTCGAATCTTCCGTTGGGAATAGGTGCACAACAGTATCCACAGTTTTTTGTTCGACGTAAACAAGCGAAATATATTAAACTCTGTTCAACACTCTTTCGCTCCAGCCAATAAGAATTCACAATTTTTACTCTTCAAAAGGTCCGACCTTTTACAGAGAGGAAAAATGTGAATTAAGCGTGGTGTATCTGTTATTCATTGCAAACTATAGTGTGAATTGAATGTTTGCTATGATAGTTAAGTATGAAATCTAAACAATTACTGACGCTTGCGTGGGGGATTACTACCTTATCTGTAATTTTAGCAATTTTTGCTTGGGGTCAGGGCAATAGCTGGGAAATTATCGGAATAAGCAGTTATCAATTGTTCCCACTGTTCGGTTTGCTGGCGTTTAGTTTGATGTGGGGGCACTATGTTATGTCGGCACTACGCATAAGGTTTGGTATCGACAAAACAGTGCTCAAAACTTACTTCGAAACGACTAGTTTGGCAGTATTAGGTGCAATCTTACTACATCCGGGACTATTGGCGTGGCAATTGTGGAGAGACGGTTTGGGGCTACCTCCCAGTAGTGAGCTTAACTTCGTCGCATCAAGTTTGAAAGGCGCTGTGATTCTAGGCATGCTCAGTTTAACTATGTTTTTGGTTTATGAATTTCGGCGATTGTACCAAGATAAAATGTGGTGGAAATACGTACAACTTGCCAGTGATGTAGCAATATTGCTGATTGTGATTCATTCGCTCAGACTGGGCAGTAATTTACAAGCTGGCTGGTTCAAGTCTGTATGGTTTCTCTATACAATTACTCTTTTGGGTTCAATAATTTACATATACAGTAATAAACTGAAAAACAGCAAAAAACATAAACCAACACTAGTCAAACCTTGACAAGTGTGGTATAATAATGGGTTATGGCAGGAAAAATACCACAAGAATCACAATATACTGGTCCTGAATCTCCTATGAAGGAATTTGATAAAGCAAACGAGAGGGTGGCACGCGAAGTAGCAGGTGAACTGCCCTATGCCTCAGATGACCCAGAACGCCCGTTTACAATAGAATATGACACTCTCGAAACAGATGCAGTTACAGATGTAAAACTCAGGTCATCGGTTGCCGACGCCCTGGTAGATAAAACGCCCAGCGCAGACGCCAGAGCACTATATGTTGTTCCAACCACCCAAGAACTTGGGCAAAACAGAGTAAACAGAAACTTAAGAGCAGTTCGTGCATCTCTGCGTAGTATAAAAGATAGAGAAGTAGACAGAATGAGAGGTGATGACTCAGAACCCGCTACTCCCAAACTTGCTTTGGGAGGACTAGCCAAAGCACGCGCAGAAGCAAAAGCCAGGCGTCTATCAGGCGATAGTGTAGAATAGTCAAGATGAATATTTGGGACAAATTGCCAAAGCCTTTTTTTGTTTTGGCGCCAATGGATGATGTCACGGACACTGTGTTTCGACAGATTATAGCCGGAATTGGGGTCCCGGATTTGTTTTTTACAGAGTTTGTAAACGTAGATGGTCTTCAAAGTCTCGGCAGGAACAAGTTATTGCCCAAATTGAGATTCACTAATTCAGAACATCCAATCATTGCTCAAATCTGGGGCAAAAACCCCGAAAATTACTACAAAACAGCCCGAGATTTGGTAAAAATGGGCTATGACGGCATAGACATAAACATGGGATGCCCGGTAAAGACCGTTGTCAGAGATGGTTGCTGTTCGGCCATGATGAACAACAGAGGTCTTGCGGTGGAGATTATCCAAGCTACCAAAGAGGGAGCTGGCGTTCTCCCCGTGAGTATTAAAACCAGAACAGGTTACAGTGGGGTGGATCTCACTTGGCATGAACTTTTGCTAGCGCAGAACCTTGAGGCGCTGATAATTCATGGCAGGACCAAAGCACAGATGAGCAAAGTACCCGCAGACTGGGACACAATCGGGCAGATTCGTGAACTTCGCGACAAACTATCTCCTAGTACCAAAATAGTCGGAAACGGCGACGTACAAACGCGTTCACAGGGCCTAGCGCTGGTAAAAAAACACAAACTTGACGGTATCATGATAGGCCGTGGGATATTCGACGACCCATTTGTGTTTGCAGACAAATCGCCATGGCCAGACTACACGCAAAAACAAAAAATGGATTTGTATAAACAGCATGTTGAACTTTTTGCCAAAACTTGGCAAAAAAACGAAAGAAAGCTAGTAACACTAAACAAATTCTGCAAAATATACATAAACGGGTTCGAAGGCGCCAAAGACCTCCGCGAAAAACTCATGTCCGCTCAGTCCATAACTGAACTACTTAAAATTCTCAGTTAATCTGGTATACTCTCTCTGTTAGCTTTACCATCACACTACAATATGGGGGTGTAGCTCATCGGTTAGAGCAGGCGGCTCATAACCACTTGGTAGTAGGTTCGATTCCTACCACCCCCACCAGATTTGATATAATTAGAACAGAGTAAAAAGGGGTAAAACATGGCAAAGTCAAAGGACCAAGAGATAGAAATCAAAGCACGTATAAAAGGTTCCGAAAAATGGAAAAAATGGGGAAAAGCTCAATCCAGAGGTTCTTCAGGCCATGGTGGCGGTGGAGCGTTGTACTTTGTCGGATTTCTAGGCGCTGCCGTATACAATATTCAAAACGCTGTAGGGTTTGTTGCCGTAGTTACGGGGGTCTTAAAAGCATCTATTTGGCCTGCAATTATAGTTTACAAGCTACTTGAATCTTTCTACGGTCTTACTTTTTAGATTTCAAGCTAGGCCTATCTTGGTATAATGTCTATAGATGATTCAAAAACTGAAAAACATAGACAAAAAAGCTATTTTACAAAACTTGCGCGATGTGCGGTTTTTGGGGTTTATGGTTTTTGGGGTCATGGTTTTGCTGGCCAGCTGGAGTGGAGTAAGGGTAATAGAAGCCAACTATGTGTTACAAAAACAAATCGCCCAACTGGACCAACAAAACGTGGTAGACCAGCTAGAAAACGACAATTTACGTCTAAAAAATGATTACTACAAAACAGACACATATCTGGAGCTTCAAGCCAGAAAAGCACTCGGCAAAGGCGCCCCTGGCGAAACCCTGATTTTGGTGCCCAAAGACATTGCGCTCAAATACGCCAAAGAACTTCCAAATACAGACAAAACAGAACAAAAACAGACAAAAAAAGACAAACCAACCTACCGCCAAAACTTCGATGACTGGATAGACTTCATTTTCCACAGAAATTCGTAAACATTTTTGTGAGGTACAATTAAAACATGGAAGAACGCCGTCGGAGGGTGTCGGCAGTCGTGCTGGTATGTTTGGCAATTGCTGTTGGGCTGATTTTTCAGGGATTCAAACAAAGTGCCCATACAAACACGCCTGACCCAACACCAGATGTCGCGGGTATAAACTCTGACACCCAGTCAGTAAATGCACTACAGGCATTGGGCAAAATTGCCATTAAAGGCCGTGCTCCCAAGACCGGATACACCAGAGAACAATTTAGCTCAGGCTGGGAAAGTGTAGGGAGCTGTGATGTCAGAAACATAATCCTTACTCGTGATATGCAAAACGTCAAAACAGTTTCTGATACAGATTGCATGGTTCAAAGTGGCACATTAGATGACCCGTATACCGGCAAAACTATCCAATTCAGTAGGGGTGTAGGAACTAGCAGTGCGGTGCAGATAGACCATGTCGTAGCGCTTTCTGATGCTTGGCAAACGGGTGCCCAACTATTATCAGTGGACGATAGGCTGTTGTTTGCAAATGATGGCCTAAACCTTCTGGCCGTTGACGGCCCTGCCAATCAACAAAAAAGCGACGGAGACGCCGCCACTTGGTTGCCATCCAACAAATCGTATCGTTGTAGGTACGTCGCCAGACAAATAGCAGTAAAGCTCAAATACACTCTCTGGGTAACCCAACCCGAACACACCGCCATGCAAAACATCCTAAAAACCTGCCCCGACCAAATATTGCCACTGTTAGAAAGTCCATGAAGCAGTCGTTCTGAGAAAAATATGGGATATGGGAAATAGGAAATAGTATCTATGTAAACGCTCACGACTACGAAGTAGGGTAGTATACTGCTACGACATCTATCGAAAACAATCATCACTGTGAGGCATATTAAATAAATTGAAGTATAAGCATAAACATTATATAGTATTTACTTCTAAGAATGTTTGTAGGATAATAGGCTCTAAATTGAGGGGTTCGTGTGAAACTACTAGCATTTCGTATCAAAAACTTTAAATCCATTGCAGATACAGGCTGGAAACAGCTGTCAGGTGACGGAATAACGGCGTTGATCGGTCAAAATGAAGCTGGTAAATCTGCCGTCCTTGAGGCCCTACATTGCTTCGACAAGTGTCAACTGAACGAGGACTTTATAAGAGACGATAATTACCCGGAGATAAGCTGTAGATTTGAAATGACTGGTGATGACCACGAGGCATTAAAGCTCTCCTTTGCCGACGGAGACAAAGTAATAGACCACATAAGTGGCAATACCTCCGGTATTATACTTACCCGAACTTGGACCGGCCTAAACGACACTTCATCCCATCTGGATATTGAAAATACAGCCGCCAAGGACATGATTAAGGAACTACGAGATAAAGATGAGGCTGAACTAACTCCCACTGAACCCGCCCCCCCAGCTCCTACACCCACAGAACCAGAAACAACCCCTACGCCGCCGGTCGCTACCCCGGAAGCCGAAGAGACGGAAGAGGGTGACGATACCAAAGTTGAAGGCATCACTGTAGAAACCCTTGTAGAGGAACTGTATGGACGTACTCCAAATATCGACCTCTTTGTAGATTTTGATAGCTTATTACCACCTATGATCGATTTGACCGAAATAGATGACGCGGAAAGTACATTTAAAGGCAGGAAAGGCGCATTGAATTACCTTAAAGTAATAGGTATGACCTCCAAAGAGTTATCACAGCCTCAAGGACGCGGCATAGCCAAGAAGATAAGAGCTGCAAATACTGGCCTAACCCTTGAGTTTCAGAAATTTTGGCGACAATTTATAGGTAAGGATAACAAGATTTCAATTGAGTTTGAGTTAAAAAATCATGACGACAGTGATGTAGCACTGGCAGGAAAACCATACATAATCTTTTGGATAAAGGACGGGCAAGAATTATTACATCCTGCGCAACGGAGTAAGGGCGTGCAGTGGTTCTTGTCTTTCTATCTACAACTGCAAGCTAGCAAGAAGGCTAACCGCCCAGACGACATCTTGTTAATAGACGAGCCGGCAGCTTTCTTGCACGCGAAGGCTCAAGCGGATGTTCTCAAGGTATTTGAAGATACGAAGAGCTTCTTGCAGATCTTATATACTACGCACTCCCCGTACTTAATAGACGTAAATTCTTTCTACAGGCTTATTGCAGTTCAAAGAGACGATGCTGAAGATGCTAATAGCGAAACATGCTTGTATGAAATCAAGGAGTTAGGCGCCGCGTCGCGAGAAACACTTTCACCAGTCTATACAACGATAGGTGTTAGCCTAGATCACCAACAGGCTATAAAAACAAAAAATAATGTAATCCTAGAGGAGCCAAGCGCATTTTATTATCTTAAAGCGTTTCAGCTATTAATTGGGGAGAAACACGCAATGCACTTTCTAGCTGCTACGGGCGTATCCAACGTGCCTTTGCTAGTTAGTCTATTTTTGGGTTGGGATTTAGACTTCGTAGTAGTAACTGACGATGATAACGCCGGAAAGGTAGTTAGGCGGAGTCTTAAAAAAGATTTGTTTGGCGGTGATAACGAACTTTCAAAGAACAAACTTATAGGCGTCAAAGACTGCGAAGGTATTGAAGATATTTTCTCACCTAATGATTTTAAAAAATTGGTGCTTGAAGATACGAAAGTTTCGTTCACTGCAAGTAACTCAAAGTATCTATTACAAGAAAAAAAGCAGAAACTCGTACTCGCGGTTTCCTTCTACAAAAAGGTAGTCGATAAGAAAATCACAGCCGCTAACCTTACACAACAATCACAAAAATCTGTTAAAGAGCTTATGGCAGAAATAGTACGTTGCCTAGATAGTTAACCCGCGGTGCCTCGAAGAGATGCGCTACCCTCGCGGTACTGTACCCTAGTAAGGATGCGTATATAATAGACCTTCAACCCTCTTATTCTTGAACGATTAGGGGCCAACTATTAAGTAAATGCTCCACCACATGTGTAGTCGCAAACTACCAACTCCCTAGAAACAGAGACATTCCAAGACGAAGAAGTAAACTTACTAGGGCCCTGCCCAGAAGGCAATTCAGAAGTCTGGAAACGAATCGATGTAGGTTGATTCAGCCGGCAATATCACAGTTGACACCTTGTAAGGCAGACCAAGAGCGTAACCCAGAAACAAATCGTTGCCGTTCAGTTCTGGCTTCAAGTACCAGCTTAGTGCCGTGCAAAGAAGGGCAGGAGCGGAATCCCGACACAAATCGCTGTCGGGCGGTTTCGTCTAGTTCGCTTGTACCGTGTGCAGTAGGTCAGGAACGGAATCCAGACACAAACCGCTGTCGAAAAGTTGAAGGAACAGTGGCTTCTGCCGCAACTGCAAAAGTTCAAGACGTGTCCGCGGGTGAAATAGTCAAAAACCCGCGATGGTGGTTAGCTGGAACAGCAATGTTTCTAGCACTTGGCTATGCGCTGTACGAATGGCGCCACGACCTAAAAAACTTCTTAATAAAACGCAAAATCCAAAAATCACAAAAATAACACTTCAAAAGGTCCGACCTTTTACAGAGAGGGAAAATGTGATTATTGTTTTTAGTTCGTTTTTTTAGGGGTGGGAGTTGTGGGGTATGGAGGTTTTCATGGCTTTTAGCATGTTTCTACCGCCTGTTTTGAAAAATCTTGTGACTAGGAAAACTGTCAAAAGCAAAAACCCGGCGTTCAGGAGCGTCGTGTAGTTTAGCGAAACAGACGCTTCCACGATCTTGGCACTGTGTTCTTTTGGTATAAGATTTAGCACTTGGAACAAAACTTCTACAACGTAACCACCTAGAATCGTTGCTCCGTAGAGCAGTCCGCTAAGCAAAAGAGCCATTTTCCAGCCGTAATATTTGCGATAGATGTTGATTATTGGCAGAATTATCAGGTCTGCAAAAATAAAACTTATAACTCCTCCAAAACTGATTCCACCGTTCCAGAGTACCGCGGCAAGAGGAACGTTTCCGATAGAACATACGAAACTAATTATGGCTACGAGTGGTCCAACTATAGGTCCCCATAAAGCAGATAGGGTGGGGTGAGTAGTTAGAAAAAAGTTCTGCCAAAAACTTTGCGGAACCCACACAGCTACCGCACCGGCAATAATTAAACCAAGAGCAATGTCTTTCCAGACTGACTGCCAATCCATAACAAAATAGTGAGAAATCGCTGTTTTGCCTTCCCCAGAACGGAGCTTAGTTAAGAGAGATGAGCTATTGTTTACCGCCATATCCATCTGGGCGTGTGCTTCCATTTTGCCTTGTGTGCCTCTCTCGGCAATTTTTCGAGCAGTTTCTATAACTTTTGGTTTGATGAAGCGCCTCGCCAGTAGTGCAAACACCATAATCATGATAGGGCCACCAATAAATTCAGCCAATGTAAACTGCCAACCAAGCAGTAGTGCCATAATTATCCCTAGTTCAATAACGAGATTTGTAGATGCAATCTCAAAGGTAATTGCAGATACAAAATCAGCTCCTTTAACAAACAACGACCTCGACATTGCCACAGCAGCATACGAACAAGAAGACGAAGCAGCGCCCAGCAAGGATGCTTTGGCCAGCGATTTGGGCGAATCGTCGGGCAGAAGTTCACTCATTTGTTTTTTCGTGACAACTGCCTGAATAACAGCAGACAGAAAAAACCCAAGTATCAAAGCCCAAAGGATTTCCCACCCCATCGCAAAAGACATATTTAATGCATCTAAAACCATACCGACACTATAACAAACAATTGACTTATTCACCTCTGTTTGGTAGTATTTAGTTTCGCTTGTTGCGAATATCGCGGGGTAGAGCAGTGGCAGCTCGTGTGGCTCATAACCACAAGGTCGCAGGTTCGAGTCCTGCCCCCGCTACCAAGTAAGATTTTACAGATAGAGATTGGTTCCAAAACCAGTCTCTTTTTCTTTGGTCAATTTTCTCACCTCTGTTAATTAGGTTCGAGTCCTGTCAGGTCATTTGCTATCATTAGTTTATGACCAAATCAGAGGACTTTGTGGTGTTTAATGACTTTAGGACCTGGTTTACAGTGCATGGGAAGGATAACGATACCATGCCGTTATTTGTTTTGCATGGTGGTCCAGGGTTTCCCCATAACTCACAAAACAACCTAGCCGTACTTTCTAAAAACGGTTATCCAGTAGTAATGTATGACCAACTTGGATGTGGGCTATCAGATAGACCAAAAGATAAATCATTGTGGACTGTTGAATATTTTGTTGAAGAACTTGAAAGACTTAGAAAGCATCTTGGCTACGAGAAAATTAATGTAATTGGTGCTTCTTGGGGAGGCTCTTTAGCTATAGAGTACTCTTTAAAATACCCAAAATATGTAAATAAGCTTATTCTCCATTCACCCCTAATTGATACAAAAATTTGGATAGTAGAAGCTGATAAGTTGAAAGATAAACTTCCTAATAATATGGGCGATAGGATGCGTCAGCTTGAACTGTCGGGCAACACAAGTGGTGAAGAGTATCAGGAACTTTCCGATATGTTTAATGACAACTTTGTGATGAGATTAAAACCTAAACCACAAGATTATGAAGATAGCGTAAAAAATATGGGTATAGATGTTTACAATACTATGTGGGGGCCAAGTGAAGCATTTTCTACTGGAAATTTAAAGAAATGGTCTTCAATCGACAGGCTGCACATTATTAAACAACAAACTCTCCTAATTTCGGGCAAATATGACGAAGCCACTCCTGCACAAATGAAAATTATAGTTGAAAAAATACCAAACATTAAATGGGAATTATTCGAGAATAGCTCCCATTGTGCCAATCTTGAAGAACCAGAAAAGTTCATGCAAGTTGTTGGCGATTTTCTAAAGCAATAATCTTCCAGCGACTTAACTCCTCAAGAAGTACATTCCAAGACGAGGACACCTGGGCTACCAAGTCTAGGTTACCGATAGAGATTCATCACAATATGAATCACTATTTTTGTATCACGTCTGTCTCGTAAATTTCAGTACTCTAAGGTGTCTGTTATCATTTATTAATGAGCCAAGAAATCCAACCTACAGTACATACGCCCTATACTCGCATGACCGGTGAGATTTATGACTTAATCTACTCAGAAAAAGACTACAAGGACGAAGCTAAAAAAATAAGTGATATCGTTTCAAATAAGTGTAAGTCTGGCGGTAACGCACTGCTTGACGTGGCCTGTGGTACAGGCGCGCATATGAAATACTTTATTAAAGAATTTGAAGTCGATGGTCTTGACTTGTCTCCCGAACAAGTCGAAGCTGCTAAAAAGAAGTTCCCCAATAATAACATTGTACTGGGCGATATGGTGGACTTCGATATGGGTAAAACCTACGATGTTGTAGTATGCCTATTTAGCTCAATAGGCTATTTGCAAACAGTTGAAAAACTGAATCAAGCAATTTTCACTATGGCTAAACACCTAAAGCCTGGGGGTGTTTTGCTCGTAGAGCCCTGGCTTAAAGCTGAAAACTTAATAGAAGATAATATATCTGTTGATGCCAAATCCCAACCCTCAAACTCATTTGACTACAAACTAGGGCAAGTTTCTATTAATTCTGGTAAGAAAAAACGCCTTCATGTGGTGAGAGTTGGTACAATTTCGAGAAATGGAATAGTTACATCTTCAGAGATGCATCATATGGTTGCTAGAGATGGTGGCAAAGTTAGCCACTTTATCGAACTTCACAAACTTGCAATGTTTTCTGACGAAGACTTCAGCAATGCATTTAAAAAGTCTGGTCTTACAATTGAGATTGACCCCATTGGTTTAACCAACCGAAGATTGTGCGTTGGCGTAATGCCACTTGATTAGACTCCCGACTCACCTAAGTTTATATTATTGCAAAAGTACGAAAACAAGCTTATGCTTGTAACACCATGAAAACTCATAACAAAAACGAAAATGGTTTTGGAGTAATTGAGGGACTACTGATATTTGTAGTTATTGCAATTATTGGTGGAACGGGATGGTACATGTGGAGTCAGCGGAAAGACGATGCTACAAAAGTAATTGACTCCTTCGTAACCTGTGTTTCTGCCGGAAATCCAGTCCAGGAGTCTTTTCCAGAACAATGTTCTGCAAACGGCAAAACTTTCACAAAAAATCAACCCAATGATGCTACAAATACCAAAGAGAGTAGTTTTACCATTGGTTCTCATAAATTGTATTATGTACTGCCAGACAAATGGACAACAAAAGAAGACCCTGTTTTGGACCATGGAAATGCAGTGATTTCTGGCACGATTACATTTACAAGCCCGGACTACGTAGAGACAACAGACGGCGGAGAATGTACTTTTGGTAAGTCAGGTAAAATCATTTACCTATATGCTGTTGAAGCCAAAGATTCAAACGACACTTTCATCAACAATATATTGCACCCCACGGGCGATACAGCCCAATACAATTTTGTAAGAAACGGCGTAACTACAACCATGGGTAAGCAAAAAGCAGTTCAATACGAATCAACACCAGGCGAATGCGGCTATCGTTTGGTTACAGCAACATTATTCGAGGGTTATGAAGTACATATTTCAGTCTGGCCTGACATTAGTGATGGCAAAAAAGTCAGCATAAACGAACCATACAATACAGCTTACAATTCTTTAGTTTCGTCTGTCAGGTTTGAATAAGCCCAAGTTTATTACTAAATTTTATAGGCTTAGACCGTTTCAGCACCTACAACCCTATTCAACACTGAGTGCCTGAAGGAGGCTGGGTATACTTGCAATAATTTGAGAAAATGGTATTATAATATCAATTATGGCGGATATACATTCTCCAATACTCAGAGATCAAATTATGGAAGTCGCGCCGAGTAGGTGTGAAGGTTGTGAGGCGTTATTTGACAGATGCAGTAGCCTTTCGATAAAGGTAGGAGAGAGTGCCTTAACTTTAGACGAAGCACGCGAAGAGCTTCAAGAAGACCTTGAGACAAACTGCCCACGTGGCAGAAAACCCGAACATCGCGGGTGGGGAGGTCTGGCTTATGTATGTACCTATGACCTGTACTCGAATGAAACTGGATACCAACCCAGAATCTGAATATCTTCGAAAGCAGTTAGTACATTACAGTCGACTTCTTTTTGTTTAACAAAAACATAGCCCTATAAAATACGCTTAATTTTGTGCGTATCACCCCAGCTTTTTGGGTTTTCTATTTTTTATTTGGTTAAAACCATCGGAAAGCAGAAACATAATTCCAACAATTGGTAGCCACTCACCAAATGTGGTGTACGGTGTTATCCTATGGTTTGTAGTAGATGTAATTTTTTTGTAATCCACAGGATTAATCTCGGCTATATTATCGCCGTTGTTGTTTAGTGCATATGCGTCACCATCATTGGCTGACTGTACAAACGATCTGGAATTGGCTACCGCCATAAATTTGGCCAAACTTCGTTGTTGCCAGCTAAATAGTCTAGAGCCAGCAAAAATATCCAAAGAAGCAGAGTTGGTTAAAATAGTTGCACCTTGTCGGGTCAAATGCCTATAGTCTTGTGTTGAAATAATGCTCGAGCACGCACCACTACCCAGAACTAAGTCTTTGTCTATATAAAAGGGTTTGATGGGCTGAATGCCTTTTACTATAGCTCTTTCAACTTGAAAATCTGCATAACTACTAGGGTCAAATCTGTTTATAATCGGCGATACGACATATGGCAAATATTCTCCGCCAGGTATCAGTCTAGTTTTTTTTTCTTGGAGAAGAAATCCATCGCCTGTCGAGCCAAATGTTAGACTGTTGCTGATATCACCACTTGAACTCTGCTGTTTACTGCCTACGAAATATACAGCTGAAGAAGTAGAAGTTAAAAGGCGCCTACTGATATTTTTTGAAGTAGTTTGATCAAGACCATATTCCGGAAGTATTACTAGCTGAGCATCATCAAGCAGTAGTTTTTGTGGACGGCCAAGTTTCTCAGCAACAATTGTTGTTGTCACACTAGCTCCATTTGTTTTTGTAAATAAGCCCCAACCCAGAACAGTTAATATTAATATACTCAGCCATATAGTTTGGGCATAGTGCCTAGTGGATTTAGTTAATACCATGCTACTTGCGGCTACGATTACGCCAGACAACCCATAAAATCCAACAAATCTAGACAAAAATCTAAAAGGAGTATTAATAATTATTGTTGAAAACGAAGCAAACGGAAACACTGTGTCCCAACTACCGTTTTTACCAATCCATACGACAGCAATTAGCCAACTAACTAATAATTCGCTTAACGCCCAAACACTAGCAACTCTAGTAAATTTGATAAACACATTACCAGTATTATTTTTTTGAACTAAGTAATGAATTGCCAGACCAAAAACTAAACTACTTAGCCCAACAATTATTAAATACACAACTGCAATAGTTACATAGCCGGTCATACTATTTGTTGATAATCTCGCTGCATCGATAAAAAAAAGCCAGCTCCAGGCAACCGACACAAGAGAAATCATCCAGTATACGGGCGACTTTAGACACTTTAATAAGCTTTGTTTTGGGAAGACTGCCATAACAAACACTATACACAGTTTAAAGCCCACACTTGACAAATAATGTAAAGCATAAGAGAATTACTTCATAATAAAAAAAGTAGGAAACTATGCCACAAAAGAAAAAAGTCACAAGAAGTAGAGCCAAATCAAAAGTAAAGAAAGTTAAGTTTGGTAATAGAACACTGTCATTGAAGTTATTGATTTATATTGCTGTGTTTGCTGTAGTGGGAGGATATTTCTTAATAAAAAGTTTTGCCGCTTCGACTGCGGTCTTAACTTCAATAAATCTTGATGCGACTAATTCTGTCAAAGCTACTTCAGTTACAGAAACAGCAAGTAAAAGCAAACGAAACAGCTCAGTTGTACAGCTTGCAAATACTTCTACATCAATAGACGCTAAGGCAACTTTGGCCAGCACTAATATAGCATTGGACACAGGAGTATATAAAGTTTGTTTACGTGCGTTTGTGCCCAGTGGCTCAGTTAGTGGAGGGGTGTTAATAGCTAAGTATGCCAATGGCAAAACAGGCACCGTTTTAGGTGGTAGCGTCTACGATCTGACTTCCACGACAGATTACAAAGATGCAGTTTGCTTTAGCATTACTAATGAAACCTCAAATACTGTAGTTTCTGCAGTGGTGACAAACGGCACAAAAAGCGGAATTATCCGAATAGGAAATGTAAACTTCACTAGGACTGGCTCGATACCAACCCCACCACCACCTCCACCCCCACCCCCAGGAGACCCTAAACCTGTCGGCACACCAGCTAACATTAAAACTTGGTCGCTAAAATTTAGTGATGAATTTAACGGTACAAGCCTTGATCGTAATAAGTGGGCTGACTGTTGGTGGAGTAGTGCAAACTGTAGTGGCAGTATGAATAATGTCAAACCACAGCCCTCCAATGTATCTGTAAAAGATGGCAATGTAATCTTAACGTTATCCGACTCAAATAATGGTGCTCTGATAGCTTCTTCAAAAGTTGTAGGTGCTGGAGTTGGTTATGAATTTCAATATGGTTACGCGGAGGCTAGGGTTTTCTTCCCTGGTAACGGCAGTAAGTGCTACAATTGGCCAGCTTGGTGGTTAGATGGTTACCCACATCCTGCAGGTGGTGAAAATGACATTGCAGAGGTCTTAAGTGGAGGGGACATGACAGTTAACTATCATTCTCCGTCTGGTTCTCATAATCAAGGCAACGTCCCAGGCTATTGGTGCGACGGATTCCATGTTTATGGTGCGTATCGCCAACCCGGTAAAGTGGATGTTTACTTCGATGGAAACAAAGTTAAGTCTTACGCGACTGATGATAATGGTGCGACAGAGTACCTACTATTTAATGTTGGTAAGACCAGTGGCTCATATTCGGCATATGGTTCAGCTTCCCAGGTAAAAATTGACTACGCAAGAGTGTGGCAGTGAGAGTGAGATAGTTACGAATACTTTACAGAGTTCCTTAAAATACAAATAGATTCAATTATATGATAGGAGAGTGGTGTTTAGATTAAATCTATTTTTCTAAAACTCGGCGTGTTTCAAAAAATGCTGGCTTTGGGTTGTAGTCATCATCAAACATCAGTGGATCGGCATCTTTTAGGCCAATACCACCGTACCAGCTCTGACGATCAATCAAGCCCAAATATCCAAAATTCGGGCAAACAGCCGGAGTAACCTCTATGCACGCGCCAAGCATATCACCGTAAACTTTGGCTTGGATTTGCTCTTTTTCTTCTTTACTTTTGTGCACATCATGCATGTTTACGTCAAACTCAGTTACATAAACTTTAAGTCCTAGGTCTCCGAAACGGCGCATATTTTTCACTACATCTTCTTTTGAAGGTGCGCTTTCACCACCAAGGTGCATTTGCATGCCAATCCCGTCAATTGGTATGCCACGAGATAAAGCACTTTTGACATAGTCATACATTAAGTTAGAAATATCACCCTCGGTCTCGTTGCCGAAATCATTTAGAAGCAGGATTGCTTTTGGATCAGCTTCTCTGGCCGTTTTAAATGCCACGTCAATGTATTCTTCGCCTATGTGTTCGCCCCACCAGTCATGATTTCCCCCTGTTTTGAGTTTACGACTGAAGGCTTCGTTGACAACTGTATATTCGCGGACTTTACCTTTGTAGCGTTTGCCGACAGTATTTATGTGATTTTTAATTATATCCAACAGTTGTTCTTTGGAATAGTTACCGTTTTTTAGCCAATCAGGAAGCCATTTGTCATCGCCCCAAAGCAAGTGCTGGACACGAACTGGCATGTCATTTTCGTCAGCAAATGCAAATACATGGTCTAGGTCTGCAAAATCAAATTTATCAATTGACGGCCTAAGTTCATGAGTTTCAAACTTCCAATTGGGTTCACCATCGATAATCAAATACTCAAATTGTGTGTTAAGTAAATCGCTATATGGCCGCTCGCGTAAATACTTCAGTGAAGCAAATGAACCAATCTGGATACCCTTTCTTTCGGCTAGTTCTTTGAGTGGCGGTGTTGGCAGTTCTGTTGGTGCCTGATGTATATATTTGTCTCGCTGAGTGTAGTTATGGACTAATAGTCCAGCTACTCCAATAACAACTATTGCCGAGGCGATGTATATTAGTTTTCGCCCAGTAATTATAATTTTCATTTTACTTGAACGCTCATAGCTAGCTGATCCAGCCCGGCTTGATATTCGTTGTTGTTCGCATCACGCACATATTCAACTTTTACCACTCCTTTGCCGGTGTTTATGTAGTATGCATTTATAGTCGTTTCTTTTTTATATGATGAAGCTTGGTTGTAGATGG
Organism: Saccharimonadales bacterium (SeqCode); assembly: GCA_038206875.1. GTDB lineage: Bacteria > Patescibacteriota > Saccharimonadia > Saccharimonadales > JBBQAJ01 > JBBQAJ01. Next base: position 47,338 of record JBBRAK010000009.1, read on the forward strand.
TTTCGGCCTTCAGGCTTTTTTTGCCATTTATATATACAGATACGCAGATATGTTTGCGAACGTTTTGAACGTTTTGTAAATCGTTACAATCCGTACTATTACTAGAGTCAATCGATATCTTGACCGGCGAGCTTGGGTTAGCATCACAGTCGGCTCCCGATGTGCCAGCCGGTATTACGAAAACCGATCCAACTGCATTTGGACAAGATGCTTCTTTCCAACCATCGGGCAGACTATATGTTATAAGTGATTTAATGTCAGGGCCAGCGACATTGTTACTAGGAGTGCTGGTTTGTGGTTTGTTGATTGACTCGGTAGTTGTGGGAGAGCCTGATCTGCCTAGCCTCCAACCAAATAACCCCGCACACAACACCAAGAGTGCAATTACTAGCGATACTTTTTTGATTCGAACATATTGTTTGTCATTTTCACTTTTCATTTGCATGCCTCAATCCCTAACTTTTGACTTCTGTATTGGTTAGCTTAGTCTTGATTTGTTCAATCTGACTTTGGGATAGTCGGTTGTTTGATATGTCTAGATGTTTGAGCCAAACCATGTTTGACAATTCGTCCGGTAGGCTTTCAAGACGGTTATTTTCGATATTCAATTCTACTAGGTTAGTCAGGTTGGAAATATTGGTTGGCAAAGTTGTTAATTGGTTGTTGGACAGGTTAAGCGTCGTAATGTTCGTTTGCGCCAACACTGATTCCGGCAAGGCACTTAACTGCTGTCCACTCAAATCCACCGTAGTTCCACTGCTCTCAGAGCTTGAATTAGTTACTGTACCATTGCTAGTTTGAGCTTTGTCGTTATTTATAAGTTGGCTTGCAACGTATCCAACACCAAGTGCCAACGCTATAGCCACGCAGGCTAGAAAAACTTTCATTTTTGGTTGTATCATTTATTAGAAATCGCTTTATAGATCCCAAGCAAAATTACAGAACCTAGCAACGCAACCAAAAAACTACCAAGATTAAATCCCGTTACGCCACTTTTGCCTAGTGACTGCATCACGAACCCACCAATAAACGCACCCACTATTCCCACAACAATATTTGCAATCGCACCTTGTTCGGCATCAGTATTCATAATTTTCGAAGCAATCCATCCAACCAATGCGCCAAAGATTATCCAAATCACTATATTCATTTTAAACTCCCGTCTTTACTTATATAGTTTAGCTACTCTTATTGCCCAAATCAAAAATCTTAGCTATTACCCAAGCAACCAGACCATAGATTATTATCGCAACTATGCTCTCTATATCAAACCGTGAAACTCCGTAGACGGTGTTGATATTAAACAGTCCTCTAAAAGGCGAAACCAGTATCCCAGTTACAGAGTAAATCAGGTCAGCAAAAGCATTTGACCGACTTGCTCCCAGTAGTGAAAAAACAAATCGAATGACCAGCAATCCAGCCAATATACTATATAAAAGATAAACTATTTTTACGCCTTTAATTGCACCGTCTCCACTACTACGATGAGTGATAGATTGTTTTTCTACTTCTGCGTTGCCTTGCTGTGTTTTTTCTGTGCGAACTTCTCTCTCTTCATCCATAAAAACCTCCCTTACAAATATTAATTATACTCCTATCGAACAACCCCCTAATAAAGTTTTGGCAAAGAGTCCTAGGTTATCGTACATAGCACCTATATATAATTGTAATTCAAACAAAGTTTTTTGTTATTCGTCAGAGATTGTACTTGACATATGTTTAAGTGTTTGCTTAAATGTTTAAGTGAAAGCACTCGATAAATCAATTTCAAGTATAAGTTTGCAGGAAGAACATCTCATAAACGCTATGCAGGCATTGGGTGACAAAACGCGTTTCAAAATGTTCAAAATTATGCAGACAAATAAACAAATGTGCGTCAGTGAAATTGCTCAAGAACTAGGGATATCAGTGCCAGCAGTGTCCCAGAATTTTCGTATCATGGAGCTTGTTGGGCTGGTAGACAAGCAACGCTTTGGTCAAAGAATGTGTTATCAACTGAAACCAAATGACCCGCTTATCAAAAAACTTGTAAAGATAACTTAGGGAAAGGAAATTTATATGTCAAAAATAACTATCTATAGCACCGCGACGTGCGTTTATTGCAAAATGCTTAAAAGCTACCTAAAGAGCAAAGATATAAAGTACGGTGAAAAGCACGCCGACTTAGATCCAAAACTGGCGCAGGAGTTGTATGACAAAAGTGGTCAGCTGGGCGTACCGTTTACTATCATCGAAACGGACGACGGAAAAGTTGAAAAAATATTGGGATTTGATAGACCCAAAATCAATCAAGTTTTAGGAATTAGTTAAGTGAGCTCAAAAGTTACCGCTGTTTGGAATGACAAACTTCTGGCCGAAGCCGATAAAGATGATTTGATATACATAGAAGGCAATTGGTATTTCCCAAATGATTCAATCAAAAAAGTATATTTTATGCCATCGTCCAATCACACCACTTGCTGGTGGAAAGGAAAAGCAAACTACTACAACATTGAAATAGATGGAAAAACTAACCAAGATGGTGCTTGGTATTACCCCAAGCCAACTCCTAGCGCCATAATAAAAATTAAAAAAGATTTCACCAACTACGTAGCTTTTTGGCATGGCGTAAAAGTGTCTGAACAGTAAAGGAGTAATATGGACAAACTATACATACCGGTTCTAGCAGGAACTACCCGGGAAAAGCGTGTTAGTATACACGCCGCAAAGCTTGTAGTAGAAGTAGGTAACAGCTTTGACGACGTCGAGACAGAATTGGTTGACCCAAAAGAATTCGATTTTCCAGGTGACGGCAAAGACCCGGAAGGCAGAGATGCTCGCTACAGTAAGATTACGGAGCGAGCTGACGGATTCTATATAGTAACTCCAGAATACAACCACAGCTTTCCGGGTAGCCTCAAGCGGATGCTCGATAGCGAACTATCGAATTATGTTCACAAGCCTGTTGCTCTTGCCGGCGCTTCAAGTGGGGCTTGGGGTGGTGTGCGTGCAATCGAAGCTTTGGCTACGACAGTCAGGCAGATGGGTATGGTTTCGACTTTTTCTGACATGCATTTTCCAAAAGTCCAAGATATATTCAACGAAAAAGGTGAGTTGCAAGACGACAGCTACAGGGAACTAATAAAATCATCATGGATTGAACTTATATGGATGACAAAAGTGTTGAAAAACGGTCGTCAAAATTTGCCAAACAAACACCATAACTGAACTAAAAAAACTCACATCAAATAGAAAAAATTTAACAGATACAAAATCCTCATTCACATTTCGCCTCTCTGTAAAAGGTCGGACCTTTTGAAGTGTTAATTTTGTGAGGGTAGAAAATTGTAGTGGCTGTTTTGGCGACATATGGTCTCGTGATTTGCATGGTATTTTAGATTTTATTTCAGTGCCTTTGGGGCTACGTCTCAGATTGTTACAATTTTCTTAACAGAAAAGTGCAATCTGTTCACTTTCATTTTTATTGTGTTTTTATGCTTGTGGTTTTGTGGTATGGTTGGAGTTGGGTTATTAAAACTAAAGGAGAAAAAATGTTAGCAAAAATTATTCAGGAAGCAACAGATGCAGTAGCTGCTGCGATAAACGGCGTAGATGATATATTAGATGCCGTAACTGGCAGTGTAAAAGATCAAGTTATAAATGTACTAAAAGGAACAGGTGAGATTGCTGGTTCTAGCGTAGAGGCCGTGGCATCCGTTGCGAGCGGAGCAATAAAAGGCGCAGGCCAGGTAGGCTCTTCGGCTACTGATTTGGCTACAAGCACTATGAGTGGCGTGGTCAAAGGCGTAAGCCAAGTCGGTGGCGATGTGATTGATGCAGTTCGAGGCGGTGCACAGGGAATCGTGCAGGCAACAGCTGATACTGGTGGTGATATAGGTTCAGCTGCCGTGAGTGCTGTCCAGGGAGCTATTCAGTCAGCAGGTGCAGTAGGTTCAGACACTGCAGAAGCTGCCAAAGCAGCCGTTGGAGGCGCTATGGATGCAGCCACATCTGTGGGTGGTGGTGCTGCAGAAACAGTTCGAAATGCTTTACTTTCAACAGCAGAACTACCGCGAGATGTTATTGAATCTGTCCTAAAGGGAAGTGACAAGAAATAAATATCATTATCTTCGGGGTAGTAGACCACAGATAGCAGGACTCAAACTGTCTATTTCAACCATTACCAAGGTTTGCTGGCTTGGTCTTTTACGACCTGGCCAGCTGGTTTGATATTCCAGTCTTTGTCATATAGTCCAAAAGTTTCTTCCGCGTAAATTGTTGCACTTTGGCCATCCTGAATCGTCATCCAATTAATCTGGTCTATGGGGTAGCCCAAGCCTCGAAGGCGTCTAATACCATCAATATATTCTCTGGTTAGTGCGGCTTGCGAAGCCAGTGTAAAGGGTTGCTTTGTCCAGTCATTAGTTCCATTACCTGAAGGGCCACCAATTTCTGAAAGCCATATTGGTTTGTCGTATCCGCGTATCTTTGCGTTATTATATACATCTTGAATTAGCAAGAAATTATTCCAATCCCGTCTCCTTGGGTACTCACACTGAAGTGGGGATACTTTGTTTACGTCGTTTACGATGTCGGCAGTAGTATTATCAGGTGCCATAAGTGCATTACAGCGGTAAGCATAAGGATGGTGGGCAACATAGCTACCATATTTCTTGATGTTGCCATTGGACTTTTCTATAAGCTGACCCATTGCTTCCCATGGCAATCTGGGAGATGAGTCAGAAGACCAACCCGGAGTAACTATAGGTAAGGTGGCAGATTTAGCTCGAATTGATGCCATAGTAGCGTCAACCAACTGAGCTTGCAAAGTATAGTCGCCATCCGGTTTTTGCCATTTATCATATGTGTCGCTTGCGTTTAGCATGCGGTACCAGAAAGGCTCGTGATTCCATTCGTTACCAATCTCAATCGCATCTACTCCTTTATCTACATAACTTGCGCAATAGCTCGCAAAGTTAGCTATATCAAAAGTTCCGTACCCATGAACGCGCTTTGAGACGCCGTTTATACTATCTAGATTGCTTGGCACAGTTTTTTGACAGGACTGTTTAACTTTAAGTCCAATCGAGTGGGCGTAAGTTACTATTGAATTATCAAAAGTGCCCCAGCCCATCTCCCAAGAAATGCCTACCCATTTAACCCCTAGTGCTTTGGCTTTGTCCATATTCGTTCGAGATGTACCGGTACCAATCCCCATATGAGCTGCCCAGGTTTCATTACTTAATTTGAATTGTATAGCCGAACCACCGCTCGCGCTTGCGTCAAAGACATTACTTGCCGGCGATCGAGTATTATTTTCTGCCTCGAACGAAGTTGTTGGCGTAGCTGCTCTAGTAATAACGAGAAATATAATTCCCACAATCGCAAACAATGCTACAAAAATTGTTACTTTTGGCCAGCGCCTAAATTTTGTGATTTTTTTGCGTACCAATCTAATTATTTTCTTAATTTTTATCATCATAAAAGCTCTGTCTTAATACTGACAGTCTATAACACTTTTGTGCATAATGCATATGTTATGCAGAGCCATACTATTAGGAATAGCCCGCAAACAAAAAAGGCTCCCGTTAGGGAGCCTAATTCGTTGGGAGTATTAGATACTACCAGCTGCGGTTTCCGCCACCGCCACCACCGCCGCCACCGAAGTCGCGTCGTGGACGATCCTCTTTTGGTCGTGCTTCGTTAACCGTAATACTACGGCCACCCATGTCACTACCATTGAGTTCTTTTTCAGCAGTTTTGCCTTCTTCGTCGTTTTCGAATTCGACAAAGCCAAAACCTTTACTACGGCCAGTGTCGCGGTCAGTAATGACTTTGGCGCTGGCTACGGTGCCGTGAGCTCCAAATACTTGGGC
>JBBRAK010000010.1:0-38011 GCA_038206875.1 Saccharimonadales bacterium (SeqCode)
ACCATAAGTATAACTCAGTAGGTCGTTGCCCCCAATGGTAAAATAAGCTAAAATCTAATCTGTTGATGGGGCGTGGCCAAGTGGTAAGGCACCAGTTTTTGGTACTGGCATTCGCAGGTTCGAATCCTGCCGCCCCAGCCAAGTAGAGCACCAAAGGAGACCAGAGTGTCTGATATAAATCTCATAAAGGCTGACCTTAGCGAGGCTGCAAATACGTTAGTTACAAGGGTAGCTGATGCTTGTGGCATACTTTATGAGCCACGTCGAATTAAAAATAAAGCTAAAGCTGAATCAGAGGCTATGATTACTTTGGCCAAAGCTCAAGGTGAAGTAACTGCGATAGAGCAAAGAGCAATAAATAGGCTCCTTGTTGAGGAAGTAAAAAAACAGAAGAATGCCGAAGCTATCTTAGCCGGCTCACTATCAAAAATAGATGAGAGAGCAAAGCCAGAAAATGTAGATGACGACTGGATTGTGAATTTCTTTGACAAAGCAAAGATGGTTTCTGACGAGGAAATGCGACTAATATGGTCACGGCTTCTCGCTGAAGAGACTAATAATCCAGGTCGCTTTTCAAAGCGTACGGTCAACTTAGTTGAAGAACTTGATAAAAATGATGCAAGACTTTTTTCAACCCTCGCTAACTTTACTTGGAATATAGGAGGTAAGATGACGCCTCTTATATTTAATCTTGAAGACGAGGTATATGTTGATAACGAAATAAATTTCATCAATATCAAACAGCTGGATGCACTTGGTCTAATTAGCTTTGATAGTCTTGGTGGATACAAACAATATCAACGCGACCACAAAGGGGGTACTTTTTTAGCACTATATGGAGCCACAGCCTACAAATTACAGCTTCCAGAGGATAATAATACGGAAATCACTACGGGCAAAGTAATGTATACCAAATTAGGAGAAGAGCTTTTTAAAATCTGTTCATTGGTCTCGGTCAAGGGTTTCGAGAAGTACGTAATAGACAAATACAAGAAAGATAAATTTGAAATATCAAAAATTGCGAGCTAAGGTACATCCTAGATTACTTCCTTGACCATTTGCTCACTCAAACGCGTTTGCTTAGTGTACTCTATTGTTGTATAATATAGCAATGAAATTGCCCGCGCGCGAAACACCTCTAATTGAGCAAATGGAAGCTATAGACCCTGGCCGAGACTTGGTTATGGTTGCTATGGACACTTTGCACGACCCAGCAGATATAAGCGCCTTCATAAAAGAGTACGTAAGTAGCATGTTTGTGCATGACTTTAACGAAAATAGACAAAATGAAGGGTTATTGAGAGCTCTGTGGGAAAGTAGAAAAGAGAAAATCTCTTCTACGCATACAGCAGTAGGATATATATTAACTCTCGCCCTAGAGCACCCTGATGCAAGCAATTCCTGGACGGCAGCAGTAGAAAAAAAATACGATTTTTCACGTCTAAGTGAGAGAACAGCTAACTTATGGCGGTAAAGTTCTAGACCTTGATGCTCAGCCAATTATTTCAGTAATACTTATAGTTAGCGCAGACAGATTGGTATTTATTCCAGCAGTACGTAAGCCACGGCACAAACCACACACCAAGACCCTCTCCCTTTACCCAACCAATACAATACGTTTCAGCTTGAATTACTTCTGGCTACCCTTGGAGCGTGCGTTGCCAATGCCGTGTGCACGAAAAAATGTATTAACTTCATCTCGTTGCAGAATTTCAACTATTTCGTAACCGTCGGGAACAATGCGAAAGATTATGCGTAATTTCTTTCCAGCTTTGGTTGGAAGTGAAAGCCCAGCAGCGTCCATGGGCTTGAAGCTATAAATATCACAACTTTCACCGTCCAAATGTATTTCGTGCTTTATTTTGCTGACACCCTTAATGTGGCCATTGGAGAAATCCACAGTTGAGAGATGTTGAATAGCCCGACGTAAGTCTTCTTCAAAACCGGAAATCTTAAGTAGATCCTCTCGCTTTGTGCTCATGGCAACATTGAATGATTCCTGATCAGTTATATCAAGATGACCATTGTATCCACGTAGATACATCCGTGCTGATTCCTTAGCCTCTTCAGGAGTTACTGCAGGATATTCCTCATCCAAATCTTCAGTTGCTCTGAGAATAATTAGTCTTCGACGTTTTGGATCTACGGGCCCTTGTCCGCCAACAACCGCTACCTTTCCAGCGTACGCCACACGGTCCATCACCCTGTCGAAGGTAGAATATTCAGAAACTCGTCTTCCAGCATCATCGACAGACATATGTACACTTTCTAGTATACCTGCTGCTATTTTTGTGCGGTCTGTGGCAGCTTGAGTAAAACGACGTGCCAATGTATGAAGTTCATTTCTAGCATTTTGAGGCAATTGGTTAAAGCTTTCTATAAGTCTCTCAACCAAGACTGGGGCTTCTAGATCACTGCAATTTCGAACAACTGTTACTAGGTCAATGATGTGACGTAGATCCTTTCCAACATATCTGTCTCCATTTGCTAAAAGTGCACCCTTATATATATCCCTAAGTAAGCTTCCGCTGAACTCATTACCTTCATATTGCTCCATATATTGTTGTATTACTCCGTTCGTCGTGAGCGCTTCTTGACCTAAACGTAAAAGTGCAACAAGACTGTATGCAGTCTCGTCTTTTTCAATATCAGAAAATATATAATACTTCAGTAATTCATATCCGTTTTCTAAACCACCTAAACTACCATTTACACTGTCGACATCTTCAAATATTGCTTCGTAGTGGGTATGGATGCGTTCGCTAATTGACCTAACAGCTTCTCGCATACTAAGTAGTGGTGGATGAATTGTAACTGCTATTTCGGGAAAAATATTCTTTGCTACAATTACACCAAATTCCTCATCCTCTGGAATTGGGCTAGCATCTACTTGATCCCTTACCCAGTCGTACCGTTGGTATAAAAAGATACCCATTGCGGCAGAAAGCGTCATTGCGTACAAATAGTCTGTTGGATTCTCTCCGTGCAACTGCGAAGCAAGATTACGACGCTCTGCTCGGCTAAAACCTGTCAGAGCTCCGTCAAGTTGTTGCATTGCTTCGTCATGAGTTCCGGCAAATTGAGCTAACTTACCTGAAAAATTGCCCAAAGTCACTTGAAGCTCTGGGTTTACCACAAATTCACTAGCAAACATTACATCGAGTTCTGACAGTTCAGGTCTACGTACATACTCAGAATCAGTATTAATCTCCATAGAGAATATATCTTGGCTCATTTCAAAGTATTTTAACAAAAATAGCGAACAATAGAAAAAGCTGTCGCTTATATTACTTGCATAGCGGTGGACCTGAGTGGCATAAACAATTATGGTGGTTCCCGACCACAATACTTAGTTAAGTCGGTATAAACAAATCCCGTTTCGTTAATATAAATCAAGCAGTCGGCCAGATAACTAGATTTCTGTCTGGCTAGTTATAGAATTGCTTAAGATGTATACTTGAAAAGATACTACAATTCATATGGACAATCCAAGCACCAATCCAAACTATAAAGTGTTAGTAGAAGACGGTATTTTTGTGACCTATTTTTATAATGAAATATCTATGCAAGATATATTGGAAGCAGAAGCGCAGACTTTTACACTCATGAACGAAAAGAATATTGCTGTTGCGCCATTTATAGTTGATATGAATAATATTCCAGACGAGCACGTAAACTTTTCGGTAGGTGATTTTGGTAAAATCATTTCTTCTTTCAAAATCTTTGACAGGTGTTCGGGGCTATGGGTTGTCTCCCCAAAAGAAAATTCCAATACTCTCGGCAAACTGATGGATAAGACTTTCTTTGGAGGTCGTATTCAATATGTCGAAACCCTAGAACAAGCTAAAGTCGAGGCAAACGCTTTGAAAAATTCAAAAACTCCAATTCTGGAACAGAACGATTAGCGAGAGTTCACTCCGTGAAAGTGAGGAAATGCGCGTTTACTCGGTCTCTAGAACCGAGTTTGACTATATACCACCTTTGTTGTATTTTTAATTTATGGCTAATGCTCCAGAAATTGCACTCATTGGCGGTGGTACCGGCAGTTTCACGCTCTTGCAAGAACTGAAAAGTTTCACTCCTAATATCTCAGCAATCGTGAACATGAGCGATGACGGTGGCTCGACGGGCGTATTACGAGACGAGTTTGGGGTGTTGCCCCCAGGCGACGTTCGGCAATGTCTGGTGGCATTGAGCGACACACCGGACGTAAGAGACATTTTTAGCTATCGTTTTGATGGTGAAAGCCCACTTGCAGGTCACAGCCTTGGCAACTTAATACTGTCGGCACTTGAAATGCAACGTGGTAGTTTCGAAGAGGCGCTCAAGGTGGCCAGTTCTATACTTCATATATCGGGCCAGGTCCTTCCGGTCACACTCGAAAAACATTCACTGGTGATGCACGATGGCAAAAGCAAGGTTGTGGGAGAGCATCTTGTTGGACATCGCCGGATTAACTCTTCGGATGCGTTCGTTTCATTGGAGCCACCCGCAGTACTCAATCCTGATGCCGCAAAAGCGATTGCAGAAGCCGATCTTGTTGTTATTGCCCCCGGCAACCTTTACGGCTCATTGCTTCCCGCACTAGCTGTTGAGGGAATGATGGAGGCGTTCGCTGTGGCATCTGGTAAGAAGGTGCTTGTTAGCAACCTCGTTACAAAGCCCGGGCAAACCGACGGCTGGCACGTTGCCGACTATGTGCGTGAAATCGAGCGATATGTTGGAGCGGATCAAATTGATTATGCCCTGTATAACCAAGACTTGCCCGAAAAAGATTTGCTGGATAAATATGCGTCCGAGGGCGAATTTCCTGTGGCTACAGATATCAAGCGATTTGTAGAAATTTCTGCTCAGCCGAGGGGAGCAAATCTTGTAGCCAAGGATGTGGTCAGGCAAGAGGAGAGCGATAAAGCGATTCGTCGTACTTTAGTCCGACACGACGCGCATCAAGTAGGACGGCAATTGATGCGTATTTTCTATGAATAGATTTGTAAAATTCTAACTTCTGTCATTGCGAAACCCAGCTAAGCTCAGGATTATTAAATACCCCAAGCAACCAAGTTGCATTATATTACTAGCTCCATAAATAGCCATGTTGGCTGTTTTTATATTAGGTGTAGTCATGCGCCAAATCATTATGTGCTATAAATATGTTTGTAAATTGTTGCGTACGTATTACTTAAATGTCACGCCGTAGTGCTTTGTGCCAGCCGGTATATACTGATTAATTATGGCGTTTGTCGGAACGGCGAAAGCTTGTGAATGAATCCCAAGCAACGATGTCGATGGACTGCCGTCGGCGTTTACCCACGAGTTCCCGTACTGACCATTTGATTCAAGGTTAGGAATACCTACAGGAGCGTTTTGCATAGCCGAAATAAATAACGGGAGAGTTTTCCAGTTACCAGCTGATGAAGCCCAAATAATTTGATTCGTTCCAGCAGTGCCATTAGCATACACATTACCATTCATCTGGGTTTGTGGTATACCTCTAGAGGCATCTGCTTTATGAATTATTGTGTTTAACGCAGCACTTGCGGGAGGGTTGCTTTCAGTTATACAGACAGCATTTGTGCCACAGTACTGACTGCTGGTAGGGTGGGCAATTATGTTGTTTATCATGAGGTCAATTCGAGGCATCCAGTCCAACGTTACAGGTCGGGTGTGCACAGCGTCTCTATCACTACTATAGTTACTTGCTCCCAAACAATTGGCGCTACTCGAAACACAACCAGGTACAGAACGCGAGTCAGTATAAATTCCAAGAATATTCTTTCCTCCAACCAGTGTGTTATTTATCAACTTAACTCCAGAAGAACCAGCTATTTTAAGAGCCTCACCACCCCCAGCTTTTACATAGTTATTGATAAATAAAAGATCGTCAGATATCTCAAAGAACACAGTAGAACCAGTGTTGCCACTGAAAGTACTATTGGCAACAACAACTTGATAATTACTTTGGTCAAACCATAGTCCATGACTTTTATTGTCTAATATTTCGCTGTTTATAACCTTGGTTCTCCAAGTACGACTAGTTTTCAGCGCTCCTGACTGTGGCGAACTACTGAACTCATCATACGGGTCTAACCCAATCACCTTTACGGCATCCATGGTAAAGTCGTCAGTAATGCTGGCACTAACACCCATCCAGTTAGATCCACTGATTGTTACATTCTTTAGCAAGCCATTCGCGTTTATACTGCCACTTGTGTCGCCATACATAACTGCGATAAACGCCGTATCTATAACTTCTACATTGCGCAATTGCGCATTGCTTGCAGTGCCAGAGAACTTTATTACCCCGTAATCATTGGCACTGTTTGAGTAACGCATAACCCTTATGCCCTCAAGCACCGTGCCAACAGCTCGTCCATCCAGGAAACCATCCAGCCCAGAAACTTCAACTTTATTTGTATCAGCGTTTGCAGCTGACAGGTAAAGTCTGTTGTTTGGAATATCCACCCAGAACTTGCTATCATTATTTACATCTGTTTTCGCGCTAACCTGTTGAAGTTGCGTGTTATTTACCCATGCCTGATCCGGGTACTTACCTATGCCAGCCCCGTTTAGGTTAGCACCGCTGGGGAAATCAATGCCACTGCCAGCAGTGGCGGGCTGCGGAGTATAACCAGAAATATACTTTAGCGAGCCTTCGCTAGTCCAGCCGGATGTAGTCTTGGCGCCGTTGAAGATTGGTATTTCTCCTGGATAGGCAAGGATTCTTATCGGTTGATTAACTGTACTTCCTGTCTTTGCTGGCATGATTATATTTCCTTGTCGATATGTTCCCCCACGCACAACAACCGTACCTCCGCCTGTTCCTAGTGAAGTTATGCCTTTATTGAGTGTTGCGAACGGAGCAGCTTGAGTGCCCGCCGCAGTATCTGATCCGTTGGGAGCTACATATCTAACAGTTCCGGTAACCAAGCCGAGATCGTAAGAAATCGGCAGTTGAGCGCCAGCGCCAGTAGTAGATGAACATCCCGATCCGCTATCTCCAAGCTGAACTGCGGAACCACCGGAGGCGTTTACGTCGCTGATTTTAGAAGCACATCCACTAATAGTGCCGTTTTCTGCTTCAAAGGATGTGGCAGGTGTCGCTGCCTTGCTAACAATAAGTGCCGCTACGCCCATTGATGCAAAAATGATTACGAATACTACCAAGTTCCGTCTTTTTTTCATGAACCTTTTTGCCCTGCTTAAAACCATGCACTTACCCTCAATCACTTCTAACTGCTTAAGCTGTATTTGATATGAATTATACTACATAAGCCTGAATCGCAAAACAAACATTAACAACGGGCTTTTTTATGCGTACTTGAACAACGTTACTTACTGATTAACGCAGCTTGTTGCCACTTGCTAGGTTTTTTGTCGGTGCGGTGGATACACCCGACCCAGCAACAGGGTCGGCTGGCGCCTTCTTGTAATTCTTCGACAGTCCGCTTAATGCGCCTTATGCGGGTTTTTTCTTGTTTTGCACCTTCAACCCAACAGATAAACTCGTTTCGACCAATTGGTGATATCTTTTCCCAAAGGCGAGTAACATCATCATCTTTAGTCAAAGCATTGATTAGATCGTCAGGCAGTTTGTGCACAAGTCCGCCTGAAATTATAGTTTTTCCCATGATGATATTTTACTACATATCGCCACAATCAATGTTCGCGTGATTCAATTATAAATTCAAGCGTTGATGTTATGTTGTGAATCCTGAGATGATATCAGCCTTATAATTCTCTCCAGCCATTCTGTATATGCTTGCATAATAGTTGAAATTGTCAATAATGGTCATATGCCTAGGCCCAGTATAGAACTCTCAAACTACCCAGAAGTATATGATTTTTATCGTAATCACAAACAAGGTCCTATATCTTCTCACATGCTACTTGGTGCGATTGGACTAATTTTTCAGCCAAAAGTAGGGTATTCCGAGGGGGCAGAGGATAGAATAGCGAGCCTTTTAGACAGCGGAAGAACTATTGTTCTGGCCTCTAACCATACAAAGTTGACCGATCCATGCGTGATTGCAGCACTCCCAGCGCGCGAGCAGGCACTTTCAAAACTTTCTGGTAACGCATTCATTCCGTCTAAGCCATCAGTGTTTAATAACCCTATAGTTCGAAGGCTAGTGGACGAATTGGGAGCAGTACCTACATGGCGCGTAGAAGACATTGACTCCACCGTTACGGACCAAACGCTTCTATTAAAAGGTGCTACAAAAGCCTTGATTATGACATGCGTAGCAAAACTAAACAGTGGCGAACACATGGCTATTTTCCCAGAGGGCACAAGAAACAAAGGTGACCCATACAGGGTGCAAGAACTTAATCGCGGTGTAGGGCTGATGATTTGTCAAGTTTCTCAGGTAGAGCAACCCGCTGTTGTCCCAATGGGAATACATTACAAAGAGGGAAAACTGGGCTTAGTAACCCCAAGTGTGTGGATTGGTGAACCCTCAGAAGAACCGTTTGATAGATCTCGCGAAGTTGTGAACTGGCTACCCGACCAACTGCAAGCATGCGTAGACCATGCAGTAGCTTTGTAGAACGTCAGTCTACTCTGCAAACATCGACTGCATCATATAAGTCTCGACCTCTTCGCTCCTATCCCCAACGAGGTATCTATGTGACATCCGCAAATTTTCTCTCCGAGTGACACTTGTAGGGTTACGCATGACATTTGATAGTTCTGCTCCCAACATACCTAACATATCTGGCGCAAGTCCATAGGCCCTCAAGCTCTTGTTCGAGTTAGCTTTTGATAACCATTGTTCGCCGTGTTTTAATATGGCTTCATCTGGAGGCATAAATAAACAGTCAACAATTGCAGTATGAGCAGCTCTACTTGCAGGACAAGACTCATTTGTCTTGGAGTTTTTTAAGTGTTGACCGTCTTTTTCAAACACAAAATCCACAAACTTATCAGGGTCAACCTCTATATTGTTTTGAATTCCAAGCGCTAATGCAATTGGACTATCAAACAACATACCCAGTAGCGCTCCTTCATGGCCGGCTAGTATTCGTTGCAAACCAGCGAAGTGAGTTGGCAACTCGCCATTATTGAGCCTATGTGGTCCGTACATGAGTAGCGACCAAGACTTGTGTAAACCTTCAATTGCAATCAACGCCTCTTCACAGTTAAATAATTCATTAGTGCCCAATATTTCTCTAATTCCTTGCACTGACTCTACTGTGGTTGCTAACATATCGGGCAGAGCAGTTTGAACATGATGCATAAGCCCGGTGTTTGTCCATTTTGGACCGACAGCCGACGGCCATGATACCAAATACGGTGCGAGTTCGTAGTCCTGTGCATCTCTGGTAGGGCGAAAGCCTGGACCAGGAACATCGGAATTGAGCGGTATCCCGTCCTCGTCCCAAACCACAGGTCTGCCATCGCCATCTTTTGGGCTAAGAATCTCACCGGCGTCCCTAGGGTACACTGGCAACTCTGGAAAGTTCATATTTGTAGTATTATAGCATATGCACGACTAATTGCAAGTATTGCCTTGGGTCGTAGTGTGCCGTGATTTTTATACAGGTTTACCAAAACCTATTGTTCGGTGTCAAACCCCAACACAACATCTTCTTTTTGGTCTTTTGGTTTCAGGATGTTGTCAACCAAAGTGTCAAGTTGGTTGTCTGACAAGTTAGCTTTCACTGCGTATCCTGATATCCCAAGTTCTCTAAGTCCTACAGGGGCGTCAGCCTCATTTAGGGCAGAAATTATTTGAACTGGGATTTTACGACCCCAATCGTTTGAGCGCATGATTTTTAACACTTGGTCTCCAGCTATTATTGGAATCATCAGGTCTAAAAGCACCAAATTTGGTTGCTCTTTTTCTATCAGCGCCAATGCTAGAGCACCATCGTTAGCAGTAAAGCATGTGTAACCAAGTAATTCCAAACGAGTTTTGTATATCTCAGCCAATTCTGTCTTGTCTTCTACGATAACTATTTTTTGCGATACTCCGAACTGATCCATATATACAATATTAACGTAATACTACAATTTACACCATCTGTTTTGACAGCTTTTGAAGCCTGCGGCAGCCAAATCTAATTTGATACGAGGTAAAACTCTAGTGAATTTTATGTATAATTAAACTACTATGAAAAAGTTGGGCTGGCCTAACGAAAACAGGCTTAAAATTATAAACAAAGCATTGCTGGTATCCATCCTCGCTATAAACGGCTACGTTGTCTTTCTGCCACTGCTACCTAAAGTAGATTATGCCGTAAAACAACACGTTACAAAACCAGTTAAAATCAGCGCCGATGATGGCTTCAAAAACATTGACCGAAGCCGGAATCACTTAATCTTGCCTACCATACAGCTTGATGAACCCATGTTAGTAAGTGACAACCCCTCCACGGTGCATAGAGGAATTTGGCATCGTCCAGCTACAAATCTTCCAGACCAGTTAGGCAATACAGTACTAGTAGGGCACAGGTTCACTTATGCTGGTGCGGCAGTTTTCTACAACCTAGACAAACTCCAGGTAAACGACGACGTATATTTAGTTTATAATCAAAAAATATACCATTATATAGTAAATGTATCTGAAATTGTTCCACCATCCGCTACAGAGGTAGAAGCACCTAGCGAAATCGCTGAACTTACTATATATACCTGTACGCCACTATGGACTGCCAAAGACCGTCTTGTCTATGTCGCAAAACTGAAGGAGGTACTGTAAATGTCCGAAAAAAAGCGGTTCGTAATTTTGTTAATTTTAGCCGTTGCGAGCCTAGCCTTGCTACTCTTTGTGCGAAGTCGGGTAGGCAGTACATTTACTAATCAGTTCTAGAATTAATATTCTCGGGTGCTACAATACTTTAAATTTTTGCTTATCAAGAATATTTACAAGGTTGTTTATAACTGGTTTTACTGTGGTCTCAGTCTCGCTTGGCAGAATTGATGCAAAAACCACAGTGTTCTGGGAGTAATGTAAGGTTTTATGATTGAAACTTCCACCGCATGTTATGAGTCTGAGCTGGGCATCATCGGTATTACCATATACTTCTTGTGTTGGGAAGTTGTCTTGCTCGAACTGTTTTAGAGCGGTGACCAGATATGTCACAATTACTCCGTCTGATCTAGTGATTTGAATCTGGTCATTTAGTTGTACTTTTCTAAGATTCCAAAAAACTGCTGGTCCTTTGTAGGTATCGATGTGCCCAGCAATTATTGCAGGTCCAATCTGTCCAGGACTTGGGCCACCTTTGTACCAACCAGTGATACTTTCAAACAAAGGCGGTGTTTCGAGGCTTCCGTCTGGCAGAAGCCCAACTTCCATAATTCTAGTATCCACACCTATGCTGCCTATGACCAATCTGGTCGGAACGGAACGAGTTAAGCCTTTTGGCTTTTCTGATTTGGCAACACTCGATGCTACAGGTGAGCCAGAAAATGCAGAAACGGCCTGAAGCCTTTGGCTGAATATTAGTTGAGAAGTAAACACCACAGTACCGACCAGGCCGGCCAGCATCATCGCAGAAGCGACTGGACGACGCATTTCCTGCCATCTAATATCTGGTAACAGATGTTTTTTAGGTGCTTTGTCACGAATCTGTCTAATCGCTAACTCTTTTGTTTGCGACAAATATATTGGAATCACTATTTGCTTATATCTCTTCGAACGGTTAACGCCTGAGGTTTTGAACCGTCTAAAGCTAAACATAACCCGACGCTTACTGCTAAGTCTGAAATATACATATTTAGTTCTGACTCGAACATTTGGATAGTCAGGACCAGAACTAAATAAAACTGGCAGCTGGCGCAAAGCCAACCACCAGTTTTTGGGTTTAGGTGTCTTTTGTTTTACTGACACGAGGTTTCCTCTATAGTGCGAATTTGCGAACTACAAATCCTACAGCAAGTGCACCGAATGATGTAGCTACACCAATCAATTGAACAATCGGGTTGCTAGCTGTTCCACCAGCGCCAGCTTTAACACTACCGGTTGGTACCACTACTTGTGGTGCTGGCGTGGTTGTAGTTGTGCTTGTAGTAACTACTGGTGGTGTTGGATCTACACAATTGCCATCTTTGTCTAGTACTTTGCCTGTTGGTACTGTAGCCTGATCGCCAGAGATGTTTTTGCAAACATCAACACACTCGACATCGCCTTCATTATGGTCTTTGTTAAAATGAGTTATGGTTGTGAGTTTTACTGTGTCGCACTTTGGCTCACACTTTTTTTCGTCTTTTTCATAAGACTTTTTGTATGAATCGTTTTTCTCACACTTACATTTATCGTCGTTATTGTTGTTTTGGAAACTTCGTGAGTTGTATGAGTTCTGTTGCTTACAGTCGTCATTATCATGATTCTGCACAATAGTTGCTGATGCTAAAGCAGGTGCTGCAAAGCCCGCAATCAAGGCTAATGATGCCCCCAACAGGCTCGCTTTTGTTAGAATTAATTTCATACTTTACCTCCGTTATATAGTTATAGTAGATATAACTATACACTTCGTTTACTTTCTGTCAATGTTATTGTTTAACTCTTATGCTTATAGTGTGCGTGGCAGAATATGGTTATGTAAATAAGCTATGTTTTGAACACAGTTTGTTAGTCAACAAAGGTACCATCCGCCACTGTGAAAGTTTTTAATACTGAATATTGTTTGTATATTCAAGATTTACTGACAAATTTGTCTCGTATCTGTAGCAATATATAGAAACCAACTGCCGTAGACAAAATACTCCACATGAACGACCCTATATCTTTAGTATATTGAAGCCAATTAAACAAATCATAGGCGAACCAAAGAACCGCGCTTAGAAATATTAAATCCCATCCAGCTCGAGCTTTGACCTTGAGCAACGGTACTGCTTTTATCAAAATAATAACATTTACTGCTAATGCAATCAGCGCAACCCACGCAAATAATACAAAATGACTGGCTACTGTTGTCTGTGCAGCATACAAAGAGCCTACATAAGCTGGGCTAACTACTGTTGAAACCAAAATTGCTCCTGTAAGAAGTAATAGCCCTGATAAGCCTCCCAGAACGATACCGATAATTGCAAAAATCCATGCTTTGTCCGCTAGCCACTTTTTTACATTTTCCGGCAGTGGAGGTAGCCCCTTGAATAAACCATCCAAAGTTTTTTCTATATCTTTCATTATCTTCATATCGTCTCCTTATTTGACTTTAGAATAAACCTCTACAGGGTACAACGCAATACGCGCTACAATATACCTGTGCAAAACTTCGACAAAAGATATAAAAGTTTGAACTCTCAACAGCGATTAGCTGTAGATACGATTGATGGTCCATTACTTGTTCTAGCAGGTCCTGGAACTGGTAAAACTGAACTTTTAAGTGCCCGGGTGGCAAATATACTTATCAGAACCGACACAGATCCAACAAATATTATTTGTTTAACATTTACAGTAAACGCAACCAACAACATGCGTGACAGATTGCGCAAAATGATTGGAACTAGAGCCGATCAAGTAGTTATCAAAACATTCCACTCACTTGCGGCCGATATAATTGCCAGCAACCCAGAGTATTTCTACGCCGGAGCTGTACTCAACCCAATATCGGAAATCGCTTCTCAACAAATTATGCAATCTATCCTAGACACGCTCCCACACGATAATCCACTAGCATCTCGGTTTGACAACAAATACACATATCTCACCAGCATACTAGGTGCGATTAGTAAAACCAAAGATGCTGGTTTATCTCCATCAAAACTACGCGAAGCAATTGGTGACCACAAAATAGAAATCGATGCGCTGGAAGCTGACGTTGTATCATTGTTTGCCTCGAGCTTGAGCCACAAAACGCTCGAAAACCTCGTCACAGCATCGAGCAAGATTGCAGAAAATCATAATTCTGCGTTGGCACTGGGGATTGCCAAACTGATAAATGACGCCGTTCAGGCAGACCTCCCAACTGGTAAATCTACCCAGACAGGGAAGGTAAAAGCCAAATTATTAAGCACCACAGACGGCCAAAAAACTATGGGTAGAGAGCGCCGGGCGAATAACTGGTGGGCGAGTTTGGTCGAAGTATATAAAAATTATCAAGAGATTCTATATAAACGTGGCTACATGGACTACTCAGATATGCTTATTGGAGTTATTGATGCCCTAGAATCAAACGATGACCTACGTTTTGATATTCAAGAATCGACTCAATATCTATTGATTGATGAATTTCAGGACAGCAATGAAGCCCAGATAAAGCTCATGCACATTCTTGCCGATAATCCGCATATTCAAAAGCCAAATGTCATGGTAGTTGGCGACCCAAACCAAACAATTTACGGCTTTAATGGGGCGATGCTAGACAACACCAGCGATTTTCAGCGATTTTACAACAAAGAATTGACCACCGTTGAATTGTCCAAAAACTATCGTAGTTCACAAAACATACTGGACACGTCCAAAAGCGTAATCACACCGTATACCAACTTTCATCCTGAGCTTCATGCCGAAAATGAACCAGCGCGTACAAAAGTTGATTTTACTGACTATCAGACAGAGGCCGACCAGGCAGTACTGGTTAGCCAAAAAATTAGTAGTTTATTGTCCAAAAACAACGACCAGTCAGTAGCAGTACTGGCACGCAAACACGAAAGCCTGGCTTACTTATCGAGGTATTTGATGAGTTCTGGCTTGACAGTAAATTACGAACAAAGCATCGATATCCGTGAGACACAGGGCAACAAACTCGTCATTGACGTGCTAGCACTTATTCATGCAGTTATCTCCGGCAATCAACAAGAATGCGACTTCAGACTGTCTAAGCTAATCCGTCACCCAACTTTTGGGATAGATTCCGCCGAAGCTTGGAAGCTTGCACTACAGTCCCGTCGAAGTAACAATTGGCTGGACGTGGCTTCTAACAACGAACATACAAGGTCTTTGACCACTTGGGTTCAGAAACTTGTTACTCTCGCTACCAGCCAATCACTACATGTACTTATCGAACAAATGCTGACTTTGGAGTTTCAAGCAGACCGGTCACTTTACAAATTATTTTATGAATCAAAGTATTCTGAATCAGCAGTTGTCGAATCTCAAGCGACCAGACAACTACTGGAAATTGCCAAACAATTCGCACAAACCGAACATCCCAAACTGGGTATTTTCTTAGATATGCTTCAGGAAACAAGCAACAAACTTTTTATGTTTGGCCCATCTACCGGACACTACGAAAACGCCGTAACCCTCATAACTGTGCATGGTGCGAAGGGCCTAGAATACGACCATGTATTTATAATTGATTGCGACGATTCAGACTGGAAAGCTAAATCATCGCGATATCCCATACCGCTAAGTTTGCCAATCCACATCAGCGCCGAGTCTCCAGCAGATTATGCACGACTTATGTACGTGGCTATGACCAGAGCCAGACAAACACTGCACATGTCTTACGTTTCACGACTCGACAGTAAAACAACTGCTCTGCCAGCAGAACAGCTATCGCAGATTGACTTTGTCAAATCCAGGCCTGCACCAATAAAGCTCATTGCCAAAAGTGAAGTCTCCCAGATTATGCCACCGCAAATACGCCCCAAAGATATAAAAGAAATTCTTAGCGACAAACTTGCTTCATACACCCTAAGTGCTACTCATCTAACAAATTTTCTTGATATTTCTAGAGGAGAGATGGGTACATTCATAGAAGACAACCTGATTCGTTTTCCATCGCCAGCATCAGAAACGTTCGCACACGGCAACGCCATGCATGCCGCTATGGAACTTGCACAAATCCAGACCTCAAACGGCAAAATAAACCTTAAAACTATCAAGAACCTCTACAGTCATAAGATTGCTGAAGAATATTTGAGTTCTGTCGTTGTCAGTAGATTAACAAGTCGAGCGTTCACCCAGCTAGATGCGCTTTTTGGAGAAGTAGGACTCAAATTTTCGCCCACCAGCAAACCAGAGCAAAGTTATTCAGCTACACTGCCAAACGGGACAAGTTTGTACGGCAAGATTGACCGCATTGACACCGTTGACGAACACACCGTCCGAATTGCCGATTACAAAACAGGCAAGCCTATAACCAGCCCAAACTCCAAAGCGCAAGACATTTTACTGAAACAATGGCGACACCGACTGCAACTAGGTTTTTATGTGTTACTTATGAAACAGCAAAAAACCTATGCCAAACAAATCATCCAAACTCAAATAATCCAACTAGACGCAGGCTCTCGTGACAATTTGTACTTGGACTACAGTTTAGATGACCACGAATTAGCACAAATAGAAAAATTAGCAGTCACAGTATATAAACGAATCAAATCCCTAGATTTCCCCGATGTATCTAGCTACACTCCAGACCTATCTGGCATAGAAGCCTTCACTAGTGATCTTCTGAAAAAGTAACTTCACAAAAAGCTTCATTGTCTTGTTATCCATTTTTTTGCACTCTCTCTAATTATGCTCGTGCTTGCATATATATTTAACTGGGGTAGACTCCAGGAATGCCACATAGTTCAGATAAAAATACGTTTCTCATAGGCAGAGAAGCAACAAATATCAAGATACCACGCGAAAAAGTCAGTGAGATTACACATAAATCTAGGTCTTTTGTGCATGTTGCAACCACCCCGTGGCTAGGCATAGTGAACAAGAGGATAATAAGCTCTGCTATTTCTAAATCCGAAGTGTTGCTTCCTTATGATAATGACGCAGATAGAATCAAAAAAATGAAAGAAATTGCCAGGTTCGTGCTCGGTCCCTGGGAACAAAGACCCAGCGAAATATTCGCTCCAGTTGCCAAGATCGATGTTGTCGACGAACACACTAAAAGACCCAAAATAGAAGCCATACTTGATGATTCAGTGGGACATATCGCACAAGACAGACAACGCAGTTTTGACAGACTGGAGCTAGCAACCGGCGTTCATATTAAGCCACGTCAATTTATACCAGGATGTACGCTAATAATTGGAAGTCGTGGAATAGAAGAATTTCGAGATTACGTCAAGTTGGTAGAACCTTTTGTCCCTGAGGAAGTAAATTTGGGAGAACTGCAACACTCTCCAGACTTAGAACCCAGTCCCGAACAGTAAGCAAGCGAATATACACATATTATCCGCAAATAAATGTTTAAGCTTCGTCTTTATTAAAAAGCGGTTGGGCATTGTCTGCACCCAGCTCATCCTCAATTTGCTCTCCAGCTTCGTCAACAATCTTAGCAGCTTCTGCCAAAGTAGAATTTGCTTGTTTCTTTTCTACGAATACATCTTGAGCAAGTTTTGGCCAGGCACTTTCTACGATGCGTTCCGCTTCTAATACCGCTTTGCCCGGTGCTTCGTCAAGTTTTCTTTGCATGCGACGGTGTTCACGCTCTGCTTCTTTAGTCTCCGCACGTAGTTGCTGACGATAGTATGCCCTCCAAAGAACGCCATTGCTGGGCATGGCGTCAGCAATTTTCAGCGCAATAGTTCCTAAAGACATTGGTACTATAGGATGGTCTGCAAAAGCTTCCAACCTACGCGCAATATTACTATCTCTTTCAGAAAATTCTTTGGGTTCATACTCTTTGCGATGACCAAACATAATCCCCATATGTTACCATAAGCACCTAATTTAGTCAACCTATTCCTCAGAATTCTAAAGTGACGATTTGCAATAAAACACACCCAACATTTACCTGCATATCCCTAAATGTGTAATATCAAGAGATCTGGGATTAGTGCCGTAATGTAAAACAATGAAGGTACAGCTCTAAATTTTGAGTAATGTGACTTTTCTAAGCACAATAAGGGTAGTATCATATACCATAAGCACGTGTTCAGATTCTATTTGAGTTAAACTTTATACTTTGGACACATTGTTTGAATTTAGGGATGGCTAAACAAGCTGAGACTTGGATTCTTAGGATGCTCTTGGGCGTAAATCGTCAAAAGCATTCATAACATGGTCAAAGTTTAGAACATCGCCCAATATATGCCCCATCCCCTGACTTCTATACGTATCAAACAAAGAAACAGATGGCGCAAATGGGTCAAGATAGCTTGCATTATGAGTAGCCCGAACGTTTTCTACCACAAGCTGTCTATACGGATCCGCTATGTCATCAGCGGCAATGTTCAGTCCCAAGCGTATGCCAGCTCCTACGTGATATGCACGAAGTTCATCGCCGAGTGCGTCCATATCAATATTTCTTTGTGAACTATACCCACGATATGGCTGTTCGGTTTTTTGTTCAATATGAGTTAGCTCGTGACATAGCAAGTCGGCCGCAGCGTTTCCCATCCGCAAAGTTATAAATGGTTTGAGCATAAACTTACCCATAACTGCCTGCGGAGCTCGCTCAAGTCCAGCTTGAGATTGAAGAGTCTGCATATCCAGCAGTCGAGCATTTGTACGTGCAACTGCGGCAACTCGAGGTCCAGGGGCAGATACGTCCATCGGGGCATTATATTCACCACTTAACTGTGCCGTTAGCGCATCTACTGACATCTTGCTTGGTTCCCAGCTAGTAAATAGCCGACGATATCTATCTAATTGTCTAGGCGTAGGCCGTTCAAATTCATCACCAAGCTGAAAACTTTCGCCACGTCTAAGCGCAACAAAAGGAATAATATCGCCAGATTCCCTAGGACTTGACACAACACCATAACGAATATTTGCAACAACTGCCCTATCTAGCGTAGTGCGTAGCGAATTAACAGCATCAACTCCCAAATAGTCCTGCGCATAAGCGTTATCTAGCGATGTATACGCTTCGCCAATTGCATTATCTACAAATTTCGTCCGTTCACTACTCATTAAGTATATTTTAACATGTCTAAGGCTTCTGGTCAATTTGTATAACACTCGTTTGTATGAAATTGATATGGCGCGACGATTCATTGTAAATTAGAAAAAGCACTCAGGACTCTTGCTTTTATCCAATATAGTGTTATTGTAAATAAATATGCTTAGAGCCACACCTTTCTCGCAGTTTTCAATTGAACGTGGAGTAATGAACCATACTAGGGACAAAAAACTAGGGTTCATTAAACAACTCGATAAAAACATCCGTCACACAGGCGTCAGACTACACGCTAGCCTCGGCATGTCTGCGGTTGAACTTGTGCGCTCAGGCGAGATGCGCGACATAACCTTAAGGCACGGAGATATCACTTTCGACGAAGTACAATCTGTAGTCGAAGAAGAGTTAGCGTGGAAAAAAGTCGCTGGACTTGGACAAAGGCTACAACTAAAGTTGGGAAAGGCCAAAGTATACACTCCCAGACACGAACAAGAGTGGGTAGGTATCCCCGTTTTGCCTAATAGCCACGGTAGGTGGCTGGCACGCAACAGGATAGTTATTGGGCAGGTATTGACAGCCATGACTGGGGAGGAGATTGAACTGCCTCCAAGAGAACTGTTTTTAAATATTGGCAAAATTGACGTCTATTCGCACACGGGGATTGATGAAACGTTAGCGTATGTTGATGCGCACGCGCCCAAAAATGTTGACGTCTACGATGTCTCAGTTCGCGAAGGAACATTGTATAGACCCCCGAGCTAAATTGTAGTGCTTGCAAACACCTTACTTTCGGTTAACAATATAGCCCATGAAACCTCATGAAAGTGGCGGATTAGTACTAGAGTCGAACGAAGAGATAGTTACTATACGTATTGCGTTGAACGATACGGGCGTAGCAGAGCTTGCGCCTTCAAGCTTTGCTAGAGTCTGTGAAGTCCCGGATACTGTTGCGGACGCCAAGAAACCAATGGTTCTGCCTGCACGCGAATCAGAAGTGGTGCTACGCAGCCTAAAAACCTTGAGTGAAACAAAAATGCGACGATCAAACCCAAAACGTATGTTTATGAAAATCGCTCAACGTGCCGTTAGTAGCTACGATAACCACATGTAACTAAGTAGTTATCCTGTCAAACTGTACCCCCTAAAAAAACTATTTGCGTTTTTTGGTAACTTTTTTGAATGCTAATTTTACTCTAGCAGACGCAGTAGCTGATTTTTGAGCCGGCGCAAACAAAAGTGCATATAGATTCATACCGACTAATGCGCCCAGTAGTGGACCAGTCAGATAGGCCGTGTTCCAAGACTGGATGCCAAGCGCGACTGCTGGGTTAAGAACGCCATTTCCGCCAATTGATGCTACCAATATACCAAGCCCTAGTGATGCTCCGAAGGTTGTTGCCAGTTTGAGCCCCTTATAGCCCTGATAAACAGCTGATGCTATACCAAAAGTAAACACAAATGCACCGACAGCTTCGGCTGTGAAAATTTTCCAATTCATTCCTGATTGAGCAAGTTTTTGTAAAGGTTCACCCAAAAAATATTCATTCAATCGCCAAGCCACTGCAGCTCCTAAAAACTGCACTGCCAGAAATACCGCGGCTTGTGCAGTCTGGATTTTACGAATAGACCACAGCCCAATAGTTACTGCTGGGTTAATTTGTGCACCAGAAAATGCACCTACTGTTAGCGAAACAAGTCCCAAAGTAGCACCAGCCGCTCCCGCTACAAATAGTGCAGGTAAGCGCTGAACTATTACGGCATAGACAGCACTAGTTAGTACAAAAGTACCCATAAACTCGGCCACAATCATGGCACCTTGTTTTTTCCCAAACATATTTTATCCCTCCTTAGTTATAGTATTAGAATATAACATCTTTTAAAAATCGCAAACAATAATCCAATCATTTCGTGGTGGTTAGAATATCTAAAGTGTTTTCCATAAATCTAACGTCTTGATCAAATTTCTGTTTTTTATGATTTCCCATCATTAGTTCGACTACTGGGTCGCCGTTGTGCTTTGCAAAAAACAACTTTGAACCTTTCTTCAGCGACTGCTTATGCCATTTATATGACGAGGTGCTTGCAACAGCATCGATTCCATTCACTTCAGACAAAATTCCTTCATTTCGAGCATAGATGTTGAACACCGCCGCTTGATCATTTTTATAACAAATAACTTCCGTAAGCTCATCAGCCCGGTTGAGTATGTCATTCATAATATGGTTTATACCAAAACCTGTTTGGTATATGTCGTGTCGATACCCACCTATCCTAGGGCCCAATTCAATAACCTTCCAGCCACTTTTTGTTTTCATGAGTTCTACGTGTGCTGTTACAGACTTCAGCCCTAAAGCTTTGCAGGCTTTTTCGGAAGTTATTTCAGCGACCCGTACTTCATTGTCCGAGAGACCAGACGGGGCAAGTCGCATGTAGCCAAAGAAATCATCCAAACCAATATTTTCGCCAGTAACGACTTTTACGGGCGGGGTATGAAGATATTTTTCTTTAGAGGATATATACGTGTCAATAGAGTACATATCTCCCTCCATATACTCCTCAACAACTATCGCCGGAGTTTGACGTTTTATCCAAGTATCATATCCTGTTTGTATTTGGCTAAAGGTTTCTTCTAATGTACGCTTTAGTTCCAAAGTATTATTTACTCGGCTGACAAGCAAACTACCTTCAAGTCCAGACGGCTTAACCATCATTGGATATGATAATTTTTGCTCCAGTTCTACAACATTTAAACGACTCAGGCTTAGAACTTCTACAAACTTTGGAACTAGTGAATTGTCATACTGAACGAGCATAGATCTCATCAATTTTTTCTCTGTTGATGCTTCCAGAGACAATTGCGACGGCATATTCAGGTTTGGGAAAAATGGAACGAGTTTCTTTAGTTCCAAAATCGAATTTTCATATTGGCTGGTAACCGCGAATATTTTGTCAAAATACGGTGCTAAAGCTGTCTTAACTGATTTTGGAGAATCAAAATTAGCTGAGATAACTGTACACTTTTTTTCAACTTGCTGTTGAGCGTTACGCTTACTTATAGATAGTTTTATAGTTTTATCTACCAATACGAGTGGTGTGAACTTCCTACCAGTTTGTTTTGCATGCAGTTCAAAAGCCTCAAAAGTAGCTGGTCGAATCGCGTTTACAAATAATACTATGTTTCGTGTCATGTGTTTTGACAATTATTGGTTGAGATATTTAAAGAAAAAGCTTAGACGTGAAATATATCACACATGGACTGTGATTTCAAACTCAATGCTCGTAAAAATTCAGGAGCGATATCGACGGCGTTTGAGGCCAGCAACTTGCAGACGAACTGTACTACGATCTACTAGAGACTGAGCATGCTCCAGCGAAACCTGATCTTTGGCTTCGGATTTCATTTTTTGAGCTTCTTCATAGGCTTTTTGAGCTCCGGCCTCACTGATTTCGTCGGCATGGTCTGCTTCGTCAACCAGCACCCGAAGAGTGTTGTCTGCAACTTCAATTACACCCCCGCTGATTGCAAAAACGTCCATCATGTCATCTTTGTCGCTAGCGTTGTTTCTAACACTAACAACGCCATGAGTAGCGGCACTAATCAACGGCATATGTCCTGGCAATACTCCAATAATTCCATCTAGGGTAGGCAATAACACTTCATAAGCATCTGTATCAAGCTTAACACCCCCTAAACTTACTAGTTGAAAATGAATCATTGGAGAGCTCATTATTTCTTCTTGCTATTTTCTACAGGCTTTTTGGGTGTCCCTGAAACTTCGTCTATCCCACCTTTCATGTAGAAAGCCGACTCCGGCAAATCATCATGCTTGCCATCTAGAATTTCGCGGAATCCAGCAATTGTGTCAGATAGTGAAACATAGCTTCCTTTGTGACCGGTGTAAACTTCAGCTACGTGGAAAGGTTGTGTTAAGAATCGTTGTATACGACGCGCCCGGGCCACTGTCTGTTTGTCGTCGTCAGAAAGCTCTTCCATGCCCAAAATAGCAATAATGTCCTGAAGGTCTTTGTAGCGTTGCAAGACACGCTGTACTTCTCTAGCAACTTCATAATGATCTTCTCCGACTATTTCAGGGTCTAAAATTGTTGAGCTAGAATCTAACGGGTCAACAGCCGGATATAGCCCCAGCTCTGTAAGAGAACGGTTAAGTGCAATGGTAGAGTCCAGGTGAGCAAAAACCGTAGCAGGAGCTGGGTCAGTGAAGTCATCTGCGGGTACATAAACAGCCTGCACAGAAGTGATTGAACCTTTGCGGGTCGATGTAATTCGTTCCTGCAACTGACCCATTTCTTGAGCTAAGTTTGGCTGATAACCCACCGCGGAGGGTAAGCGTCCCAAAAGTGCAGACACTTCCGCACCGGCCTGAGTAAACCGAAAGATGTTATCGATAAATAGTAGTACGTCTGAACCTTTGTCCCGAAACCCTTCTGCTATTGTCAGACCAGAAAGTCCCACACGCAAACGTGCTCCGGGCGGTTCGTTCATCTGACCAAATACTAGTGATGTTTTGTCGAGAACTCCTGAGTCTGCCATTTCGTTGTACAAGTCGTTTCCTTCTCGTGTTCGCTCACCAACCCCTGCAAATACCGAATAACCGCTATGAAATTTAGCAATGTTGTTTATAAGCTCCTGAATAAGCACTGTTTTGCCCACACCAGCACCACCAAACAATCCTACTTTCCCACCTTTGGTGATGGGCGCGATGAGGTCAATAACTTTTATACCAGTTTCTAGAATCTCAACACCACCGGATTGCTCAATCAGGCTGGGTGGTGCTCTATGAATTGGCGCTTTATCCGTAAAATTTCCACCTTTGGCGTCTATAGGATCACCAATAACGTTAAACATGCGCCCCAAGGTTTTGTCACCAATTGGGACCTGAATAGCGGCGCCTGTATCGTGAACTACGGCACCACGCTCTAGCCCATCAGTAGAACCAAGCGAAATCGCGCGAACAGAAGATTCGCTCAAATGTTGCGCTACTTCAAAAACCAGTTCTTTACCGTCCAACTCAGTTTTAAGTGCATTATAAATTGCAGGCAAGTGGTCTTTGGTAAACTCCACATCAACGACCACGCCGACTACCTGGCTAATTGTGCCTTTTAATTTAGATTTTTCTGCTACTGCTGTTGCCATTATAGTTCTCCTCTATGGTCAATTAATGTAATCATGCTTGAATCGCCTCCGCACCACCAGTAATTTCAGCCAATTCCTGAGTAATAGCGGCTTGACGAGCAGTGTTGAACTCCAAAGTCAGGTCATCTATCAAATCAGTGGCATTGTCAGTGGCACTTTTCATAGCCATCATACGCATACTATGTTCGCTGGCTAAACTTTCCAGCAATGCTTGCCATACCTG
Organism: Saccharimonadales bacterium (SeqCode); assembly: GCA_038206875.1. Lineage (GTDB taxonomy): Bacteria > Patescibacteriota > Saccharimonadia > Saccharimonadales > JBBQAJ01 > JBBQAJ01. Next base: position 24,117 of record JBBRAK010000010.1, read on the forward strand.
TACCTCCAAAAGCCTGTCAGTAACGCTATCCAAAACAACTTCAATAGAAGGCTCAAAAGTCGTGTTTTCTAGTGCATTTTCAACTTCCGCCGTTTCTTCAAATCGAGCAGGGAGTAGGGGCATTGCTGTAGCCTCCTGGACCAAGTTTGATTTAAACTGCGTGTAGAGAACTTTTACATCATCAATATTTTTCTCTTTATATGCTTCGATAGCGGTGTTTAGTACTGGTCGTATGTCATTTGCACTTGGATTGTCAGGGAATTCTGTATAAGCAGCAACCAGTTCTACTCCTTGGACCCTGCGGGAAAATTTAGCTCCTTGTTTGCCAATAGCAAGTACCTGAGTATTTATGCCAGCTTTTTGATCTTCCAAAATAGCCCTTGTGAGCATACGAATAATATTAGAATTGTACGCTCCTGCCAAAGAGCCATTGCTAGTGATAACAATATACATGCGATTTTTGACGGGTCGCTGAACAAAAAGCGGGTGTTCACCCACTTCCGTAATACTACTCAAGCGAGTAAGCAGGGAATAGGCAAATTCACGGTACGTTCTGCCGGACAGAGCATGCTCCTGGGCTTTGCGCATTTTGCTGGCCGCCACAAGTTCCATGGCTTTGGTAATCTGTTTAGTGTTTTTCACAGAACCAATCCGCCGTTTCAATAATATCGTGTTTGCCATGTCTTACTACTTTTTCTCCGCTTTTACTTCTTCTGGTTTGTAGGAAAGTGCAATCTTGTTAGCAATTTCGATGATTCGTTTCTGAACTTTTTCATCGGCTTCATCACCAGTATTGATTTTATCCATATCTTTGGCTTGGTCGTGCTTTAGTTCAATTAACAAGTTTGCTTGAGCAGTTTTGACTTTGTCTAGTGGTACTTTGTCAAAACAACCGTTACTAGCGGCCAAAAGCGTGGCATACATTTGCCAAACACTATATGGACTGTATTGTGGTTGTTTGAGAAGTTCTGTTAGGCGCTGTCCACGCTCAATCCTTTGCCTGGTTTCAGCATCCAAATCGGTAGAAAACTGGCTAAATGCCGCCAATTCACGAAACTGGGCTAGCTCAATTCGCAAAGATTTTGCAACTGATTTGACAGCTTTGGTCTGAGCGGCAGAACCTACACGCGAAACAGACAATCCAACTGAAATCGCCGGACGAATACCCTGATAAAACAGATTGGTTTCCATAAAAATCTGACCATCGGTAATTGAGATTACATTGGTAGGTATGTATGCTGATATATCTCCGGCTTGTGTTTCGATTATTGGTAGAGCTGTCAAAGACCCCGCTCCCAAAGCGTCACTCAGTTTAGCTGAACGTTCCAACAAGCGCGAATGCAGATAAAACACATCTCCAGGATATGCTTCACGTCCTGGTGGGCGACGTAGCAAAAGTGACATTTGACGGTATGCTGCAGCATGTTTGGTCAAATCATCGAAAATTATTAGGGCGTGTTGTTTGTTGTCTCGGAAATATTCACCCATAGTCGCACCAGCGTAGGGTGCTAGATATTGTAGTGAAGCTGGGTCAGCAGCACTAGTTGCTACAACAATCGTTTGTTCCATTACGCCCTCACGCTTGAGGCGCTCAACCAATCGTGCTACTTTGCTCAGTTTCTGACCAATTGCAACGTATATGTTAATAACCCCGGTTTTTTGGCTGTGTTGGTTTATCATGGTATCTACTGCCACCGCAGTTTTTCCAGTCTGTCTATCACCAATAATCAACTCTCTCTGTCCACGTCCAATTGGTACCATGGCATCTATAGCGGTAAGTCCTGTCATAAGAGGTTCGTGAACGCTTTTTCGGTCCAAAACTCCAGGTGCGTTGCGTTCCACACGGCTGGTAAGTTTGGATTTTATTGCTCCTTTGCCGTCCAGAGGACGACCGAGAGGGTCAACCACACGACCAACAAGCTCTGGTCCAACTGGGACTTCAAGCACTTTTCCAGTCAATTTACAGGTAGCTCCGGCTTTAATAACTGTGTCGTCACCCAAAAGAACTGCCCCAATTTCGTCTTCTCCCAAGTTGAATGCAAAAGCAGTCATACTGGTGCCATCTGTTGTATGAATATCAATCATTTCACTATATCCAGCCTTGGTCAGACCATATATCCACACCACACCGTCTCCAACCCTTGTGACTATTCCTACTTGCTCTATTTCTGGACGTTTTTTCAGCTCAACTATCGCGCTGCGGATGTCATCTGATAGTTCCTGTATTGAGATATCTTTCATGTATTTCCTTATCCGGTTATTCGTTTAAAAGTTGCTAGTTTTGCACTCACGCTCATATCTAGCTGTTCGTTTGCCATATCTACACGCAAACCGCCTATCAAATCTGGGACAATTCGAGATGCCACATGAATTTTCTTGGCATTTGGATATGCAGTACGAACTAGTCGCTTAACTTCAGTCATCACGTCTTCTGTGATTTCGTGCGCAGTTACTACTTCTGCTTCCAATACGCCATGGTCTATTCGATATTGCAGAATGTCCCTCAAAATTGATTCAATCTCAGAAGTCCGCCGTTCAGCCAACAAATAAGCTGCAATTTCTCGCGCCAAAAGCTTCTCGTCCACAACATGCAAAGTGCGTTCCGCAATTGCTTCGGCTAATATGTGGCGAGGAGCTTTCACTATTTTTGTCCCTTCAACGCTTTTTCTATTAATTTAGCATCTTTTACAGGATCAACTCGGTCTTCGACAATTGCTTCTGTGACATCTGAAACCATTCCGACAATTTCTTTTTCTAGCTTGCGTTTGGACTGTTCTGTTTCTTCGGCGATTCTGGCCTCCGCATCAGTTATCATACTGTCGACTTTTCGCGCACCGACTTTTTCGGCATCACGGATTATTTCACGAGCTTCTTTTTGGCCGTTGCCAATTATTTTGTCAGCTTCTACTCTAGCATCACGCATTACTTTAGTAACTTCCTGGTCCAGGTTGGCACGTTCTTTTTCCATACGTTGACCCATTTTTACCCCGTCATCGATAACTTTTCGGCGCTCTTCAAGTGCTTTGATGATTGGTTTGAAAGCATACTTGTTTAGGAACAAAATTACGATTGCAAAACTTACAAGTTGAATAAGAAAGGCTGACAAACTAATGCCCAAGGCACCAATACCTGATGCGGATTCGGATGCACCTGCTTCGGTGCTGGAAAATAACAATGGAATCATGTAAACCTTTCTCCTTTATTTAATAATGAATAGTGATGCGAACACTAGTAGTGCCATAAGCTCTACAATGGCAACGAAAACCAAAATCTGTCCCAAAAATTTGGCAGCCTCTGGGTTACGCCCAACCGCATTCATAAATGAATTCCCAATTAGACCGACACCAATACCTGGGCCAATCATACCCGCTCCCAGCATAATACCTTTTCCGACGACTTCTACATTACCCGTAAGCTCTGCTAATATACTTAACATACTTTAATTCTCCTTGTTAGATTTAATATATTTACTAAACTCATACCTTCACCTCATCAACTGATGCTTCTAACACATCGGCTTCGTCATGGCCGTGCGTTATAGCTAGCGAAAGATAAGTTACTGACAACATAACAAAAATATAGGCCTGTAAAAGAGCCACGCCCAACTCTAAGAAAACAAATGGAAATGCTGTGACCGGTGCCGCAAACTTACCTAAATACGAAAATACCGATATAATTATTTCACCAATCGCAATATTCAAAAACAATCTGAGTGCCAGACTAAAAACTCGGATTAGTTCATTCATAACTTCGTAAAATCCAATTACGTACGTAAGTGGATTCCATAATTTTCCAGCAAAATAATGTCGTAAATGCTTCAAAAAGCCTGACTCACGAATCGCAAAATATTGAATCATTACCATCGATAACGCTGCCGCTGCCAAAGTACCATTTAAATCTGCAGTAAAAGCACGAAAAACGGGTTTACCACTAAATGTCAAAGCCTCTCCAACACCCGGTAAAAGTCCAATTATGTTCGTTAGCGCGATGAAGAAAAAGATCGTCACAAAAAAAGGTGCATATTTGAGACCTTTTTCTCGATCTCCCATACTGTTTTCCAAAACATCAGTTATAAAATCTGTACCCATTTCCACAAGCTGGGTCAAACCGCCTTTAGGACGGGTAGTTAACCTTTTGGCAATATAAATCAGTACAAAAAGTAAACCAAGTGATACAATCCAGCCAAATAAAATTGAATTAGTGATAATTAAGCCGTGAAATTCAAACAATCCACCTGGTGCGATATGCACAGATGGTCCTGCCTCGTCAGCAAATTTTCCTAACAAACCTTGAAACATTATTTAACTTTCCTTTTCTTAGTTGGTTTTAAAACAGTCTCAGCACGTGCTTGTTCTTTGTTAACACCATTAATAGTGTTCTTAACAATGTAAACTACACCACCAACAGCAAGTATTAGTGCCGAGAGAGTATAAGAAGGTGAACTATGGAACCTCTTGTCCAGCTGTACTCCAACAAAAACTGGAATCAAAACCATTCCTGCCATTTGCCAGCCCATATTCATAGCGGAAGATACAAACTGCTGTTTGGCAGAAATAACAGCCAAAGATCGTTCGATATCATCTTCAGCCACAAGGGCATCTGTCTTGCTCTGTGCAGCTGTTTTCACCATCTTGAGTGATTATAACAGTTTCCAGAGACAGCTCGCAACCCAAATTTCATTTTTTAATGAGTTCGTAGTCCCAGTGCAGCTCTAAAACGTTTTGTCAGACTAGTGTCTTCGCTACCACTGCACGTCGCTGGGTCGGCTGTTGCGTTAGCCTGTTTTGCGTCCGAGGGTATGCTTTTACTTCGCTCCAACAGCGTTGACTGCTCATCCTTGCCGTAGTTTATCAGCAAAACGTCTTCGGACTGAATCAATTTGTTTTGAATTGATTTGACCTGTTCTCCGTTTAAAATAAAACTCAAAGCGTTTCCGCCCTGAGCATCAACAAATGTACCATCGTCAGTAGTTATAGCTTTATTTCCAAGCGTATATCCCAAATTTGAAAAGAACGCTCCCCATGTCACACCGTGTGCATGTACATGCACTAAGCTTGGGTTTTCATCGTGCATATGCACACGTGACTCTACGTCATCTTCGTTATGCACACTGCAGGCTGCAACTTCTTTATAAAAAGTAAAGTTTTTGAACTCGTCTTTTGTCCCATTTATATATAGTGCAAAGTTGGCATGAAAATGAACATCGTCGGGTTCAAAAGTTGCAAATCGAAATCCAAACATCGTAAAAGCCCCGAGCAGAAACATTGCCAACCCTAGAACTACATAATTTAATTTACGTTTAGTTTTTATTGCATTTTTTTCGGATTTCACGTCTACCATAAGTATTAGTTTATCACGCTGAATTTTCCTGATGTACCTATTTACTTGACACTTGAATCTTGTTACCTGAGAATTGCTTGTATGAGTTTTGAAAACTTCAAACAAAAAGACTCAGTTGTGATTGTCTATACGGGCGAGGGAAAAGGCAAAACCAGTGCCGCGGTTGGGCTCATGGCAAGAGCATTGGGCAACCGCTGGAACGTAGCGTTTATTCAATTTATCAAATATTGGGGTGTTGGCGAGCACGTTTTTATACGCGACATTCTGCCAATATACAAAGACCAGTTATTTTTTCACAAGGGTGGCAAAGGATTCTACAAAGCCGGCGATCTGAGTGCAGAACATGTCACAGAGACTCAACACAAACAAGCCGCTGACGAGACATACGCAATAGCCATGGACGCAGTAGCTAATGGAAAATATCAGCTAGTAATCTGCGATGAAATAAACAATGCCCACCATGACGGACTCATTACTACAAAACAATTCGAACAGCTTTTCAAAAAACGTTCACCAAAAACAAGCTTGTGCGTGACTGGGCGAGATTTTCCAAAAAAGCTTTTAAAACACGCGGATATCGCAACCAACATGACCAAAGTCAAACATCACTTCGACGAGCAGTTTTTAGCAAATAAAGGAATCGACTTCTGATGCCACCTTTTGTTGCAACGGCCTCGGGGGCAGTGGAACACATAAACGTACCATACTGGCACTGGATAATATTAATAGCGTGGTTTTCACTCTTACTTGTCATTGATATATTAGTTCTACACCGCAAAGACCACGAGCCAACCGCCCGCGAAGCAACGGTACAAAGCCTGGTTTGGATAGCCCTGGGAGTGGGACTTGGTCTGTTATTTTGGCCGATTTACGGTAGCGCTGCATCATCGCAGTATTTTAGCGGCTATTTGATAGAAAAAAGTTTGAGCATTGACAACGTATTTGCATGGTCAGTGCTTCTTGCGTTTTTCAAAATACCTAAAAAATACCAACACAGAGTACTGTTCTGGGGAGTCTTCGGGGCGCTTATTATGCGTGCAATATTTATTTTTGCGGGGATAGCTGTACTCGAACGATTTGAATTTACTTTGATAATTTTTGGCTTAATTCTACTTTGGAGTGGTGCCAAAATATTCTCTAGTCATGAAGAAGTAGCTTTTGACCCCACAAAAAGTCGTATGCTGAAATTGCTTAAACGCATAATCCCGCTCAGCCACAACCTGGACGGTCATAAATTGTTTACTGTTGAAAATGGCAAGCACGTCGCAACCATATTATTTATTGCACTTCTGGCTGTCGAAATGACAGACGTAATTTTCGCGATAGACAGCGTGCCTGCCATATTAGCTATATCTCGCGACCCTTTTATTGTATTTTCCAGTAACGCGGCAGCAATCCTTGGCCTCAGGGCGCTATACTTCGTTTTTGACAAAATCAAAGAACGATTCTGGTTGCTCAACAAGGCGCTGGGCTTATTACTTGTTGGCGTAGGAATTAAAATGATTATCAGCCCATCTACACTTTTTGGATACAACTGGCTGGGCATACATGTCCCGACAAACATTAGCTTGGCTATAATTAGCATAACTCTTGTTTCAACCGTAATTCTCTCAAGTCTTATTAAACAACCAACAACTAAGTAGGACTTTTGTGCGTTTTGCGGTAACAGGGTACAGATAGTTGAAACGAAAACTGTCAAGCTTATGGAGGGGTAGCTGTAGCTACATTGAGATGAGATAGACAGTTCGTAGCCAGCAGTCTGTGGTCAGTGTTACGAAAATGTGCAAAAGTCCTACTCATAACTGCTAAAATATACAAATGGCGACACTGTATATGATGCTAGGTTACCCCGGGGCGGGCAAAACAACCGCCGCAGAGCATATACAGAAATTAACTGGAGCAGTTCATTTGTCTTCAGATGAGTTTCGTTCCAAAATTTTTGAGAAGCCTAAATTTAGCCAGTCTGAGCACGATACGCTTTACGCGGAGCTAGACAAACAAACCACCGAACTGCTTAGTGCAGGGAAGAGCGTTATTTATGACGCAAACCTAAACCGCCTGCAACATAGAATTGAAAAATACGATATCTGCAAACGGACTGGAGCCAATCCAAAATTAATCTGGGTGCAAACCCCAAAAGACTTGGCCAAACATCGGGCTACTGATATTGGAAGACAGCATCTTGTGCCAAAAAACGAAACACTGAGTGAAATGTTTGACCGTATCGCACTTATTATCGAAGAGCCGGGCCCAGTTGAACCTTTCACCCCAGTGGGCGGTACCAAAATCACCTCATCCTACATATCACAAACTCTAAACCTCCCCCCAAAAGAGTAACAACACCCAATTCACATTTCTCACCCCTGCAAAAGGTCGGACCTTTTGAAGTGTGGATTTTGTGACTAATGGATTTGGGGGTGTGTATAATATATTTTAAGTGAAAATATTCAACAAAAAATATTTTACAAACGCATTTAATTCAATGGTGATAACATTTGCGTTTGCGGCTATGTGCCATCTGTTACTAGTGACTGTTGTGGCCCTTGCCAAGCGTAATGTAACCTATTTGAACCCTCTGGACTTTTTAGGCGTGAGCATACTGTATCCACATTTTCGAGAATCAATGTTTGTTACAGCAATTGGCTGGCTAATTTTGGCAATGTTGTTTTTTACTGTCATGTATATACACATCCACTTTCACTTGTATGTGGCAATCATCAGGGAGCGAAAAGATAAATTTTCAAAATCGACCAAAGAACTAAGCAAAAAGATGCTTGAAAAGATTCTGTAGTGAACTAAGCAATTTCAAGACAATACTCAAAGGCAACACGAATAACCAAACCAAAAACAGTACCGCGCCTATCATAACAGCCTGTGCATAGCGTTTGTTAGCCCAATAGGTAAGAGGCCACGGCCATAGGTAGCTGATAATACTCAACGGTCCAATATTTCCGTGACGCAGGGAAACTTCTGCAAGCAACTCTGGATACCGCCGAATCACGAAACCCTTGTCCTGCAAATGCAATGAAAGATCTATGTCTTCGGGTATTATGGGTCGAGCTAGACAAACAGGATATACATTTTGCCACACTGATTTTCTGATGGCCATGTTTGAACCCCACAGTATTTCAGTACCTGAAATGAACTTTTGCAAACTGTAGTACACCCCATGATGAATTTTTCTAAAAATCTTCCGAAACGGAAAATCATAAAAATAACAATTGCCAGTCACGGCATCTACGCCAGGGTGACTGACAAAATAATCTTGTACTTTCTGAACCCAATTTGCAGGTAATCGGGTATCCACATCAATCCTGCCGATTATTTCGCAGTTCGAAGCATCCATTCCAGTCCGCGCAGCAAACAATACTCCTTGTCGTTTTTCGAGAACCAAACGAACAAACTCGTATTGTGAAGCAACCGTTGCGCTAGAATCAGTTGAGTTGTTGTCTACTACAACTACCTCATCTGGACTAAGCGTCTGTTTGGCGATTGCGTCCAAACAGGTTTTTAATTGTACCTCTTCGTTGTATACAGGGATAACAATTGATAATGTTAGTGCTTTTTTCATAAACAGATAGTAGACTGATACTAACAGATGGGCACTCATAAACGAAAATCAAGCGCCAAAACCGTAAAGCACACTCCCAGGTTTTCCAATTTTAGTTTGCGATATTTTTTTGAACAGTTAAAGAGTTGGTGGAAGGCTCGTTTTTGGCACAAAATCTTTGCCATTGTCATGGTAGCTGTTCTTCTGTTTGTCAGTGGTATGTACGCGGTGGCTCAGTGGTATATTTATTCCCAGAAAGGCAAGCCGGTTTCGATAGGTGCAACTTTTGTTCCGGCTTATGCACTACGACTGGGGGTTGACCCGAAACAAACTTTATATGCAATATTTCACGAATTAGGAGTGAAAGACATACGTCTGGTTAGTTATTGGAATAGGATAGAGTCCACCCCCGGGACTTATGACTTCAAGGAACTTGACTGGCAATTTAAAATGGCGGAAGATGCCGGTGCCAAAGTTTCACTATCAGTTGGGCTACGTCAGCCACGCTGGCCAGAATGCCACGCGCCAACTTGGGCCAAACAACACCCAAAAGAATTCTGGTACCCTAGGCTAAAAACTTTCATGACAGCAGTAATAGAAAGATACCGTGACAACCCTGCGCTTGACAGTTACCAGCTAGAAAATGAATTTTTTCTGAAAGTTTTTGGCAAGTGCAACGATTTTGAACGTGACAGATTAGTCGATGAAGCCAAGCTAGTGAAACAGCTTGACCCACACCACACCTTAATAATAAGTCGAAGTAATAATGGAGTTGGACTACCTGTAGGACAGCCAACTCCAGATTTGTTTGGAGTATCTATATATAAGCGTGTCTGGGACAAAACTATAACCAAAAGGTATTTTGAGTATCCGTTTCCTGCTTGGTTTTACGCATCGCTGGCTGGGGGAGGTAAAATTGTTTCAGGAAAAGATTTGATGATTCATGAATTACAAGCAGAACCGTGGGTACCAGAGGGATACGACATAGCTAACGCACCCGTAAAAGAACTTTATAAATCTATGAATGCCGAGCGTCTTCGAGATAGGTTTGAATACGCCAAAGCGACTGGCATGAAGCGAATGGATTTATGGGGAGTGGAGTGGTGGTATCAGATGAAAGTACTGCGTGGCGAACCAGACATTTGGAACACGGCGGTGGAAGAATACTCCAAAACTGCCCGTCAAAACGCCGAGCTTTAAATAATCGGACTAGCGTGTAGGTAAAGTGCGGATTGCAACGCTAAATCATTTACCATGAGATGTGTTTGATATTTTATGCGTGTTTTATCGAACCTACCGCGGAATCGCCGCTCTAGCCTTGTTGTTAAAGCCCACATCACGGCGTCTTTTGCTAATTCACTCTCAGCTGCCCAAATTGTGTGCATAGTTGCATCCGGTTGTGCTTCAAGTGCACTTACTACGCGTGATTCATGAAGTTTGTTTGCGAGTATGCTTGTGCGAGCTAAATTATTCAGTCTGAGTAGTCCTAGCATATAGTTAGCCATTCCAATAGCTGAGTCGCCTCTAGCTTCAACAAATGCTTCTATTTGGTTTACGTCCACATATCCCTGCAATTGTTTTCCAGCAGATTTAAAATCATCTCCAAGCGATTTCATAGCCATAAGTTTGTTTGGACCTCTATCTACCACGTCAGCAGGGTCAATTCCTGTAACATGGGTAACCTCCATGCCATATTTATCAGCATGTTCTGTTGCTGTGAGCGACGCTAAAACTCCATATGAATACCCGCGCCTTTCAACTTCAGTAATGCCGTCTCTTTCCAAAATTCTGCTACTTGCGTCTATAAGCCACCTGGAGTCACCCCTAATCACATCAATTGCTTGTCGAGCAGTAACTAAGCCTTCTCTGTTTTTTATTCCACCGGGGTTTCCAAATGCATAAGTTTGCACTGTAGGTTCAGCCGCAAAAACAGTTGCAACCTGATAAATTTGATTTTTATTTGGCATAAGTCCGTTGCCAATACCCAAATCCATAACCCTCGCCCGAGCTGGGTCAAAATCTCCTTGCGGTAAAATGCGCAGTACACTAACAGGCAGTGAACCATTTATAGCTACCAGCTGTGGTTCGGGTACTTCAAGTTTGTTCAAAAAAGTGTCGCAATCCATTGTAGCCTGGTCGGCCGCGACGTTTGCCACAGTCTCTACAATACCTTCTTCAAAAGGGTAGTAACTCCGAATTCTCTCGGCAGTAGACTCGTGGACATTGCTCATATTAAATACATTATACCACAGTTGTCAATATTTGTCTATAGTAATCACTGATTAAATGGGGTAGAATAGCGGTTATGGTGAAAAAGAAGCCGGCTACTACCAAAACTATTTCCAACCGAAGAGCTCGTCATGATTATGATTTGAGTGATGGGTTAGTAGTGGGAATTTCCCTGAGTGGTGCAGAAACCAAAAGCTTGCGTCGAGGAATGGGACACCTAAAAGGTTCTTATGTGAACGTGCATGACGGTGAATTGTGGCTTGTAAATGCGACCATATCTGGAGATGGCTCTGTTCGTATTGCAGAAAATGACAAAACCCGTAACCGCAAGTTGCTTGCCAAAAGAAAAGAAATTGAATCTTTAATGGCGTCCAAAAAGCAGGGTCAAACAATAGTACCGCTGGAACTTCTCACCAGAGGGCACTACATAAAACTTCGAATCGCAGTCGGGCGAGGAAAAAAGAAATACGACAAGAGGGAAACGCTAAAGGCTCGTGAAGAAAAACGTCGCATAGACCAGACCATTAAAAATAGTCGGTAGATTATTCTCGGCGAAGGGCTTCGATAGGATTGATTCTTTCTGCACGTCGCGCTGGAAAATATACGACACTTAGACCAATCACTATCATGAATACTACGACTAGCGCAACCAACCATAATGGTGAAGAAAACAGTTCGAATGTTTGTGTAACGCCTCGTCTCTTGGCAAATAAATTCATCAATAAATTGATAGCCCTGCCGGATATAAACGCAGTAAAAATTCCCACACCAGCACCAATTATAGACAGCAACACTGCCTCATAAATAAATAACCGCCGCATATCTTTTCTCCTCGCTCCAAGAGCAACCATCAGACCAATCTCCTTAGTCCTTTCGAGAAGCGCTACAGTTAGAGTGTTAAACATGCCCAGAACTGCTACTAACATTCCAATGGCACCAAGACCAAGAAGCATAAGATTGAAGTATCGAAATATTTGATTAATCTGGTCAATAGTGTCGAGGGGTGAGCTTGTTTGCAGACCCAAACTCTCAATTTGTTTCCGCAACTCGGGGACATATCCCCGCGCTTCGGACAAAACTCTAATTTGACTATAATCTTGTATCCCCAGGTCTTCTAAATACGCTTTAGGAAAAAAGACTTCACTTCCACCATCAGAATCTACTATACCGACAATTTTAAAAGCATCAGAGTAACTATCCACCGTTGCAACATTATTTTTAAAAGGGACTGTCAACTGAACAATTTTACCGATGGCTGAAGAATTATTTGATATACCCATAGCACGTAAGGCGGCCTGATTTACTAGTGCAACCTTTTCGTCACTGGTGCTCAAAAGTCGCCCATTTGACACGCTGAGTGAGCTTAACGATGCATACGAACTATCTATACCATACACAATTCCGTCAATCTCACTACCGTCAATTCTTACAGCACCGGGGAATGAGTATGATGCGCTTTCTGCTCTCACGTGTGGTAAGTTTTTTACCTTTTCAGCAATATCTTTATTTAGTTTCAGGATTTGAGAATTGGGAGTTAGAACATCAATCACTTGAACCGACTGACTGCCTACAACTTCCTTTGTTACAATCCCCCTAAGCCCAAGCCCAAGCGATACTAGAAAATATATCGCTCCTACTCCTATAACCATTCCTGTTAGCGTCAAACCTGTTCGTAATTTTTTGGAATTCAAGTTTCTCCATGCCATGTATAGTAAGTTCGATTTTGGTATGGAACGATACCGTCTCTCCATGTTTTTTTTGAACGGTATGAAAGGGCGGGCTTTAAACATGTTTTTTCTTCCTCGCCAACATATCAATTCTAAGTTGCATATTTTTCATTAGTTTGTTGGCAGTGCTGGTCATATCAGAACCAGGTAATGCTTCAGCTACTCCGTCGACGATTGAAATCAATTTATCTGCCAAAGACACATACTCCATGTTGTGCGTAACCATTATTACCGTACAGCGAAATTCAGTTTTGCAATTTTGAAGTAAATCTATAATTTTGTCACTATTCGTAGCATCCAAATTACCAGTGGGTTCATCAGCGATTACAAAAAGTGGGTTTGTCGCAAGTGCTCTAGCCATTGCTATACGTTGTTGCTCACCGCCAGACAGTACAAGCGGAGATTTGTTTGCATATCCACCCATGCCTACTCTCTCTAAAACTGAAACAGCTATTCGCTCGGAAGTCGGTCTTTTGTAACCCAAAAAATATAGTGGCAAGGCAACGTTTTCGACCACATTCAAACTTTTAACCCAGTTTGTTGTTTGATATACAATCCCTAGACGGTTTGCCCTAAAAAAGGCAAGTTCATCTGAGCTTAATTCATATATATTTCTTCCTTCGACAAGTACCTTACCTTGCGTCGGTTCTTGCATGCCTGACAATATGTTAAGTAAGGTTGACTTGCCACTTCCAGATGAACCATAAATCAAATTAAAGCTATTTTCTTCAATCTGAAAATCAGCCATTTTGATGACAGATACTAGCTCGTCGTCACTTCGAAAATTATGTACGACTTCGCTCAGATCAATCATTACTTTGCCCATCACTTAGAACCCAAATACCTTTCGTAGCGCGTCTAAAACAATCGTTAATATGCTATCTGTTGCTCTCGGTATTATAGCAGATTGGAATTCACCGTTTGACTGGTTTTTGGCGGAGTCTTTGGAGATTGGAGCTACTGTGAATACTCTAGAAGTTGGTAGTCCAGATACTATGACTATGTGTTCTGTAGAGGAAGCACCATCTTCTGATGTTTTGTTATTTAGT
>JBBRAK010000011.1:0-31003 GCA_038206875.1 Saccharimonadales bacterium (SeqCode)
CACCTACGCAACTCTTTACGCCCAGTAATTCCGGATAACGCTTGGATCCTCCGTATGACCGCGGCTGCTGGCACGGAGTTAGCCGATCCTTATTCATATGCTACCGTCATAATCGTCACATATAAAAGCAGTTTACAACCCTAAGGCCTTCATCCTGCACGCGGCGTTGCTCCATCAGACTTTCGTCCATTGTGGAAAATTCCCTACTGCTGCCTCCCGTAGGAGTCTGGGCCGTGTCTCAGTCCCAGTCTGGCTGATCATCCTCTCAGACCAGCTAATGATCGTCGCCTTGGTGAGCTATTACCTCACCAACAAGCTAATCATGCGCAGGCCATTCCCAAAGCGCCGAAGCTTTACTCCTTAGAGCACATGCGGTATTAGACACCATTTCTGGTGCTTATCCCTCACTTTGGGGTACGTTCCTACGTGTTACTCAGCCGTCCGCCGCTCGAGTATTCTACACTTAAAATTCGACCGTATTCACTAGCCAGTGATTACGTTTTCGGCAGTATCTTTACAGACTTACCGGTTCAAATACTAAGTGCAGAACCTTTCCGCTCGACTTGCATGTATTAGGCACGCCGCCAGCGTTCATCCTGAGCCAGGATCAAACTCTCCAAAAATGTAGAATATGATCATGAAACAGTCGAACATGTAATTCTCGAAGGAACTACACTGACTTAATTTTCAAAAAACAATTCAAATGAACTGACGTTGATTTGCACTATATAAGTTTTTAACGTTCACGCTTCGAAGAAACCCAACCGGTAATCCCAAGAAGCAGAAACACATCTTATCCGTAATTCTATCTTGTGTCAACTGTTAAATTGGCTATTTAAGCAGTAGCATTTACAACACCCTATTTCTTCATTTCGAAGATTACTCTTTTGGTGATTCTGCAGGGAGAAGTTCGGATTGCAACGAGTCTTCGCCTTCTTCTGGGTCTTCGGTTTTGTCTACTAGCGCTAGAGAAACTACCTTGTCATCTTCATTTAGGCGCATTATGCGAACGCCCTGAGTTGCGCGACCTAGTTCTGGTATATTCTTTAGGCCTAGGCGGATGGTTTGACCGTTTTTACTGATGATTATTACTTCTTGGGTATCGTCACTACTTAGTGCTTTTACGCCTATTAACTCACCGGTTTTTTTGTTTACCACCGCACTTCGTATACCTACACCACCGCGCTTATGTGGCGTAAACTGTGCCATCTTTGTACGCTTTCCATAACCCTGTTCACTTATGACAAATATACTGCTACCTTCTTCTACAATATCCATGCCTATCACCCGGTCACCGGCGCGCAAACGGATTCCCCGTACACCACGGCTTACACGACCCATTGGGCGTGAATCTTTTTCATGGAATCGAATTGCTTGGCCTTGCTGGGTAGAAATAACGACTTCATTGTCTCCGGCTGTCATACGAATCCACTTCAACTCATCTCCTTCGTCGAGGTTTATGGCAATCAACCCAGTCTGGCGAACATTTTTATATTGTTCAAAAGGCGTCTTTTTCACCACTCCACGAACTGTACACATCAACAAGTTGCCTCCGCTCATCTGCTTGCTTACATTTATAACCGAACTTACTGTCTCTTCCGGCTGAAGTTGTAGCAGATTTACAATTGCAACACCCTTAGCATTTAGGCCCACAGGCGGTACTTCATAAGTTTTTAGCCTAAACACACGGCCCCTGTTAGTAAAGAACAGCAAGAAATCATGTGTACTAGCGTTTACTACATGTTCTATAACGTCTTCTTCTCTTGTGACCATTCCACGACGACCTTTACCGCCACGACCTTGTTTTTTGTATTCTGCCATCTGGCTTCGTTTTATGTAGTTGGCGCTAGTCAATGTCACTACAACTTGTTCGTCCGGAATCAAGTCTTCGTCGTTCAGTTTTCCAAGTTCCTGTGGGACTACTTTAGTACGTCGCTCATCTCCAAACTGTTTTTTCATTTCGAGTAATTCAGTTTTGATTATTTTCAAAATTTCTTTTTCACTTGCCAAAATACCCTCAAGTTTGGAAATAATCTTCAACAGCTCTGCAAGTTCATCTTCAATCTTTTGGCGCTCCAGTCCAGTAAGTGCGCGCAACTGCATGGCCAAAATAGCTTTGGCCTGAATCTCGCTTAGCTTAAATTTTGTACTCAGGTTTATTTGAGCTTCTTCGCTTGTTTTGCTAGCACGAATCGTTGCAATTACTGCATCAATATTGTCCAGCGCTATCTTGAGACCTTCTAAAATGTGCGCGCGGTCTTTGGCTTTCTTGAGTTCAAATTCTGTACGTTTTCTTACAACAGTTTGACGATGTTTCAAGTATTCCTGCAGTATGTCTTGAAGTCCCAAAACGCGTGGTTGTATGCCGTCAATAAGCGCCAGCATATTATAATGAAATGCCATTTGAAGTTGAGTAAGTTTATAAAGCTGGTTAAGGATTTTCTTTGGATAAGCGTCTTTTTTAAGATCAATTACTATCCTGACCGTACCTCTGGCTGTCTCGTCACGAATATCACTGATGCCTGCTATCTTCTTTTCTTTTACAAGGTCAGCAATCTTGAGAATCAAGCTTTCTTTGTTTAGGGCGTACGGGATTTCACTTATCCCTATCTGCGTCTTATTGCCTTTGGTTGCTTCTACAACCTCAGCGACACCGCGCACAACAACTCCTCCGCGACCAGTTGCAAATGCCGTACGAATGGATTCTCTGCCATACACTATTCCGCCAGTTGGAAAATCAGGACCTTTTACATGCTCTAGCAAGTCATCCAACGTATAGTCAGGCTTATCAATCATTGTCACAATTGCATCAACAAGCTCGCCTAAATTGTGCGGAGGTATGTTTGTAGCCATACCAACCGCAATACCAATCTGACCATTTAGAAGAAGGTTGGGTAGCTTGGCTGGTAACACTTCTGGCTCCTGACGAGTGCCATCATAGTTATCTCTAAAAGGTACTGTTTCTTTTTCTATGTCTGCTAGCATCGCATCAGCGTGCGTTGTCATTTTTGCTTCAGTATATCTATAAGCAGCCGCAGGGTCTCCGTCCATTGAACCAAAGTTACCCTGTCCATTTACTAGCATATATCTCATAGCCCATGGCTGAGCCATCCGAACCATTGATTCATATATCGCACTATCGCCATGTGGATGATATTTACCCATGACTTCACCCACTATTTGGGCACTTTTTACAGTTTTACCACCTGGCGTAATACCCATTCTGTTCATGACATACAAAATTCGCCTATGAACCGGTTTTAGGCCGTCTCTAACATCTGGAAGTGCTCTGGCTACTATAACGCTCATGGAGTAGCGCAAATAGCTATCCTCCATCACATCTTCAACTTTACGTCTTTCTACAACCCTAGAATGAGCAAGATTTAAAATTTCGTCATCCGAATGTTGCTCTTTCGACGATTCAGTGCTGGTATCTTGTATCGGAATCTGGTCTTCGTTGCTATCTCTGTCCATACTATACGTCCAAATCTTTCACAAATTTTGCATGAGTTTGAATAAAGTTTTTGCGTGGCTCTACCTCTGACCCCATAAGTTTGTTGAAAATAGCGTCGGCTTTTTCGGCATCATTTACCCTAACCTGAATTAAAACTCTCTGCTCTGGATTCATTGTTGTTTCAAAAAGTTGCTCGGCATCCATTTCACCCAGACCTTTGTATCGTTTCTGTTCAGCAAAACCAGCCTGTTTTACTCGATCGTCTTTGGGGTCAATCTTCAGTCCCTCTTTTTTCCTGGCATTGATTCTTTCATCTAAGACCACCTCTAGCTCGTCTTCGTCATATATATAAACACTTGATTTTCGACCAGTTTTTACCAACTCGAATAGAGGTGGTTTGGCCAAATATAGATATCCTCCATCAATAATCGGTTGCATAAACCGGAAAAAGAATGTGAGCAGTAATGTACTTATGTGAGACCCGTCTACGTCAGCATCTGTCATGATGATAATTCTATGGTATCTGAGCCCATCCAAACTAAATTGCTCTTCAATCCCTACCCCAAGCGCCTTAATAAGTGTCACGATTTCATTGTTACCAAGCATTCTATCCAACCGAGCACGTTCAACATTTAAAACTTTTCCACGAAGAGGTAATATGGCCTGGGTTTTACTGTCACGACCACCTTTGGCAGAGCCACCAGCCGAATCGCCCTCAACAATGTAAAGTTCTGAATCAGCCGGGTTTCTGGATGAACAATCTGCTAATTTACCTGGCAGACCAGAGCCCTCTAAAACACCTTTTCTAATAATGTTGTCCCTAGCTGCGCGAGCAGCTTTACGAGCCCTGGCAGCTAAAAGTGCCTTGCCGACAATTTTCTTGCCTACGGCGGGATGTTCTTCCAAATAGTATGCGAAATATTCTGACAATACCGTTTCTACATATCCTCTTACTTCTGGGTTACCAAGTTTGTTTTTAGTCTGGCCCTCAAACTGTGGATCGGGAATCTTTACCAAAATCACCGCAGTTAAGCCCTCGCGAGTATCTTCTCCTGATAGATTCTCTTCTTTTTCTTTCAAAAGTCCGGTTTTGCGAGCATAGTCGTTTACTACCCTTGTAAGTGCTGAACGAAATCCTGTCAGATGGGTACCACCATCCGGAGTCAATACATTGTTCGCAAAAGGTTTTATGGTTTCTGTGTAGGTTTCAGCATACTGCATAGCAATCTCTACCTGAACGTCTTGTACTTGCTTGTCTACATAAAAGACCTCATCATCTACTATATCTTTCCCCAAATTTAGGTGTTTCGCATAAGCTTGGATTCCACCCTCAAAATAAAATCCGTATCGTTTTCCGCTACGCTCATCTGTTACGTAGGTGTGCAATCCCTTAGTTAAATAGGCTTGATGACGTAAATAATCTACGACCCAATCGTAGTCCATCTCTATAGATTCTTTGAAAATTGTTGGATCTGGGTAAAAAGTAATAGTTGTACCGCTGGTATCCGTTTTTTCTCCTTTTTTAATAGATGTCAGTGGCTTTCCCTGGGCATACTCCTGAGTATAAACATAGCCATCTTTGTGAATCTCTGCCAATAGTTTGGTAGATAAAGCGTTTACTACGCTACTTCCAACTCCATGCAGTCCCGAAGATACTTTGTATCCTCCCCCACCGAACTTTCCCCCAGCGTGTAGCACCGTAAGGACTGTTTCTAGAGCACTTATCCCCGTTTTTTCCATTTTATCGACAGGTATACCACGGCCATTGTCGCGGACTTTTACTCCACCGTCAGCCAAAAGCGTAACCCACAATCCGGTGGCATGACCCGCTATTGCCTCGTCCACACAGTTGTCTGCAATTTCTTTAATAAGATGGTGCAATCCCTCTGTGCCAGTACCACCAATATACATGCCGGGTCGTTTTCGAACGGGGTCTAGCCCTTCGAGAACTTGAATCTGCGAGGAATCATAGTCTTTTTTGGAACTCACAACAGACAATTCCCCTCTGCGCCAATATATTCACTATGATTTTCTGACACGCCTTAAACACCCTCTTTACTTGTTAGTTTCGCCTCACTTATCCACCATTATAGATTATATTTTGACCTAAAACAACCATTTGCCCTTGTTTGAACACATAGTTTTATGGTTCAATAAGCATGAGCGAATATATAAGAAAAAATATCCAAAAATTATGTTCAAAAAACTCATAAGCAATTTACCCTTCAACCCAAGTCTAATCGGCCAAGTTTCTTTTTATGCAAAACGCATGAAGCGTGAATCAAGCGTACGCAGACTAGGTGTTGTTTTCATGGTACTCGCCATGGGAGTTCAGTTACTAGCGGCGACATCGCCCGCTGAAGCTAGCTTAAGTTCCTCTTCAAACGACATAATCAATGGCGGATTTCAAACTAAAACACAAGCAGTTTTACATTGCCTAAATCCATCTGAGGATTTTTTGAAAATCCTGAACTACTACGGGATTGGCTGTACTGAAATACAGAACTCAAGCGATGAGACAATTCGCTCAAACTCTAGAGAATACAATTCCATGGGGCGAAACGCTGTTTCAAACCCAAGCTTTAGAAATGGAAGAAATTGGACAATATACTCCTTGAACATCGCTGGAGTTTCCCAAAAATTATGGATGAAAGATTTGCGTTATTGGGACAGTGGTGCGTATTCGGACTATAAAGTACTGAAAATAACTAAAAATGACGGCACGGTCATAAGGATTATGTACAGTTGTGGCAACATTGTCACAGAGGGAAAATACAATCCTCCCATAATTCCACCTCCACCACCACCTCCACCGCCAGTTGTTATTCCCAAATCAGTTTCCTGCTCAAATCTGGTTATGAATGTCGCTGACGGCTCAAAAATTAAATTAGGAAGCCCGGTAACTGTTCGAGGGCAAGCTACAGGAAAAAACTTTGCAACTTCAACACCGCACGTTAGTATGCAATACGATTTTGTAAACAGTGCTGGTAAAGTCGTAGGCTCTTACACAACTCCAAAAGTACTTTTCAACGGCTCAACCGCAAATGATGCCAAAACATACAGTTTCTCCGCTGATAAAGCTGGCAAGTACACCATCAAGCTAACTGTGAAATACGACACGTCAAAAATTGCTCCAGGAAGTGCCACTGGAGTATGCTTAAAAAATATAACCGTAGAAAAACCCTGTGAAGACGTGACAACAACGGATGACTTGGAATTATGTTTGGATTTGCACAAAAAAGCTGAAAATAACACTCAGGGCATATCAAATGCTGACGGCTCAACGGCAAATGCTGACGACAATATTACCTATACGCTATCTGTGACAAATTCAGGAAAAGTCACTGTTCCAAAATTCGTAATAAAAGAAGACCTGAATGACATCTTGGAATATGCCAACATCACGGATCTTCATGGTGGTCAGCTAGATAAGGACAATCAAATATTTTGGCCTGCCACCGACATAAAACCTGGCCAAACGGTCCAAAAACAAATATCAATAAAAGTCAAAAAACCTATCCCCTCAACTCCAGTCTCCACTTCTAACCCTGGGTCATTTAACCTACTCATGACTAACGTGTACGGCGATAGCGTGAACATAAAACTACCTGGAGGCATAATAAAAACCGTTGAGCAAACAACAACCTTACCCAACACAGGACCCGGCGAAAACTTAGTTATAGGATTTTTACTTACATTTGTTGTCGCGTATTTTTACGCCCGAACAAAATTATTTGCAACCGAACTGGACATTGTTCGACAAGACTTTAGCACAGGAGGCGCATAGACATGAGCGAAAAACATATCCCGCGACCCGAACATCACGAGTCCAAAGAAAACCCCGTAGACCAGTCTCATTTTGAACGTGCCCACAATAATCAGGCAGAAAAAGCAGAAAAAGCCAGGCACGAGAAATCCAAAGAAAACTTACATAAAATACACGAATTGGCTAAAAAAGAGGCGGAACAATCACATAAAATTACCGACCAAGAAGATTCGAAAACCGATTCAGCTTCGCTGGCTGGAATGCACAATTCGCTAAAAACAAACGCCTACAGCCGAGTATTGTCAAAAACTCAACAGAAATTAAACGCTCCTGCTCGAACGTTTAGTAAATTTACTCATAGCCCTGTGGTAGACAAAATTAGTAACGTTAGCTCTCAGACTGTTGCGCGTCCATCGGGGTTTTTGGGTGGCAGTATAATCGCATTTTTGGGAAGTTCTGTCGTCTACTACTACAGCAAACATTACGGTTTCAAATATAACTATCTAGTAGTCTTTATGTTTTTTGCTGGTGGCTACGCTGTGGGGGCACTTCTTGAACTAGTTATATGGCTTGTATACACTCGCAAACAAAGATACTAATTTGGGCTTTCTAGATTTCCATCACGGTCAATGTATATTGTGTTTTCAGACTTATCATCGCCTGAATTGTCATTATTAATCTTGACATTGTGTTCCGTAGGAACACTTCCTGTATCGGGCTGTTCACTATTGCTGGTACGCAAGGATGGTGTAGGCACAGCTGTAGAAGCTTGTGGGGCATTTTGAGAAGTCTTAGGGAGGTTTTGTGTCTGTGGTGGCAATGGCGAACCAGAAGTGCGACGTTTTGCTAGCCACTCATCTAAAAACGACGACCCGCCACCAGCAGTTTTTGGTTGTGACGTTCCAAACTGCCCGGGGCTACCTGCAGGCGGTTTTGCTCCTAATCCTCCAGCATTACTTCCAAATGCCGGTTTGGGAACTTCTATTGTTTTCATACGCTGACTGATTTCTTCGTCTATCATGGCTCTTGGTTTACCAAACTTTGCTGCTGATAATTGTCTAAGCGCTTGCTCCAGCTTGGGATTGAGAGTTCCCAGCCTAGGTAGAGCTGCCATGCTAAATGGCTGAGTTGGAACACCATTTATCAAGGTACGAACTATGGCATTGTAGTTAGGTATACGCAGAATATCGTCTGGTTCAAAGATTGGTTTGAAATATCGAGACAAAGCATCTACATCATTTTGACCAACTCGAAATGAAACAATCGTACCCATATTGCCAAACACTGCATCTCGAATTTCTTCAGAAAGCTGGGTTGTAAACTGGTTAGCTACAATCAAATTCAAGTGATATTTTCTAGCTTCTGACATAATTGTTGCAAAAGAATCCGTGGAAAAGTTCTGAAACTCATCAACATATAGACAAAAGTCGGTACGCTCAGATTCATCTACATTTGCCCTGCTCATAGCCGCTGCCTGAAATTTCATCACAAAAATCATACCTAACAACTTTGCGTTCAACTCACCAGTGCGACCTTTGCTAAGGTTTACCAGCAAGATTTTTTTATTATCCATAATCTCTCTTAGATCAAACGCACTTTTTGTTTGACCAATTATATTTCTCATCATACTATTTGATAAAAACGCACCAAACTTACTGACAAACCAACTTACTACTTCTCCAAACTCATTTGAACGCTGGGATTGTGGCATTTCTTTTTGCCAAAACTCTAGTACTGTTGGATCGGTAACGTATTTGAGCTTTTGTTTTACAAACTCAGGATCTCGAAATAGTTTGGGGATATCAATAAACGTACCGCCTTCTGGGTCCGCCATAACGGTCAGGGCCGCGTTTCTGAACAAGTGCTCGTAGCGGGGGCCAATAATTCCCTGATGCTGGGGGTCATAAAGTTTGTAGAGCATATTTATAGCTTCTTGTATCAAAAAATCTTTTTGATCACTTGTATCTGCTTCAAAAAGGTTCAAGCCCAAAGGATAGTCTGTTTCAGCCGGACAAAAATATATTACGTCTTCCGTACGTTCTTTTGGCACCATAGACAACAGCGCCTCTGCAGTGTCTCCGTGTGGGTCAATGAACGCGAAGCCATTGCCGTTGAGCATATCCTGCAGAGCTAAATTTTCTAGAAACCAAGATTTACCCACACCAGTTTGTCCAACAACGTACATATGCCTGCGCCTATCTTCATCCCCTAGCCTTACAGCTTTTTTAGCACCCCGAAAGATGTTGTAACCCATCAAAAGACCTTCATCGGGCATGTTTCGGGGGCCGTCTACTTGTTTGCTAGCCTGACGTTCAAGCTGACTAGTAGGAATGTTTTTCTGATCTGGGAAATGAAACATAGTAGCCAGCTCTACCGAATTGAGTATATTTTGATTATTTTCTTGGGGAAAAAATCGAAGTATGTAAGCTGTCACGAACCTCTCGATATCCTTTGCCGGCGTATATTTAAACCCATTCCTACCCTGGGCATCGTAAAGTGCAAAAGTTGCCACGACGTTATTTAAGATTGCCTGCGCTCTCTGCGAGATGTTTGACGATGCCACCACCCGAATCAAAACTTCATAACCTGCGTGTCTAGTTTTATCATCTATTGCATCCAAGGTATTTTGATCAAGCGAAGATAAGTCGTTTTTGTCACTACCATGCTCGCCACTTTTGTCTTCGGGTGGCTTTAGAGCAGCACTAAACAACTGCTTAATCCACCAGAAAGCCAGCTCGCCTCCCTTTTTAGTCTCGTTACCTTTGCGTTTTTTGCTTGCAATCATCTGGGCGTGCTTTCGCCAGCCTGAAGCAGCCGGTCGTAACATTATTTGAATTCCCGCACCGTCGTCCTTCTCCAACGTTGAAAGTGCATTTAACATAGACTGGATAGCATCGCGTTTTAGGTCTTGATAGGTTGCAATTGGGTATGCAAACGGTTCTTTTAGAGTTAATTCACCACCCATTGTTCCACTAATCTTACCGACTGGACTAAATATATTGTGCTCTGGAACTTCTTCAAGTCTCGCAGTTGGGTACGCGCTCACTATGGCTTGACGAACAACATCAACTAGAGCAACTGGTACCGCGGCATAGAAACTAACAAATCCCTTAGAGCCAACTATTTCAAATGCAATGTGCCTCTGTCCATAGAAACGACTCTTGAATCCCTTCTTTAGCGTACTTGCAATAATGTCATACATCGTTTGCGCTTTTGAAATGTTTTCTTCGTTAACGTCTCTTGAGTCGCGATTTGAACCTTCAACATCTTCGCTCAATGGCGGGAGATGGATAAGTAAAGGCACCATTTTGAGACCACGTTCAAAATTTTTCTGCTCTCTGAATACTTTCCTAACCTGGAAAAAAAGTATAGGACCCCCAATAAATACCACCAACGCAAATATTGCTAGAAGAGTTAGGATGATACTCATAACAAAGCTTTCTTAGCCTTCGCTTACTTTAAGATCTTTGTTGTAGCGTTTTTTCATATAATCCGCTTTTATTTTATTCACTTCTTTGTTTTGCAAATTTGGGTCATCCTTTGTTTGAGCAACAATAGATTTTGCCCTTAGAACCCACTCCTTTTCTATCAAATCAGAATCATCAGCAATCATTGTGCCATGCGAACCGCCAGAGCCACTGGCTGGAGCCGGCGCGGGACTGCTAGGGTATAATCCGGCTGTATCTGGCACCAATGCTTGATTGGACTGATGTACAGAAGTGGAAGGAGCTGCAGGCTTAAGCCCCTGTTTTTCTGGCATTGGAGCAACTCCAAACTCTGCTGCATCCTCACTACTAAATTCTTGAGGTTGTGGCAACTCTGTAGGGGGCCCAATAATATTGTGATTAGGTTCCATTGTAGAATATTATAACAATAATATCTCTGTTAGCACTAGCAAAATATAAATTATGTATTATTTGCCTAAAAAGTCGGCCTTCCATATATAAACCCAAAACATTGTTGCAAAGATTGTTGTTAGCAAACCATCTCTTAGAGTCAATTGGTCTAGCGACTGCAGAAGTAGAAGTAAAACGGCCAGACTAGATATACTAAGTGCCAAAAGCTTAACAGAAATTCCGTCTCTGGGGGTTTTTGTTCCCTGAACCACTGCTTTGACAAAGAAATATATAAAAAATCCAATTACGATAAATGGAACAACCAACAGAGGTAACGGTACTGTATTTGGACTTGTAGCCATAATAAATACAAAAAAACTGATGGCAAACAACACAAATGGTAAGATTTTATTCAAATTCAAAACATTTCTTTTCATGGAGTTAAAAAAATTGCACTACATGTGTATTGTAGTGCAAAAGTACAAATATTTGGAGCCTGGACGGTAAATGCGCTCTTGTAAAAAACTATATAGCGCTTACCGTCCTTGGCTGTGACTGACCGCTCTCGTTCTACCTTTAGGGTAGTGAGAGCGTTATCGGGATTTAACCGTAGTTTGCCCTTCGACATGCACAGGGTCATTCGACTTATTTGGACTTGCCAGCCATGAGCGAGCGAAGCGAGTCGAATGGTAAGTTTTTGTTTTTGCTTACGGTTTTAATACTACTACTTTTTAGAATAATCGTCAAGCATTTTTTGTAGCTGTTTATACAACAATACTTCTATTAAAACGTATGTTACTCAATTGATATATAAATAATATCTGTAGTTATAGCTACAACTATTATGTTTCAGCATTAATTAATTTATATAACTATTTTGTTTATAGTTCAGTACTTACAGGGGTGGATTATTGTGCTTCAAATATACAAATATTTTCACCTTGAATGAACAAATATTAGTGTTTAGTGTGTGTAAATGGATACATTTTTTAGATATTTTCTAAGTGAACTTGCGAACTCAAGTTTTATATTTCTAACAAAAAATGAACAAATTACTGTATAGCTCAATTCGTTTTGCATAAAAAATATAACTTGAGAGAAGTAAACTAGCCTTATAGTACCACTTACTCTCTAAGACTTAATGAGGCAGTTGTGTTTCTTGTCGGTCATTTGGAAGCTAGTTTGTGATTTGATTACCTGTGAGGTAATCTTTTGCTGTTTGCTATGGTTTTTTACCCTTAACTAATGGATATTGCTTGATTCTGGAGTATTTGCGAAAATATTTAGTATTCTCGCCTTTCATTTATAAAGTTTATGGCTGTAGTATGCAGATTTGGAGTATGGTAAGACCGAAGCATTGATGCCCTCCAAAAGAATTAGAATTAAAGTGTTTTGTATATTGATAAATGTCATTCAAAATCAAAATATTATTGAAATGAAGTAAAAATCAAACCAAAAGTTATACACAGACGCAAAATTGTAAGCACAATCATGTTGACATACTAATTCTGACTAGTTACTATTAGTCCAGCACTTGAACAAATAAAGTGCTCAAAAATAAAAACGTATCTGTAACAACGGCTTCTCGCAAGCCGTTGTTCCATGAAACAAACATGGAACGCAGAACGTTCGATCGACACAAAAACATCAAACAATACAACAGAAACGGTCCTGGAATCAGGGCCGTTTTAAATTTACAAATGTAGAAATTTGGCTTTTGACTTACAATTAGTTTAGTATGGCGAACGTAAAAAGCATTGCTGAGTCAGGTGGAATTGCAACGATAATCACAATCGAGTGTCACATAACCCGTGGCCTTCCAAATGTAATAATTGTGGGATTTGCCAATAGAGCCGTGGATGAGGCAAAAGAAAGATTACGTGGCGCCTTCCATGCGTCTAAAGTAGATTTTCCAAAACAACGCATAACAATAAACTTAGCCCCAGCAGATATTCCAAAAGATAGTAGCGGATTTGACTTGGGGATTGCAGTAGCCCTCATGCATGAAGCTGGATTAATTGATGAAAAACTACCTGGAAAAACAATTTATATTGGCGAACTTGGTCTAGGTGGCGAAGTTAGGCCAATCAGGGGCATTATTGGCAAAGTGCTGGCAGCCAAAACTAAAGGTTTCAATACTTTTTATTTACCGCATGATAACGTTAAACAAGCTTTACTCGTTCCTGGTATCAAAATTGTACCGATACTTACACTGCGAGATCTGTACCAATCAATGACAAATAGCGTTCCGATTGCACCGCTTAAGTCTGGTTTGGGTCAAAAACCAAACTCTTCTAAGAAGTCCCAAGCGATTGATATGCAAGATGTAAGTGGTCAAGCACGTGCCAAGCGCGTTTTAGAGATAGCCGCTGCCGGTGGCCACAATGCACTTCTAAGTGGTCCGCCAGGAACTGGGAAAAGCATGCTAGCCAAAGCAATGCCGGGCATATTACCTCCAATGGAGCTAACGGAAATACTTGAGGTTACCCATTTGCATAGTCTGGCTAGCCATAATTTTGATCAAATAATCAGCGAACGACCGTTTCGATCACCACATCACGGCGCTAGTGAAACAGCAATAATCGGCGGTGGTGCTTCTGCCCGCCCCGGAGAAATAAGTCTAGCTCACCGCGGAATTCTTTTTATGGATGAGTTCCCGGAGTATGGTCGTTCTACAATTGAAGCCCTTCGCCAGCCACTGGAAGACAAGATTATAACCATCGCACGAGCAAAACAAAATGCCCAATACCCTGCCGATTTTATGCTAATTGCCACCAGCAACCCCTGCCCATGCGGATATTATGGAACTCACAAACCTTGTGTATGTGCTCCACATCAGATAACTCAATACCAACGCAAATTATCTGGTCCGATTATTGATAGAATTGACCTCTACACCGACGTAGACAACGTACAGCACGATACTTTGCTAAAATCCAACCACACCAGCGATTCCAGCGCCACAGTCCAACAAAGAGTTCTTTTGGCACGAATCCGACAACAGAAGCGATTCAGCTCACCAAGTAAAACCAATGCCCAGATGAGTAATCGCGATATTAAAAAATTTGCCAAGCTTACCAAGGAGGCTGAGGAGCTCCTTAATCAAGCTGCTGAAAAGTTAGACATATCTGCACGTGCATACATGCGACTCATAAAAATTGCGCGAACCATCGCCGACTTGGGAGACGATGAGTCAGTTTCTGTCACGCACATTAGTGAAGCAATTCAATATCGGAAACAAACCATTAATTAGTTGACCTCTGTACTCGTATCTGATAGAATTGACAACATTCAGCTAACGTTCTTGTAAGGAGCAGATAAATCAGCAATTCAGTTCGTCTGAATCATCAGATTCGGGCACCACAGCTACGTGTTATTGACGAAGATGGTACCCAGATGGGGGTTTTGTCAAAACAAGAGGCTCTGGAACACGCGCAAATGCGTGAACTAGATTTGGTTGAAATCTCTCCAAACGCTGATCCACCGGTTGCCAAGATAGTTGATTGGGGTAAATATAATTACCAAAAAACCAAACAACTTCAGAAGCAGAAACGAACTGCAAAAAATCCTGAAATGAAGCAAATGCGCTTTGGACTCAAGATAGGCGACCACGATTTGGAAACAAAGCTGAACAAAGTTACCGGCTTTTTAGATGCAGGTCACAAAGTAAAAATTACTATTTTCTATCGTGGGAGAGAAATGGCTCACAGAGACATTGGGTTCCAACTTGCCGATAGAGTTATACAAACACTTGGTGAATCCATCGCAGTTGATCAGCAACCACAACTGGCCGGAAAACAACTGAGTTTTACAATTAGAAGCACTGGAGTGCATAAACAAGTTCACAAGGAGACAATCGATGCCAAAACTGAAAACGCATAGCGGGACAAAAGACCGAGTTAAAATTACCAAAACTGGTAAAGTTATGCGCCGTCGCGCTGGACGTAGTCACATGATGGAACACAAAAGCGCCGCACGTAAACGTACTCAAGCTGGCAAAGAATCAATTACTGGCAGACCAGCCAAAAGTATAAAACTGAACCTAGGAGTCAAATAATGCGCGTAAAACGTGGCGTGGCATCACACGCAAAACACAAGAAAATCCGGCTTGCTACCCGTGGTATGACCAAGTCCAATCGTAGTAGTATAAAACGAGGAAAACAAGCTCTTACCAAAGCTTTGGAAAACGCTACCCGCGATCGCAAAGAACGCAAACGTACGTTTAGACAACTATGGAACGCCCGTATAAACGCTGGAGCAAGATTAAACGGAACTACATATAGCAAGCTTATTGCAGGTCTAAAAAAAGCCAATGTTACGATTGACCGGAAAATTCTAGCTGAGCTAGCTGTCAACGAACCAAAAGCCTTTGAAGCCGTAGTAAAATCTGCTAAATAATTTATCTTGTATTAAAAAAACCGCCCAAATCAGCGGTTTTTTTATTTATCAGACTATCCGTAAGCCGGGTTCTGTTCTAGCCAATCATCTATCTAGCCCGCCAATTGCTCGACGGATCCAGCGGATATCGATGCCTCAGGCGGGAAACCTATGCGAGACACCACCTTGCAACAGGTAGGGTTTACCACTTCCATGCGTCACCGCACAGAACTGTGGGCTCTTACCCCACTCATTTCACCCTTACTCCAGTTTTTTAAGACTAGGGCGGTATAGTTTCTGTGGCACTTTCCCTAAGGTTACCCTTGGTTGCCGTTAACAACTACCCTTCCCTGCGTTGCCCGGACTTTCCTCGCTCCGTTTGCACGGACCGCGATCAGCCGATAATCTGACTAATTAATTATACACTGGATATTTGATTACTGGCTTCAGTGTCTAGAATTTTATTCACTTCCGCGTCTGCAAGCTTGTTTAGCTCTCTTGGTACATGCGTAAAACTAACTTTTTTGAACTGTTTTACTATGTCAGTGATTGCCACATGTATGGGCCAAAGATCTCTGTTTTTGATCTTAAACACGCCTTTCATTTGATTGACCACAAGCAAACTATCCAGAAATACTGATACCTCTCTGGCGCCATTTTTAAACGCATCCTCTAGTCCAAATTTAACTGCCTGATATTCAGCTTGATTGTTGGTGGTTATACCCAAATAAATTCCCTTTTGTGTCAACACATTGTTTTCCATGTCCATGAGTACAAAGCCAGAAGCGGAAGGCCCTGGATTACCACGCGACCCGCCATCTGCAAACATTTTGATTTGTTTGGGTAGGCTCGGTTTTACTGATTTTTTGGTCGATCGAAACAGCTGGTCCACACGCTCAGCAAATAATCTGTCTTTTTCTGTAACTATGCCTCCTGCGTCATGCGTACTTAGCCAGAGTTCGACAATGTTATAGGTGTTATGGATAGTAGGGTGATGCTGAAGCTCATTGGCAATGTCTGCTATTTTGTTAATAAACTCCCTAGCCTCCTTGAAGTCTTTAAACCCAAATTTTTGATAAAGTTTGTTGTTTTCTACATGCCACATATTGTTCAATATTTGTAAATTATCAGTGGCGTAGACCACAAAATAACGCTTGTAATAACGATTAAAGTTGTCGCAATAGGTTTGAATTGATTAATTTTAGTCAGATACATTGCATTTATGGCTACTGCGACAATATAAAACACTGTAAAAACCGGAAGATATGCAGAATAGTCACGATAAATAATACTTTCGACTACCCCTGCATTAACACACATCTTAGTTACAACTGTGGCCACAACCACCGCCAAAAACAGAGAAGGCACGATAGTGTTTTTGTGTTTCATAAATACTGACATTAACTAAATATTAGCACAAGTATTAACAAGTCAGCGTATCAGATCCCCGTTACCATGGTCGGGGTGACCCGTCCTTCGCGTAAAGCTTCGTAGGGTTCACCACCCCTAAGACAAATCCTCCATAGTTCCGCAAAAAGCGGAACGACGGAGGATGGTCGGGGTGACAGGACTTGAACTTACGGCTTTGCCGTAAGCATACCTACGGGTTAACTATTTTTGAGGTCGCAGAACCATGCCCTTTTCACCACTGATGAAAAAAGACGAATCGGAAGAATCATCTTTTTTCATTGGTCGGGGTGACAGGACTTGAACCTGCGACCTCACGGCCCCCAGCCGTACGCGCTACCAACTGCGCTACACCCCGATAACAGATGTATTATAGACGCAAATATAAAAAGACCGAAGTAGTTCGGTCTTTTTATAGGTGAGCAACCAACTATGACAACCTGGTTAAAAAATCCCCAGGTGGGTCTCCGCACGACCCCGACAAGTCGAGATACGAATATTGGAATCCCTAATGATAAGTATTCAGATTATCATTGAGTTGGCTTTTGAATCAAAAGATTCATGCTCAGCCCGAGTTAATTATATAGGACTTAAAACAAAAGTCTAAGAATGGACTGGTTTATATTTATAATAATGTTTATAAATCCAGGGAAAGCCACTACCAAACCAAAAACTATCACAATTCCAAACTGCTCTAACTGAGCCATGAAGCCCTGAAAAGATTCAGGAGCAAAAGCATACAGCAATCTAGAACCGTCTAGGGGTGGAATGGGTATCATGTTGAACACAAACAAACCGACGTTTATCTGAATGAATATCAGCAATGCATCAATCACCCCAGCTCCAAGTACTCCGTAAAAAATGTGGACCAATCCAGCTCCCAACACCGCCAACAATGCGTTTGTGAGTGGTCCGGCTAGACCAACCAGTCCTGCTCCATATTCATCAAATTTTACTCTGTTTGGGTTGAACGGAACTGGCTTTGCGGCCAGTAGCGGAACTTTGAACAAAACTAGCGTTATGAGTGGCAGAAGCACAGTTGCGAATGGATCGACGTGCCTGAGTGGATTAAGTGAAATTCGTCCTTCTCTGTGGGCTGTATCATCTCCTAGCCAATGCGCCGTAAAAGCATGCATGGCTTCATGAATTGTAATCGAAACTACCAGCGACAAAAAAACAATCACAAGTGTCGAAAAATTCATATCTCCAAGCATTCAAATAGTATAGCAGTTTATGTATTGACCAAACAGGTAAAAACAGATACAATATCGCTCTATGCAGAAATGTGATTTAACCGGAAAAGGCAAACAGTACGGCAGTAATGTCAGCTTTTCCCAGCGCCATACTAAAAAAGTTTGGAAACCAAACCTCCAAACTAAAACTTTCATGCTTGACGGAAAAAAAGTCACCATGAAGCTCAGTACGCAAGCTATCCGCACACTCAAGAAAAAGGGTGTGTTAACCCCTTACATCTCAGTAGATTCAGCTAAATAATTATTGTCGTTCTAGAATTATCAATTGGTTACTTTCACCAAGTATCTCGTTTGATTTTAGTTTTAGCTTTGGAAAAGTTTCTTTTGGCTCCATAGAAAGCTCTTTGAGTACATCTGTCAGACTTGCCTGAGGAACTTCATATTTTATTTTACTGTCACCGTAGTGAGTAGGGATGATTATTTTTGGCTCGATATCTTTAATTAGTTTTAGTGCACCTATCGCATCCAAGGTATAACCGCCACCACCAACAGGAATTATCAATACATCAATAGTTCCCAGGGCTTCTAGCTGTTCATCACTTAGCTCTGGATATATATGTCCAAGTACGGCAACCCGTACATCATCTCCGATAATTTTATAAATCGTTACTGACCTATCACCTTCTTGCTCCAAGTGACTTCTTGCGGAAATGCCCTGAATCGATGTATCTGAAACTTCGTATTCTCCGGGTTGCTCAATCACAATTTTGGTGTCTGCTTTAAACTTGTCATGCAGGCCAGTAAATAACGCTACATCGCCAGTTTTAGCTACAGTACCAGTCAAATCATCGACTACAATTG
This sequence comes from Saccharimonadales bacterium (SeqCode), assembly GCA_038206875.1. Taxonomy (GTDB): domain Bacteria; phylum Patescibacteriota; class Saccharimonadia; order Saccharimonadales; family JBBQAJ01; genus JBBQAJ01. Next base: position 18,895 of record JBBRAK010000011.1, read on the forward strand.
TTGCTTTTTTGGTAACCAAACGAATACAATTTGCGCCGTAGAACTGAATCTCCATAACCTCTACTCCTCTTCTTCTTTCTTATCTTTCTTTTTCTTGATTGGCTTTGAGGTTACTAGGTGATTTTTGTCTATTAGTACTTGCATTTTTGACTGTAACACTAAGCTCAAAAATCTGTCATTTACTTCCTTACGATAATTAAACTCATCATTGTCCAGTACAGCATAACTCAACTCCCTACCTTCTTTTACTTCCATGTCTGCCACATACTTAGCAACTTGAGTTGGGTTCAAATCGCCGACCAGCAGAACGTCTACTCCACTTCTCTCGTCGCGGGTTAATTGACCAGTCAGCAGAAGTAATTCGATATTGCCAAGTGCTTTTAGTGATTGTGGCTCACTGGTGCCCTCAGGTGCCGGTTGATCCGTGGGCATTGATCCGCTCCCAAAAATTGCCGAAAGCGCAACATAATACTCATATTCTTGATTTACTTCATAATACAATCGATTGTTGTTTGATTCAGAAGAAATAATTCCTATGCTCAGCATGTTGGCTAGTTCACGTCGAACTGAATTTATCTGCTCGTCGATTTTTCTAGTAATTTCCCGAACATAGAAAGATCGGTTGGGATTACTATAAAAAAGCTGTAGCAGTTTGACCCGTGTTTTACTCCCAAATAGTTGTTCTATCATACACGTATTGTAACAGACCCCCTGTTAATTGTTCAGGGTTATGTGTTCAGAAACGTTGTAACTAAATCCACAGCACGACTAGGGTCGTCGAGCCATTGAATGCTTTTGTTGCGCTTAAACCAAGTTCGCTGACGTTTGGCGTATAAAAATGTGTTGCGATTTATAAGTTCTCTGGTTTCATCGAGAGACTTCGAACCAGCAAAATAATTCTGAAATTCTTTATAGCCGATGGTGTTTAAAGCCGGTGACTGCCATCCATATTTATCTACAATCCGCTTAACTTCTTTACTTAGCCCGTTTTCAAACATCAATCTTGTGCGGTTAATTATTCGCTGTTCTAGCTCGTCTTTCGGCAATTGCAGACCGATAACTAAAGTGTTTGGTATAGACCCCTTCGTATAAGCTTTTAGCTCTTGGTATTTTAGGTGGCGAATATTCTGAAGATTCTTGCGTGCTCCAGCCGGGCTGAACTGATAGTCAAACAATACTGCGTCTACATACAATCCCGTACCACCCACCAATATTGCCAACTTGTTTCCGGATGAAATGTCTTCAATCGCTTTTAGAGCTAACGCCTTAAACTTTGCTACGCTAAATTTTTCATCTGGACTGCAAATGTCTAATAAATGGTGTTTTATTTGTTTTTGGGCAATTTTACTTGGTTTGGCAGTGCCAACATCCATGGTTTTGTAAATGGTTCTGGAATCAGCACAGATAATCTCACCATCAAACTTTCGCGCCATCTCTAGAGCCAATGCACTTTTGCCGGAAGCCGTTTCACCAACTATAACTACGACTTTTGGACTGGATGCCATATGAGTTTTCCAATATCAATTTTGAAATCATTACTGATGTGTACGCCTTCTAACCGCAAATGTTCTGCGTGAGCCTCTCTGCCACCAGGGTATCCTACTGCTAAACCACCGTTTTTACTAACAACTCTCTGCCATGGCAATTCAGGATCTCCAAAATGTGCCACTCCCCCTACTATCCGCGCTGCTCGAGGGCTACCACACAGCACCGCTATCTGCCCATACGTCATCACTCGCCCTTTAGGAATTTGTCGAACCAACTCATACACACGTTCCTTAAATCCATTATTGACCTCATTGTCCATCAAAATAAGCTTCCACTTCTGCCCAGCTATGAGCTACAACTATCCCCTCCTCCGCTGGAGTGCCTCGATTCCAGGGATAATCACCAAACTGCACAGCTTTTATCCCCGCTCTGGCAGCCGCAATGCAATGCTTTGGCTGATCATCAATCAGATATTCCGCACCGATTTGCTTCACCAAATCTCCTTTTGTCTTTAGATGAGCATGTGGTCGTTTTGTATCATCATCCCATATTCCCGCATAATGTATTTCCGAAAATATGTCTGGAAAATACTGGTTAATCCACTCTAGAGTGTCCTTGACTAGGACTGTTCTTCTAGATGTAGCGATTACCATATTATGGCTTTTTGCCAGCTTCCTCAAAACTGGCAATGCATCATCAAAATGCCCAAAACTGCTAAAAAGCCTGTCTTCAATAATTTGCTCAGAGCGAACAATTACGTCTGAATGGTCAACGCCCCACATTTTTGCCCAATTTTCGTCAAAATCATCAATTGTCAGCCGAGTACCCCATTTTTCATTACTATAACTCAAAAAAGCCTGGGCATTGAACGCTAACACATCGTCAATGTCTACAGCGATAGTTTTTCGCTTCATAAAATCCTCAAATTTTGTGTTTGCTACTCATTAGAGATGTTTTTTGGACTCTGGATTTGGCTTCATTCGCAACCGTTTTTAAAAAGCCTTCGACACTAACAGGCTCTAAACTTTCTTGCACTTCGATGTCTTTACGAATTCGGGGCAATACTTTGCCACTCGAGATCTCTTTTTCGCCAATCACAACAACATAGGGCACTTTCATAAGTTCTGACGAACGAATTTTTTTGCCCACGGATTCATTGGTATTGTCTACCTCCACTCTTAGGCCATATTCTCTGGCTTTCTCTTGCAAGTTTGTAGCAACGTCTACGGTCACTTTTTCTTGATTCACTGTCAAAATTCGTATCTGTTCTGGCGCAAGCCAGACCGGGAATTTTCCAGCAGTATGTTCAATATAAACGCCCAAAAACCGCTCAACAGAACCCAACAGTGCACAATGAATCATAACTGGGCGATGTTTTTTACCATCTTCTCCGGTGTACTCCAACCCAAACCTCTCTGGTTGTACAAAATCTAACTGTATCGTTGCCAACTGATGCTCTCGTCCAATTGCATCTGTGGCCATAAAATCAATTTTGGGACCATAAAAGGCCGCTTCTCCGTCTTGTTCAAAATATTCCAGCTCGCTTTTAACAACAGCATTTTTAAGCTGTTTTTGAGCAGTCTCCCACAACTGCTTTGTGCCCAGATAGTCGTTACTTTCGTCACGATAGCTTAAACGCACCCGAAGCTCCATATTTACAGTTTTGTAAAGCTCATCTGCATCTAGTAATAAATGATTCAACTCTTGTTCTATCTGATCTGGACGGCAATACACATGACTGTCGTCTTGTGTAAAAGACCGAACACGGCTTAGCCCGCCCAGTTCACCACTTTTTTCGTCACGATAAACTGTGGTTGTCTCTAGATATTTTACTGGCATATCGCGGTAACTTCGTTGTTGAAAAGCAAAAATCTGATTGTGGTGCGGGCAATTCATAGGCTTGAGCGCCAACTTGTCAGACGTTTCCTGGCTTTCTGCCAAAAATAGTTCGCTACCAAACTTGTCCCAGTGTCCAGACACTTTGTACAACTCTGTTTTGGTTACGTGTGGTATCCATACTTTCTGGAACCCATGACTTTGGCGCAATTGATTCGAAAAACCAGTCAGCTCATCTCGCAACACCGTTCCTCTAGGAGTGAACATAGGTAGTCCAGAACCGACAAGGTCTGAGAACAAAAACAAATCTAGTTCTTGCCCTAATTTGCGATGATCACGCTTTTTGGCTTGTTCGAGCATCTCAAGGTGTTTGTTTAGCTGTTCTTTGGTTTCAAAACCTACACCATAAATACGTTGCATTTGGGCATTTTTTTCGTTTCCACGCCAGTAGGCGCCACTTATTCGCATGAGTTTAAATGCACCTGCTTTGCCAGTAGATTCCACGTGTGGACCGCGACACAAATCTATAAAATCACCGTTTTTGTAGAAAGAGACGCTGTCTACAGCACTGTTACTGTCTGTAATTGTCCCGAGTTCTTCAGTGTCTAAATCTTTTGCTACTGTGGTTCCAGCCCGCTTCAAATCGTTCAGAAGTTCTGTTTTGTAGGTTTGCTTATTTTCTTGAGCCCATTTGATAGCTTCTTCTATGCTTAAATCATACTGCTCAAAAGGTTGATTTGCGTTGATGACTTTACGCATCTCATCTGTAATAACCTTAAGGTCCGCGTCAGAAAGCTTCTTTTCACCCAGATCAATATCATAATAAAAGCCGTTTTCTACGGCAGGTCCAACACCTAGCTTAACCTCTGGCCAGAGTTTAGTTATAGCCGTAGCCAATATATGCGCCAAACTATGCCTCATAGCCTGAATGTTACTGTCTTCCTTGTCTCCCATTACGAATAATAATAACACATTCACCCTCTGTTATTTGAAGCATTGTCTTGATAGCTATTGGGTCAGAATCTTGCACTTGTGCATCTGACTAGGCGCCAGTGAAGCACGGAGTGAACCGTATTAAAATACGGTGAACGAGTACTGCAACTTGCAACACCGCCAGAGGTCAAGTGCATGATTTTGCAATAGAAAAAGGGTTGAACGTTCTCGCAAAAATACGTTCAACCCTGCCCATCCAGAGCGTAAAAACCGCTCTCAAAACCTCACACCCACACGATCGGAAAACCTGTTTTGTTTTATGACCGTAAGCACTATCTTAGCATACTAGCACTATAATACCAGTACTTTATTATTGTCATTATTACACCCTTCCTGTGGATTGCCTTTTTGCGTTGAGTTAGCTATGCTTTACCCTGTTACTACGGGCAGTTAGCTCATTTGGCGCAACTTGTTGCAAAATAGATGAAGCGCAAAGCGCTCTAGCCAAATCATTTAACAATATATCCGGGCGGTTAGCTCATTTGGCTAGAGCGCTACATTGACGTTGTAGAGGTGATAGGTTCGAATCCTATACCGCCCACCAATTTATGTCCCGATTTTAGTACTATTTAATCTGTTTGTAGTTTGAGAAACCTCTAGAAAGCAAATGGAAGCTTCGATCGAACGAAATCGCTCATAAGTTATGCCATTTGCACTTAATATCACGATTCCGAATTCGTCATAAGACAGTACGTTGTTATAACTACTTTATTAAATTAAATAAGTCTTCACCCCCTGTTATTATAACGAATCAAAATGCTAATGTTATATCATATCTTTGACTTTTTGTTGACATCATTGCGCTTATGGCATATACTCGTTTGGTTAATCGGGAGGCGCTCATAGTTTGAGTACCATTAGCAAAGCTCCTTTGGAGGGTTTTAAGTTATTCTACGAAGAACTTATGCCACAAAAGAGCACAACCAGTCGCTTGCGACGCGTTCGTCCTGCAATAGCTACAAAGTAGTAACATTCAGAGACAACGTCTAAGCCCTAGGAGTAGTCCTGGGGCTTTTTTGTTGACCAAAAAAGTAATAATTGATGAGTTAGCAGGTACCCGAAGTCACCTCTTTGGAAAGTTATACATAGTTATGCACTAGCATTTATAACAGCCATATGACAATATGTAGTCATGGTTTGTATATACTGTAGCGGAGATACGCGCGTAATAAACTCCCGACCAAAAAAAAGAACCCGTCAAACATGGCGTCGACGAGAGTGCAAGGACTGCGAAAGCATATTTACCACTGTCGAGAGCATTGAGTTGTCTGGCTCTGTACTGGTTGTATATGGGAATAATGATACAGAGCCCTTTGTGCGTGAAAAACTATACATTAGTGTCTATGACAGCCTAAAACACAGAAAAGACGCCCAGACGTCCGCTGTTGCGCTTACAGATACAATCATTAGCAAAGTCTTGCCACTAATAACCAACGCTCAGGTTACAAGTAGCGACGTTGCGGTAACTACTTACAAAATATTGAAAAATTTTGATAAACCGGCCTCTGTTTTCTACAAATCATATCATCTTGAATAACATGGCATTTAGCCGTAAAGACTAAATAACTCGCTTATTGTCCTCTGTTACGACGGCTTTGTCGGTAACATCAAATTTTTCTATGTATCTGCCAAAAATTAGCCGTGTTTGCGAAACCAGTGCCGCAAATGAATTAAACCCAATAGTAGTAACGGGCAACAGCACCCATTGCAAGACCATAAAAATACTTCTGTGACGTTTGTATCTTTCTGGTTTGGGGGGCAACATTTTGAGACTCAAGAACAGCGTGATAACTATACCTGTGAGGGCAATTTGTTGGATTCTACTAGCTATCAGGGGCAACTGGATAGTTAAATACCCTACACTGCCTATAGCATTTGGATTTAAGAGTCGCGGTATAAATGCTGAAAAAGCCAAAATAAGTGGCGCAACTGCCCAAGTTATGTGCCCTTCCAGCAAACGGCTAAATTTGAAAATCAAATCTAGTTTTGGTAGTTTATTGGGAGTAAAAAAACCTTTTTCTGCAACATACGCTACATCTGACGCCCCCCAAGCCCAACGCCTGAGCTGAATAAACTGTGCTTTTAGCGTTTTCCGAAAAGTGCTGGATAACACTGCGTCTTGATAAATCGGCACGTACAAAGGATATACTTCGTGTCTACCGTTATAACGAAAATAGGTTCGCCAGAACTGATGACCATCTTCAACAATAGTTCTAACACTCCAAAAATCTGTATCTATAAGTGTTTGTAAACTCTGGGCATGTGCTGAAAAATTGCGAATCATATGGTGTCGCATGGACAAAACTATGTTCCAAAAAGAGTTTCCAGTTGCGATAACTCTCATTGGAGCTGGAGCATCCCAAATGTTATTGGTATATATGGGGATTGGCTGGTAGGAAACATATTTTGGATCTGGCGTAGCACAGTACAAATAACTAAGTGCTGGTAGATAATACTTATGGGGGCGATTATCGGCGTCTAGTGTGGTGACAATTACCTTTAACGGATCCATGCCTGTTGTAGCTATATATTTTGCTAGCTCTCTACCAGCATATGTTACGTTTCCACCCTTACCTACAATCTCACCTGGCATGTCTTTTGGATGCATTACAGCGAAAGCGTGTTTGAAATGAGTCTTGTAGTCAGAAATTAATTTTTCTGCTTGAGCTTTTATCTCCGGGCCACCGCGTTCTTCATACGCCAAAATCAAAATAACTTGTTTGGAGTTGTAGTCAGAGTCTAGAACGGACTGGATTGTAGGTTCCAAAATTTCACGACTTTCGTTGAAAGTGGCTATCATCATGGCATGCACAATGTCGTCAGGACTTATCGGTGTTGGTTGTTCGGACACTCGAAGAATATTTGAATTGTGCCAATCGGGAATGTTTTTGCTTGGTTCAGTTTTTTTACCACTATTTAGTTCACTTAGCATTTTCGGCCAAGGTAATTTTTGGTGCTGACTAAGCATTCTAAACCCTTGAACAGCGCGTATATTCAAGCCCAGTGCTTTTGCAAACCAAAGCAACATATAAGAGAGGATAAAAAATGCCGAAAGTAGTGGATAAAACTGACTCAGAACAAATGGCAAAGCCAGAATGCTCCAGCTCAGTAGTCCAGGCAACATTTCAAAAAATCGGTAGCGCTTACCTCGCTGTCCGACAAATGGAATTTCAATGTTTTTCATTAGCGAAGTAAAAGAAGTGCGTTACTTATGACAAGCGCTAAAAGTATAAGAATTGTACCCATAGCCAGAATTACAATCGCAAAATGCCGACGCAAATCGTAAACACGTACGCTTATGTAAGTATGAAAAACCAAAATAACTACTGAAAACACTGCAAAACTCAATATACCAGTGCTGTCACCCTTGTAATACGCACTTAGCCCCAAACTTGGACGAAATTGTACTATATAGCCTTCGGCACGTGAACTGTCCAGTTTTAGAACTATTAATACACTCGTAAGCACCGCAAAAAATGTGTTAGCCGTTAAGAGCAACAAAACAATTCTGTCATGAATATAACGATTCGGTGTATGCATTTTAAATGTATTGTATAGGTTTTAGCAGTTTGATGGTAGGGGTGCCCGCCGAGAGAGGATTCTCGGTGGGGTTTAGCGCAGGAATTGTTGTGAGCTGTAGTCAATCTGTTCACAACAGATTGCGGAAGCATGAACACAATTACAAGCTGTGGTGCGGATATCGGGAATCGAACTTGCCTACCGGCAGGCAGGCCCGTCTCTCAACCCTGCCCGTACTCCGTAGTGGTAGTGGTGCGAGATACGAGAATCAAACTCGTGCTTCTTGCTTGGGAAGCAAGCGTACTATCATTATACGAATCTCGCTCTAGCTTGCCATACGAAGTCTTGGCGAACATGGAGCCACCTGCCAGGATCGAACTGGCGACCTACGCGTTACGAGTGCGTCACTCTACCAACTGAGCTAAGGTGGCAAACATGCCAATAACAGAGTGCATTATAGCAGATGGTGTTTGCATTTTTAGGGGTAAATTGGTAGTATTTCATCTGTTGTAGTTCTTCTAACCTAGTTTTTCAAACCAAGAAGCGGGTTTCCCGATTCGACTGTTTGAAAAACTAAAAGGAAGAAGCGACCAGAGGATGTAGCAAAAGATATTCATATATTTTGCGTAAGCCGACCGTCGTTTCTGATGAGGGCTCGTAGTGAAGTGGTTATCACGCCTCCCTGTCACGGAGGAGATCGCCGGTTCAAATCCGGTCGAGCCCGCCAATGTAAGAGTCCAGTCCTTGTGGCTGGGCTTTTACATTGGGCAAGTCTTGGACTTGCGAGTTGAACCGGCGACAGAGCGAGCGAAGCGAACGGGCCGGGCCGTGAAGTGAGGACACGCGCAGGAATTTATTCCGAGCATGCCGGAATGGAAAAGGACGAAGTCCGCTAATCCGGTTTACCTTGAGCCAGTCTATGGGTCGAGCCCGCCAGTTGATTTAATACCACTTTTGTGGTATTATTAGTATATTGTGAATGGTTCTGGCGAGGCTATAGAGAGACTTCGTCAATTTCAAGATGAACAAGCCAATCCTAAAGTTGTTAAATTTTCTCATTTTTTGGCAGATAGGATTGGACACGAGACTATAGCGCCTTCTGGCTATACTATGTGTGTATTCTATGCATTATATGACTTAGAAAGCGGAGTAAATGGCTTTACTCACGAACCTATAGAAGGACCGCTGATTGGACTAAGCCAAGAGGACTACAACGAACTGGCCCGTCAAGCACCCAGTCTTGCTAGAATTGCGTTTTCCGATGAATTCGGCGATGAAGTACAGACAGATATGTTGAGAACCGGTATTATGCCCGCCCCCGAAGCATCCGATACACAAACTCTAGATAAGGGCGAAATCATAACCGAACCCATAGCAGATATAGAACAAGCTCACAGCCTGATTGTCGAAGATGCTCAAATAAGGTTGATAGCCCTAGATTGGGAAAGATTCGGTATTTCTGCGGACGAGGTAAGTAAAATCTTTAAGACTACTTATAGTATCACCTTAAGAAATGCCCCGGTACGAATGCCCATTAACATACTGAACGCCGACACCCCGGAAGAACAAGGCCTGCTTGATGAATTTTTTCCCCACCAAAAAAAGAATATATTCAGTAATTATTGGTTAGTCGCAACGGCCCTAGAAGACATAAGACCAGACTGGGCTATGGCTTGTCGCGACCATTTGTTCTTAATGGGAATGGAGATAGTAGCAACCGTTAAAAAAATGGACGTGCAAGAAGCTCTAAAATACTTTAACCGAGATACCGACGGACCAGCGAGCCGGGCGGCTTTTAGGCTTTATAATTTTGGTAACGAAAATCCATCATTTTCAAAAAGTGACAAGCCTTGGCCCTTTTAATATTTATTAGACTTTTTATTTTATGGTATTGATTGTTCTCTGACGCGCGTTGATTTTCAAACATTTACACCCGAAGTTGCCTCACATGCTGACCTACGATTAGCTAAATAAAACGGTTACTCTAGACGTGAAGAGGTTAAGTCTAGTTTGCGTTTTTGGATGGCCAAGACCGACCATGTTAAACCAACCATGGCGGCGGTTATACTGGAAAACCACAGATTGAGAGTAAACAAACAGACTACGATAATGCCGACAAGAATCACATTCATAACACTTGTCGAAAATGCTGGTTTGTCGTTACTTCTGATACTTGGTATCATAGCAACCACAAAAAATATCTGACAGATTGAAATTACTATATCTTGCCATCTCATAGCAGTAAGTTTAACAGAGTACGTAGAAAGATTACTATGCTACTTGGCCCAAATCCTGTAGCTCAGTGATCTGAGTTTCTACTGCAATATCATCAGGTGTAACATCTTGTTCTATAGCAAGGAGGCCAAGTTTAGCTAGATGTCCTGTCATGATAGATACGTCTGTAGTTGTTAGCCGAAAATCTGCTTTAAGCGCGACAGAATCAAGCGTCTCTAAATGACTAACAAACATTGCGATGTGTCTTATTCTCAAGCCTTCTTCTCTATCGCTCGCATGTGTCTCAAAAAATGGTCTGGATTCTTCGCCAAAAGCCACCGCAAATCCAGTCGGCTTAAAATCCATTCTCCAGGCAAATGCATTTATACGATCTGCAGATTCTGTTTCTGGGGAAAGCTCAAGATTTTTTGACATGTAAATATCATCTTACTAGTTGGGAGCAAATACTATGACAAAGGTCGAAAAACTTTTTTCAGACCCTTTCCGAACACAAAAAAATACTATGTATGACTTAAATTATTAGTTTTTTATGTAAACTTGGGCTTTTTGTTGTTCTTTAAGGTCGTTCAAATAAGTACTTATGTCTTGGAAATTGAACAGTATATGTGCGGCGTGGATTTTACCATCGGCAGTTTTTTCCAAGTTTTTAACTATTTCCAATGAATAGCCGATGTTAAACACGTCTGAGATTTTTCCTGGTTCTAGCTTGTAAAGCATATCCACTGTTTGAGCTGTCAAATCAGGTTTGGTTCGCTCAACCGTGCCAATATCACCACCATTGTCTTTGCTACTTACATCGTCTGAATACTTTTTGGCCACTTCTGCAAAATCTGTACCGTTTTTTAGTTCGGCTAGTGCAGAGTTAGCACGGTCGGTAGTGGCGGTGTCTACAGCGGAAACAACGTTTTGAGCTAAAATTTGGGACCGCAGGCTACGTTTGAAATCATCTATAGACCAGTTCCAATAATCACGTAATACGTCTTCAAACACTTTGTCACTGTTGCCTAAACGGTTCTGGTTCCTGAGTATAACTATTTGGTCGTCCACCTGTTTCTCATCTACGGATACTTTGTATTTATCAGCAAGCTTTTTGACATATGCATCGTTTACAACCCTGTCCAAAGCCTGTTGCTTAAAAGCAGTTAGTTGCTGAGAGCCTTCGGTGGTACGAAAATCTAAGTCCAATTGTGATTCATAATAATGAGTGTAGTGCCTGATTTCGAACAAATAGCTTTCGTAAGAAACAAAACTACTCCCTGCCTTAGCAACCGGAAAAGGAATCACCTGAGTAACTCTATATATAAAACCGGATGTGGATTGATATCTGTAAAGGGCCAAAGTGCAGTAGCCAAAGAAGCCAACTATACTTGCTATCAACAGGCTTGTAGTGATTAGGATTATGCGGTGTTTTGAATGCTGAAGTGGGTAAATATACTTTCTTGCACTACCTATAACTTGTTCTCTATGAGCAGCGACCGTATCTGTAGTTATGCGTGGAGCCACTTCCGAACCAGGCATTTCAACTGGTGTTACTTTGTTTTTACGACGTAGATTTTTAATCTTTAGTTTTGGAATCTTCGGTTTCTTCAATTTCTTGCTCATTCCTTTTTATTGGATGGTTTGTAAGTATAATACCTTGTTCTCTGAGTATATGGAGCATTTTTTTCTGGATCTTTGAAGGATGATGCACATCATGAACCACAAGATCGCCCATATATGTCTGCACCATTATTGTACCAAATCCTAGCAAAGTTTCCTGTAAACCAGCTATTTCGTAATTCACCATCTGTATCTGACTTAGTCCAATGTCCACAACACTTTTACTAAAAAATCCTTTTTTGGCAATCTGTATAAATCTCTGGTCTGTGACAATAAATACACTGTAGTACCACGCCACCCATGCGGGCAGTAGAATAAGTGCTCCAGTCACAAAGCCTGCCAGTAGTCCTCCGAAAAACCAACTAAATCCAAGAGTTGGCTTCACTGCAGCCGGTATCACCCCTAGAAGTGGGCCTAGCATGGCCAAAATAAGTCCTTT
>JBBRAK010000012.1:0-24711 GCA_038206875.1 Saccharimonadales bacterium (SeqCode)
CTTTAGCTCATGACCACCTTCTATTCGCAAATTGACGGCGCCAGTACTCAAACTTATTAGAGGTTTGTTTAGGACGTCACTAATACGGCCAAGAGTTTCTAGACTTAAATTCTGATGCCCATGCTCAATTCTGTTTACGGCACTCTGGCTAGTCCCAAGTTTGCGTGCAAAGGCCGCCTGAGTCAAACCTCTCTCTTGCCGTATCTGGTAAATAAGTTGACCAATTTTCTCGTTTGTTGTCGCCATAGACCAAGATATGATACCAAGTATGATATGAAATGCAATATTTTTCTTGCGGTGGATTTTTACTGCTAAAATAGAATTATGATTTAGGGGAAAATACTCGCATACAAGCATTATAAAAGAGTATTTAGGAGTAAAACAATGAAAGACAAAGTAATCGAAGATTTAATAGCCCAAGAAGTAAAACGCCAATCAGAAGGCTTAGAAATGATACCCAGCGAAAATCATACTTCCCAAGACGTACTAACTGCGTCTGGCTCACGTTTGACCGACAAATATTCTGAAGGTTACCCCGGTATGAGATATTACGGCGGGTGTGAAGTTGTCGACAAAATAGAAAACATTGCCCGCGACAGGGCCAAAAAACTATTTGGAGTTTCTCATGCCAATGTCCAGGCGCATTCTGGCTCGCCCGCTAATCAGGCAATTTACTATGCGCTAGTCGATCCTGGCGACAAAGTCATGGGTATGAGCTTGTTTTTTGGTGGCCATATGACACATGGACTCAAAGTAAATTTTTCCGGTACTTACTATAATTCAGTACAATACACCACCGACAAAGACGGATTTTTAGACTACCCAGCTATTGCAAAATTGGCAAAAGCCGAAAAACCAAAATTCATTATGTGTGGTGCGACAGCTTATCCGCGAAAGATAGATTGGGTGAAATTTAGAGAAATTGCCGACAGCGTAGGCGCTTGGTTGGTGGCAGATATTTCGCACATTACCGGTTTGATCATTGCCGGCGTTCATCCATCACCTGTTGGGATTGTGGATGTTGTTATGACAACCACTCACAAGACCTTGCGAGGCCCACGAGGTGCTTTGATTTTATGCAATGGAAATCCATCCAATCCGCTCAAAAAACCCGAAAGAACCAAAGAAAATCTACCGTCACTTATTGATAGGGCAGTCATACCTGGGCTTCAGGGAGGGCCTCATAATCATCAAACTGCGGCGATAGCTGTCGCTTTGGGCGAAGCACTTACTCCGGAGTTCAAAACATATGGCAAACAAATTGCCCTAAATGCCAAAACTTTGTCTGAAGAATTGATTTCAAAAGGATTCAATTTGGTAACTGGTGGTACGGACAATCATCTTATGGTTGTAGACCTGAACAACAAAGGGATTAGTGGCAAAGAAGGTGAAAAAGCACTTGGCAAAGCCGGAATTACTGTAAACAAAAACACAGTTCCTTTTGATCCACGTTCTCCTTATGACCCTAGCGGAATTCGTCTCGGAACCCCTGCGCTTACTACAAGAGGAATGAAGCAGTCAGAAATGAAACAAGTAGCTTCATGGATAGACCTAGCCATCACTAATCACAACAATGAAAAATTACTCAAAAAGTTAAGCAAAGAAATAGAAGACTTCACGAAAAAATTCCCATTACCTTCGTGATCCCAAAACGAATTTACGGTAATAGTTCTGGTTCTTGAACGAGCGTTATGCCAAATTTTTGTTGCACAGCGTCAACTATTTTTTGTTTGAATTTTAATAGGTCAGCTGTACTACCGGCCTTTTCATTTACCATAACTAGTGCTTGTTTTGGCCATGTTGCCATGCCAGTTTCTTCGTCATGAAAATCTTTGAACCCAGCTTGTTCTAAAAGCCACGTAGCTGAAATTTTTGTCCTTCCATCATCTGTGGGCCAATGTTTAACATTTGGGAAAGTATTTAAAAGTTGAGTTAGTGTGTCGTTTGATACTAAGGGGTTGGTAAAAAACGATCCATTGTTTGCAACACTTTTTACATCCGGCAGTTTTGCTGAGCGTATAGAAATCACAGCATCGCGTAGGTTTTGCGAAGTAGGACTAGCAATACCTTTGTCTTCAAAATATTTTTCTACGGAACTATAAAAAGGTGGCAAAGGCTTTGATTTAGTTAAATGGAGTGTTTCAGAAACAATCAGAAACCTACCCTTGTCCGATGTTTTAAATCGGCTCGAGCGATAACCAAAAGCACATTCCGATGCTTTCAAATTGATAAATTTGTCGGCCTGCAGGTCATATGCTTCGATTGTCACGAGGGCGTTGCTAATCTCACCGCCGTAGGCGCCGACATTTTGTATAGGAGTTGCCCCAGTAGTGCCAGGTATAAGTGAAAGTTCACTTATACCGTTGTATCCCATTTCTACGACTCTGCTGACGACGCTATCCCAGTTTTCGCCCGCACCTACTTTCAGGTTGATTGTAGTTTGGTCTATTTCTGTAACCTCAAACCCCATGATACGGTTTACGATTATCAGTCCTTCAAAGCCTTCGTCTTGCCAGACAATATTACTACCTCCCCCTATCATCAAAATTGGAAGTTTACGTTGCTTTGCCCACGACACTAAATCCGCAACCTCTTGGCGTTCTTTGACCTCACCTAGATACGAAGCAGTCCCCCCAAGTCGCATAGTCGAAAAGGCCTGAAGCGACACGTTTTCCTGAATATTCATATTCATAGAGTACAGAGTTGGGAGTACTGAGTCCAGAGTCCGGGTAGTGAAAATGTGCATTTTGTTTAGCTAGCGCTTGCAAGGTTTTTTGCAAGGGCGTAACATAAACCTACATGAGTGCTCAAAACAAACAACGTCCCTATAAACCTTTGGGTTCTCACCTAAAACAAATGCGTGAAATACGCAAAGAGACGGTTGCGGAAGTTTCAGGAGCGGTTGAGATAGATTCTGACATTCTAATTGCATTTGAAGAAGGCACACAGCGCCCAGTAGAAGATATCCTACTACTTCTAATTAGTCATTTTTCTGCCAAAGAAGACCAAGCGACTAAACTTTGGGAACTTGCAGGTTATGATCAAACCGAACTTCCTACGCAAAATATGGTAAATAATACAGAGGGCCAAGCCCAAAACGGGGTAGTAGTTCTTCCCGGCGACAGCAGAATAGTTTATACAGATATGGTGCATGTTATGGTCAATAATTACGGAGTTATTATGAATTTTATGCAGACAAGCGGACCAAACAATCAGCCTCTTGCAGTTTCCAGAATCGGCATGAGCAAAGAACACGCTCAGAGCGTACTAGAAGTTTTACAAAAAACATTGTCGCTACAAGCACCAAAATCTATCCAGCCTAAAAATTCTAAACAACCTCACGAAAAATCAGATAATTAGACAACCGGTCAGTCGTTATGCAACTTAGCCATAAACAAGTTCAAAACGATGTAGATGCTCTAATTGTTCAACATCTCAAGGCTAGACAAAAACAATCATCAAAAATGCACAAAGATTACGAATTTTTACTGCAGTCCATATCAAGTCTATATTTGGCTGGTGGCAAAAGACTCCGACCATTTTTATTTGTTTTGGCATACCAAGCATATGGAGGCAAAAAATATCATCAAGTTTTGCCTATAGCTGCATCTGTAGAACTACTCCACTGCGCTATGTTAGTTCACGACGACGTTATAGATAGAGACTACCTGCGCCACGGCAAAAAAAACATCGCTGGTATGTATCAGGAACGTTACGCAGAGGTTAAAAATGTTCAAACTGACCATGAATATTTAGCAAATAACACCGCAATTTTGGCAGGCGACTTACTACTTTCAGATACATATCAGTTAGTGATTGACAGCAATATAGCAGATCTAGACAAAATTCGAGTCATGAAATTCCTAGGTAAAGCGGTGGATACAACTGTAGGAGGCCAACTTTTAGACAACGAGGCGGGATTGTTTCACGGAGCGAAAACAGATAGTGTGTTGATTGCAACATACAAAACTTCCTACTACTCATTTACCCTGCCTTTGTTGCTTGGGAGCATGTTGGCTGGGTCAGACGTCAACTCACAAAAAGACTTAGTATCAATCGGAACTTCACTGGGTATTGCGTTTCAAATAGCTGACGATTTGCAAGGAATATTTGGCGTATCAAGCCACACTGGCAAACCAGACTTTGGTGATTTGAGGGAAGGCAAACAAACATATTTGCTTCAAACTACAATGGAGCTCGCCACCCTGAAACAAAAAAATATGCTGAACTCAATAATCGGAAACCCAAAGTGTGACAAAAAAATGTCTCAAAATGTGCAGAACATCATGACAGAAACAGGCGCAAAAACAGCAGTAGAACAGAAAATCCAGAGTTACACTAAACAAGCCAAATCGACTATAAATAAACTACAAATAGACGACAAGCACAAAAAACTTTTAGTTGAATTCACAAATCAAGCAATCAAATAAAACGTTATTAGCAAAAGCGTATTGACATAAAATCAACGTTATGTTACTATACTATAGTTAATTGAGGACAGGGAAGAATTATGAAGATTTCAAAGGTTTTTTTGGGTTTTGCGCTTGGTTTAGTGATTGCACTATCTACAATTGGTGCACAGGCATCCGCTACAAGTAATAAATGTGAAGTTATTGGCTCTGGGTTAAAATGGGGCTCGTTTTTCACAGTAAAAAATAACACTGCAACAGCTAACTTCACTGTAAAAGGCGACAACTGTACAATGCCAGTCACGCTGGTTGTATACAAGTCACCATCCGCAAACGGTCAGCCTTTGCTGGAGCAAAAAGTATACAAATACTCTACCAAGACTTTTGGTCCAGGTGTACACTCGCTATCTGTGAAAGTTCCTGATTGTTTTTACCAAGCTGATTTAGTCGAAGGTTCAAGTCCATTGGCACCAGATGGCACTCCAAACTTTGACTACCAGAACGGTCAAATTATTGATGGTGGTCTACGTGACTTCATCTATGGTGGTAACAAAAAATGTGTCGACAAACCAACTCCTATTCCTACACCTGTTCCCACCCCTACGCAACCACAGCCGGAGGTTACTACTTTGCCAAACACTGGCATGAGTATTGGGTCTATAATTGGACTGAGTTTCGCTGTCAGTGTTGCAAGCTACGCTGCTCACATGCAGTGGCAAAAACGCTACAACCGAGGCTAAAAAACTAGCATACAAAAAACACCCCACATGTTGGGGTGTTTTTTATCGTCAGAAATACTTGGTACACCCGGACGGACTCGAACCGCCGACCTCCTGGTCCGAAGCCAGGCGCTCTATCCAACTGAGCTACGGGTGCGTAGTCTATGTATTATCGAAGAACGTATTGATCCGCTTTTCTTAACTGAATGTTCTCGCCTTCTAGCTAATTTTTCAGTCAAATACGCTTCGTAGTATACCAGTTCTATAGGTAATCTATGTTTGGTTGCGTCTACTTTACCGTCATTGTGTTGATTTATCCTGCGCTTTAAGTCATTCGTCGAACCACATAATACATATTATTGTCACTTATAGACTTGAGGATATAAAAGTAATACATATATTATCCAACTGACCTGTCCGTCCTGTCTGGACAGACAGGCGGGGTTACTGGAGCGCAAATTGCTGTAACACTTTAACACTTTAAATGTACAATATATAAGAAATGGTTCAGATTAGAGACATTCATGAGGCAAACAAAATATTGGCAAGCTATATGCCCCAAGTAAGTGAACTGCTGGGAAAAGACGTTACGCTGGAGCGCATGGTGCCCCTCATGGAATTGCTAGGCAATCCACAGGATAAATTGAAGATTATTCACATAGCAGGAACTTCAGGCAAAACTTCCACTGCGTATTATGTAGCTAGTTTATTGAAACAGGCAGGTCAAAAGGTAGGTATGACGGTGTCACCGCACATAGATTCTGTAACTGAGCGTGTACAAATAAATCTAGAACCTATACCTGAATCAGAGTTTTGTATGCAATTAGGCACGTTCATTGAGCAAATACAAAAAGTATCCTTTAAACCAACATATTTTGAAATAATAATCGCGTTTGCATATTGGTATTTTGTAAAACAAAAAGTGGATTATGCTGTAATTGAAACCGGTCTGGGAGGACTGCAGGACGCCACCAATGTAGCAGGGAACCGCGACAAAGTCTGCGCAGTAACAGACATAGGGTTTGACCATACTCATATTTTAGGAGGGACAATAGAAGAAATTGCAACTCAAAAAGCAGGAATTATCCACGCAAATAACCAAGTCTTTATGTATAAACAATCACCATCCATTATGGAAGTTTTTGTGAATACAATAAAAAGCAAATATGCAAAACTTAACGTGTTAAGTGATTTTGAAACACTCAGCAGGGAAGTGCAGTCTTCAGACTTTGATGCCTTGCCTGAGTTTCAGAAAAGAAACTGGTTTCTTGCCAATCAAGTTTTTGGGTATATTTCTGAACGAGACAATTTGCCCGCTCTGACCGAAGATAAACTTGGCGCTAGTACTAAAATAGTGGTACCGGGGAGAATGGATGTCAGACAAATAGACGGAAAAACTATTGTCATGGACGGGGCCCACAATCAGCAGAAAATGAAAATTTTCGTAGCCAGCTATACTAAACTTTACCCAAACCAAAATGCAGACATATTGTTATCTCTTAAGCGTGGCAAAGAGTATCAAGAGGTACTGCCGTTACTTTTACCCATATGTTCAAAGTTAATCATCACGACATTTGATGTCTTGCAAGACTTGCCATCCAAATCAATCGACCCGCAAATTCTCGCCGAGTCAGCTAAATCCATAGGATTTCAAAATATAGAAATTATACCTAGTCCCAAAGATGCTTACCAAAAACTATTAGAATCACCCACAGAAACCAAAATCATTACAGGTTCTTTCTACTTGCTCAGTTGTGTTCGCCCGTACATAATATAGGTAAATGATTAGATTTATTGTGGCAATCGACAGCAAAAACGGCATAGCTGACGAGCATGGCATACCCTGGCATGGTAAAATCCCGTCTGACACGTCCTACTACCGTGCCAAGATTAAAAATCATACATATTTAATTGGATATGGCACGTACTTCCAGCATAAAAATCCAATTCCAGACACAAACGTATTAGTAGCAACAAGCAAAACTGAAAAACTAAATCCAGGCTATAAAAAAGTTAGTAACCCTAGGGAATATATAAAAAATGCCAAAGAAGACGTTTGGGTTGGCGGGGGCGCAGTTATTTACAAAGAGCTGTTTGATTTGGCAGATGAACTGTACATAACTCAGTTGGATGGGGATTTTGACTGTACTAAATTTTTCCCAGATTTTAGTACAGAGTTTGCACTTATGAATGCTTCAAAAACTCACACAGAAAATGGAATAAATTTTAGCTTTCAAACATGGAAGCGTAAAAACTAGAACTTACGTACAGATTTCTCGGTCACGATGTATTTTAGCGCTATGTCATGTGGCTCGTGAGGTAGCCCGAATGGTACATAGCCAAGCTCGTAGCTAAGCCCAATAGTCAGCGCTGTTGGTTGAGTTGCCAAAAACCGGTCATACCAACCCATTCCGTGCCCCAGTCTGTGTCCAGTATCGTCAAACCCTAGCATGGGTACAATTACCACATCAAACTGACTTTTATTGTCTAAAATTTCACCATCAATTGGTTGGGGGATTCGCACTTGGTCCATTTTCCATTTTGTTTTTACGGTAACAACTACAGAATCATATTCTCCGTCAGAATTTAGCCTGGGAACTATTGTTTGAATACGAGGATATTTTTGCCATATGTATTCAAATATGTGCCATGAATCAGTTTCTAGTTCTTTCCAAACCGGCACATAACAATGAATTGATTTTACGTTCTCCCAAGGAATAGTCTCTATGCATTCCCTGACAATTTGCATACTAGCATCAGAAGCAATTGTTTCTGATAAATTTTGTCGCTCCGTCTTCAGTCTTTTACGAAGTTCTGATTTTGTAGTAGTCTCCATATCAAATATTGTAGCTCAACCTTGCCAAAACAGGGGTAATTTGCTAAAGTTCTCCCTGTTGAGGGCCAGTAGCTCAGCTGGTTAGAGCACCTGCCTCTTAAGCAGGGTGTCCGGGGTTCAAGTCCCCGCTGGCCCTCCAAATGAGAGCACCCTCCTCGCCGAGGGTGTTTTCATTTGGATTGTTTGTGGACTTGAAACTCGGACACGCCAGAAGGGTGTCTGGGGGGAGAACTGCCAGATGGCAGTTTGGACGAGAAGAAACACTTGCAAACTGGTTTGCAAAGCAGTTGTTCTGGGGTCGCAGAATGTGACCAAGTCCCCGCTGGCCCTCCAAGCATAAGCACTGATAAAAGACCGTTTATAAGGTCTTTTATATGTTACTATTTTTAAGATGGCAAAAATTATTGACAAACAAATAATACGTTTGCGAAGATGGAATATTTCTGCCGGATTTCTTCACCTAGCATCTTTATTTGCCGTAGTCGCACTATCAAATAACTTCTCATTGCCTGTTACCGCAACTTATATGACAGGACCTCCTGGTTCAACTTTTACCAACCCAATACTTTTATTTAACAATAACGTTAGTTATACGATTGCTCTTTTTCTGGGGCTTTCGGCATTCTTTCACTTCCTACTATCTTCGAACAAATTCTTTCCAAAATATGTTGCTGGCTTGAAACAAAATAAAAACATCTTCCGTTGGGTTGAATATTCACTTAGTTCTTCGATAATGATTTTTCTGATTGCACAACTAAACGGCATTAGTGATTATGCTGCCTTGCTAGCAATATTTGGAGTAAATGTAAGTATGATATTGTTTGGATGGCTACAAGAAAAATACACTACACCAGGTGATGGTCAGTGGTTGCCGTTCATATTTGGATGTATTGCTGGGACAATACCCTGGATAATAATCGTAACTCAATTGCTGTCTCCGGGTGGACCTGCTGGTGCTACAGCACCTGGGTTTGTGTACGGAATCGTATTTTCACTTTTTATATTATTTAACTGTTTCGCATACGTACAATTCAAGCAATATCAAGCAAAGGGTAAATGGGCCAATTATATCCGTGGAGAAAAAGCCTACATTTTGCTTAGTTTTGTGGCTAAGTCACTGCTCGCCTGGCAAATATTTGCAGCTACTTTGGTTTAATAATCAATCTATCACCTAGATTATTACAGAGAAAAATGCGCTAGCTACATCAGGTAGAATTAAGTACGCTAACAGGTAGGAGTGTTATTATTATACCAATGACAAAAAAGAACAAAACTTCAAAAATTTCACCCAAAAAACACACAAAGACTTCGAAATCAAAGAGATTTTTATATAGTTTCACAATCCACTACAAGTCGATTCTATTTGTTTTACTTTTTTTAATAATAAGCATTACGAGTTACTTGATTCTACAAAAAGAAGATTTGGGTCCTCTGCTACCGAAACCTCCAGCTAACGCCATTTATAAACAATCCTCACAACCAATTGAAAAGAGGGTTGAAGATCTTGTGTCCCGGATGACTCTTGAAGAAAAAATTGGGCAAATGTCTCTGGTGGACAAAAACAGTCTCACGAAAATCAAAGATATTAGCAGATATAATTTAGGTGCTGTAATGAGCGGCGCAGGAGCAAAGCCTGCAATCAACAATCCTCAAAGTTGGTTCGATATGATTGCTGAGATAAAAAGTGAAGCATCTAATTCAAGACTAGAAATACCAATACTGTATGGACTTGATGCTAATCATGGACATTCAAATGTCCTTGGTGCAACAATTTTTCCTCACGCAATCGGTTTAGGTGCGAGTTATAACAACGAACTGGTGAAACAAGTAGCCGTAGCTACTTCAGAAGAGTTAAGGACGACCGGAGTAAATTGGGATTTTTCGCCTTCTATTGATGCGCCAAAAGATATTCGTTGGGGAAGAGTCTACGAGGCTTTTTCAGATAGCCCTGAACTAAACGGCTCGCTGGGCAGATCTTACATAGAAGGTATTCAAACCGCAGACAAAGGTGGCTACGTTCTAGCTTCAGCTAAACACTATTTAGCGACGGGATCGATGGTGTGGGGTTCCTCAAATCACAAAAAATTCAAAATTGATCAAGGCAAGACTTTTGTTGATGATAATGCATTGTCGAACGAATACCTTCCTCCCTATAAAGATGCTATATCTGCAAATGTTTCCAGTGTAATGATAAGTCTCAATCAGTGGGGTGACGAACGAATTATAGATAGTAAAAATCTAGTAACCGAAAAACTTAAGAACGAACTTGGGTTCAAAGGAATAGTAGTTTCAGATTGGTATGGCGTATACGAATACTCAAAAACAAATAAATATGAAGCAAATATCAAGGCTATTAATGCTGGACTAGATATGACGATGCTACCATATGATTATAAAGATTTTCTAAAAGATGTCAGAAAAGCTGTCAGCACTGGTCGTATAAGTGAGGGAAGGATTGACGATGCTGTTAGCAGAATACTATACCAAAAGTTTAAAGCTGGTTTATTTGATGTTGAACCAAGAGTTACTAGCCTAGAGTCTATCGGCTCTCAAAAACATCATGCTTTAGCAAGAAAGGCCGTCGCATCATCTGCTGTTCTTCTCAAGAATAACTCTACTCTTCCCGTTTCTGTAAATACTAAAAATATTATTGTAGCTGGAAGTGGTGCTGACAACGTAGGTCGACAATGTGGTGCGTGGACAATTGAGTGGCAAGGTATTGATGGCAATTGGATTCCTGGTGGGACCTCAATACTGCAGGGAATAAAACAAACTGTAAATAAAAGTAGCAATGTTGAGTATAGTTTGGATGGAAAATTCCCAAATATGACTGAAAAAGCAGATATTGGAATCGCGGTAGTTAGCGAAAAACCGTACGCAGAAGGGTGGGGCGATAACCCCAACCCGACAATCGACAAAGAAGACCTCAAGGCAATCAATAACCTTAAACAAATAGCAAACAAAGTAGTCGTTGTAATTATTTCTGGGAGACCATTAATTATTACCGAACAAATTCGAACATGGGACGTTGCTGTGGAGGCCTGGTTACCGGGAAGCGAAGGGGGCGGCATTGCAGATGTAATTTTTGGTAAAGTTCCTTTTGTAGCAAAACTGCCTATTTCTTGGCCTGCAAATACAAAGCAATTACCCATACAATCGAATGGAGTGACAAACGATAACTCCTCTGTTCTTTTTGAGCGCGGATGGGGACTTTGACACTAGTCGCAACAATAAGCACTGTGGCACTACACAGCCTCTTGTGTTGAAGCTTCCTTCGCGGAGTCTTTCTATTGTCTCTATTCTGTGAACGCTACTTGCTCGAAATTTTTTTCGACTTATTGACCCAACCATGATGGAATTGGTAATAATCACGTTGAAAACCAATGCTACTCTTGCTGGTAAAGCACCTATTCTCGCCACTTTGGCAATTTGACCAAAACAACCATTGTCGAAACTATAGTTCAGACCAGCCAAGCATACGGATGAGGTCTTACGCGTTTAATGAACGCATCTTTGCTGTAGGTATATTACCGGCAATCGCTAGAAGATTATGTTTGTGTTTGGTAGCGAGGTTTTTAGCTTATTTATTTGGTCTTGGCTAAGTGGATTACCTTTCAGGTTGAATTCTCTGAGGTTGTTTTTTAAGTTAGCAAGTTCGTTAGGCAAGCCATCGATATTGTTGTAACTGTAGTTAAGCGTTTCTAAATTGCTGAGTTGGCCTATCTCTGCAGGCATACCAGTCATTTTGTTATAACTCACATCTAACTGTTTGAGCTTAGACATTTGACGAATCTCACCGATTAAACTGCCGTCAAGTAGGTTGTGGTCTATTTTAAAAATCACCACACTGGTCATCTTGCCCATTTCTGATGGTAATGTTTGGATACTGTTATTGGAAAGGATTAAATCTGTAGTATCCGTTTTGCTGTACACGTCTGAAGTAACTTTTGTTAATCCCGTATTACTCAGGTCTAATACCTTTGCATTAGAAGATGATTTTTCTGTGGTTGTCGTATTTTCACCAGTAGATGTTGAGGTGATGCCATTCTTGTTCGTATCATTTTTCCCCAGATTAAAGCCCAAGAACACCCCTCCGGCTATTATTACAATTACTATTACCCCAAAAATATATTTCATAATCTTATTGTAGCACGCTAGAAATCGCTGAGTTATTTCGTATAATAGTTCCAATAACGTTCACGGTTGGCCCTCCATATAAATAGTTGAAATTAATCCATTCTATCGAAGTTTCTTTGTCCCGAGATCTGTTTTAAACTGTTTTTTGCCGGTTATTAGACCGACCATCAATGTGTTTGTGACTATCATTGCTATTGAATGAAGCGTGGTTGCAATATTGTACGCCTGTAGCGAAAACAAAGTTAATATGTGTCGAAGCACGTTTGAACCATACAGAATTGGCGTTTCGGTTTCAGGATGAAGGTAGGTTTTTTGCAATGTCGGTACAAAAGCAATCAAATCAATAGACACGGCAATAATCACAGAAATGGTGGGATTGTTAAAAAGAAACCACGGGATTAAGCCAAGTAATGCCACAATTAAGAAGTATGTATCTGTCTTTCTGACGTATTTAAATCCATACTGTAGGGAAAACAGAAATATAATTACCGTGAAGACCAGTGCGACTGCCGCAGGCAGGGCACCAACTCCAGCTCCTTTAGCAATTTGACCAAAAACAACTATTGTAGAGATGATAGTCCAAACCAGCCATGTATAAGGATGTGGTTTTACACGCTTAGTAAAAGCATCTTTAATGTATGGTAAATTACCAGCTATGGCTAACCCTGCCGCAATAAAAGCTAAAGCTTCTTTCATACCCACAGCTTAGCACGTTCGTTTTTCAATATTTGCAGCGATATTTCCGCAGAGTAATTATCACCCGTAAACCATCTTGCGCTATACTGAGTTTGTGAAATATACAGTTATTGATGTACGTGAAGCAGACGAATATAAAAGTGGACATGTAGACGGTGCAATTAACCTTCCGCTCGGTCTAGTAATGCGCGGTGCACGTGAACTAGATGATATGCCAAAGGATACGAACCTGATTTTATACTGCCGGAGTGGTGGTCGTGCAGACGTGGCCGAAAAAGCAATGAGGCAACAAGGTTTTACTCATGTTACAAATGGTATCAATCAAGAAAAAGTCGAAGCCAAATTTAGCGTATAATTATGCCTACGCTGGCCCTCCGCTACAGATTATTTTTAAAACAGAAGTAAATTTGTCTCTCTATTTTATAAATAATTACAGTAGTTGAATTGTACCCGACTGCGCTTTGTAGGCGTCCCAGGCAGCTTGTTGTTTGGCTTGGATCGTTATATCATCTGAGCAATATGCTTGGGAACGACTCATATAGTATGCGTCATTGCCAATAACTTTGCCTTCAGCTGTGGCCAGGTCACCATAAGTCTTTCCTGACTGTTCGTCTAAGTCGGTTTTTAGGTACTTGCCGATAGCTACTACTCCGGTTTTATCGGCCCCACACTCGGGAGCTGCAGTTTTAAGTGAAGTTAGCGACAAGTAGGCGTAGTTATTTTTCATGATGTAATATGCATCATCTGTTGCAACGTTCAACTCAATTTTGATGCCGAGCTCTTTGATCTCTAGATACTTTTTAGCGGCTGGCGAAGGTTCTTGGGCTGGCTTTTCGGCAGCATCTGTCTGAGCTTTTTGGGCACTATCTGTTTTGGCTGGTGTGGTCTTTTTTGCTTTGGCCACATACCAACCTAACGCTATGAGTGCCAAAATGATAAGTAGGATAATTATCCATTCGGCTGCACCGAAGCCTTTTTGATTGAGTTTTTTCATGGAAACCTTTCTGCTTATGCTATATCTCAAAGTGTATGCTAGCCACTAATATAAATCAATACACGGCTTCTAACGAGTTTTTGCGGGAATGGTACTAGTATTATTTATAGAAAAGTGGTAATGTTTTTAAAAGTATGGCTAAAACAATAAAGAACAAAAAAGTGACAAAAAAACAAAGCACAAAAAGTAGATTTAAGACGATTCGTTCGTTAAGTCGTGCAAAACTTATTGTTTTTATAGTAATTTTCGCTTCTATTGGAACGTTTTTTATATTCAAAGGATTCGCAGCACAAACATCATTTAGTGGGGCACAAAAACACGGTGTGGCTCAAGGAGGACTGCAGTGGCTTCCTACTAGTGAGCGTCGCGCTAAGCTACGAGACATGAAAGCACTCGGTGTCAATTGGCTTAAGATTGACATTACATGGTCTGACGTACAGCCAAACAGTAAAAAAGACTGGAATTGGTCGGCATTTGACGCTTTGATTGACGATGCTAGAAACGTCAACATTGGTAATATGAACGTTGTTGCGGATCTGACATACTCGCCAAAATGGGCAATTTCGTCTGGCTTGCCAGCCGCAGTTCTTGCAGATAAATCAAAATGGGAACATTATGCTCCCAGAGACGGCACGCTTGACGAGTTCACGTTATTTGCGGCGAAAGTTGCCGAAAGATACAAGGGCAAAGTTGAGCATTTCCAAATATGGAACGAAGCGAATAACAGTGAGTTTTTTGCGCCAAAACCAGATGTAGTCAAATACGTCAAAATGCTAAAGGCGGGATATGCCGGTATAAAATACGCCAATTCAAAAGCAATTGTAATTACGTCAGGACTAGCCCCATATGGCGAAGTCGGTCAGTCGGCACCTGATGGAAGCAGGATAAATCCAGTTAGCTTTCTGCAAGCCATGTACTATGTTGGTGCAAAAGGAAATTTTGACGCAGTTGGCTGGCACCCATACAACTGGGGTAGAAATAACTGGCCCAACGAAGCAGAGCCATGGAATGCTTGGTATCAGATGTACGGCACAAACCCCTCTGCTAGGAGTCTGATGACTGCTAATGGAGATTCGAGCAAGAAAATTTGGATGATGGAGTGGGGATACCCTTCCGTAAAGGGCAATGTAGCTGGCACTACATCCGTGACTGACGAAACAACCCAGGCAAAGTATCTGTCCAGAGGATATAAACTTGTTCAAGGCTATAGTTGGGCAGGGCCACTGTTTTGGTACAAATACGGCGACGGTGCGCCAGTAAATTCAATTTTTGATGTATTTGGGCTAGTCAAAGCAAATGGCCAGCATAAACCATCGGCATTAATATACAACGCAGCATCAAAAGGAATCTACAGTTACTAGCCAAGATCCTGTACGGAGGATTTGGATATATTGAAAGACTTTCGAATTCGCCTAGCTTGCCCGTTCAAGCACCTATAGTGTTTCTTGATATACTTACCCTATGAAGGCAAACAAAACACAACCCACAACGGCATCAGTCGATAGTTACATATCATCAATTGAAAACCAATCAAGACGTAGCGATGCCCAAAAATTATTACAACTAATACAAGTTGTTACAGGGGAAAAACCTGTTCTTTGGGGCACAAGTATTGTAGGTTTTGGCAATAGGCACTACAAATATGCATCAGGTCGAGAGGGAGACATCATGAAGGTGGGATTTGCCGTTCGCAAACAAGCTATAACTCTATATGGCCTACTCATGTTTGAAGAAAATAACGACAATATTGCCCTAGCCAAGCAACTGGGCCCTCACTCACACGGTAAAGGCTGTCTCTACATCAAGTCACTAAAGGATATAGACCTGACAATTCTTAAAAAGATGATAGATAACTCATACAACAAAACTTAATTTGAAAATCTGTAACTTTTACGAAATTTCTGCTATCGCCTTTTCTTTTTCAAAAGCGTAGTTTTTCGAAGAATATTTAGACCAATAAACCCAGATGTGACTGACGCTACGAATACTCCAAAAATTGCTGAGTTTTGTTGAGCGGTATGCTCTGCAAATGTCAGTCCAGTTATAAGAATAGAAATTGTAAACCCAATTCCAGCAACAAACCCAACTCCCAAAATATGTGCCCAACGTAAATCATTCGGTTTGTAGGTTAGTCGAAGTTTTGTAGCAATCCAAGTAGAGCAAAATATTCCAAGTGGTTTTCCAAACAAAAGTCCCAACACTACTCCCAAAAAGACAGTCAATCCGTCGCCACTTGTTACAGATATGTTTTTGATTACAATTCCGGCATTTGCAAAAACGAACACTGGTACTATCAAATAGGCAGTCAGCGGTAGCAAGATATCTTCAATTTTTTCTGGAGACTGCAGCCGGGATTTTTTGTTATGTCTTTTGGTTAGCGGTGCCATTAACGCCACAATCACACCTGCCATAGTTCCGGAAATTCCAGACAGCAGCAAACAATACCATATACCTATACCCACCAGACCAAAACTTAACAACCACAGTTTTTGCTTGCGAAACACGGATAGACTCAAACTTAATATCAGTGCGTGCATCAGGGCAAACATATTTGAAGGTTGATTATAAAAAAGTCCGATAATCATTATCGAACCTATATCATCGATTATTGCCAAACTCAGTAAAAAAAGTCGCAAATTTTTGGGTATTCTTTTTCCAAGCAGTGCCAACACCCCAACTGCAATTGCTATGTCTGTGGCAATTGGTATTGCCCATCCGCTACTTAGCGGTGGGTTTGGATTTATATATGTATAAATTAGCGCAGGTAATACCATACCACCCACTGCGGCAATTACCGGAAAAGATGCTCGTCGCCAAGTACTCAGTTCGCCATCGACTAATTCTCTTTTTACTTCTAGTGCCACTACTAGGAAAAACAAGGCCATCAATCCTTCATTTATCCAATGTCGCAAATCTAGTTCAACGCTTCCCAGCATATATTTTATGTGCAAAAAATCAAAATACTGGTTGGACCATGCGCTATTTGCCAAAAAAAGTGCCAAAACAGCAGCGATTATCAACAACACCCCGCTACGTCTTTCTTCCTGAAAAACGAAAGCCAATATGTTAGTTGGGTTAAACCTAGACATAATTCTTATGCTTCATGCAGTACAATCTTAACATTACAATCAGCACTCTTTGAAATTACGTCAATTTGACTGACCCGAACTATAAATTAATAACCTCAAATTTAGACTCAGCACTGTTCTTAAACAATAAACTCTGAATTTCCTGTGCATCAGTAACCTCGAAATCCACATCTCCAATAACGCTACTGCCAATAGGTATTGGCCCACCTACTGGCTCAGAAGTTAGTTCGGCAGTAAATGGTAACTCTATACCTGACCTAGAGGTAGCCTTAAGTTGCAGGAGTGGGGAAAACTGGATTATGTCATTTGAAATATTTGTCACTTGTATCTTTACTCGAAAATACTTTTTATTGTTTTGGCTTAAATAGTGTTTATCCAAAACCGCCATAGTCGATAATTTTTCGTTGTGCTCGCTCAAAACTATCGCTTGTTCTCCAGCTTTCTGATCTGAAACTTTATGTCTAGAATTAAATGTGGATAATTTGTACATGTAAAATATTCCCAGCAAAACTAAAATTATAAACAAAAAAACAATTCCGACTAATATTGAATTGTCCCGCGTATGTCTACTTTTTACTGCACGAACGTTTTTCATTAATTTTAGCTTAACAGTTTACAAATCAAAGTGCACACGAATTTGATGGGCATCCACAAGTCCTGGGTCAAATACAAAGTCACCAGAGGATAGGGTAGTTGGTATTGTAAAACCAACCTCACCTCTAACTGTCTGACCAGGTTCTACAGGCCCTCCAAGCGAATTTTTTATAAAAGGCGCACTTGATACTTTGTAAGTTTCTCCGTCATTTCCTAAAATCTGCATATATGATATCGGGGATAACTGATATACGATGCCAGATGTATTTTTAAAAGTCATGTTTATAATCAAGTACTGCTGTCCAGAACCTAGCTCCCACACATGGGGTATTTCTCTTGAATCTGTATGCGCATCATTAAAGCTAAACACGAATCGAGAATCTGTTACTAGCTCGCCCTCACTCCAGTTTTTTAACTCATATGTTTCAATTTTATGCTGCAGATTTACAAATTTGTAGCGATAATAAACACTTGATAAGACGGCGAGGCCAAACAGCAACACGCAAATAACAGATACAAACACTATTCTAAAACTTGATATTTTCAACAATTTTTTCGATTCATTTTTTTTACTGGATTTACCCATTAGTTATATGGTCCTAAATAAAGATTATTCATCCATGTAGCATAGTTGCCACCACCAAGTGTTGAACCATTGGAATGATCGCCAGTTTTGTTCCGTAAATTACTGGAATAAACATTCCCACAGAGTAGTGACGTGATCGATTTTTTAGGATTGTGTAGTGACAAAAAGCTTGAGGATATGGAGTAGGCGGCCAAACCACCCCCAGTTGAATTAATCGCAGAGCGACAATCCCCAGAGCTACTATGTCCTTGAATATCAGAAAGATGGCAAGTTCCTCCCGGTTGACCACAAGTTGCGGCAGGTGCATTCACGGTAAGGGTTGCGGATTTGCTATTTGAACCTCCAGAATTTGAGCAGGATAATGTGTAAGTTGCAGAGCTGGTTGGGTTAACACTTGCGGTGCCACTTGCTGCTTTCGTCCCACTCCAGCCATTACTTGCAGAACATGAGGTGGGTGAGTTTGTTGCGCTCCAGCCAAGTGTGGCGCTACTTCCGCTGGTTATCGATGAAGGACTTACGCTAATAGTCACGACAGGAGCGGGCGTAGCAGAAGTGCCACCGGTATTTGAAGTGCCTCCTGTAGTTGGTGTATTGGTTGGCTGACTGGCAGAAGTTTGTCCATTTGTCACAGCTTGAGTTGTTGTTTGGCCAGTTGTTGGGTTGGTTGTTGTTACCGTTGTTTGGCCTGTTGTAGGGTCAGTTGTTGTGACAGTTTTTTCGCCTGTTGCGGGGTTGACAGTTTCCACAACCTTTTTACCGTCTACAATTGTCTCTATTTGGGTGTCTGGCTTCGTCTTTCTGCCAATCTTATTTAGAAATGATGCGGGCACCAAAAGTCCTATTAGCA
The DNA here is from genome assembly GCA_038206875.1 of Saccharimonadales bacterium (SeqCode). Lineage (GTDB taxonomy): Bacteria > Patescibacteriota > Saccharimonadia > Saccharimonadales > JBBQAJ01 > JBBQAJ01. The sequence goes on from JBBRAK010000012.1 coordinate 18,908, forward strand.
ATATCAGTGCTAGGATTGCTGAGGAAACTATTAAGCTGATTGAAACTGCTTTTTTAAGTTTCATGACATCGCAAATTCTTCACTATGAATTTTACTGTTTGGTATGCCCATTGATTTCAACTGTGCTTTTAGTGACTTCATCATTGGTGGGGGACCGCACAAAAATATTTCTTTTCCTTTGAGTCCGCCAGAATTTTCGTCAATATATTTTGCATTTAAATGACCATTTTGCTCACTATTCACATATGTATGATACCTGAACTGGGCATAGTTTTTAGGTAAAAACTGCGCTAACGCTTCTTGGTCGATTAGTTCATCACTATTTTGTACGCTATAAAACATATCAATCTGTGGTCTTTTGGTATCAAAGCTTCTGGCAACACTCAAAAAAGGCGTAATGCCGATTCCGCCAGCTATCCATATTTGAGGTGAATTATCAAAACGAGTCGGCAAAAATCTCCCAAACGCTCCTTCAATCTCTGCAATTGTTCCGGGTTTCAGACGCTTTAAGCTAGTAGTAAAATCTCCCAATGCCTTCATATACAATCGGAGCTGATTATTTGGCTCGTTTGGTGCCGATGCGATTGAAAAAGGATGCGCTTCCTGAATAATACCATCGCCATCAGCCCACAAAAATCTTACAAACACAAACTGACCTGGCTTAAAATCTATCGGTTTACTTACGGGTTCAAAAAAAACATGAACCACGTTTCCGGGAAGGGTACCTGCTGACATGACTTTGTAGGGCGTACGTCTTACAAACATATTGCCCATCACGGAACGGTACAAAAATGCTCCAAAACCCACCAAAGTCCAAATTATAATATAAGATTTCAAAAACGGGTCTCGATATACATCAGAAGCAATCATAATTGTGTGCAGTCCCGCAAACACAAAAGCTACACCCAGAAATTTGTGAGTAAATACCCAAATACGATAAGGAAGTTTGACGAAAAAAGTGATAATAAGCAAAACAACCATGCCAACAAATGCAATTATGCCGTTATTTATTGCCACGGCGTCCTGTACTTCATAGTATGACAAGTCAAAATGTATCCACCGTGGCAATAGAAATTTCGCAGCATCTTTTATAGTAGCAAGAGTAGAAAGTTCAATATACCTAAAAGCTAAAAATATAGGGTGAAAAAGTAAAAATATTAGCGCAAGCGCTCCAGTAATATGGTGAGCTATGTAGACCCTGTTTAGACCACCAAACAAATTTTCTAACCATCTCCGTCTGACGCTCAGAACTAGGTTAATTGCATATAACATAAAACCAATAAGCCCAGTCAAACGACCAAACGTTAGAAGGCTTGAATTAAACGTAGAAAATCTCTCAAAAACTGGGCTTATCATAGTCCATCTGATAATTGGTATTGTGGTAAAGAACCCAACCAAAAACCATCCACCCCAACGTTCGACAATTAATTTAAAATCCGAATCTGTATTCACGTAGTCTGAATCCCACTATGTTATTAAGCATAACTTTAACATAATTCTAAAGTTTACATTAGTAAAAGTATAATTTTAGTCCAATAATATATACTTCTTAGCAATGAAACTATTAAATGGTTCGGAGCTGACAGGATACATATCAGAGCGACAGGCAAAGCAGGTCAGAGTACTTCGACAGTCTCACGGAGTTGCACCAAAGATGGTCGTTGTTCGTGCAAATTCCGATATGGATTCTGATAGTCTTACGAGTGTCAACAAAAATTATGCCACAGGTATATCCGTAGATTTGGAAATAGCAAACGTCGAGAATTCTCAAATAATAAATGAAATATCAAAATTCAATTCGGATTCTTCGGTACATGGGATAGTAGTACAGTTATCCCCGACAGACTCCCAGACAGATAATATTTTAAACGTAGTTACTCCAGGCAAAGATGTTGCCGGACTTGGGGAAAATACAACTTTTGATACACCGACTCCACTTGCAATTGACTGGCTCTTAGCAGGATATAACGTAGACCTAAGAGGCAAAAATATCGTGATAGTAGGTCAAGGTCGGGAAGTTGCTCTGCCTCTTGCCAAAAGGTGGCAAAACTCTGGTCTTGATCCGAGACTGACAACTGAAAAAGACCAAAACTTAGCAGAGCTTTTGCGTGGCGCCGATGTTTTGATAATCTCATCCGAACTTCCGGGGCTCAAAATATCTGAGTTGGTCAAAGAAAATGCAGTGATTGTGGACGCCAGCGGGGCAGTAGATAACAGTGACAGTATTGGGGACATAGCTACCTGTGCCCTTTTTGACAATGTCATCCGCTCAGCCCAAGCTTCAATAAAGGAATCCGTATGAAAATAGGCGTTTTTGATTCAGGCGTTGGCGGTCAGTCGGTAGTGAACGCTATCGACAAAGCACTACCGGGCAACGAAGTAATTTATGTCCAAGATCATGAAAATTTGCCCTACGGCACCAAAACACCAGAACAACTTCATGAATTAGTTCTACCAATTCTAACTGGATTAGTGGAAAAGGGTTGCAAAGTTATCGTCATAGCATGTAACAGTGTAACTACGACTATAATCGACAAATTACGCCAAGAAATCGCAGTTCCGCTAGTTGGCATGGAGCCTATGGTCAAACCAGCCGCGGAATTGACCAAAACTGGCAAAATCGCTGTTTGTGCTACTCCGACAACTTTGGCTAGCAAAAGATACAATTACCTAAAATCAACATATGCCAAAAACATTGAAGTACTAGAACCGGACTGTAGCGAATGGGCAAAACTCGTAGAGTCAGATCAAATCGACAAAGAATTTATTCACGACGAAATTGAAAAGGTATGCCAGCTGGGTGCGGATGTTATTGTGCTTGGTTGCACGCATTTTCATTGGATTGAGGACATCGTAAAAGACGTAGTCAGCGGCAGGTCTACCGTATTACAGCCCGAAAAACCAGTCATTGAACAATTATCTAAAGTGCTAAAACAGATTGTTTAAACTTTTCACCACGATCTTTGTAGTTATCGAATAGTCCAAAACTTGCACAGCCCGTGGATAGCAAGACTACATCACCTGCTGTAGCTAATTTCTTGGCATTGGAAACTATCTCGTCCATTGTTTTTCCACCATCAACAATTTTGTCATAGTTATTGTTTCGAAGTAATTCAGCTATAACTCCTCCCATAGGGCCAATCGCAATAACGCTTTTTGCATTTTTTTCGACAACTGTATTTACCAGATTTTCGTAATCTGATCCTTTGTCTGAGCCTCCCAATATAACTATTTTTGGTTCACTAAATGCTTCTATAGCAACTATTGCTGTTTCTGGCGTTGTGCCAAAAGAGTCGTCGTAATACTTCACGCCGTCCAGTTCTCTTACGAATTCTAGACGGTGTTCGAGACCGGTAAAGTTTGTTATAACTGACTTTATAGCTTCAATATTTTGTGTCACTTGCCACGCGGTGGTTACGGCAGCGCAGACGTTTTGCCAGTTGTGTTCGCCTAGTAGTTTGATTTCAGATGTCTTGCAGATTTCATGGCCGTCAATCACAACCGAAGCGTCTTTAATATATGCGCCCGGCTCGGCATAATAAGGAATTTGTCGTCCGACTGATGCATCTGCAATTGCTTCGGAATTTTCATTTTCTGCAAAGTAGATTGCTATATCTTTCTCAGATTGGTTCATAAAAAGTTGTTGTTTGGCATCCATGTATTCCGCCATGTCTGCATGCCAGTCCAGGTGCTCAGAAACTACCATCAAACACACTGCAATGTGTGGCGATGATTTTAAATCAAACAACTGAAAACTAGAAAGCTCCAAAACTACCCAATCTTCAGGTTTTATGTTGTTTTTCAGTAGCTCTAGTGCCGGCACGCCAATATTTCCGCCCAAATGAACACGCTTACCGTCTGCTTCTAGCATTTTGCTTATTAGGGTGCTGGTAGTGCCTTTGCCCTTGGTACCGGTTATACCTATTATGTTTTTAGTAGGACTCACTTTGAAAAACTCATTGGTTACAGAGGTAACTTTGTTTAAAATTTCTGGATTTTGGGGATTTGCTTGCAGAATGTTTTTTGGATGAAGTACGGGTGTGCGTACCAGTAAATCAAACTTGTCCAAGTTCTTCAGATAGTCTGGTCCAAGTTGTGACTCTGCGCCATCTGGAACTTTGAGTTCGGGGCTAATATCACATATGGTAATTTCATTGCCAGCTTGGTTCCAGTATTCGTATGCGCTCCGGCCTTCTTTGGCGAACCCCAAAAGTGCTATTTTCATCTAACTATTGTATCAGTAGAACCATGTAATAGCACCTGAGGGTCAATTCGGTATTACTGCTTGGCTAGTTCTGCTTTGACCATTTCAGCTACTTGTCTGGGGGTCATTTCGGCCTTTAGTATAAAACGTTTTACGCCTAATTCCTTGAGTATCGGTGGTGCTTCTTGTTCACCCATATTTGTCAGTATTATGACTGGTAGTTCTTTGCCCCAGTCTGTGGCACGCATTTTTTGGAGCATTATGTCGCCGTTCATCTCTGGCATCATAAGGTCTAGTAAAATGATGTCTGGATTCATCTTTTCAACTAGTTCGAGTCCAAGTTTGCCATTGTCGGCTGTTTCTACTTCGTAGTTTTCTGCCTCGAACTTAATTCGATACATCTGAGATATTGCTTGGTCGTCTTCTATGATTGCAATTTTAGGCATAACTACTATTTTACCTCTTGTTAGTTGCTTTCCAAAGTTTCCCGAACAATATCTTCCAATTGATTATTCTGGAGGTCGGCTTTTACGATGTATCTTTCAAAATCCAAATCCTTCACCCCAAGTGGAGCTTCTGATTCACTGATGTTAGTTAGAAATATTGCTTTTATATCTTTGCTCCAGCGTGATTTGCGCATTTCTCGCAAGACTTCGTCTCCAGACATCTCGGGAAGCATCAGGTCCAAGAGTACTAGCTCGGGGAGCTCTTGTTTTATCAAGTTTAGGCCAGTAACGCCGTCATGAGCAACCAAACAGTTATATCCTGCCAAATTTAAACGTGTCTGGTATATCTCCGCCAAAAAGATGTCATCTTCAACCAGTACAATCTTCTGCATGCCTATATCTTATTCCATCTCTTGATTATCGGCAATATTCTACAAACTTATATTTTCGTGTTGCATTTCGCACATAATGGGCATATAATTTCAAACTTTCTTGCAAGCTGGAAATTACAGCAAAGGAGGGAACTATGATTTATCGGATTATTTTTGATTGGAAACAAACTTTATATGATCCAGGGAGCGATGAACTGATAGCTGGCGCAATAGACGTTTTAAGCTACCTCAAACAACGGAAGGCCACCCTGTACCTTGTGGGTAAGGGTGCGGATGACATGCATGAAGCTGTTGCTCGCTTAAAAGTTAGGCCATATTTTAAAGATGTATTGTTTGTAGGTACCGAAAAATATCCAGACCACTTCAGACGATATATAGATGAGTCGGCTCCATCCAAAACACTCATAATTGGCGACAAATTGAACTCAGAAATCGAAATCGGCAACATGATTGGAGCCACGACCATACAGGTACGGCAAGGAAGATTTGCAAATGATGTACCCAAAACAAAACATCAAAACCCAGATATGATAGTCAGTAGTCTCCCCGAATTACTTCCAATTCTTGATGGCTACGTATTCAAAAATCAATAATTTCAGGGTTTTCAAGACAGCATTTATGCCTAAATTCTAGAACCAAACGCAACTTGCGTTAAGTCTAGCTGTTTATCTTGGTTTTGTACAAGCCAGTTGTAAACTTCTAGTGGCGTATGCCACTGGAGTCTTCTTCTGGGCTTGTTGTTGAGTTCTCTGGCGATGTTGT
>JBBRAK010000013.1:0-16818 GCA_038206875.1 Saccharimonadales bacterium (SeqCode)
GTACCGCAGTATAGGTAGCTTGGGCCCAGGTGGTCCAGCAGAATTATTTAACTACACACCAGCAACTTGGCTTGCTTCTCCTAAATCAATTGGAAACAGCGACCTTGGTGGTTACAATGCTATTACAAGCTTGTCGCCAATCTTATAGCAAGAAATTGAACATTTTTCTTGTAACTGGGTATACTCCTTATGCTATAATCTAATCTATATCGATATCGTTTGTTCACATAAATGTTGGGACAACGGTGAAAGGGTGTGGAATCAGCAAAATGACCATAAAACAATTAATCACTCGGAGTTTCGCCAAATGAGTATGCTGACTGGCGTATCTGATTTTTTTGGACTAGATATAGGAACAACAGCTATCCGAATAGTTCAGTTAGCAGGAAGTGGCTCCGTTAAAAACCTTGTACGATACGGCTATGTGCCTATCGACGTTAAGGTATCTCAAAGTGATTCACCGGCAGATCAGCAAAAGTTAGTTGATAGTTTGCAAGAACTACTTTCACAAGCCAGAGTTACAACTCGAAATGTGGTAGTAGGACTACCTTCTCATAGAGTATTTACTACGGTTGCGGATTTTGACAGATTAGATGCAGGTGAGTTAGCCAAAACCATAAAATACCAAGCAGAGTCTCTTATACCCACGCCCATTGGTGACTCAACTCTTGACTGGGCGCAGATTGGAGATTCCCCAGCAGATAAAAGCAAAGTAGAAGTACTTTTGACTAGTGTCAATAACGATTTTGTGGAATCGCGCTTGGATGTTCTAGAAGCTATCGGACTAAATGTAATTGCATTTGAGCCCGACAGTCTCGCGCTCGTCCGCGCAATTATTTCTCCAGAAGCAACAACTGCTCAGATGGTAGTGGATGTTGGCAATATGGCAACAGACATGATTGTAACTATGAATGGCGCCCCACGCCTAACTAGGTCAATACCAACTGGAGTAGATTCAATAATTAAGTCTGCCATGCAGAACCTGAGCATAGACCAGAAACAGGCAGAACAGTTTGTGTTCAAGTTTGGTGTTTCCAAAGACAAACTGGAGGGTCAGATTTATACAGCAATAATTGGTACAGTTGATATTCTCATGTCAGAGATTGAAAAATCAATAAAATTTTTCCAAAAACGCTATGGAGATGGCGCCAAGCTGGAGAGAATTATTGTTACTGGTGGAGCGTCAGCGTTGCCAGAATTTCCACTGTACGTGGCAAATAAATTTGGTGCAAGCGTAGAGATTGGTAATGCATGGCGAAATGTATCTTTTTCGGCAAATAGGCAAAATGAACTATCGGCATTGTCCAATCATTTTGGAGTAGCAGCCGGGCTAGCGGAGAGGCAAGAATGATACAGTTTAATTTACTTCCAAGCGTCAAATTAGACTATGTTCGTGCTCGGCGAAACAAGCGCATGACGCTGTTAGTCGCTTTCTTGGTAGCTGGCTCAGCGCTTGCAATATTGATAATACTATTTATTGCAGTTCAATTAGTCCAGAAGAAGTATTCTACGGATCTTTCAAAAGACATTAAAACAGAAAGCAGTAAACTAGAAGGCACACAAGACCTGAACAAAATACTAACTATTCAAAATCAATTGAACAGTTTGCCAGGCCTACACGATAAAAAACCAGTCGCTAGTAGATTGTTGACTTTCATAAAGCAAATAACACCTGCAAAAGTTAGTATTTCAAAGGTTCTTGTGACTTATACAGATCAAACAATTGTTCTTACCGGGTCTGCTGATACTATAGGTACAGTAAACACTTATGTAGATACTATCAAATTTACCTCTTACAAATCTGATGATAACAAAGAAGGTAGCGCATTTTCTGCAGTAGTGTTATCAAGTTTTGGTAAAGATGAAAAAGGAATTAAGTACGAGATTAGTCTAAAGTTTGACCCAATAATTTTCTCAAACTCGAGTGGTATAACATTGGTTGTTCCTCCCGGCAAAATTACGACTCGTTCAGAAACAGAGAAGCCGGATGCGCTTTTTCAACCACTAAGTGGATCTAGAGGAGAGGGGCAATAGTATATGGCTAACAAAATTCTTTCCGGCAAAAGACTACAAATAGACAAAGCAAATGCAAGTATGGTTGGGATTCTGGCAGTATCCGCATTTATAGCTGTATTTTCACTTGTCGCCTGCAAGGCACTATTAGGTCAGCGAAGTTATCAATCAAGAGTTATTGCTGAAAAAAAGAAAGCCCTAACTCAACTCAAATCAAATAACGAAGCCGCGGTTCAACTTGTATCCGCTTACAAAACATTTTTGTCAGCGCCAGAGAATATAATTGGTGGAATACCTACGGGCAGTGCAGACAGAGACGGTGACAATGCCAAAATTGTACTAGATGCTCTACCAAGCAAATATGACTATCCAGCACTTATAACTAGCATAGAAAAAGTGTTAACAGCTCGAAACTATAGCATAGAATCAATTGTCGGTGTAGACGATGAAATTAACCAAGAACAAACAAAAGACACCGTGATACAGCCTGTAGCAATGCCGTTTGATGTAAAGATCCCAGGAAATCTAGACACTGCACAAGGCGTGCTAGATGTTTTACAGCTGTCTATCCGACCCATGGAATTACTAAAAGTTGAACTAGGTGGCGATGATGCAAAATTGACTATTCTGGTAAGCGCGAACAGCTACTATCAACCTCAAAAAACTATTAAAATTACTAAAAAGGTCGTGAACTGATGAAACGAAAAGACATGGTAACCATATTGATTGTAGTACTTATTAGTGGTGCGTTTTCGCTGGCATTGTCTAATTATTTGTTTGCATCCCCCGAAAAACGTCAGGAAGAAGTGGAAGTAGTAGAACCAATCAGTGCGGAGTTTAATGTACCGAAAAAAGACGACAAATATTTTAACACGCAGGCAATTGACCCAACATTGATTATTAAAATTGGTGACAACAACAACCAGCAGCCATTTAATACTCGGTAGTAAATCATGAGCGTATTATCAGCGGCAATTCAACAACAGGTTGAAGATAGGTTAATCAAAGATGGTTTGATTGACGACGACAAATTAAATACCTATAAATCAAAGTCTGCGTCGACTAAAACTCCACTATTTTCTCTACTGGTACAGGACAAATTAATTACCAACGAACAACTAACCAGATCAACTGCTCATGCCACAAAACTGCCCTATGTAAATTTATCGGCAGCCAGAATAAATCCCGCAATTTTGGAATTGTTGCCTCAAGAAATAGCTGAAAGGTATATGGCAGTACCACTTGGAGAGATGAACAGACGGCTGGTTGTAGCCATGTTAGATGCAGATAACGTACAAGCAGTGGACTTTTTGTCCAACAAAATCGGCAGACCCCTCAAAGTATATGCTGCCAGCGAAGAAGGAATTCAACAGGTTCTAAAACAATATTCTCTGAGTTTGGACGAAGGCTTTGCAGACGCAATGGACAATTCAAATCTCAGCAAGCAACAGCAAGAAGAAGCCAGTAGTGATTCTACAGCTAGCAAAAACAAAAACATCAAAACAATAGTTCAAGATTCACCCATCAGCAAAGCCCTGTCAGCTATACTCGAATACGCAGCAAAAAACAGAGCAAGCGATATACACATAGAACCCATGGAAAAAGAGCTTAAAATCCGAGTTAGGGTAGATGGAGTGCTAAGAGAAATTATGAAACTACCCAAAAGTACTGAACCACCACTAGTCTCTAGAGTGAAAATACTGAGCAACCTAAAAATTGATGAACACCGAATACCCCAGGATGGACAGTTCACTGTTCATGCAGCTAACAAAGATATTGATTTGCGTATTGCTATATCACCGGTTGTATGGGGAGAACAGATAGTGATTCGTCTTCTGGATAAATCCGGCACAAGTCTGAAACTAGAAGATATGGGTTATACGGGTAGGGCGCTGCGAACTATTCGTAAAGGATTGGAACAACCCAATGGCATGATACTGACGTCCGGGCCAACCGGTTCAGGTAAATCGACATCACTATATGCGTTATTGCAAGAAATCATAAGTGATGAAATAAACATTGTTACTTTAGAAGACCCTGTAGAATACAAAATGCCAGGTATTAATCAGATTCAGGTTAATCCGGACGTTGGGCTTACTTTTGCGGCAGGTCTTAGATCAATTTTGCGTCAAGATCCAGACGTAGTTATGGTAGGTGAAATTCGCGACAAAGAAACAGCAACTCTAGCGGTACAGGCAGCTCTTACTGGTCACTTGGTGTTTTCGACCCTCCATACAAACTCTGCAGCAGGCATCTTGCCCAGATTGTTAGACATGGGGATTGAGCCATTTCTAATTGCCAGCACTGTTCACACCGTAATTGGTCAACGGTTAGTAAGGCGAATTCGTCAAGACGATGGAAAGCAGAGCTATCAGTCTGACAAAACTGAAACAGATGCCATACACAAAACTTTAGGAACTCATTTACCTCAAAAATCAGAAGATATGGCAAAAGTTGCCAAAGATTTAGGCTATAAGTCCTTGCCACTTGCCACCGAAAACGCTTATACTTTATTCAAGGGTGTTGATTCGGCTGAAACACCTGGTGGTTTCAAGGGCAGAATGGGCCTATATGAAGTTTTTGGGGTAACAGAAGCAATCCAAGAACTCATACTGAAACATTCTACGAGTGGCGATATACAGCGGGCCGCGCAGGCAGAAGGAATGATTACCATGCAGGAAGATGGATATCTGAAAGCACTAGCGGGCCTAACATCACTAACAGAGGTAAACAGAGTAGCGGCAGCTGACAGCGCGTAAAATGAAAGTTAGAATATAGAAAGCATAAATGGGAAGGGCAAATATGAGCAGTACAGGTTACAGGTTACAGGTTACAGAAAAATCAATTAACGGACTGTCTACTGCCCACTGTCTGCTGTTTACAGCTCACTCCGAAGGTGGTAGCTTATGACAACAGCACAACCACGAATTGAGATTCTACTGGAAGAAGTTATCAAAAAGAAAGCATCGGACTTGCATTTACAGGTTAGTCTACCGCCAATGTTGCGTGTTGATGGGGCGCTTATTGCCGTTTCCGGAACAGAGGCATTGACTGAGGAAACAATCGAAGCACTAATTTTTGCCATACTTGATGAAGATCAGAAGCAGATTTTGTTAAAAGACAAAGAATTCGATTTTAGCTTTGCATTTGGTGATTTGGGGCGGTTTCGAGTAAATGCATTTCATGAGCGTGGTAATTTGGCAGCAGCCCTTCGTCTAATTCCTAACGAAATGCTTACAGTCGAACAACTTGGCTTACCATCAATAGTAAACAAATTTGCAGACTATCCACGTGGTTTAGTGCTGGTAACAGGTCCTACGGGTTCAGGTAAGTCCACGACACTTGCAGCCATGATACACAAAATCAACAATGAACGAGCAAGCCATATAATAACCATCGAAGACCCTATAGAATACACTCACAAATCTGTTAAATCTGTGGTTGTACAGCGTGAAGTGCACTACGACACATATTCATTCTCTGCAGCCTTGCGTAGCAGTTTACGTGAAGACCCTGATGTAGTTCTTATTGGTGAAATGCGTGATTTAGAAACAATTGCGGCGGCCATAACTATTGCAGAAACGGGACACTTAGTTTTTGCGACACTTCACACAAACTCAGCCGCACAGAGTATCGACCGTATGATTGATGTTTTTCCTCCACACCAGCAACCGCAAATTCGAGCACAACTTGCGAACATACTTATGGCAATTTGTTCTCAACGACTTATTCCGACGATTGGCGGTGGGCGTATAGCTGCAGCCGAAGTAATGATTGCTACTCCAGCGGTTCGCAACATAATCCGTGAGGGCAAAAGTCATCAACTAGAAGCCGTTATACAGACGGGAGCAGAGTTTGGCATGCAGTCTATGGACAAAACTATTGTAAATTTGATTCACAACGGAACCATAACATATGACGAAGCCCGCAATTACGCTGTTGACCTAGACGAAATAGACAGGCTAATGAGAGGTTAAATAAGTATGAAGATTACAGATATCAAATCGCAGTTAACACGGTCAAGTACTGTTAGCTGTCTGCCGTCTACTCTATGCTCGCAAACGGAGTTTGCGCAATGTTAGTCTACAGTTATACGGCTCGCGACCCCAAAACTGGTAAAAAGATCAATGCTGAGGTACAAGCCGATAGTGAAAAAGCTGCCGCTAAACTGCTAACTGCTCAGGGACTTTCACCTCTAGAGATTTCTCTAAAGGGCTCTGGTTCTAGCAATTTCTTAAGCAAATATATGCACCGCGTGAAAGCCAAAGACAAAATATTATTTTCCCGACAACTATCGACGCTAATCAACGCTGGTTTGCCTCTGGTGCAAAGTTTGCGAAGTGTATCACGCCAAACGCAAAACAAATCGCTTCAGGTTATAGTGGGTCAAATAATTTCGGACGTAGAAGGCGGAAGTGCCTTTTCTGTAGCACTTGGACGACATCCAGACGTGTTTAACAGGATATATTTGAGTTTGATTGCCGCTGGTGAGACATCCGGTACTTTAGATGCAGCGCTGGATCGAATAGCGCTACAACAAGAAAAAGACGCAGAAATACTCAGTAAAGTAAGAGGAGCGTTGGTGTACCCAGCTATTGTTATGGCAGTTATGTTTATGGTGGTAGGTTTTATGATTGTGAAAGTTTTACCCCAAGTTGAAGTAATTTATAATGGACTTCCCGATGCAAAACTACCAATATTAACCGTAGTCTTATTGGCAATTTCTCATTTTATTATTGATAGGTGGTGGGTGGTATTGATAATGCTGGGATTTTTGGTTTTCTTTGGCAGTAAATGGGCACGAACTGTCGGGGGTAAGAGGTATATCGATAAATTCAAAATGACTGCGTGGCCCATAGGTCCGTTATTTATGAAGCTTTATATGGCACGGTTTGCAAGAACTGCTACTACATTGGTGGCAAGTGGCGTTCCACTGCTAAAAGTTTTAGAAATCACGGGTAATGCCATAGATAATTTTCATATAGAGGCATCATTGTCCAAGGCGGCGGAAAAGGTAAAAGGTGGAAAGGCTTTGTCAGAAACACTTCGTGGGGATCCAAACTTTTTAGAACTAGTCCCAGACATGTTGAGCATAGGAGAACAATCAGGCTCCATGGAAGCAATGTTGGCGAAAACAGCAGACTACTATGAAAAAGAAGTCGATAATCAGATAAAGACAGTGTCCACTATCATTGAGCCGGTTCTGATGGTAGTTATGGGGGTGTTTGCCTTCATAATTGTGGCAGCTGTTCTGCTCCCAATATATAGTTTGGCTGGTCAGTCCGGTTTTGGCGGATAGTAGTAGATGTGGATAACTAAACATAATGCTATTGCATTTAAGTACACTAACCTCTATCATCTAAGCATAAGGAATAAAATAAGTTCAAAGGGGGCATTTGCAACATGAAAATTAAACTAAAAGACCAAAAAGGCTTTACTATCATCGAAGTTTTGATAGTCTTGGCTATTGCCGGACTGATACTTTTGATTATCTTCCTGGCAGTACCTGCGTTGCAGCGCAACTCACATAATACTGCCATGAAAAACGATGTTGCTTCTGTATTAGGAGGCGTATCTGAGTATCAAGCAGCTAATAATGGCGCGTTACCTACAACTCTAGCAGGAACAGGAACAGTAAACTTCGGTGCTGGTAACGCTACAACCGCTTCGGTGCAAGGTACAACAGCCGTTGCAATCGGTGCAGGTTTACCAACAGCTGGCAATATAAATGTACAGCTTGGAAATAATTGCGCGGGAACTGGTGGTACGCGAAATGTTGCCGCTCGGTATTTGATTGAAAGAACTGGTGGTACTACAGCACTTTGCCAAGATGGCTAGAGGGAGGTCTTGTTGCTAATAATATACGACTTAATTGGTCGATGAGGGCAATCAGGATTGGGAAATGTGTGCGAGCAATCGCACACATTTTTTGTTATGCTTAAGGCAATGTTTATTGGAGTCTTATTTATTCTGGGCCTATGTTTTGGGAGTTTTGTAAATGCTCTGGTTTGGAGGCTACACAAGCAGTCTGAAAAAACTCAAAACTCAAAACTCAAAACTCAAAACTTTTCCATAGCATCTGGCAGGTCTATGTGTGTGCACTGCAAGCACATACTTGCATGGTACGACCTTGTTCCGGTGGTTAGCTGGGTAAGACTAGGCGGTAAGTGTCGGTATTGCCATAAAACTATAAGTTGGCAATACCCTGTAGTTGAACTATTCACTTCAGGACTATATATCTTAAGCTATATTTGCTGGCCATCTACGATCAATACCCCTTACTCGGTTGTGCTTTTTAGCTTATGGCTAGTAATTCTTACTGGTTTAGTTGCTCTCGCGGTATATGACTGGCGATGGATGATACTGCCTAACAGAATAGTGTTTCCTCTCCAGGCGTTAGCGGTCTTGTACGTAATAGTTTCGTTTTTAGGTGCCGATGCAGACATAAAGGTGATATTTGGTGCTGTGATGGGTGCTGTGTGTAGTGCTGGGTTGTTTTACGTAATGTTTCAAATTTCAAAAGGCAAATGGATAGGTGGGGGTGATGTAAAGTTGGCTGTAGTGTTGGGACTGGTGCTTGGCGGAGCCGTAGAGGCACTTTTGATGTTGTTCATTGCATCTGCTATGGGAAGTTTAATAGGCATACCATTACTGATTGCTAAAAAAACTAAACTACAAGGTAAACTGCCATTTGGTCCGCTTCTCATAGCATCTACTTTAATTGTTGTATTGTTTGGTGCAAGTTTTATTAGGTGGTACAAACGTCAATTTATGCTAATCTAAAAACTCCGCGTAAAACCTCTGTTGATAATTTCGCTAATGCTTTATACTTAGTCCTATGAATAGGGTGCGTAGCAGGGATAGGGTCTGCTTTCGGATGGATTGGTGTGCTAGAAAATGAAGATTTTTGAGCGAAATAGACAAAAACCGACAAAGCGTAACTATGGTTACGGTGCGAAGGTTTTTGCTCTATTGCAGCCAAAAAGGGCATTTTATGGGGTGGCAACCCATCCGAAAGCTGACCCTAATGGCTACACGATTGTAGAGACTATGATATTCCTGGCTGTTAGCGGTGCCTTGTTTTTAAGCGCTATGTTGCTTATAAACGGACAGCAACGCAAAACAGAATTTTCTACTTCTGTAAGAGATTTTGATTCCAAACTACAGAGTATTATTGGCAATGTATCAAGCGGTTATTACAATAACCCGGGCACAATAACCTGTAACGCAATTATTGTTGCAGGCGTGCGTACGCCAAACCCGACTGCCGGAGTCTCTAGCCAGGGTCAAAACCAAGATTGTACATTTATAGGCCAATACATCGACTTAAGTGCGCCTTTTGACAAATTTACCATCACCAGTTATGCCGGGTTGCGTCTTAATTCTTCTGGTAAGGTCGTCCAAACTCTAACAGAAGCAGTTCCCACACCAATTAGTTCATCGGCTGAAACCTACAAGCTACTAGGGGGTGTCACGGCTAATATGAAAATTGTAGGAGGTAGCATCATTAAAACACTGGCAATAACCACAACCTTTAATCAGCACAACAGTGCAGGTATACTTGACTCCGGCTCTTCTAGGGTGGAAATGCATGCTATAAATGGCGCAGGCATAGACGTCGTAAACCCATCTACAGGTGTGCAGATATGCTTGAGTAGCGGAAATCAAGTAGGGATTGTTGTCTTAAATACCGGTAGTACAAGAGTGTCAATTGCGAGTAGTTGTCCATGAAAAAATATCAATGGCAAAACATTAATAGTGCAGGGGATACTATCGTGGAGGTACTAGTTGCCGTTGCTGTGGTTAGTTTGGTTTTGGGAGGAGCATTTACGTCCACCCGTCGGAGCGCAAATGCCACAAGAACAGCACAGGAGCAGGGAGAAGCGTTAAAGCTTGCTGAATCTCAATTAGAACAAATTAAAATAGCAGTTGATAGCAAAACTCCGGATGTTTTTGGCGCTGGTAATTTTTGTATTGCTGCCGGCATAATAACTCCGAGCTGTGCGACTGGTGGGCTTCCTTATACAACCATTACTACGCACATAGTAGCATCACACGATTTTGTAATTAAAGTCACTTGGCCCGGCCTGTCTGGTAACACAAACAGTGTAGAACTGGATTACAAGGCTCAATAATGAAAGTTTTAAAGACAAATCAACAAGCCTTCACCATACTTGAGCTCATGATTGCTACAATGGTGTTTTCGGTTATTCTACTTTTGGTAACCACCGGAATAATTTCTATCGGGAAAACGTATTATAAAGGCGCCCTTCAGGCACGTACGCAAGATACAGCTCGCAATATAATAGACGAAATTAGCAGAGGTATTCAATTTAGCGGTGTAGTCCCAATACCAACTCAGCCACAGAATATTGCATCTACTCCCTACCCAAAAACAGGGGGTGTATATTGGTTTTGCGTAAACGGCATAAACTACTCGTACATCCTAGATAGACAACTTGGTACTGACATAAACGAAGCTGTGATTAGTTACAGCTCTCCATGTGCCAGTTATAATCCCTCAGCGGTGCCTAACGCATTCAAGCCAAAAGAACTTTTAGGAACGGGAATGCGGCTGACAGCTCTAAATGTAGAAAGTCTTCCCAACAATTCGTACAGAATAACTGTTGAAGTTGCGTCTGGTGAGTTCGATTTGTTTTCGGATTTGTATAATAATGATACGGGGATTGTGGGTCCTGATGGGCTATACGATAGTTGTAAATCGGGAGCTGGAAGCCAGTTTTGCGCAGTTTCAAGACTATCCACAATCGTACAAAAGAGAGTAATATAAGGTATGAGATATGCGTAATCAAAAACAACAGATAAATCAACAAGGCATTGTAGCTATAGTTGTAACTATAATTTTGATGTTAGTCATAACGCTTATTACACTTAGTTTTTCTAAAATCAGCCGTAGAGAGCAACGCAATGCACTGGATAGGCAACTCAGTACCCAAGCATTTTATGCGGCTGAAAGTGGCATAAACGATGCTCGTAAAGTAATAGATGGTTGGCTTAGTACAGGGGATGTAAAATTGAATACCGACTATATGAGCAATTGCACCACATTTGCCTCTCCTGCGGTTGCTAGCCTACCCTTGCCGGGTGTAATCGCTGGTTCTGGCGCAGCATCCTACACCTGCATGTTTGTCGATCCATCACCTGAAGAAATTGTCTATAGTGTATCTGATTCTCAACAAATATTGCCCATCAAAGACAAGGGTGGTGCAGCAATATCTACGATAGAAATATACTGGGACAGTGACAATGGCGGTACTTCCTTTGGGGGCTGTCCGCCAATAGTGCCTTCAAGTGCATCAAATCCTACCGCTTGGCCCGCTGGTTGTGATGCTCCACTTCTACGTGTGGAGCTAGTAGGCGCACCGTTCACTGCAAGTAAAACGTTTTTCATATATCCTAGCTCTGCCAGCGGTGGCAGTATAGGCTATGGCTCAACAACTGGCTCAAAAGCTCAAGGAGACTGTACGTCCGTTCCGACCAATCCAAACAAGTGTAAAATAGTAATAAATGGCTTGGGAGGTAATGAGTATTATCTACGAGTCAAACCAGTTTATGGTCCAGCTGCGATAACTGTTAAAGCGACTACGGGTGTGGGTACCGCTGAACTGGTCGGTGCACAGGCACTTATAGATGTTACCGGTAAAGCTACCGACGTGGAGCGACGAATACAAGTACGTGTGCAGGCGAACAACCTAACTAGCAGTGTACCGTTATACGGCTTGGAGGGAACAGATAAAATTTGCAAGCAATTCGACATAAATGGCACATCAGCGACTGACGTTGGTGCATGTTCGCCACCTGGTTTGTTTCCGGACTAGTTTTCTGGCATAAGGAATTCGACAGTTATACTATGAATTACGGTTGGTCCTGTTTACTATGAAATTTCTCATGAATTCGTTTTAGCTGAGGATTAGTTACGTGGGTGTATATTTGGGTTGTGGCTACGTTTGCATGACCTAACATTTCCTGCACACTGCGAAGGTCAGCACCATTCATTAGTAAATCTGTCGCGAAACTGTGTCTTAGCGTGTGCGGGGAGACGTGTTTTGTGATTCCTGCAAGCAGGGCGTATCTTGCAACCATACGTTGCACGCTTCTGGCGGTTAGTCTGTGAAAATTTCCGGTGGTGTCCACTTTTTTACTGCCACTATATCTTATAAACAGAGGTCGGATGGTGTCTGTGCGTTTATCAATATATTGCTGTAGCCAGCTAGAAGCTTCTTGGCTAATGAATATTGGACGGTCTTTTTGTCCTTTACCTCGCACCATAAATTCTCTTCGCTTTAGGTTAATATGGTCTTTGTCTAGTCCAACAAGCTCGGACACGCGAAGGCCTGAACTAAATAATAGTTCCAAAATAGCTCTATCACGTAGACCGTTTTTTGTCGAAACATCGGGTTGCTGGAATAGTCTTTCTACTTCTTCCGCTGTTAGAAAAGTAACTTGTTTGCGTGCAGTTCTGGCAAGTTCTATTTTATCTGCAGACAGGGCAGGTATGTCGCGTTTTGCGCAAAACTTTAGAAAGCTTCTCAGGGCAATCAGGTGATAATTTTGCGTGGTTTTTTGAAGTTCGTCGTTGGTATTTGTTCCCAGGCGGTTCAACCACAGTCGCCATTTGCGAATAAGTTCGTTGTCAATGTCTGCAACTGTGATGTCACCTGCAAAATCAATTAGTCGCGTCAGATAGTGGTCATAATTGGCAATCGTCTTTTGCGACCTATTTTGTTCAATTTCCAAATATTCTAAAAAATCTGTCTTACATTTTGCGTATAACATATGCTTATTGTACGACATGAGCTACCAAAACGCTTCTGTCTCTGTTATAATTTCACAAAAGTTATAAAAAGGAAATTTACGTGGAACGAACTTTGATAATTCTCAAACCAGATGCTTTGCAACGGGGTTTAATTGGTGAAATAATTAGCCGGCTAGAACGCAAGGGCCTAAAGGTGCTTGGCCTAAAAATGATGACTTTGGACAGCGCCTTGTTGAAGGCACATTATATCCACTTGGTAGACAAACCGTTTTACGCTGGATTAGAAGAATTTATGAAGAGCTCTCCAGTGGTAGTTATTGCCTGGGAAGGCTATGAGTGCGTGGAATCAGTTCGAATATTGGTGGGTGCTACAAACCCACGTTTGGCAGATGCTGGCACTGTTCGTGGTGATCTAGCGATTGGTCAGGGCAGAAATTTGATACACGCGTCTGATAGCAAGGAGTCTGGTGAAACGGAAATAGATCGATTCTTTTCAAAGGACGAATTATTTAGCTATGACAAGTCCGAATATCTGCAAATCTACGAAGACTACGAACGAAAATAGAGCCTGAATCCAGGGCGGTACTTAATATAAAACTCATCAGACGTTAGAGTTTGTTACTTTTTACAGCTACAATTAAGCAATGTCATTTAGCACCAACCGAAGAAAGTTCATAATTGTATGGCAATTCATATTTATAATTATGAGCACTACTTGGTTGTTGGCACCTCAGTTGAACCCCATACTGTCCTCTAGAACCTCATTGATTAGCCAGTACGAAACTCCTACCCAGGCTTTTTCAGGGCTATTTCGTCTTGGGGATGTGATTGGGGCGCTTTTACTACTTGCCGTGGCTATAGCATTTATAAAGTCGAAGACTAAAAAAACTTTTGGTTGGATGATGATAGTAATTGCTGGTGGTCTTTTTCTGGACCCAATCTTTACTACTAGTTGCCATATAAAACTACAGTCATGTGAGGAGTATCACTCCCTCGGTTTTGTTTTGCATGCCATAGAGTCTGTGGTTACGGCTTTTGCGATTTTTGCAATATCTATTTATGATGCATGGCTCAGAAAAAAAATAGTTTCCGTTCTGTTTGTTGTTTTCCAGTTGTTATACGGTGTATTGTTTGTTAGCCAACTTGCTAACCAAGAACATTTTAAGACGCCATCACAATTCTTTTACCAAGCATGCCTAGTAATATATCTGGCCTGGCTGTGCAGAGATTTATTTGGATTTGATATAAGGCCAAGCAAAAAAGAGCTCAAACTGGTAAAAAGACTGGTGGCAGGTTGGGCATTTTTGAACGGTATTGTAGCTATTCTTATTAGTTTGGCTCATATTCAGCTTTTGGGTAGGATAAATGGTATTTATTTTGCGGGAGATAATGCTTGGCTAGCTCAGCATGGTGTAATCATCGGTGTGGTGATGCTCTATTTAAGTAGGCACATAGCACGTGGAGAAATGCGAGCGAAGCAAATATTTTTGGTAATAACTGGAATAGAAACAATTAAGTACTCAGTTATCTCTCCGCATCCCGCACTGATGATATTCTATTTGTTTACTTTCTGTGGATTGTTTGTCTTACGAGACGACTTTAATCGCGGTATCATCTCAATGACCTGGAAGGTACGACTTAAAGATCTCTATTATATGTTAGTGGCGCTGTTGATTAGCGTATTAGTCGCACTCATTTTTCTCGATAGGGATAACAGGGTTTCAATTGTCGCTAGCCGTTCATTTGAACATTTTTACGACTACGTTTCTGGTTCGGAATTAACTTCGCGAGCACACATAAACAGTGTGCTATTGGCACACACTATATCTGTATTTCTGGTTGCTAGCATCGGGAGTGTATTATGGATATTATTCAGGCCGTATAAGCTTACTGAACCACAAGATAATGATTATGAAAAACTAGAAAAATTACTAATAAAATATGCCTATTCCCCAGAAGATTATTTTAAGATTTGGCCTCCCGACAAAAACTACTACTGGCAGGAAAACCAGGAAGGATTTGTAGCCTACAAGCTTGTAGGCTCGATAGCTTTTGCGCTCGCCAATCCAGTTACCAAAAACAAAGAAGCTTTACTTCAAAGCTTCATGACTTGGGCTAAAGCTCACAGAATAACTGTTTGCTTTTTATTAGTTGACAAGCAAAATTTGCATCTGTACCAAAAAGTCGGTTTTGAAACTTTGTCGATTGGATCAAGTGCTGTTATAGATATTGAAAATTTTCTTGCAAAAACGTCCAATGACAAATGGTGGCGATGGCAAAAAAATAAAGCAGAGAGAAACAAATATACCTACCATTGCTCCCTTCCGCCACATTCAACTGAGTTTATAAATAACCTGAAGGTCGTGTCAGACAGCTGGCTTAATTTCGGCGCTCATCATGAAAGAGGTTTTGCGCTAGGTTACTTTAATGAACAATATTTACAAAACTGCAGGATTCATTTTTTACAGGACAAAGCCGGCAGAGTAATTGCTTTTACCAATCAGCTTCCCAACTTTAAGGTAATGAATACTTTTTCTATCGATATTTTAAGATATCTTGCTGATACCAGTAGCGCTATGCCGTACTTATTATATAAGACAATTGAAGCAACAGCTTCCGATAACTCGAATAACTATAAACAATTTGATCTTGGATTTGTGCCATTTGCAAAAGCAGAAAGGGCCCTATTGGCTATTGTTCGAACTTTGAGTAAAGGACGCTTCTCATCAAAAGGGCTAGAGCAGTTCAAGAATAAATTTGATCCGGAGTGGCAACCATACTATCTAGCTTATACGGGAGACTTTACGGATCTAGCTCTAATAGCACTTAATCTTGAAAAGGCCATGGAAATAGCCTCTTGAACTCTTGGTACCCCCGAGAGGAAAGCGGACTTTGTCCTTCTCCACTCCACCATGCTCGAAGTAAACTTCTGCGCGTGGTATCGCTCCGCCGAACCCAAAGGTTCGTGCTTGCTTCGCAAACATACCAAGTTATACCATCATTGAAATGATTGCATAACTTGGTACCCCCGAGAGGAATCGAACCTCTATCATATCCTTAGGACGGATCTACTCTATCCGTTGAGCTACAGGGGCAGGAGTAGAGTAATTATAGCTTAAAAGACTTGAACGTATAACCTATTAGCTATAATCTTAAGTTGTATGGCTAAAAAAACGCAGAAATATTTTGCTGATCAGATGGATGACGAAGATGTGCTTCTGGTTTTCCGTAAACACCCAGTTGTTATGCGTAAAGGTTTAGTATTTGCCATGATTGGCCCACTGCTTGGCGTAATCCCCGCTGCGCTCAAGCCAACTTTGGGTTTCGGATGGTTCTTCGGGGGTTTAGCAGCTGGTGTTGTAATAGGACTTTTGTTTTTCCTGCCGTCATGGATTGCATGGTTTTACAGTGTATATATAATAACCGACCAACGGTTTATCCAAATTGGCCAAAAAGGCTTTTTTAGCCGTAGCGTGGTTGACATAGGACTAAATCAAATCCAAATGGTAAATTATGAAGTAGCTGGTTTGCAGGCAACATTGCTAGGATTTGGTACAATAATGGTGCAGACTTACATGGGTGATCTAGTAGTTCATGATGTTCATCGTCCTGCAAAGATTCAGAAAAAAATCCTTCGTATTTTAAGAGAACAAGGCGTAATAATTACAAACCATCCAATAAAAAGGAACGAGCAAGAAATTGAAGAAACTGAAGATTCCAAAACTGAAGATTAAAAAATTTCGTCGTAGAAACAAAGTAACTCCGGTAGAAATGCCAGGAGCCGAAGTAGTTCCACGTATTACTACAGATACAATAGCTGCCCACAGAGAAGAAGTTATCGGTAGTGCCAGAAAATACATCTACCCCTTGCAGCACTCTAAGCATAAAATTATCATTATCACTACGTCACTATTAATAATAAGTATTGTTGGGTTTATTGGTTATAGTACACTAGCGCTTTACAAGTTTCAGTCTACGTCAGGGTTCATATATAGGGTTACGCAAGTAATTCCATTTCCGATAGCCAA
>JBBRAK010000014.1:0-13712 GCA_038206875.1 Saccharimonadales bacterium (SeqCode)
CCTCAATGATATTTTTCAAGAACAACTTGGTTACCGCAAAATGGATTACTACCTCGATGCTAAAGGTTCATTTGGCGAGCAGGCAGGTATCATCCTGACCAAGCTAGAAGATATCATAAAAAAGGAAAAGCCGGATGCGTTTTTGGTTCTAGGTGACACTAACAGTAGCCTCGGAGCTATCATGGCCAAGCGCCTTGGCGTCCGTGTGTTCCATATGGAAGCGGGCAATCGTAGCTTCGACGACCGTATACCCGAAGAAAACAATCGTCGTATAATCGACAGCCAAAGCGACATATTACTGCCGTATTCGGATCGCAGTCGTGAACACTTGGTGCGCGAGGGCATAGCTAGCAACCGCATTTATGTAACTGGCAACCCAATCAAGGAAGTGCTGGATCATTTCATGCCACAAATCGACAGTAGTGATGTCATGCAAAAACACAATCTCGAAAAAGAGGAGTTCTTTCTAATGACATTGCACCGATCTGAAAACGTCGATAGCGAAGAGCGACTTACTAAATATGTTCAGGCTTTCAATCAGATTTATGACAAATACAAAATGCCAATGATTTGGAGCGTTCATCCACATACCCGCAAACGACTCAATGCAAAGCCAGAGCTGAAAGTACGCGATGGAATCATAGTTTCAGAACCCCTCGGATTTTTCGAATTCAACAATCTGCAAAAAAACGCCTTCTGTGCACTTAGTGATAGTGGCACAGCTCCTGAAGAATGTAGCATCTTTGGTGTTCCTGTCGTCGCCTTGCGTGATGCGATTGAACGACCAGAAACCATAGAGGCTGGAAGCGTGTTCTTGTCAGGTGCCGAACCAGAAAAAATCCTACTAGCAATCGAGACTGTCGTAAATGCCGAAAACAACTGGGTAGCACCAGCTGAATACCTAAAAGCAAATGTCAGTGACACCGTAGTGAGAATAGTTCTCAGTTACTATCGAACTGCGCCACAATAATCTATATGTGCTAGAAGAGCACTACTTTTCTTTTTTTTCAGACATACGAATTGATAGTTCCTGATGAAGATCTTGAATCCTGCGTTCAAGTACATCAACTTTTACGTAAAGTCTATTTACTAAAAAGAATACCAATACAATTCCTGTGATTTGCAGTACATCAAACAAGCTCAACGGCTCGGTCTGAGTTAGTCCTTCGTTGTACAATAAAGTGTAGAGTGACTCCGCAAAGACTAGGCCTAAAAATACCGCTACCCAAAAAGCAACCTTGAATGTCATTCGACGTAAAGATAAATGTCCCAATTTGTGGGAAACAATTGTGTTAATAATCGCTACTAGAATAAGTGGCGTGTTAATCAAGACCAAAATCAAATATCTACTCACCAAATATCTCCATGATACGTCTTGTAAACAGTGATTTTACTATGTTAAATCCATTCCAGTTGTTTTGACCTTTCGACTGTGAATAATCGGTATATATCGCCTTGATAGGGTATTCCCTAATCTTTAATCCCTGCTGTTTAGCTCGCCAAAGCATCTCGGAACAAAATTCATAACCACTAGTTTTCCATTTAAGTTCTGAGAGGGCTTTTTTTGAAAATACTCTTAGCCCAGATTGCGAATCCGTTACGCCAATCCCAAACAACAAAAATGTTATAAAACTCAGGCCTTTATTGCCGAATATTTTCACACGAGACATGCCATTTGAGTCTAGTAAGCGACTGCCAATCAACAGATCAATTTTGTCTTTTATTATAAATTCTACTCCATTAACAACATCTTGTGCATGGTGCTGTCCGTCTCCATCCATCGTTACGGCAAATTCAAAATCGTTTTGGTCGGCATAGCTAAGCCCAGTTGCAGTGGCTCCACCAGAGCCGGTATTTAAAATATGCTGAATTACAGTAGCACCTGCTAACTTTGCATCTTGTGCGGTGCTGTCTTTTGAGCCATCGTCTACAACGATAATCCTGTAGTCATATGTG
The DNA here is from genome assembly GCA_038206875.1 of Saccharimonadales bacterium (SeqCode). GTDB lineage: Bacteria > Patescibacteriota > Saccharimonadia > Saccharimonadales > JBBQAJ01 > JBBQAJ01. The sequence goes on from JBBRAK010000014.1 coordinate 1,957, forward strand.
CTTTTGTTGAATTTGGAGGCAACTTCACCCACAACGGTGCTAATGACCTTCGATTCATTGAAAGCAGGGATAACAATAGCGATTTTATAAGTTTTGGGCATTTTTAAGACCGAACCAAGTTCTTTAGATATTTTCCATAGCCAGATTTGGTGAGTTCTGTTGCTAGTTTTTGTAGTTGGTTAGCGTCAATAAATCCTTCTCGGTAGGCGATTTCTTCTGGGCAGCCTATTTTCAGCCCGGTGCGTTTTTCTATGACCTGGGCAAGGGGGGTGGTATGGTTCATGCCGTTTATAATAACAGCTCCTTCGGGAAGGTAGATGGGTTAACCGTAGTAAACTCGCTGGCTGGGTACTGGCGCTGATACGCAACAGGTGGCTTTACGCTACGCCTAGCATTGTATTTACACTCGTATGCTCGCAACTTGTCTGCCTCTTCTTCGATAATGTCTATTTCGCGTCCCTCTGCGTTACGCCAGTAGTATGATGTGACTCGCCTGCCAGTGATTTGTAGATATTTAAGTCGTTCTATGACACAGAAGTTTTCCCACAAAGCTCCCATGTCATCACGTAAGTCGCGTGGCTTAAAGTTATCAACAATAGCATTACGGATGCCTAAATCATAGAAGTAAACCTTACGGAGTCTGCCTACCTCGGCTCGTTGATTACGTCGGTACTGGTTGCGTCGAAATATAATGAATGCTTTTTCCAGCAAATCTATATAACGCTGTACGGTTTCCTTGCTAATTGAAAGTTTTGTGCCTAGTTCGGAGTAGTTTACTTCGCTACCTACTTGGTAGGCCAATAGCCGTAGTAAGTCATTAATAATAGTTTGATCATAGATGACATTTGGCGAAAACGCATCTCGGTATAAGTAATTGTTAGCAATGTTACTAAGGCGTTCATGAGCATCATCGGCAGATAACCGCCACATTCCAGGATACCCACCCCGATCGAGCAAAATGTTTGTCGTAGCTTCTATTTCTGCGGGGGTGTTTGAGGCTTCAGTGACACTGAGCGGGTAGAGTACAATCTCTACACTTCTACCTGTAAGTGGTTCGGATACCTTATTTGCTAAATCCAAGCTAGATGATCCGGTAACAAGTAGACGATTATCGGGGTATGTGTCGTGTAGCAATTTAATGCTGAGACCAATGTTTTCGACACGCTGGGCTTCGTCAATAATAACTAGATCAGCATTACCAATATATGCCTTAAGTTCAAGAGCTGACTTCTTAGTAAGGCTTGCAACCACAATAGGATCGTCGCAGTTGAGATATAAAGGGTTTTTATAGTCTTTGGCAATTTGCTTAGCTAGTGTTGTTTTGCCAACCTGCCGAGCCCCATAGACAATTGCTATAAGACCCTGATCTAGGACTTTTTTTACTTTTCGTTGCACATCGCGTTTAATAAGCATGTTTATATTATAAATACCCTATTAACGCGAGTCAAGTCGCTCAAAAATACCTTTTAACGCGAGTGGTTATGCTATAGATGATGCTGTATTTAAATTAATTTGTGTAGATATTTGCCATATCCGCTCTTGACAAGAGGCTCGGCTATTTTTAGAAGCTGGGCTTTATTTATAAATCCTTCTCGGTAGGCGATTTCTTCGGGACATCCAATCTTTAAACCGGTGCGTTTCTCTATAACTCGTATATATTCACTGGCATCGTTCATGGATTCAAATGTTCCAGTGTCTAGCCATGCTGAACCTCGGTCCATGGTCATGACTTTTAATTTGTGTTGCTTAAGATATTCATCATTGACGGCAGTAATTTCTAACTCACCGCGATCACTCGGCTGTATGTTTTTGGCAATTTCCACCACACTGTTGTCGTAAAAATAGAGCCCTACAATTGCATAGTTGGACTTGGGATTTTCTGGCTTTTCCGCAACAGAAACAGCATTCATTTTTGCGTCAAATTCTACAACTCCGTAGCGCTCCGGGTCAGCCACAGGATAGGCAAATATTACTCCGCCATCTGGGTCTGTGCATGCTTTGAGACTACCGCCAAAATCGTGTCCGTAGAAGATGTTGTCTCCCAAAATCAAGGCGACTTTGTCGCTACCAATAAATCCTTCACCAATTATAAATGCTTGTGCAAGACCATCCGGAGAGGGCTGTGCTTCATAAGAAATATTTATACCCCAGTCTGAACCATCACCTAAAAGACGTTGGAAGGATTCTTGTTCATGTGGGGTAGTGATAACGAGGATGTCTTTGATGCCTGCCATCATGAGCGTACTGAGTGGGTAGTAAATCATTGGCTTGTCGTAAATGGGCATAAGCTGTTTGGAAACGCCTTTGGTAATGGGGTATAGTCGAGTTCCTGAGCCCCCTGCTAAAATAATGCCGCGCATTATAAAATTCTCCAATTATCATTTAACGATTTATCATTACCCAAATTATTTGCCATTTGCCATTTACTATAATAACTTGATACTTGATACTTGCTACTTGCTACTCGTTTCATCATTTGAGCTCCTTCTTATTGACTTTTGATGACTTTTTTGCTATATTTGGTTTATCACCATGACCAGGCAGGCCTAAGGTCGCAGACCGATCGCCGCTCCTGGTCTTTTTATTTGGCATGAACAGAGACCGTAGGTCACTAACGAATCTAAGCTTTTCACGATAATTATTCAACAATTTTGAGTAGCGGTGTCTATTCGGCACCAATATTGCTTCGAGTTTACCCTGTTTTCCCATGTAATCATACAGACTTAAAAAATCTCCGTCTCCAGATACAAAAACGCCTTTTTCAAATTTCCCTGCCATAATTGCAGCAGCGTACAGCACAATGTCAGTATCTACATTTCCTTTGGTAATCATTTTACCTTCTTTGTCTATGTAGGTGCTTATTGCCTTAAATACTAAAGTATATCCAGCATTTTGCAGGAAACTATAAAGCAGATTGTTGGTTGGTATATAACCAATGAAAAGGTAGGCCTTTGATACACCATACTTTTCACGCAGGTAGTTACGAAATTTTCTGTAATCAAGCTTTTTGCCAATGTATATTTGCTTGTTGTGTTTGTTAATTACATCCAAAGAAACGCCCAGGTTTAGGTTCTGGCTGTCAATGAAGGCGTAATTACTTTTTTTATCCTTCGACATGCTGGCCCAAATCCTTTTCAATGTAGTTTGCTAAGTCATTTTTCCAATCGTAGCTTTTGAAACCGGTATTTTGGATTTTAGATAGATCTAAAGTGCTTTGTAGAGGGCGAGGTGCTATATTTTCTTTTCCAGCAAAATATTCAGCAGTAGTTGTGTCCGTGACAGTTAAATCATTAAATCCAGCATGCCCAAAAATAGTTCGAGTTATGTTTGCCCAGCTTGCAGACTCACCGTCGTTGCTTACGTTATATGTTCCGTAAGGCGCTTTAATTGCAAGTAAATGATCGATAGCTCTGACAAGTTCGCTTGTGAATGTTAGGCGACCAACTTGGTCATTTACAACCGCTGGAGAAATGCCTTTTCTGCCAAGATCTAACATAGTACGGACAAAATTTTTACCACTTCCAATTACCCAAGATGTTCGAAGTATATAAAATTTTGGCGCCAATGACACAATCAAATCGCCAGCTGCTTTAGAGGCACCATACACAGACAAAGGGCTAAACGCTTCCTCTTCTGAGTGTGGACTCTGCGTTCCATCAAAAACATAATCTGTCGATATATGGACAATAGTGATGTCATGTTGAGCCGATACGGCAACAAGATTTGCCACGGCATCGGCATTGACTGCCCATGCGCTTACGCGACCTTCGGGAGTTTCTGCGCCATCAACGTTCGTATAAGCCGCGGCGTTCAATATAACTTCAATCCCTGACCAATCAAAATTTTCAACAGATTTCTTGTCGGTTATATCCAATTCGCTTATGTCAGCTTTTTGAGCGTCAGGATATTTTGCTTGTAAGGCTTGGCCTAACTGACCATTGGCTCCAACGATAAAGTAATTTTTGCTCATTTATAATGCTCCGGGAAAAGTTCACGCATACTGGGATTTTGTTGGTCTTTTAGAGACACGATTTGATCATTTCCGCTGATTGGCCATGTGATGTTTAAGTCCGGGTCGGCGTAATTGACAGCAACATATTGTCCGGAATAGGCCTTGTCTGCACTCCATACACCGCTAACGCAATAACAGTAAACAACCTCCTGATCAGAAATAGCCTGAAAACCGTTTCCGACACCATTGGGGATAAACAGCATCTGGTTATTACCAAGTTCAAAGCTGTCGACTTGTGCGAAGGTAGTAGAATCTTTACGCAGGTCCACCATGGCTACGAAAATCTTGCCGGTTATAACATGAATAATTTTATTATACGGTTCGGCATGAATGGCGCGTATGGTTCCACGCTTGGACTTGGAAATGCCCAGCTGTTTGGGGTTAACTTCTGGAAGCCCGAGCGCTTGCATGGCTTCTGTTTGCCACACCTCAGTGAAGGAACCTCGTGCATCTTCGAAAATGTTCAGATCAAACACAAGCATGTCTTGAAATTTCGTTGCGTGAACGGACCTAGAGCCTATTTGTTTTATGTCGGATTTGTTGTCTGGCATTATCTTCCTAGCTCCTGATATTTTGCTTCCGTCGAGTCTTTTTGTGGTTTCCACCAGACCTCATTTTCTTTATACCACGCAATTGTGTCTGTAAGACCAGCCCGAAAATCAGTGTACTTTGGTTGCCAGCCGAGTTCGCTTTTTAGTTTGGTGGCATCAATAGCATAGCGCATGTCGTGGCCGGGGCGGTCGTTCACGTGATCGTATGCTGTGGAGTCTTTGTTCATAATTTCTAATATGAGTTCCACAACGTCTTTGTTATTTTTCTCGCCCTCCGCACCAATCATGTATGTTTCGCCAAGTTTGCCTTTTTCTAAGATAGTTAGGACAGCAGAAGAGTGATCCTCTGTATGTATCCAGTCACGTACGTTTTCACCACTACCGTATAATTTTGGTTTCCGTCCCTCTAAAACCTCAGTAATTTGGCGTGGGATAAATTTTTCAACATGCTGGTACGGGCCGTAGTTATTGGAACAGTTTGAGATTGTAGCTTTGACACCGAATGAACGCACCCAAGCCCTAACGAGCATGTCTGAGCCAGCTTTGGTGCTGGAATATGGAGAGGACGGGTTATATGCAGTGGTTTCGCTAAATTTGCTAGGATCGTCGAGCTCCAAGTCTCCATACACTTCATCAGTAGAAATGTGATGAAAGCGAGTTTTGTGCTTGCGGGCAGATTCTAACAAAGTGAACGTACCAACAATGTTAGTATCCAGAAAAGGACGGGGATTATGCAAAGAGTTATCGTTGTGTGATTCGGCCGCAAAATGAACTACAACATCAGCTTCAGAAAATAGTTTGTCTACGAGTGCGCTATCGCAAATATTTCCGACAACTAGTTCTACTTGTGATTCGTCAAGACCCTCCAGATTTGCTTTGTTGCCAGCGTATGTTAAAGCGTCTAGTACAATAACGTGCCAGTCAGGTCTATTGCGGTAAATGTGATGAACAAAGTTTGATCCTATAAACCCAGCGCCACCTGTAACCAATAATTTAGTCATATAATGCAATTATAACATCTTTGAGCATTGCAACTGCTCTCCATTCGGACAAAACCAAAACAACGAAGTTATAATAAATGTATTCTACGATTGTTGGGAACGAAGGTCTTTTGCCAAATACTTACTAAGTCTTTGCCGTCTAAGCCTTTTCCCTCTAAAAAGGCTTGTACGTCTTCGCGAGTACCAGCTAATACCTTGGGCAAATCAGGCGTGCGCTGCTGGGGCGTCAAAAATTGCTGCCATGTTGCGTCTGCTATAACTTCATGTTCAGGAGTGCCATCAAAATCAATAACAGGAAATCTGTGTACAACCGCTGATTTTTCTGGCTGTTCATTGATCGGTAGGGAGGTGCCGTGTTCGTCATACTTCCATCCAACAAAGGTCATATGTCTTTCGCCTCGTTTGCTAGGGATGTTATACCCCAGTTTAGTTAATTCCGGAATCATAATGTCCGTAACAGGACCACAGGCTTCTTGAAAATGTGCATCCTCAAAAGAAAAACCTCTCTCATAGGCGACTGCATGTAGGGCTTCTTCGCCTACTACAGAAACATCCTCAAGGAGTGCTGGATAATCTGCTTCGAACCCGCGAGTGTCTGCTTCGGGTTTCGGTGGTATTTCGTGAAATGTTGACATGAGCTGATTATAACATAAAACAAACAGGATTACAATACCTACGTATTAACTCACCACCTTTGCAACATAAATTGATCTAAAAAAGGTAGGCATCCTAAACTGTAGTTACTACTAATAATCACAGAAAGGAGCCTACCATGGCTTATTCTATCAACCCTAATCTCCCTAAAGCGAGAGCAATCGCAATGAAGCTACTCATTAATGAGGATTTCCCCTTATTTTTGGTGGCCAACAAATGCGGTGTACATCGTTCAACTATCTGGCGCTGGAAACAGAAGTGGCTGGAGATAAACCGGTATCGTCAGCTAGATAACCCGAACCGTCCAACTCGCCCCGTTGGCAAATCCAGACTTGTCAGCTGTAAGTGGTCTATCCCAACTATCAGTTCCAAGCCATTTACTTGCTCCCATGCAATAGGCAAGCCTATTGCTGATCGGATCCTTGAGCTACGTAACACTCTCAAGCGTTGTGCTGAGGTTATCTGGCATCACCTGAACCACATTGAAAAGATTACCGTCTCATTGAGTAGTGTACGTCGTATCCTAAAACGCAATCACTGCTTTGATGGAGCTAGAAAGAACAGAATCCGTCCAGACAACCCCAGACGACCACACCCAACTCGTCCAGGTGAGCTAGTCCAGACCGACACTATTCACTACATATGTCCAATTACCTATAAGCGACGGTATGTATATACCGTCATAGATCTCTACAGTCGTATGACTTATGCTGAGATACACAACAAAATACTACCCGGCCTTGCAGCGTCAGTCATCAGTAGGGCTCAGGAAGCCGTAGGCTTCCAGTTCTCAATGGTGCAAGCCGACAATGGGCCAGAGTTTAGTAGATACTTTGAACAAGTACTGACAGGAAGAGGAGTACAAGTCAGGCATAGTCGGCTAGGTAGACCTAATGACAATGCTCACATTGAACGGTTCAACAGAACCATCCAGGAAGAATGTCTCGGGAACAGAATCAGTAGCAGTGTGGCTACCGCCACATTGCAGAATAAGATTAACCAATATATTGAGTTCTATAATACAAAACGAGTACACTTAGGTTTACAGCTTAGAATTCCTACTGAAATGTTGCAAAGCTCCTGAGTTCTCTACGTACCTACGTTGGCATAGATCTTTAAGTGTAAAATTTAACCGCTTTGGATACCTATATGTCTGTTATAATCCTGATATGGACAAATCTTGGGGAGCTCAAATCGTAACTTTTCAAGAGTTTAGGAAATTGCGTCCAAAGTTGGGCAAAATCGTCGCAACAAGTGGTGGATTTGACCCGATTCACCCAGGACACATAAGTTGTATTATAGAAAGTAAAAAATACGGTGATACGCTGGTGGTGATTGTGAATGGTGACAATTTCCTGACCAACAAAAAAGGCAAACCATTTCAAAATTTAGAAACAAGATGTTTGATAGTGAGCGGAATTACTGGGGTAGACTATGTAATTCCGTTTGAAATCAAAAAGGATCAAACTGTAAAAAAAGCTCTGGAAGCATTAAAACCGGATGTTTTTACCAAGGGTGGAGACAGAATAGATGAAAAATCAATTCCAGAGTGGGAAACATGCCAAAAAAATAACATCCAGGTAGTGTCTGGAGTTGGAGCAGATAAAAAATGGTCAAGCAGTTGGTTTTTGCAGGAATGGGATGAACGAAATGGTCACAAGGATTCTGAATGAAAAAGCTTATTGCTTTTGATTTAGATGGGACTCTAGCTCCCAGCAAGTCTCATTTCCACGAGCGAATGGTTAACATGTTTGATCGTCTTCTAGAAAAATATCAAGTTTGTGTTATTTCCGGAGGAAAGTACGAATTGTTTCAGAGACAGTTTCTAACACAAATCACTAGTGACCCAGACTTATTAAGCAAATTACACCTCATGCCAACAAGCGGCACGCGCTACTACGCCTTCGATAGAAAAGTTGGAAAATTCACCCAACGTTACGCGGAAGATTTTACAAGTGAAGAAAAAGCACGAATAATTAAAGCTTTAAAAGATGGCTTAGATCAGACGGGCCATAGGGTTGAGAAGACTTATGGTCCAACAATTGAAGATCGAGACAGTCAAATTACACTATCTCCCCTAGGTCAAGAAGTGGTTTCAGAACTTGGCGATGAAGGCCTTGAGATTAAGGAAAACTGGGATCCTGACATGAAAATTCGTATGGAAATTAGGGATGTAGTTGCTAAAAAACTACCTGGCTTCAGTGTCAAAGTTGCTGGATTGACTTCAGTTGATGTCACCAGACCGGGCATAGACAAAGCATATGGTATGAATAAACTCATGGCAACCACAGGCCTAAAAATGGAAGACATACTGTATCTTGGTGACAAAATCATGCCAGGTGGCAATGATTATGCTGTTGAACAGATGGGAATTGATTGCATTGCTGTCAAAAACTGGGAAGATACGGCCTATGTCGTTGAAGGTATTGTAAAAGTTAGTTGATTTATTATTGAGGAGACACAATCCTACTAATGGCCGTTGCAAATGATTTACTGCTGAACTTCTGGGCGTGAGCGGTAATTGCTGTGTTTGAATATTTTCTGACATTGAATTTTTTCAAGCATTCAGAAAGGCTTTTGACTGTTTGTTTATCGAAAAATGTTCCCGTTTTGCCCTCGACGACATAATCCAGAGCACCACCTGCTTTGTAGGCAATCACTGGCGTTCCACTAGCCATGGCTTCGACTGGGGCGATTCCAAAGTCTTCTTCCGCGGCAAAAATAAAGGCTTTTGCTTTGGCTAATTGCAAAGGCAACTGTTCGTCCGTAACATTTGTTTTAAATGTAATGGTTGGTCCGGCAATTGACTGTAGGTTTCCGTACTCTGGTCCTTTGCCGATAACAGTCAGTGGAAGCTGTAGTTCGTTGCAGGCGGCAATAATTATCTGAAGTTTCTTTTGCGGAACTAGGCGTCCTACGGTGATAAAACCATGCCTAGTTTTGAGTTGTGAGTTTTGAGCTGTGAGTTGGAACCTCTTGGTGTCAACCGGTGGGAACACAACAGTGGACTCGCGATTATAGTATTTTTTGATGTCTGATTGGATGTGCGTAGAGTTTGCCAGAAATATATCTACTTTTTGTGCTGCATCAAAATCACGCTTTCTAAGTGGACCAACAAGTGTTTTTAGTGCGAATCGAACCAGTGGTTTTGGACCAAAGCTGGGGTACTTTAGATACGATTCATAGTGGCGCCAATAAAAATGTGTTGGGGTATGGCAGTAGCAAATATGCTTTGCTCCGCTACGAGCCCGTGCGAACTTTGCTTCGCCGTTGCCACTGCTACTTATCACAATGTCAAATTCAGATAGGTCTATCCGTGCAAACCACCATTGGCGCAGTAGCGGTAAAAACTTCCGAAGTTTACCAAAAGGCCAATTTTGTAAATAACCCGTGACAACTTTGCCATCCAGTTTTTTGCGCCATTCGTCTGTCGCATACGAGGTGTAAATCGGAGCATCTGGGTACATCTTGTGTAATTCTTGTACAACTTTCTCTGCACCACCTCCAACTAGCCAATCATGAACAATCGCCACGCGAGGTGGGGATTTATCATTTACCAAATTTCCATTAGCCAAAATATTTACCATTTTTCATTTACTAGATTCACTATCGTTTTTAAGGGTTGAGATGATTTTTTGAAGGATTAGATTCAATTCCAGTGCCTCTTGTTGCAGACTACTGAAATCTTCATCTGGCAGAAGTTCCGATAGAATCTTTAACCAATATCTAGTTTCGCCAGCTTCTTTCTTTGCAATATATATCTTATTTTTGAAATCTTGCCTAGAGCTGGCGTTATTAGCCTCCGCATAGTTAGCCCCAATACTTGTAGCCGAACGAATAACCTGATCTCTAAGAGAACGAAATGTTGGCTCTTTAGAATATTTACCACATATTTTAACAACGTGAACACTAAAGCTTATTGTTCTTTTTTCGAGTGCCTGTAGTTTGTCTTGGTAAATGGTCATTGGTAATTAATTGTGAACTGGTAAATGTGAAATGACAAATGACAAATTACTTACTTTGCTCCTATGCCACCTAGTACGGCACGCAGGGTTTTGGCTAAAATCACTAAATCTCCAGAAAAACTCCAGTTCTGAACATAATAAACGTCTAGCTTGCGACGCTCATCAAAACTTATATCTTTGCGTCCTGAAACTTGAGCCAGCCCAGTTATACCTGACTTTACGCTCAATATGGCGTGTTTTTTGGCGTGACTATCGAGCTCTTGAGGAACTAAAGCTCGTGGCCCTACCAGGCTCAAGTCACCCTTGAGCACGTTAAATAGCTGGGGTAGTTCATCTAGACTTGTTTTGCGCAAAAACAGCCCTAGACGGGTCAGGCGTGGGTCGTGGAGTAGAAAGTCGCCGTTTTCACGATACTTGAGCGCCAGTTCTGGTTTGCCCATGAGTTTGAATCCTTCTTCTGGCAAATATCCGTTATATTTGTGTTTGAGGGTACGGAATTTATAGCAGGTGAATTCGTTGTTAAACCTGGTTAGCCTTGTTTGTTTAAATAGAGGTTTACCCCCAGTCAAAAATTCAAAAATCACTATCAATATTAATAGCGGAGAAGTTATGGCAAGAAGTAGAATACTCATAAATAAGTCAAACAAACGCTTGGCTATACGTCCCCAACCAGTCAGGGCAGTTTGATGCACGGAAATCATCGGTAGACCACCAAACAGCTCTACAGTGATGTTACCTATAAACAAATCAGTATTGCCTGGAACAAAGCGGTAGGACACATGGTTTTGCTGGGCATACAACAAAATCTGGTTGTTTTTGTCTTGGTCTCTGTAAAGTTCGGTTTGGATTATGCTATGGATTGGACTTCGGAGTTTCGAGATAGCTGATTCAAAGGAATCATATGTTTTGAAATCTGATGATTCTTTGGCGACAACACCGAGTACCCTCAACCCAGTTTTACTAGTATTACAAATCGCCTCAGCGATGGTGACAGTCGCCGGCGTGTCACCAATAATTAGTACATTACTTATCCCAAAACCTACACTGTAAAGTGACAATCGCATGAGCCGAGCAAAAGACCTAAATAGCACCAAAAAACCAAAGCCAATACCAAGACCATAAATAGGTACAAGACGAGCCGGGAACAGGCCTTTGTTTGTTACAAAGTCGTAGCCAATAACTACCAATATTCCTAAAAATGATCCAACTAACAGCCGGCCGAGTTCAGTAAAACGCCTCTCGTAGTTGCTCTGATTGTATAAGCCTATAAACGCATGAACCAAAATCCAAAGTGGCAGAACCGTAGCAAAAGTATAGAAATACGTTACAGCCGGAATTTGTTCTATAAGTGGCCTGGTGTCGAATTTGACGCGGAGAATGTACGCCACACTAAAAGCTGCCAAAAGTGCCAAAAAATCACCAATTATTAGCAAAAATGCGTATGCTAGCGAGGCATTATTCTTCATCTGGAGTTAATTGTAACACTTCTCAGTCTTATAAACTGCTATACTTTAGCCAAGATGTTAAAGCTTAAGAAGCGCCAAGTTCGTGAATTAAGACGAATTACCGCATA
>JBBRAK010000015.1:0-9372 GCA_038206875.1 Saccharimonadales bacterium (SeqCode)
CTAGCACTCTCATGTCAAGAGTGCTAAATATATTTTGAATATACGACTACCAATCACTAGGCTTCAGGAATTGACTCTCCAGTTTTATAACTGTCTCTAACTCTATTTTGAATTAATTGAATAAAATCCTCGGTTGGCATACTACAAACTAGAGCATGAAATGCTAATCTTTTCTCTGGACTTACAACTGTTTCATCTGATTCAGCGCGTGACTCTGCATCTGTATCTGGTTGTACCAGAAAAACCTTCCGAAGTTTCTCACCCCCAAAATCTTCCATATTTATTTGCTGGCGTAGCCAACTACCTTAGCCAGTGTTTTTTCTGTAAGAATTCGACCGGCAATATCGCGACGAGCCTCTGGCTTGTTTAGTTCTTCGAGCATTTTAGGATCCTGGTACTGACTTTTGAGTTGATCCATACGTGCATCCAATTCTTCTGCCGAAACATCTAGACCCTCGGCTTCTGCAATTTCTGCCATAACAAGGCTAGCTTTGATTCGTTCTTCGGCCTGAGGACGTTTTTGTTCCTTGTGCAGGTCTGCGCTAACACCTTCTTCTGTGAGGTGCTCTTCCCAAGTTTGGCCTCTATAGGTCAGGTTCTGTCTCTCTTCTTGTTCCATGCGGTCAATTTGGTCATCAACCAATACTTTTGGCACATCTACATTACTTTTGTTACTAATTTGCTGAATTAACTCGTTTTCATAAGTTCTGTCTGCTTGTTGCTGACGTTCTATGGCTAACTGTTTTTTAATATCTGCTTTCAGTTCAGCAACTGTCTTGAACGGTCCAACAGTCGCTGCAAATTTGTCGTCCAGCTTGGGTTGTTTTACTTCTTGAACTTTAGTTGCGCTGACATCAAAAGTGACATTTTTGGAAGCCAAGGCTTTTACAGCATAGTCTTTTGGAAACTTTAGCGTAAACGTCTTGTCTTGATTGGCTTTTAGACCCACTAAATTTTCTTCAAACCCGGGGATAAATGAGTTACTTCCTAGTAGCAGTGGATAATCTTTACCATCTGCTCCGTTTACAAGCTTGCCTTTGTCATCTTTGCCTTTGAAATCTATATATACCTGGTCGCCTGTTTTTGCAGCTCTATCTACATCTGATTTTTCCGCTGCTCGTTGTAGAAGTGATTTTAATACCTCCTCAATATCTTTTGATACAATCGTGACTTTTGGTTTGGCTCTTTTGACTTTTTTGTAGTCCGCCAATTTGACAGTGCCAACAACGGGTACAATAGCTTCAAATTCTAAAGTTGTGTATGGTACGAATTTTTTGACGGCAATCTGCGGTCTATCAACAGGACGAATCTTATGAGATTGAAGTGTTTGTGAATACAGCTGCTCAATTGCTTCTTCTAGAAATTTGTTCTGCAAAGCTTCCTGGTCTACGTGCTTTTCTAAAATATTTGCGGGTACTTTCCCTTCGCGAAAACCAGGAACTTTGACGCTAGTTTTAAAATGCTCTAGTACGTGCTCTTTTATAAATTGCAGTTCCTCAGTATTTGCGATGATCGTAATTATGGCCTCTGTGGCAGTTGGGTGGTTGATTTTTACTTGCATGACAAGTCACTTTAACAGATTCAAATAAGAATTGCCAGTAAGACAATCGCACTTATCAACCACGCCACCTCGACAACCGCTCCAATTGGTTTTTCAAACCACTGGATATTGCTAGCAAAACGTTCGTAAATATTTGGGGTAAAATCTCTGCCACCGCGAATCGCCGAAAATTTCCTGTAGGTAACTAGGTCTGGTGAGGCTGCCAAAAATGCACAGACCGCGGGGACAAACCAAAAACTCGGACTTTGAACACGCAGAAAGAGCACTATTGACACGCAAATAACAAATTCTGCTATCAAGTATTTTTCGAACCAAGTATTTTTTATTCTTGATTCTACGGATTCTGTCGTGCCAAAGTGAGGAAGAGCGTCTAGGACAAAATGCGACAAAACAGCTACTACAAATGCCACTGGGACTGCCACTGTAAATCCAATTATTGCTCCTGTGAGCGCATGATTGGTTGCTGTCACTTTTTGCGAAAATCTTTCACAATACTAGCTATTCGTTCTAGCCCATGCGTTTCTTCGGTGCCTGTTTGCAAATCTTTGAGTGTAAATTGCTCTGACTCCAACTCTTTTTCACCAATAAATAGTGCGTACCTGACGTTTTTTTTATCAGCAGACTTTAGCTGTTTGTCTGGCTTTCTGCCACTGTTATCTACTGCTACATTAATGTCCATTTCCCGCAATTGTTTTATGGGTTTTTGGGCAACCTCAAAAACTTCACCCACAACGACAACATACAGATCTGTTTCAGTGACTAAATCGGGCAGTAAGCCATGCGTTTGCAAAAAGTTTTTCAACGTTATGTCACCCATGGCAAAGCCAGCTGCGGCGACAGACTCAACTCCAAACATACTCACCAGGCCGTCGTAACGTCCACCACCAAACATGCTACGGTTGTTTTCGGGATCGGTATCAAACACCTCAAACGCAATATCCGTATAGTAGTCAAATCCGCGCATAAGAGTCGGGTCATACACCACGTTTGTTACGCCAGTATTTTCTAACATTTTGAATAGTTTTTTTAGATCACTAAGCGATTGATTACTACGTATCTCTTCGGGTATATCTTCAATCGATCTAGTTTTCAAGAAACTGAGCAAACGTTCATTTACTCTTGCTTCTCGCTGGGTTGGACTACAAATAGCATCTAGTTGGCCTACAAATACTGGATAATCCATTTTGGGCATTCGGTCTATCAGCCTGCTGGCTGTTTGGGCCTGAGTTGTATCGAAGCCTAAAATATCCTGCAAAAAAGCATCCATGAGTTTACGGCTATTTATCTTTATTGAGTACATATCTCTCTTTGCGCCAAAAAATTGCATTATCTGGTCAGCGACAGCTATGATTTCAAAGTCAGCAGGCAGTCCATCCACGCCGAATATGTCCACGTTTAACTGGTAAAACTCCCTTCCGCGACCTCTCTGCATACGTTCATAGCGCCAACACTGCGGTATCGAATACCAACGCAGTGGATACGGGGCTTCTTGGCGCCTGGCAGCTACCATACGACTAACAGTCGGAGTCATTTCTGTACGTAGAGTTAGACTTCTGTCACTTCGATCTTTGAACGTATAGGTCTGTTCGTCGATTATTTCTTGATTGCCTTTGTTTAGGTATAGTTCAGTAGGTTCAAGTATTGGGGCATCGTATTCTTCATATCCAAAGCGTTCGCAAACAGTCCTCATAACCTTAAAAAGGTATTTCTGAAGTCGCATGTCATCAGGATAAAAATCCCTTGCCCCTTTAACTGGTTGTGTACTTAGTGCCATAGTTTTCCTCCATTTTACATCATTCTTCCTGATTTCGACCGTCAAGTTCTGCAAATATGGCCGCTAAGCGAATTCCTCTATTAAACTGCAGAGCCACATCAAGCACGTATAGTAGATCAGCGGCTTCACTAACTACTCTCTCGTCGCTTTCGCTAGCCAGTGCGACTACAAGTTCCGTTGACTCTTCTCCAAACTTTTTTAGAGTTCGGTTGAGCCCTCCTGTCGCCAGATAGGCCGTGTAAGACCCTTCTGGCATAGTGGCAAGCCTATCCGATATGACAGCATCCAGCTTTTCTATAGGATTATTCATATTAGCGGTTTCCTATTCTACTTGATTGGTATATGAGAGCCCCACTGCCTCCATATTGAGCTGTCTGTAGCAGTGGATTTGTTCCTCGCGAATCAATCGGGACTGTAGGTCTACCACCATCGGCGATCTGGATTGTATCCAACCTAGTTGCTAACTGTGCTGCCTCAAACATACCAGCTGATATCTGCTTGTCTTGGTTGTCCGACGCGGGTTTTCTGCCAGCTAACATTGCTTCGAATTCGTCTATTGTATCAACTTCTACCAAGTCATTTGCTAACAATGTCGCGCCTTCATTTACCACATCGACAACTGCATCATATCCGCCCCTGCGACAAATCATCTCAATTCCACCCGCGAACTTATCAATTTTGACCATTCTCATTTCAAGGTCAGTCGCGTACAAAGTAGCAAGTTTGGGGTATGAAGTAGCCAAACTTCTAATTGGTTTTTGCAAGACTCCACTTGGTCGCGCCAAAGCTAACCTGCACATTCCAAATCCCAGTTTGGCTTGTCTAATCTCCAGATTAAAAGGATTGTTTTCTGGGTAATACCCACCCGTTCCATAACTTGTTTTCCAAGTTCTAACCTGATTGTACGGTGCGACGAGTTCATTATATTTATCGCTACCACATATTCCTAAATCAGTTTGCCCACATGCGACCGCTTCTAATGTATCGCCGTTTGAATAACCGGCGATTACAATTCCTGTTGCTTTATCTGTAAGTTCCCGTCGCTTGTCGAAGGGTTCTTTGGAAACAGGGAAATCTGTCCCAGCGTTATTGTTGAGCCATTCTAGTGATCCAGCTGTTAGACGGCCACTTTTCTGAATAGCGATAGTACTATTTTCTAAATTTGTCATTATATTTCTCCATTAAATTAAATAGTTAAAAATCCGGCTGAATTATTTCAGACGGATACTAAAAACGCCCCGACAAGTCGGAGCGTAAAATTTCAAAGAAATAGCAAACTAACCGACTCGAAGAGGCAGTAGATGTACATGCAACTGGTTAGATTTTGCAATCATAAAATACATTATACCACACTTGTCAATATGTTTCAATCTAGCTTTGAGCCAGGAACCTAACTTTCCTCTTCTTTTATCGGCGGTTCAGGTGTTTTTGCTGTCTGCCGTTTTGCCAAATAAATACCGACTGCGACGACCAATAGAACAACCACTACACCAATTACGATGTTACGCACTGAGTTACTATTATTCGTTGCTGTTTCTAGTGTTTCGTGTGCTTCATCCCCGTGTGCAAAATATATATTCATAGAATATATGGTATCAACAGTGTTTGCGGTTATGCAAGCATCAAATTAGAGTTGACCAATAGTACCAGAATCGATGCAAAATTAGCCCGATTATTATCAGATACCATATCAGTACTATGTCTCCATGATGATGTTGTAAAAACGCTACGAATGCCTTCAGGGGTTTCGGGGTAGGTATATGGCCTTGTCGGAGGTTATAAAGCGTTATGTACCAGAATATTGGTATCATCACAGACCAGACCACCATGCAGTATGGACAAAGTGCCCCAATACGGTAAATGCTCTGGAATTGAAGCCACCCAACAAAACCTATCCCAAAGATAACTCCTGCTTGCAATCCTTGCCAAAACCATCGTTTAAATTGTGCGCCTGCTAATAACGCCATGCCGATGGTTATTACAATTGCGAATCCTGCAATCCCAATAATCGGGTTAGGAAAGCCAAATGCACTTGCTTGATGTGTCGCAATTACTGACCCACAGGCAACGACTGGATTTATATCGCACCCTAAAAGAGCGTCCGGATTTTTTAGTAAATGTACCTTATCGATCATCAGAATAACCGCCGACAACAGCCCAAGACAACCACCTACAATGAGGATATAAGGCATAGTCCGCTTGAGTGTTATATCGTTATTCTTTTTTCCTTTGCTCATGAATTTACTTTTTCCTCCTGCTGAGTGGAATAGTTGAAGCGGCAATTCCAATTGCTACCGCCACCACGACAGCATTTTTAATAATATATTGCCCTTCTAGTGTCGGCACAAATAACGACTGCCAAGTGTAGTTTGGAACAAGTAAAAGTGGCGAGCAAACAATTGCCATATGAAAGAGTAATAGTGGTATTACTACTCTAGTTGTTTTTGGAATTAAAAAAAGTACACCAATTATGCACTCCAGCAAAGCAAGTATTACAAACATTGTGTGAAAATACTGCGCACCGATTGTTTTGGCTGTTAGGGCCTCTGCAAGCGGGCTAGCTGGACTTAAGCCCAGTAGCTTAATAAACCCGAACCAAAAGAAAATCAGAAATATTGAAAAGCGCGCGAAAGGCACGAAAGTCCGGTTAAAAAAGTCAATTAGCCTCAAATCAATCTGACTGTAAACTTTTTTGCTATTTCTCATCTTGAAACAATTTTATAACGTATCTGTATACAATCATAATAGTTTGGGTAAGTGCTTCCGTTTTTTTAACCATAACCATATAATTAATATTAGTCCCTATGACAAAATCTAATAAACACGAAGCGCTGGTTACTGCCACTTATATAATTGGTTTTGTATTGGTTGCGACGTCAGTTGTATTTGCTACATTATATCTGTCAGGCAAGTACCTGAACAAAAACGAACTAGATCAAACAGCAAATTGTGAAAGTCTGAAAGTTAAGCATACTGTTACGATTCAAGACGATAGGATGAATCCCGAGCATACTGACTCCACGTTGTGCGATACGCTTACAATAACGAACTTGGATAGCAAATTCCGACTTATTTCTTTTGGAAAGCATGAAAGACATATAGCCTACGATGGCATTACTGAAAAGGGACTTAAACAGAACGAAAGTATTACGGTTACACTTAACAAGGCTGGTGAGTTTCTATTTCATGACCACAATCAGGATGAAGTACAGGGTGAATTCACGGTAAACCCATAGTCTACCCTATCTTGTTTAGAATGGTGCGGATGAAAGGACTTGTACTCTTTATACATTTATTCGGGCATGCCCTCCAGAAATGGCCAAGCATGGAAAACTCAAACAGCCACAAGGCTGTTTTCGACCTATCGGTTCAAGTTCTTATCTATACCAACTAAAAAAAGCCCCAGACGGGGCACTTTAGTTGGTGCGGATGAAAGGACTTGAACCTTCACGCCTTACGGCACTAGTTCCTAAAACTAGCGTGTCTACCAATTCCACCACATCCGCGTAGAATTTACCGTAACATTCTACGAAAGAAACATGCTTTAGTCCAGAGGTGTTTATGGTTGTTTGGGTTTCTTATAGAAGATCAAACGAGCGTTAGCATAAGTGTTTGATTTGATTATCTCTAGATTTTTATACTCTGGTATTGGTAGTTTAGACGGCCACGAAAGCACAAATATTCCACCCCTTGCTACGTGCGTCGTAAGTTTCTGCAAAGTGCCTTCTAGAACTTTGTCATACGGTGGATCGCACAGAACTAGGTCATACCAGTTTGTAATATGTTTTTTAGACCAACTTGAAACTCGGCTATTTGCTGATGTTACAATTTCTTTTAACCCTAAAAGTTCAATGTTTTTTACTATCGTAGTATGCGCAGATTTGTCGAGCTCTACCGCAGTGGCACTACTCGCTCCTCTACTTACAGCTTCAAAACTAAGCGCTCCGCTACCGGCATACAAATCTAAAACTGTTAAGTTATATATATCGCCAAGTGTGTTAAAAAGCGCTCCGCGTTGTTTGTCTCCCATTGGATGTGTTTTGTAACCTCTTGGAGCGTCAAAAACTCTACCCCCCAAACTTCCAGATATTATTCTCATTTTTCTACTAAACCTGCATCATACATTGCTTTGTACCATGTTAACGATACGGTTCGAATCAACGCGGGACCGAGTCTATGTCTCACTTGCCAAGCCAGTTTAGGCGTCCATCCTTTATCCATGTAGTTGTGAAACATATCTAGCACTGCTACCTCTCTGGCGGTTTTGTTGAACAAATCCACTACGGTTGATGAGCGAATTTTTTTCATATCTGATTCGTTTGGTAGTGATTCTTTAAACGTTAATGGAGCAATTATTGTAGCAACCCCGAGCTCAAACGCTACATGAGTGGCGTATAAACCCCCCGCACCCCACATTTTCCAGTTATTGCTTAGTTTTTTTCGTTTGGTTTCCCCTGGCATAATCAATTTTTTGCGAAAATTTGTTCGCGAACCAAGATCTGCTCCTTCGCGAAGTTTTTCAAGTTCTTTTTCATATGGAAAATGATGCGCTGGAGTTAACCCGTCAACCAAAGCGTGCGCCAACCACGCCGCTTCGAAAGATGCTTTGACTGTGTCACTTCTCTTAAGTGCTTTAACCAAGTTTGCATAGTGGTCTCTCAATAGACTATTAAGCGCTTCATCTTCATCATTAAAAGGGTCGACATAGTGCCACGGTTCATTCACGCCGGGACTTTTTACTTTGATGCCATCCGGACCGTTCATTCCTTCAAAATGTAATACATCTTTAATTCGAGGAAACTGTGCACTTGCTGGTGTCATTTTTATGAGTTGCTTCCTAGCAATTCTATCGATTTTCTGATGAGCGCCCATTATTGCTCCAGAATATTTTGTGAATACGAATAAGCCTGAGTACATTAGGCACCAGCCTCGCTGGCCCAGTAAATGGTAGATTGTAGTTGGTAAATGGTCATTTTGAATTTTCTAATTGAGGTTGGTGACTGAGCGGTTTTTTTGCACTCGCTCGTTTAACTCCTTGTATTTTAGCAGATTTTCCCTGCGCTCTATAAAATCAAGCGCTGCCTGGCGGGCGGCTGCGACAAGTTTGGTGTCTGAAAGCTTGGCAACTCTCAGGTCTAGTTGACCATGTTGTAGTTGCCCATATATGGCACCAGGTCCACGTAGCTCTAGGTCATATTCGGCTAGCTTGAAACCATCCGAGGAACTTTCTAATGCTCTCAACCTTCGTGATGGGGCTTGATTGTCGCTTAGCATCAGGTAGCAGTAGCTTTGGTGCTCGCTACGACCAACCCTTCCTCTCAGCTGGTGAATCTGCGCCAATCCAAAACGCTCTGGATTTTCAATCATCATAACTGTAGCGTTTGGAACATCAACCCCCACCTCAATTACTGTTGTTGATACTAGCATGTCTAGGTCGTGATTTATAAATGCTTGCATGATATTGTCTTTTTCAATCGGTTTCATTTTGCCATGGAGTAAACCAAGTTTTCTATGTTTGAATGGTCCTTTTGATAAATTTTCGTAGACCTGCTCGACCGATTTACTTGGTATCTGATCTGACTCACTAATTAGTGGGCAAACTACAAACACCTGCCGACCAAGTTGCAATTGTTTTTCTACTTTTTCATATATTTTCTGACGACTAACTAGCGGGACTAACTCCGTAATCGTTTCCTGTCTGTTGGCTGGCTTGGACTCTATTATCGAAACATCCAGCTCACCATACAGTGTAAGCGCGAGGCTTCTAGGTATTGGAGTTGCTGTCATGCTAAGAACATGTGGCATATGTCCAGCTTTTGAAAGCAATATTTTTCTCTGTTGTACGCCAAATCTGTGTTGTTCATCAATAACAACTAAGCCTAGTTTGCTCATATTTACTTTGTCTTGTATCAAGGCGTGGGTACCTACAATTAACTTGATGTCGCCAGAAGCAATTCGTTTTTGGGCTGCAAGTTTCTGTGCCGGTTTTTGCCCGCCAACCAAAAGTCCAACCTGCTCGTGAATACCGAGAGGTTCC
>JBBRAK010000016.1:0-7767 GCA_038206875.1 Saccharimonadales bacterium (SeqCode)
GGTATCTGAATTTGAAAGCATAACAAAACAGCCTTGCTTGTGTAGTTTTACGAAAGTATCTCGAAGTTCTGTTTGTTCTTTTTCCAAAAAACTCTCGGCAGTGTATGAAGTAAATGATGATGTCGCATTGATTGGATAATATGGCGGATCGAGATAGACGAAATCGCCTTTGTTGGCAGTTTTTAGAACCATTTTATAATCCTGGTGTTTTATTGTTACATCTTGCAAGGTGTCCGACACGCGACGCAAGTTTTCTTCGTCACAAATTTTAGGGTTATTATAACGACCAAACGGAACATTGAACTGGCCGCTCTTGTTAACTCGGTAAAGTCCGTTAAATCCTGTTCGGTTAAGAAAAAGAAAGCGGGATGCGACTTCAATATCTGACAAATCTTCAATCTTTTGTGCGCGAACTTCAAGATAATATTCCTTGTCGTAAATATGATTATTTAGTGAGATGATAAGCTCATCGACATTATTTTTAATAAAGTTATATGTCGTTACTAACTCGTTGTTTAGGTCAGAAAGTTCGGCACTCTTTGGCATCAAGTCAAAAAATACCGCACCGCCACCGACAAACGGTTCATGGTACGTATTTGTTATCGGATTAAAGTCTTCTGGTGGATAGAGGCCTAATTCTCGAAATTGCTTGAGAAGCTGACGCTTGCCACCAACCCATTTTACAAATGGCTTTGGCTTAGAGTTGATGAGTTTTTGTACATCCTCAAGCGTACTTTCTTTACCAATAGATTGAAAAATTTGACGAGCGTAAATAAGGTTAACGCCGAACGCGTTAGCTATATTTGTAGCTGTAAGACTACTACTAGACATTAACCCTCCATTTCTACATCTTCTGTAAAGATTATAGCACTCTTTCGCTGATTTAACTCCGATAAACCAGCGAAGTCCAGCCAGAAAATCCGACCCTTTCAACTAAAAAGAAAAATACGGCGGGGGGAAATTCAAAAATAATTCAAGGGACGGTTTTTCTGGCTGGACGCGCGACAGCTTCGCTGGCGCAGGCGTCGGGGCTGAGCTTACGCTTCAGCCATTCTGTTCAAAATCGGTTCGAACTTGGTTGTAAAACTCCACCAATTTATGAACCTCGCGTATGCGGGGTTTTTAAATTGGTTTGAGTCAACAGACTCTCAGATTCTCGACCTCAAAGAGGGAGAGAGTGAAAAATGCCATTCGGCATTTTGCAAGGAAACCTTCTCTTGAAAACTTGTTTTCAAAGACGAAGTTTCGGGCCCGCCAAAGGTGGGAGAGTCTCTTAACCCGCACCACTTGAACCCTACTAGACACTTCCTGGTGTCCTTTTCTATTTCTTAGCTAGTTTAAGTGTACGATTCCATCTAGGATTAGGTTCAATCCAAACTCAAATTCTTCTATAGATCTGTAGCCAGATTTTGCCACATGCTCCGTAATTAGTTGACCTACGTGTGGATACAGGTCAAATGGGAACTGTGCCATAATATCTTCGCCCATTTGGACTTCTTTCTCTATATTCTCAGTGGGTGAACGAAGCTGCTGCGCAAATCCAATCGTATATGCATCTAGAACTGAGATTATGTGAGCGACCATATCTATACTAAAACCTGCTTTTAGCAAGCAATGGATGGTGGAGTCTACTAGTTGCAACGATGCATGTCCAGGATTTTGTCTGTTTTCGAGGATAGGAGCCGCCCAAGAGTGTTTTGATAAAACAGTCAGGTATGATTCAGACCGTAGCTGCATGACCGAACGCCAATTTTGTTTGTCCGAAGGCAATTTAACTTCAGCATGAATACTATCGACCATGCCATCAATAAGTACTTCTTTATTAGCAAAGTGATAGTATATTGCCATACCCTCAACCCCTAGCGCTTTGCCTAATTTTCGCATGCTAAGTGATTCTATGCCACCATCGTCAGCAAGCTTAACCGCAACCTTAATCACACTTTCTTTGGTAAGTGGTTCTCGGTTTAGTGTAATCTTTTTTAATTTCTTAGCCATTTACTACTATTGTTCCTTAGTTATACACATGCATTATACATAATTTACTTTACACTGTAAAGTAAACGGTGTAAAGTAATCATATAATTAATAATCAAGGAGTTAAATAATGTTAAATCATAGAAAAATATCACTAACAGCGGGTCTTCTATACCTGCTAACCTTCGTATCAATCCCGACGCTTACGCTATACACGCAAGTGAAGGGTGCAGACTACATTTTAAGTGCGGGTCCAGATACTCATGCAGTTATTGCAGCAGTATTGGAAGTAATTGTGGCTTTTGCTGGTATCGGGACAGCAGTTGTGCTGTTTAAGGTGCTTAAAAAGCAGAATGAATCTGCCGCACTTGGCATCGTTGCTGCAAGGATAGTAGAGTCAGCCAGCATATTGGTTGGCGTGGCATTTATTTTAACTATTGTAGCTCTACGTAAGGATGGTGCTGGAGTAGATGCACTTCCAGTTAGCCATGCTTTGGCCACGCTTTACGACCGTATGTTTTTGCTCAGCCAAAGCTTTATGCCTGCGATAATCGATCTGTTACTAGGTTTCTTATTATTTAAGTCTCGTCTGGTTCCTCGCGGACTTTCAATGATCGGAATTGTTGGTGGACCCATGCTTCTCTTAGGCTATTTTGCCGTTATGTTTGGGGCAATCGAGCAACATTCTTCACTTGCAGGTATGTCGGCAATAGGGGTTGCGTTGTTTGAGTTCTCACTGGGACTTTGGCTTGTATTCAAAGGTTTCAATGCCAAGGCAGTAACCTCTCTTGAGACGAAATGATAAACTTAATATATAAATAGATATACATCTAAACAAGGAGACGACAGAATGACACTAACAAAAGAAGCATATCCAGCAAGACTGGATATTGATTACGTAGAAAAGCATAATCGAAAAACCACGTTTTTGCGTATAGTATGGAGTTTGCCAATATTGGTATTACTAACAATACTTACTTCCACGGGCAGTGAAAATAGTAAACACGAATTTGGTCGGCATGTATCGGCAAACGGAGGAGGTATAGTGGCTGGTTTGGTTATAGCTACAGCCCTTATGATTTTATTTCGACAGCGATATCCTCGTTGGTGGTTTGATTTCTCTGTAGAGCTGAAACGATTTTCAACTCGTGTTGGTAGTTATGTACTACTGCTAACTGACAGCTACCCTTCAACTACTGACAAGCAGTCGGTGAATCTAGATTTTGATTATCCCAACGCTGGTAAGGACCTAAATCGTTGGCTGCCTTTAGTAAAGTGGTTTTTGGCTATACCTCATTATGCCGTCTTGTTTGTGCTAATAATTGCCGCGATAATATCAACTGTCTTTGCCTGGCTTTCCATTTTATTCACAGGACGTTACCCAAAAAGCCTTTTTGACTTTGTGGTAGGAGTGATGCGATGGAGTACTCGAGTCGAAGCATACGCTTTCATGCTAGTGACAGATAAATACCCTCCCTTCAGTCTCAAATAACGCTAGGTATTCTGCAAAGCTAATGAGACATATAGTCACTTTACAAACAGTGATATTTTTATAAACTTCTCTGACGAGCTAGTAAATATAGTAGTAAAAAAATATGTTTTAGCCCGTTGAGAGTATGTGAGATAATTGACTTTTAATCGCTAAACATAGAGGGGATATAATGATAAAGCTTACAACAGCACGCACTACTGGATTAATATATTTAGGGCTAGCATTGACGGGATTTTTCGCGTTTTTGTTTGCCCGACAGCATCTTTATGTGGACGGGAATGCATTTAAAACATCCACCAACTTGGTGGACAATGAAATGCTTGCTCGGTGGGGCATTGCAGCTGAAGTTGCACTCGTGGGCTTCCAAGCATTAGCTGCCGTATGGTTTTATAAGCTTTTTCGTAAAAAGGATTCATTTGGTGCAGGGCTTATTGCAATATTTGGCATGGTAAATGCAGGAGCAATATTAATCGCATCAGCATTGTGGCTAGTTGCACTTAACGCTGCGGTGTCCGGCGGTGCAATGATATCCCCAGCGGGCGATCAGGCAGCTACAGCTCAATTACTTTTTGGCCTGCATGAATCAATATGGCTAGTGTCTGGTTTGTTCTTTGGGCTATGGCTGTTGCCAATGGGTTATATGGCAAGTCGATATAATATGCCAAGAGCACTGACTTACTTCCTCTACGTTGGTGGAGTCGGATATATTCTATCGACCTTTGTTTTGATTGTCGCACCAGGTCAAACTTCGTTGGCCGAAATACTACCGATACCGGCAACAATTGGTGAGTTTTGGATAATTGGATATTTGCTGTTCAAGCCTGTGGAAGTCTGAATTAAAATCTTATATCTTTTTAGATAAAATAAACGTAATATTTATTTAAATTTGAGAAAACTCAAGTATTTAAATAAGGGGGTAATTTATGCGTAAGCTGAAAAGTTTTGGTTTTCTAGTTACTGCGTCTATGATGACTGGTTTTGTGTTGGCTATGATACTTTCGCTAGGGATATTCGGAGGATCTAAAGAACACGTCATTACGGGATCTGTGTCGTTCGGTTTTGCCGTAGGTTGGTTAATGTTAGCGTATCTAACAACTCGTTACAGCGACCAACCACAAAAATGGGCCTATGCTCCTGCTGTATACTTTGGGGTGCAAGGTGTATTGTTTTTAGTTTTACGTCCTAGCAATAGGCTAATAAGTGATTTTGGCTGGCTGTGGCCACTAATTCTAGCAGGAATTGTAATCTGGGTAGTGCCTCAGGTAAAAAAACAACTTCACAGCCGTACTCGTAACTTTGTTATTTATCCTGTCTTAGTAATACTTATGTTCTCAGCTATTGGTGGATTATATGAAAAAATACAAGAATCTGTTGACCATAACAATTTATCTATAAAAGGACAACTTGTTGACGTGGGTGGTTATAAAATGCACATCAACTGCGTTGGCGAAGGTGAACCAACAGTAATACTCGAACCGGGTTTAGGCGAGCCTTCGTCGGCAATGAATGGATGGATTACGCCTGAAATTGCTAGTAAAACAAGAGTGTGCGTTTATGACCGCGAAGGTCGTGGGTGGAGCGATGAATCACCGACACCACTCGATGGCGAGCAAACTGCCGAAATACTGCATACGCTATTGGCCAAATCAGGTATTTCGGGGCCATTCGTATTAGCCGGTCACTCAGCGGGTGGCATTTACGTGCTCAACTACGCTATTTCATATCCCGATGAAGTTGTGGGCATAGTACTTCTAGATTCAATGAGCCCTGAACAGTATGAAAAATTGCCAACTTGGCCTGCATTCTACGATGGTTTTAAAAAAGCATCAGCACTAATGTCTCCTCTTGCTAGGCTCGGTGTTGGGCGGCTAGCTTATGGTTCTGCCTACGGTAATTTCCCAGAACAAGTGAGGAGCGAACAGCGCGCAATGTGGGCATCTCCTAGGCTGCAAAGAAGCCAACGGGATGAATTCTCAGTTATACGCACGGCATTAACTCGGGCTCAGTCACTAAAGTCACTCGACAATACACCGCTATATGTATTAACCGCACAAAAAGATGCACTTGAAGGTTGGATGACTGTACAGGATCAGCTAGCCGATCTCTCTACAAATAGTAAGCACGATGTGCTTGCTGATGCTACTCACGATAACATGGTAGGGGATGAAGAATTCGCCAAGCTGTCTAGCCAAGCAATACTTTCGGTAGTCAACGCAGTGCAAACAGGAAAACGACTTAACGAATAATTGTTGTTTCTTGTAAGCTTGTCATTAATAAAGTTCTGACATCGTTCAAAATGCTGCACCAAATACATTTTAGATAATGACCCCTGAGAAACGTCGAGTAAATCGACGTTTTTTGCTGTAAATTGCTCTTAACCCAAGCAGGACTCTAATTACGGGCTAGAGCGCAGTATGATAATTCCTAAAACACCTATGAATGTAACTATTATGGCCAAGTACTTTCTATGAGATATTCTGTCACGCAAAACGTAGTGAGATAGTAATACTGTTAAAGCACCACTCGTGCCGGTAATTGGAGACGCTATTGAAGCAGGTGCATACGAGAAGCTGAGCCATAAAAAGCCTGTACCGATTATGTTGAATAGTCCGCCTAGTAATGCGTACTTGTAATTGTTAAATTTCTGCACTGTTCCTTTGATTGCTTTGACAACACTCTCTCGTTCAATTCTTAGATATGCTAGCGCAACCGGTATTTGGACAAAACCGAGCATAAAAAGAAAACTAAAATCACCAGAACGATTAATATAGCCTTTTGAAATAGTATCCGATAAGCCGATACAGACTGCGGCTACAAATGGCCATACAATTTCTTTCCTTAATCTTAAATCCGACCTTTTAACCTTATCGGGTAGACTTGCCCAAACACTGCCGACTATTGATACCCCAACAAAGAATAAAAGACCAGTAGTCAACTTTTCGTGATTGATAATCCTTGAGAAAAACACAGTGTATACAGGGTATGTTGCTAGTACGGTTGCAGTAACGGCCAGCTCGCCTTTTGATAAGGCAAAGAATACTATCGCTTCGGACAATATGGCTGATATGACAGCAAAGACCAACGCCTCTTTTAGACTTACCCCAAAGTTAACACCCATTACTAGAGCTAGGGGCACCCACATTAGCAGACCAAAAACAGCATCAAAGAAGAATGCAATTGAAGGTTGGAGTTCTTTATAGCTCTTTCTAAGTGTTATCTGTGATAAAGCGACGAAGACGGCGCAAAGAAGAGCTAGAATTATTCCAATCATAAGTTGATTATAACCTGATGTTACACCTCATAACTACCGTTCTATTAAATCCCCTGAGAGATTGAACTGTAGCACCAGCTCCTTTAGCTTATAAACGTCTATATTGTCAGGGGTAGTGGTTAGAAATATGCCAGCTATCCGGCACCATTAGAACCCCAATCGTTTTTTGTCTAGAGAGCCTTCAAACATGAGACCACTATGGTCTCTTTTTGTTATAATTGTGTGTATGAAATATGTTAATAAACTCTCGGTAAGAATAGTGATTGCTGTCGTGATTAGCTTTCTACTCGCTGGTTCAGCAACTAAAATTACCTACACTTGCCCGCCTATTGACGGTGCGGCAGGCTGCGTCTCGCACGACAAAGCAGTTATGCGCCCCAGCGACTTACTTAATAACAAACAGGATAGCCTAGTGCACTTTTCAGAAACTTTTATGATAGCCTCGCTTATCAGCTTTGCACTACTCGGTGTTTTGAGTTTGGCTGAAAAAAATAAAACCTAGGGTAGTAAGCGTCGGCTAAATTGAAAACTTTGGCTAAATGCAATAACTGTAAATTATTCACCGTTTCAATGGCAGATGTTTGTAATGCGTCAACGATTCTGCGCCAAGGAAAGAGTCTTGCCCGGGATGGAAAGGGCCATTTATGTACAATGCCAGAGGCTTTATTAATCAGTAATGTAACTTAGTGAATAAGCAGCGGCGATAGGCAACCTTACCGTAAAGGTCGATTCTTTATGTAGCTTTGAATCTACTTTAATGTCACCACCGTGTAAATCAAGTATCTTTTTAGCCCAGTACAGACCTAGACCCGTACCATTAACGGCTACCGAAAGGGAATTATCAATTCTAGAAAACTTTTTAAATAACCTATGGCGGTCTACTTTTCTTATACCAACTCCAGTGTCATGTACGGCAATCGTAGTAAACTCATCGTTTTGACTCATGTCGATCGTTACTTCGCTGCCAGGTTTAGAGTATTTACCGGCATTGTCGAGCAAATTTTCTAGTACCATACTCATCAATTTCCTG
>JBBRAK010000017.1:0-6704 GCA_038206875.1 Saccharimonadales bacterium (SeqCode)
GCATAACTTTGGGTTAAGTATAATCCTTTTCACAATTATCATCCGCTTGCTCATGTGGCCACTGGTCAAAAAACAACTTCACCAAGCAAAAGCCATGCGAGAGCTACAGCCAGAGCTCAAAAAAATCAAAAAAGCCACAAAGGGCAACAAACAACAGGAATCAGTGATGCTCATGGAGCTCTACAAAGAAAAAGGAATCAGCCCGTTCGGGTCTTTGGGAACTCTCGTTATTCAGCTGATCATTCTGATAGGACTATATTCTGGGTTACGAAGAGTTGTCACTAACCCGCACGCAATATTAGACTATTCATACAGTATCCTCCACAACCTAAATTGGCTAAAAACGCTTGGGTCAGAAATAGGGCGCTTTGATGCAACATTATTTGGTTTCGTAGATTTGACTAGGGCGGCCGTAAACAAAAGCGGTGGTTTTTACTATCCAGCGCTGTTTATTGTTCTGGGTAGTGCAGTAGCTCAGTTTTTCCAAAGCAAACAACTAATGCCAAGTAGTAAAGATGGTCGTGGCCTGAGGTCAATATTAAGAGAAGCCAACACCGGCAAAAAAGCAGAACAGTCGGAAGTCAATGCGGCAGTAGGGCAGAGTACTCGATATTTGTTGCCATTCATGATCATACTTTTTACTATAAATTTACCATCAGCACTATCTCTCTACTGGCTTACGAGCGGTATAGTTGCTTACTTGCAACAAGCACGAATACTGGGTAAAGATGAAGTTGAGATGGAAGACCTGGCAGACCTGCCTACCGGCCAGGCAGGTGAAAAAGGAGTGATAGAAGGCGAAATTGTCGACAAGCCGAAAAAATCAAAAAAATCTTCCAACAAAAAACGGAGGAAAAAATGAGCGACACTACAAACTCGTCCATAGAAGAATCAATCCAGTATGCCAAAAAATACCTAGAAGATTTACTGTCCTTTTTTGGTTTAAACACAGACGTATACGCCACTACCGAAGATCACGAAGTTATTGAACTGAATGTTCCAAGTACACACTTGAATGGATTTCTAATAGGTCAGCAAGGTGATACCGTAAGATCCCTGCAGTTTATGGTCAGTAGCGCACTGCGCAGTAACGGTTATGAGTATAGTCGTGTAAATGTAGACATTGCCGACTACAAAAAAGCTCGTGCCGAGCAAATTGCTGAGCGAGCCGAAGGATGGATCAAAAAAGTTCAAGAGTCAGGTGAGCAAATGGAGCTAAATCCTATGAACGCCGCCGACCGTAGAATTGTTCACAAAGTAGCCGGAGACTCTGGGTTACAGACCGAATCAGTAGGTGAAGGACGTGACCGCCACATTATCCTAAAACCCGCCCCTCCAACAGAGAAAAAATAACAAATCACAAAAACCACCCCTGCAAAAGGTCCGACCTTTTGCAGTGTTAAAAATGTGAATGGGTTATTTAGGGTGTTTAAAATTTCGTATCCTGCTACTATTTCCGGGTTGTTTGCAAGAGGCTTGGAGGCTTGCGTAATAAATAAAATCACAAGCTGACAGCTATTTAGATGAGAAAGTAACCCAAATAATCTGCCAAAAATAATCTAAAATTGTACAAATTTCATTGAATTGCGCAATTCAATAATTGTGCCCATTTTCAATCTGTTAGAGCAATTTTAATTTAGCTTCTTTCCTATATACTATGTATATATACGAAATAATTTTTATATTTATTAGTTTGGAGTTGTATGTTTTGATGGTCAAGGCGATGAGGTTTTGGTATTCGATTGTTTTGGAGTAGGGAGGTGATATTTGAGTGTGTTATTTGGGATGGCGTATTACTTTGACGAGTACGATTGCGGTGGCTAGGGAGAGAATTACGTACAGGAGTTTTATCCACGGGCTGTTTTTAGTTTTGTAGGGGTTTTTAAGTTCGGGGCTAGGTTGATCGATTGTTTCTTGTACTGCTAGTGCTTGTGACGTTGAATTGTCAGATTGAGCACTAGCATAGTTGCTATATGGCATATGCGAACTTCCAAAAACAACAACTCCCAGAACCCCAGCCCCAAGCAAACTATATAAAGCGTATCTGAAGATTTTCTTAGATTTAGTTTGCGCCATTGAGCTTATTGTACATTAAGTTGTAAGCATGAGAATAATATTGACAATTGTACGTTTAAAACGTACAATTAAAACGTACATAACGAAAGGATCACCCATGACTACGAAGACAATTGACGCTACTGTTCTTAGAAACAACCTCAGCGACGCCATGGATACAGTTACGGGCGGACATGCGCTTATAGTCAAAAAACGAGGCAAAGACCGCGTCGTAATGATAGATGTAGATGCCTATGAGGACTATCTTGCTGCACAAGATCCCGAATACCTGAAAAGCATTGCAACGGCCCGTGCTCAAGTAAAAAATGGCGAAGTATTTACGCTTGATGAGGCATTCGGAGAAGTCTAAGAAATGCGCTACAGCATTGTTTTTGCTAAAAACGCCAAAAAAGATATTTCAAATCTGACCCCACAAGTTCAAAAACGTATAAAACAAAAGCTTTCATATTTTATTGAGCTAGAAAATCCTTTATCTCTGGCAATCCAATTGTCTGGCAACAAAGACGGGCAGTATAGATGGCGGGTTGGTACATATCGCATAATTTTTGATGTTGGAGATGGCAAAATTGTCATACTAAGGATTCAGCATCGTCGTGATGTATACCGCAAAAAGTAACTCAGGTTTTACTAAGGACCTTGTTGTAGATTTCTAGGGTTTGTTGAGCCATGCGTTCCCAAGAGTATTTTTTAAGTTGCTGGTGTCCGCTTGCTATTAGTTGGGCGCGCAGTGACTTGTCGACGAGTACTTCTTTTATTTTGGTAGCCATGTCTTGGACGTCCAGTGGGTCAAAGTAGTGAGCGGCGGTGCCGTAAACTTCTGGTAGGCAAGTGGCGTCACTGCTCACGACTGCGCAACCATGTGCCATGGCTTCAAGACCTGGGAGACCAAAGCCTTCGCTTAGGCTGGGCAGGACATAGGCAGAGGCGTTTTGGTATAGCCATTTGAGCTGAGAGTCGGGGATGAAGCCAGTGACGATAATGTTGTCCCGCGCGGGGCTGGCATCAATCTGCTTTTGAAGTTGCTCAAAATAGTGTTCACGCTTGCCCGCCAACACTAATTTTAGGCTGGGCCTATCTGTTACAAGTATTTCAAATGCCTCAATAAGTCGTTCAATATTTTTGTGCGGAAAAGGACTCCCAACATGAAGAAGGAAGTTGTAAGTAGTGAGTTGTGAGTCGCGAGCAACGGGCGGTTTTGTGGCCGTTCCTGGGATGGGTGGTTCGCTAGCCTCGTAAGTTAAGGAAATTTTGTTTTTTAAAGACGGTTGTTTTGATGCTAAGTCCCCGGCTACAAATTTACTTCCGACAATAATCTCGGATGCAAACCTATTCCCAGACCAAAACAGAAACCTATATCCAATCATTCGTAATTTGTGGAGGATTAAAGGTAGGCGTCCGGGACGCGTGAACCGAAGCATAGTTAGGTCATGTGTTGTGACGACATATTTACCAAAATAAAAAAGCGGTTGTTGGGCAATCATTGTGAAATGTACTAAATCTGGCTTGAGACTCTTAAGTTGCCTAGACAGTGCCATTTGCTGAAATGGATTAAACGAAAACTTTTTTATATTACAAACTTGAACTGAAAAGTTTTTAGCACTTGGTTTCCAGCTGTCTTTTGGGTCTAATAAAATGGTGTATCTGTTATCTTGATCAATCTTTTGTAAATGTTCAACTAATCTATCGGAGTAGCGACCGGTACTACTTTGACGAATTCTATTGTCAATTACTATATGCTTCGACATTTGTATACAATTATATAGAATATGCAGACTTTAAAGCGAATTCCGTATCTCGGCACCGTAGCACTACTTGTATATATGCCGTTCCATATATTTCTAACTCAATCGCTGAGCTTATTAACCGGTGGTTTGGATGCATGGAAAGTGGCAAAAGACGTAGCGACTGCGTTGTTACTAATTTTGATTCTATTTTTAGTCTTTTCTCAGGGTAAAACAAATAAGCTTTTTGGATGGTTTTTTGGCCTAGCTACTGCATATGGATTGATTCACTTGCTAGTATGGGTCATAAATCCAGATATATATCGCCAAACGGCAATACTAGGCTCGGTATATAACAATCGCTTAATTTGGTATCTGTTAATTGGAATGGGTTCGGCAATCCTGTGTCCCGTCCAGATGAATCAACGCAGAATTATACGGATAGTACTTTTAGTCAGTAGTCTGGTTTGTTTGCTGGGGATTTTGCAGTATTTTTTACCAAAAGACATTCTAACTCATTTGGGATATTCGTTAGAGAGGGGTGTCAAACCGGCATTTTTTATAGATGACAAGACTGATTTACCGCGAATCATGAGCACGCTCAGGGATCCAAATTCTCTAGGGGCTTATCTGATACTGCCAATTACGCTTCTGGTGTACAAACTTTTTCATGTCAGGAAGAGCAGACAAACGTTGCTTATTGGGCTACTAGGGCTTCATGGCTTGGCGCTTCTTTTAACTTTTTCAAGAAGTGCTTGGGTTGGTACGGCAATAAGCTTGGCATTTTTTGGTGCCTACCATGCAAGAAAGCACCTTACTGCGTTGGCAAAGAAGTATTGGCCGATTTTGGTTGGGGCAGTACTTCTAATAGGAGGCTTGACTCTCGTGTTTCGCAACCAGTACGCAGTACAAAACATCCTTGTGCATAGTGACAAAAACACCACTGCACAATATGACTCAAACGAGTATCACTACGAATACGCCAAACGAGGCCTAAGCGGAATCTGGCACAATCCCCTAGGCAATGGCCCGGGAACAGCAGGGATTGTATCCATACAAAATCCACACGGAGGACTACTTACTGAGAACTATTTTATTCAAATAGGTTATGAGGTGGGCCTACTAGGACTTTTGGTATTCGTAATAGTAAATATACTGATCTACAAACTGCTTTCACGTTCCACAACACCTTTGGCAATATGTTTATTGGCAAGTTTTTGGGGGTATGTACTAGTAAACATGCTACTACATAGCTGGAGTAACGAAGCTGTAGCATCGCAATGGTGGTTATTGGCGGGGTTGGCTATTGGGACGCCGTTGGTGAATGATAGGGCCAAAAAGGTGATTGCAAAGAAGCCAACGACTATTCGGAGAAAACTGCCTGCAACAAGCTAAGAAGCTTGTTTTTTTCAACAAGCCTTAAATCACCTATACAGTTTTTTAGTCTGCTTTTGTCGATTGCACGTATTTGATCACAGGCAATGCTGGATTTTTGTCCTAAAACATTCACGGTCAATCGAAATGGCCAGGAGTGGATTATCGATGTCACGGGTGCAACAATGACAGTCCCCAGATATTCATTCATTTCATCTGGTGAAACGACTACACAAGGTCTTGTTTTTTGTATTTCTTTACCTTTTCCTGGGTCGGGGTTGAACCAGTATATTGAAGCTTGTTTAGGAAAGTTTGGCACGGTTTTCGTCCTTTTTCCACTCCTCAAACGTTATTCCTTCCCACGGCAATTCTCCCAGATCGATATCAATCGAAGCGTGCATGTCTTTGAATTCATCTGCAGGATCTCCATGTTTAGCAACAAGGGCCTGAATCTGATTACTCCAGCCATCTCGGGGATGTAAGGATTTGCTAATTATGATTTTGCCATTTTTAGCTTCAAGTTTGACGCGACTACCTAACCCACTCATTTCCAAAAGAGCCTTAGGCAGACGGACGGCAACGCTGTTGCCGGAAGTTGTAAGTTTTGAATCAATCGTATTCATATGTACATTGTACGTACATATCATGCAATTGTCAATGATTTTTAAATCTTAGGAATTTTCGGTGGACGGTTTTTGTAAAGAATTGAGTCAATATACTGCGTGCTCACGGTTCGAGATGCTTGTATGCGTCTACGTTCTTTGATGATATGTGGGGTATTTAGAAATGCTCTAGTAACTCCTCGAGTGTAAGCCAATCCTCCACCTTTTAGCATGGCAGAGGCAAACATCCGCATAGCTTGAATAGTAAATCTAGGTAAGTATTTCCAATAAAGCCAACCAGGCATGTTTTTGCCGTAGAGCAAGTAAAAGTTTTTCACAAAATGATACCTGCTAAACGAACCAAGTTTCGAACTCGTTCCACCAACTTGGTGATAGGCTATAGCGCGCGGATTGTAGAAAACTTTCCAGCCTGCCAACTGTGCTCGAAAGCTTATGTCGACATCTTCTAGATAGGCAAAAAATTTCTCATCGAAAACTCCAATCCGTTCAAGCATTTCGGCTCTGTACAAACTAGCACCTCCGGATGCACCAAAAACTTCTTCTGGTGCATCAAACTGCCCCATGTCAGCCACATTTCTAGCCCTCGGGAAAGGCATACCCCAAATCGAATAAAAGTCCCCAGTGCTGTCAAAATGCTTTTTGTCCGTACGCAGGAGTTTGCAGGTAACAATACCTACTTCAGAATTAGCATCCATAGTTGCAGTCAGTTCTTGCAACCAGTCTTTATCGGCCACCGCATCGTTGTTGAACAGAGCAATAGCATCTGCCCCTTGCTCAAGCGCATGACGAATACCGACATTTACGCCACCAGCAAAACCAGTATTTTCCGGCAATTCTATGAGGGTAACAGTAGCGAACTTGGATTTAAGTAATTCCACAGAACTATCTACAGAACCGTTGTCGACGACTA